>JBBQSO010000028.1:0-60124 GCA_038213805.1 Planctomycetota bacterium | reverse complement strand
TGCGCCAGCACCTCGCCAACCTGCCGGACAAGGACCTGGCCTACTTCGAGGAGGGCGCCGAGCACTTCGCGGACTACGTGTTCGCGGTCGAGTGGGCCCAGCGTTTCGCTCGCCAGAACCGCGACCTGATGATGCTGGCGGTGCTCGACGCGCTGACCGGGAGCGGGCTGCTGCCCGCCTTCACCCACGGCGAAATGGCCGTCAACTGCCACCACAACTACGTGCAGCGCGAAGAGCACTTCGGCAGCGAGGTGTTCGTCACCCGCAAGGGTGCGGTGCGCGCCGGCCTCGGCGAGCTGGGCATCATCCCGGGCTCGATGGGCGCCCGCAGTTTCATCGTGCGCGGCAAGGGCAACCCGGACAGCTTCCAGTCGTGCAGCCACGGCGCCGGCCGGGTGATGTCGCGCGGCGAAGCGCACCGGCGCTTCACGGTCGATGACCACAAGGCGGCGACCGCGGGCGTCGAATGCCGCAAGGACGCCGGTGTGATCGACGAGACGCCGATGGCCTACAAGGACATCGACGCGGTGATGGCGGCGCAGAGCGACCTCGTCGAGGTCGTGCATACGCTGAAGCAGGTGGTGTGCGTGAAGGGATGATTCCGCGGTGATTGACAACCGATAGAACAGGAGGCGCGGAGACGCGGAGATCAGAGGAGAAGGCATGGCGGAGATCAACCTTATCACGGAACGTGTCATCGGCGTGGCTATCGGGGTCCACCGCGAACTGGGCCAGGGCCTGTTGGAATCAGCATACGAAGAATGCATGGCCATTGCGCTCGAAGATGAGGGCATGTCCTATGACCGACAGGGTCTGATCCCCGTTCGCTTCCGTGGCCGCGATATCACCCCGGGTTTTCGCTTCGACCTGCTGGTTGAGAAGCGCGTCATCGTGGAAATAAAGGCTGTCGAAGTCGTCCTGAGGATCCACAAGGCTCAATTGCTGACCTACCTTCGCATGGCCGGCCTATCCGTCGGCCTCATCTTGAATTTCCATTCGCCGGTTCTTCGCGACGGCATCCACCGCTTGGCCATCCGTGCACCTGCCCTCTGATCTCGCCAGCATTTCACCTGGTCCTCCTCATTCTCTATCCGCTCCCACTCATCCACTCTTCTCCTCCGATCTCCGCGCCTCCGCGCCTCCTGTTCTATCTCTCATCGGACACCCCCATGATCACCATCGACGGCTCCCAAGGCGAAGGCGGCGGCCAGATCCTGCGCACCTCGCTGTCCCTGTCCGCGATCACCGGCACGCCGGTCCGGATCGTCAACATCCGTGCGCGCCGGCCGAAGCCGGGGCTGCAGAAGCAGCATCTGACCTGCGTGCAGGCGGCGGCGCGCATCTGCAACGCCCAGGTTGAGGGCGCCGAGCTCGGGTCGCGCGAGGTGACGTTCTCGCCGCAGGGCGTCGTCGCGGGGCAGTACCACTTCTCCATCGGCTCGGCGGGCTCCGCCTCGCTGGTGCTGCAGACCGTGCTGCCACCGTTGCTGCGCGCGTCCGCGCCGTCGACGGTGGTGATCGAGGGCGGCACGCACAACAGCATGGCGCCGCCGTTCGAGTTCCTGCGTGACAGCTTCCTGCCGGTGCTGGCGCGCATCGGCGCGACCGTCGAACTGCGCCTGGAGCGCCACGGCTTCTACCCCGCGGGCGGCGGGCGCATCGTCGCGGTCATCCAGCCACTGGTCGCGCCGTGGGCGCTGGAGCTGGATGAGCGCGGCAAGTTCCTGGGCCGGCATGCGCGCGCAATGATCGCCAACCTGCCGGCGCACGTCGCCCACCGCGAGATCGAAGCCATCAAACACCAGCTGAAGTGGTCGTACGCGGAATGCGATGAGGACGAGGTCCAGGCCGACGGCCCGGGCAACGTGCTGACCATCACCCTGCGCTACGCCCACGTCACCGAGGTCATCACCGGCTTCGGCGAGCTGCGCACGCGTGCCGAGGAGGTCGCGCGCAAGGCCGGGAAGGAGGCGCAGCGCTATCTGGACGCCGGGGCGCCGGTCGGCGAGCACCTCGCCGACCAGCTGCTGCTGCCACTGGCGATCGCGGCCGGCGGCCGCTTCCGCACCGCCGCCCCCAGCGACCACACCACCACCAACGCCGCGGTCATCGCCTCCTTCCTGGGCGAACGCGTCAGCGTGCGCCAGCTCGGTCCGGACGATTGGCAGGTGCAGGTGCGGGGTGGCGGATGAGCGGACGCAAGGGTCGTCGTGCCGGGCGCCGGACGTGGCACCGGCACGCGGATCCACTCCGCCGCAGCGCGCCGCCCGCAGCGCGCTGCGCGCACCTCTCCACCCGCCCGCCCGCCGCGGACGGCGGGCAGCGGATCACCAGACCACCGTCTCGTCGGCGAAGATCTGGTTCGCGACCAGCGCCGCGGGCCGTCCGTTGCCGCTCAGGCCAAGCCCGCCGAAGGGCTGGTCGGAGCGCGCGCCGGCGGTCTGGCGGTTGTGGTTGACCAAGCCGTAGGGCAAGGCGACGGCACAGGCGAGGAAGTCCGCGCGTGAGGCGGTGAAGACCGCGGCGGCGAGGCGGTAAGGGTTGGCGGCGAGCCGCGCCAGGCATTCCCCGCGGTCGGCGTAGGGATCGATGACCAGCGCCGGGCCGAACTGCTCGTCGCGCAGCAGCGGGTGCGCGCGCAGCGCCGGGTCGCGGAGCAGGAACAGCAGCGGCTCGGCGCAGGCGGCCGTTCCGGCGGGCGCGTCGAGGCTGCCGGCGATCAGGTCCAGGCCGTCCGGCGCAGCGCGCCACGTCGCCAGAAAGCGGTCGCGCGTCTGATGATCGATCATCGTTCCGACGGGGCCGGTGGGCTCGCCGCTTGGCCGCCAGCGTGCGCGCTCGCTGCGCAGCGCACCCAGCAGCGCGTCGCACTGCGCCAGCGGGACGTGCGCCTGCCGCGTCGCCGTGCAGCGCTGTCCGGCCATGCGCCACGCGCCCTCGGCGATGGCCGCAGCCGCAGCCGGCAGCTCTGCGTCGGGCAGCACCAGCGCGGGATTGACGCCGCCCAGCTCGAGCGCCAGCACCACCTCGGGCCGCTGGCTGAGCGCGCGCGCCAGCGCCAGGCCCATGGCCCGGCCGCCGACCGCGGCGACCACGGCCAGCGCCGGCTGCGCGATGAGCGCCGCCGCGGTGGCATGGCCGCCCTGGATGACGCGGCACACCTGCCCGAGTCCGGCGGCGGCGATGGCGTCGCGGTAGAGCGTGCCCAGTGCGGGGCAGCGTTCGCTGGGCTTCGCGACCACGGTACAGCCCACCGCCAAGGCGGGCACCACCAGGCCGTGCAGCAGGTGGAGTGGAAAATTGAACGGCCCGAGCACCGCCGCCACGCCGCGCGGCCGCCAAGCGATTTGTGGTTCGCTGGACGCGTCATCGATGGCGGTGACGCCGGGCGTGCGCGGCAGCGCCTGGTCGAGGGTGATGGCGATCTTGCGCGGCAGCAGGTCGGCCTCGTTCTCGGCGTCGTTGCGGCACTTGCCGGCCTCGCGGATCAGCAGCGAAACCAGGTCGCCGCGCCGTTCGACAAGCACCGCCGCGAGCCGGCGCAGGACCGCGGTACGGTCGGCGCAGGATGCCCAGGCGGGGAAGGCGGCGGCGGCAGCAGCTACCTCGCGGACGACGAGCGCGGCTCCGGCAGCCGGACCGCTCCACACCACCGCGCTCGGGTCCCAGGGGCTGCTGCTGGCGAAGGGTTCGTCCATGTCCGCATCATGCGGCGGACGTATGCACCGAGAACAGGAACTTGCGCACCCGCCCGAACGCCTCCTGCAGATCGCGGGCGGTCTTCAGTTCGCGCGTCGCGCGCACCAGCTCGGGATCGCCCGAAGCGCCCGCGATGTTGGCAAGGAAGCGGATCAGCGCCTGGCTGCCGCCCTTCTCATCCTCGACGAAGCTGAGCAGGCGGAAGATGTTGAAGCGCACATCGGGCGGGAAGGCGAGCAGCAGCTTTGGCAGGGTCGGGCTGGCGCGCACCACGCTCAATCCCTTGCCAAAGGTCTTGGCCACCGCCTCCAGAGCGTTGGCGCGGTTGGTGGCGCCGTCGAGGTCGGGCCACTCGGCGACCTGGCCGAGGTGCTCGAGCACGCGCGCCAGGCCAACGTCGGTGGCGGCGAGCTCGGGCAGCTCCTGATGGTGGTTGGTCAGCCATTCGCGCGCCTGGGCGTCGAGGATGCGCATGCTCTTCACGAACATCTTGAAGCGCTGGAACTCGCGCCAATCGCCGAGCAGGAACAGCTCGCGGGCGAGCAGCAGCGGCACCGGCGCCTTGGTGGTCGGATGGCGGTGCACGGTGCGCTGCAACCAGATCAGCAGGCGCGTGCCCTTGTCATACGTCGGCTTGATCGAGACCTGGTGCTCGAAGACGTAGCTGCGCTCAAGGTAGATGACCTCGGGGTGCTCGACGACATGCAGATCGAAGATCTGCTCATCCAGAACCGGATGGCGCTGGTTGCCGATCGCCCTGCTGAGCGTCACGAGCTGCTCACCCAGGCCGATGGCACTGATGAACGACTCCTCAAGTACCGCGCCCTTGGCCATGCAGCACTATACACCGGCCTGGCATCTCGTCGCAACGCCTTTTCAGCAGCGATGATGCCACTCAGGAGCTGGTAACGTCCAGGGCCAGCAGGCGCTCAAGGTCGACAAGCGCGTTATGCCCCTCCTCCCAGAGCTGCGGGTCGGCGAGATCGGCACGTGACAGCTCCTCGCGGTAGTGGCGATCAACCCAGTGCTCGAGCACGCCCAGGCGCGCCGGAGTCATGACCACGCCGGGAACGAGGTCGGCGAGCTCATCGGCGGCGAGCGGCAGGCGCAGGCGCAGGCAGGCGGGGCCACCGCCGTTGGCCATGCTCTCGCCCAAGTCGAGGTGCACCACCCGCGCCAGGAAGCCCTCGCGCAGCAGGCGCTGGATGATCGCGCCGGCGGGCCCCTCGCTGGCCTGCTCGGGGGCGAGCAGCACGCGGCCGTGCGGGGTGGAGAGCAGCTGGCTGTTGAACAGGTAGGTGCGCACCGCCTCGGACAGGGACAGGTCGCGCTCGCCGACCTGGGCAACGACCAATGACGGGATGCGCCGACGCAGCTCCTGCAGGACGTGGCCCTGGTCGACCAGGGCACGCTCGTGGATCAGCAGGTGGTCGCCATCGCCGACCATGACCACGTCATTGTGGAAGGCGCCGGCGTCGATCGCCGCGGGGTGCTGGCGCGCGTGCACCACGCGCGCCTCGGGCAAATGCGCGCAGCGCGCCACCGCCTGGCTCGCCTCCAGGGTCTGACGCGCCGGGAAGCGCGTGGGCATGGCATCGGCCTCCGCCTCGCCGCTGAGTTTTGCGCCCATCTCAGCAACGCGCCCGTGCACAAACAGGTGCACCGCGGGCACGCCCGGCGCCCACAGGCGGGTGTGATTGGCCGCGCCCTCGTCGCCAAGTGCCGGCAGCGCCGGCAGCGGCTCGTGGATGGCGACCGCGCCGCGCCGGAACAACCGGCGCAGCTGCGCGGCGCGCGCCGTGCCTTCGCGCGCACGGTGCGACATCGCGACGAGGTTGGCCGCGACCACGTGCGTGCGGCCATCGCTGCTGTCGACGCCCGGCACCACCGTCGCCGCGTTGGCCGTCCACATGAAGGCGCTGGAGGAGGCGAGCTGGAGCAGGTAGGGCGCGTGCGCCGCCGCCTGGGCGAGACTGGTCTGCGCATCCTCGCCCAGCCCGCAGGCGCGCAGCAGCGCGAGGTCGGGCCGCGGCAACGGCGGCAGCGCGACCTGCACCATGCCGAGTTCCAGCACCGCGCGCATCTTCGCCAGCCCCTGGCGCGCCGCCGCGCGCGGCCGGCTGCGCCAGCCGCCATGCGCCTGGCTGGCGAGATTGCCGGAACTGAGACCGCCGAAGTGGTGGGTGGGCCCCACCAGGCCGTCGACCTGCACTTCGGTGAGCGGAACGGTCATGGGTGGCAGCGTAACAGCCCCCGCAGGGGTTGTCCGCGGATTTCCAGGGCGGCGGCGATTCCCCTTGCGCCCCCGCGTCTCCCCCTTGCCCCGCCCCCCATCTCCCCACGCTCGCCCCCTCCACCCGACCAACGAGCCCGCATGAGCCACGCCGCGACCGCCACCCTGCCGTCCCTCGCTTTCATCGGCGGAGGCAACATGGCCACCGCCATGGTCCGCGCCCTGCGCCAGCTGCCGGCGGCGCCGCGCATCGCGGTCGCCGAGCCGGATGCGGACAAGCGCGCGCTGCTCGCCGGCCTCGGCTGCCAGGCCACGGCGGACAACCACGTGGCGGTCGCCGGCGCGCGCCTGGTGGTGCTGGCGATCAAGCCGCAGATGGCGGCGCAGGTGGTGCCCGCGCTCGCGGCCGCCTGGCAGGCCGACCAGGTGTTGGTCTCGATCCTCGCCGGCATGCCCAGCGCGAAGCTCGCCGCCTGGCTGCCGGCCGGCGCGCGCATCATCCGCGCCATGCCCAACACCCCGTTGGCGATCGGTCGCGGCATGGTCGGGCTGTGCCGCGGCGCGCACGCCTCGTCCGGCGATCTCGATCTCGCCGAAGCGCTGTTCGCGCCCTGCGGCAAGGTCCTGCGTCTCGCCGACGAAGCGCGCATGGACGCGATCACCGCCGTCTCGGGCAGCGGCCCCGCCTACTTCTTCCGCTTCGCCGAGGCCCTGGTCGCCGGCGCCGAGCAGATCGGCTTCACCCGCGACGAGGCCGTCCTGCTGGTCGGTCAGACCGGCGCCGGTTCGTGGGACTATCTGCTGCAGAGCGGCTTCGCCGCGCGCCAACTGCGCGAACAGGTGACCAGCCCCGGTGGCACCACCGCCGCCGCCCTGAAGGTACTTGAAGACGGCGATTTCGGCGGGCTCATCGCGCGTGCGCTGGTCGCCGCGGAGAAGCGCGGGAAGGAATTGGCGGGGTGAGCGGCGGGGCGAGGCGCGGATAAGCGCGCGGCAGGAGGCGGAAAACGCCGCCCCCTGGGAGCGCCGAGCCCCAGCTCGGCTGGATTCTTTGCGTGCGGTTCTTGACGTGCGAGCCGAGCTGGGGCTCGGCGTTCCCAGGAACGGCACGCGACCAGCGCCGTGCTTGCGGATCCGGCACCGGTTCTTGAAAACGAAACCGGGAGACCGCCATCACGGCGATCTCCCGGTTCCTGAAATCATGTCTCCGCCCGCAGGCAGAGCGCGAAACCCTGACTACTTCTTCGCCGTCGGCACGACCAGCGCCATCATGCGCCGGCCCTCCTGGCGGGGCTCCTGCTCCATGCGCGCAATGTCCTCGATGCGCGTCATGAATTTGCGGATCATCTCCAGGCCGAGCTCCTTGTGGCTCATCTCGCGACCGCGGAACTGGAGGAGGATGGCGACCTTGTGGCCCTCCTCCAGGAACTCGCGGGCGTGCTTGCCCTTGATGTCGAGATCGCCGTCGCCGGTGCCGGGGCGCAGGCGGATCTCCTTGGTGTCGACCTTGTGCGCGTTGGCCTTGGCCTGGCGCTCTTTCTTCTGCAGCTCGAACAGGAACTTGCTGTAGTCCTGGATGCGGCAGACCGGCGGACGGGCGTCGGCGGCGACCTCGACCAGGTCGAGGCCGGCGGCCAGGGCCTTCGACAACGCGTCCTGGATGTTGACCACCCCGACCTGGGCGCCGTTCTCATCGATCAGGCGCACGGAGGGAACGCGGATCTTATCATTGATCCGGGCACGATTACTCTGTTCAGGGAGCGGCAGGGGCAGCCGGCTCCGGCGTCGCATCATTGCCAAAAATCAGTCTCCAGGAGGGTCGATCGGAAGGTGCGCAGGCGCCAACGGGGCGGCGTGCACGGGTACGGACGGAAGCGGAGCATGTCAGCGGGAATTCCGAGCACAAGCAGCCTTGGAAGAGGTGTCAGCCTTGGGTGGCCTCGACCACGGGCCCATCGCCCTCGACGAAATGGGGATCGACCGGCACCGGCGTCGGCAGGGCCTTGGCCTTGAAGGTCAGCAGCAGCGGCGCGGCCACGAACACCGACGAGTAGGTGCCCAGGGTGAAGCCGATGAGCAGCGTCGCGGTGAACGGGCGCAGGGCGTCGCCACCAAAGATGTAGAGGATCGCCACCGTCGCGATCACCGTGCCCGAGGTCAGCACCGTCCGGGACATGGTCTGGGCGATCGAGATGTCGATGACCTCGGCCAGGGACTTGCCGAGCTTGGGCAGGTTCTCGCGGATACGATCGAAGGTGACGATGGTGTCGTTGATCGAGAAGCCGATGATGGTCAGCAGCGCGGCGATGACGTTGAGGTCGATGCGCAGGCCGAACAGCGAGAGCAGGCCGACCGTCAGCACCACGTCGTGGAACAGCGCGACCACCGCGCCGATGCCGAAGCGGAACTCGAAGCGTGCGGCGACGTAGGCGAGGATGGCGATCAGGCTGAGCGCCACCGCGACCAGCGCGCGCACCTTCATCTGCCCAGCGACCTGGCCGGAGAAGTGCTCGCTCGACGGGTAGGGCCTGGCCACCGTCAGACGTTCCTTCGCTGCCTGCGCGGCAATGCCATTGAGCAGGGTGAAGGCGGCGTTGGCCTGGCCGCGCGCCAACTCGGGGGTCGCACCGGCCTGGGTGAAGAGCGCCTCGAGCCGGGTCAGGACCTTGTCGCTCAGCTCGGCCTTGGCCAGCGCTCCCGGCGCCTGGCGCCAGGTCGCGGTGACCTCGACGCCGGGCGTCGGCGCGGGCAGCGGGCGGGCGGTGGCCGCGCTCAACTCGGTGCGGTGGGCGAGGGCCTCGCCGAGCCCGCTCGCTTGGTTGGCGTTCGGGGTCTCGAGCGTGGCCAGGCCGATGGTCAGGGTCGCGTCCTTCCAGCTCGCGGACAGCACCTCGTCGCCCTCGGCGGCGAGCAGGCCCGGGAAGGCGGCGGCGATCTCGTTCTTGAAGGCCTCGGTGCGCGCGGCGATGCGCGTCTGCACGTCCTTGACCTCGGCCGCCTTGGCCTCGACCAGCTTGTCGATGCGGCGCGCCTCGGTCTCGTTGGGCGGCAGCAGGCCCCGCTGCTCTTCGGACTGGCGCTGGAGCGCGTTGCGCTCCTGCTCCTTGGCGTCGCGTTCGGCCTCGTAGCGCGAGCCGACCTCGTCACGGCCGCGGAACACCCACTGGCGGCTGCTCCGGCTGTCCGCACCGACGCTTGCGACATAGGACTGGATGCGCAGGTCCTCAAGCAGCGCGGTGTCTTCGCGCGTGGCGCCGGCGGCGCGCAGCGACGCGATGCGCTTGTCGATCTCGTCGAGGGTGGTGGGCTCCTTGAAGATCACCTGCACCATGTTGCCACCGGTGAAGTCGATGTCGAAGTTACGCTCGAAGCCGCCGCCGGTGACGCTGTGGCCGAAGGCGAACCACGCCGCGCCGAACAAGCCGGTGAGGATCGAGAAGGCATAGCCGATGTGGCGCATGCGCACGTAAGGCAGGCGCAGCGCGGGGATCCACGAGGCCATCGCCACGGTCTCGCGGCCCTTGCACAGCCAGTCGGTGAGCAGGCGGCCCACGAAGATGCCGCTGTAGAGGTTGATGACGATGCCGATCATCAGCGACAGACCGAAGCCCTTGACCGGGCCCGAGCCGACCCAGTAGAGGATCAGCGCGGTGATGAAGGTCGTGAGATGGGCGTCGAAGATGGTCCAGAAGGCACGGCCGTAGCCACGCTCGATCGCGAAGGGCAGGCCCTTGTTCTCGCGCAGCTCCTCGCGGATACGCTCGAAGACCAGGATGTTGGTGTCGACCGCCATGCCGATGGTCAGCACCAGGCCGGCCAAGCCGGGCAGGGTGATGGTGGCGCTGAAGATCGACAGCGTGGCGAGCACCAGGAAGGCGGTGACGAACAGACAGAGGTTGGCGACCATGCCGAGGCGCTTGTAGTACCAGGCCATGAAGGCGATAATCAGCGCGAACGAGGCGAGCATGGCAAGCATCGCGCGATTGACGGTCTCGATGCCGAGGGTCGCGCCGACGTCGCGCTCGCTGAGCACCTCGGGGGTGACGGTCAGCGAGCCGGCCTTGAGCGCGGTCTGCAGGCGCTCGAGCTCGTCCTCGGTGAACTTGCCTTCGATGATGCAGGAGTCGCGCGTGGGCTGGATCACGATCGGCGCGGACACCACCGAACCGTCGTAGACGATGCCGAAGCGGCCGGTGTAGGAGTTCTGGTCCTTGTCATGGCTGGACTTCAGGCGCTGGGTGAAGGCCTCGTTGCGGGTGCCGCCGGTGGCGGTGAAGGAGATCGCCACCACCGGCTCGCCCTGGTTCAGCACCTGGCTGGCCGACTTGATGTCGCGGCCGGTGATCTCGGGCTTGGCGAGCTGGTAGAAGGTGGTCGGCGCCAGGCCCGGCTCGCTGCGCTTGGGGAAAATCTGGTGGCTGCGCTGGTGCGGGGTGTTCGGCGCGAAGGTGTAGCTGCCGTCCTCGCGGCGCACCACCGGCGACTCGGGATCGTCGAGGCGCACGCCGTCGAACTCCTTGATCAGCTCGCGGAACTCGAGGCGGCCGGTGTCCTCGAGGACCTTGCGCGTGCGCGCCGCGTCGGCGGTGGTGCCGCCCGGGATGACCACCTGGATGTCGCCGTTGGACAGCTTGGCCACCACCGGCTCGGTCAGGCCGCGCACGTCGAGACGCTCGCGCAGCACCTTCATGACCTCGTCGTCGGCGGCGACGCGCTGGAAGCTGTCGTTGCGCAGCTGGCAGATAAACTCGACGCCACCGCGCAGGTCGATGCCCTTGGTGACGTGGAACAGGTCGCGCGACTCGGCGGCGCGCTTGAAGGGGATGCCCTGCATGCGCTGGCGCAGGGTCAGGTCGTCGACGCTCTGATCGACGGTGAACTCGAGATTGTGGTCGTTCTCGACCAGGTGGATCTTCTGCAGTTTGACGCCCGCGAAGCGGGTGGTGGGGGCGAGGCGGCGCACCACCGCGTCCTGCTCGGCCTGGGTGGCGTCGAGCGGATTGCCGGCGAGGTCGGTGAAGACCACGGCGTAGGTGCGGCCGAGCTCGCCCGGGCGCTCCACCTGGTGGAGGGTGGCTTGCAGCTCCTGCTCGCCGACCATCACCTTGTTCTGGACGAAGAGCAGGCCGAAGGTGATGGCGATCACCACGAGGAACAGCATCAGGCGGCGGAGCATGGCTCCCTTTCAGGGCGGGGCGCGATGGGACGGATGCGCGGACGGCAGCTGGCGGCCTACAGGCGGCGCCAGCCGCGCAGCGCGTTCACTTGGTCGGGGCGGCGGCCGCGGCGTTCGCGGCGATCAAGGTCACGTTCGTGGCGATCGCGGTCTTGTTGAAGGTGAGCACTGATCCGGGCTCGCCGACGCGCACGTCGACGGTGGTCTCGCCGACCGCGGCGATCTCGCCGTGCAGGCCGCCGATGGTCACGACCTTGTGGCCGGTCTTCATCGCGGTGAGCAGTTCGTCGCGCTTGCGCTGCTCCTTCTTGTTCGAGCGGTTCATGAACAGGAAGAGCAGGGCCACGCCGATGACCATGATGATCATCGGCGACATGCCGCCCTGTTGCCCGGCGGCGCCACCGGCGCCATTTCCGGCGCCGCCGGTCGTGCCGGAGGTCTGGGCGGGAGCGGTGGCCGGCTCCGCTTCCGGGGCGCCCTGCGCCGCGTAGGAGACGGTGGCGGCGCCGGCCAGGAGGCCGACGGAAGCGAGGCGGATGACGACGGACTGCATGACGATTCTTTCGCACAGGTCCGCCACGGGCGGACGCGGGTTGTTTTGGAATGAGGGGCGGGTCGACAGCGCGCGTCAGGGCGCGTCAGGGCGCGCGCGGCCCGTTGGCCGCGCCCAGGCGCGGTCCCGGTGCCGGGACGGTCACGGCCGCAGGCGCGGCCTCGGCCGGTGGCCGGCCATGACTGGCTGGCGGGCAGGGCAGAGCGGATCCCTGCACCACGCTCCGGGCGTTGCATGGGGCGTCCGCATACCGGTTCGGCGCCTCGGCCCAGCGGCAGACCACTGCCGGCCGGTCCTCGTCCCCGTCATCGCGCACGGTGCGGTCGAACCCCTGGCGGAAGCCGCCAATGGCCGAGAGCAGCACTGCGAGCATGGCGGCGAAACCCGTGGACAGACCCTGGGAAACCCGCCGGGGGAGGAGCGGCATGGGGCGGGAGTCTACGCTGGCAGGGCCGGGGGCAAGGGCGGGCGGGGGATGCGGTGAAAACCTGGTCACCTATTCCATGAACTGCGGGAATGCGCGGCGGACATGGTCCAAGGCGGCAAGGGCCGTGGGATCGGCGGGGCCGGCGCAGCGGCGCAGTTCGGCGAGGATGCGCATCAGGAAGGCATCGTTGCGTTCATGGCGGCGGCGCGGCAGATCGCTCGCGGGGGGCCAATAACTGGCCACCAGCAGCAGGCAGGTGTGGTGGGCATCGTCGGGGTCGCGCAGTGCGGCCTGGCGCGGCGGCGTCTCCTGAGCGGGTTTGGGATTGTGGTTGATGGCCAGGGAACGGCGCGTCACGGGCCCACCGAGCTGCTCGGCCACGGCGTGGGCGAGCAGGGCGAGGGCGGCAGGGACGTCGCCGCCGCCCATCGCTGCGATCATCGCGGCCAGGGGCGCGATGCCGACCAGCACGCCGCCGAGCAGCGCCGCCTCGTCGCCCTTGCGCACGCCGAGTTCGGCGACGACCCCGCCGCAGACGCAGGGCGTGCGATAGCGGATGGTGGTGCGGGCCTTGATGGTCAAAAGCTGCGCGCGCACCGCCGCCAGCAGCGTAGGCGAGGGTGGGGGGAGGGGCGGATGGGTGTTCAAATGCAGTCGGCTCGGGCACTGGCGGTCGACCAGGTGGGCGAGCATCGGCCGCAACTGCGGGTGGTCGCCGACCAGGCCGACGAGGATGTCAGCGAGGGCCTCCGGATCGGCGACGGCGAGCGCCACCAGATCACTGCGCAGATCGAGCAGATCGTCCATGTTTCCCTGTCTTCGGAATCACGATATCCCTTTCCAGGATGCGGCAACCTGGCGGGAGAGAGATGTCCGGAAGTCCGGAAGTCCGGAAGTCCGGACGTCGACGGCCGGCCGCCGTGCCCTGGGCAAGGTCGCAGTTCCTGGCGCCCGGCGCGCGCCGGGCTGCGCCGGCCGTCGGGAGCTTGACGCGGGCTTCGCCACTACCGCCTCGCCGCGCGCATTCCGCCATTCGGGCCGCATCCACAGCCGCGTTCGGCGCCCGGCTCGGATCCCTGCACCGGGGAGCAAACCGCTGGCGTCGATGGCCCGACTTCCGGACTTCCGGACTTCCGGACTTCCGGACGCGGGCGAAGCCCGCCCCATGATCCTGCCGCGCGAACTGCTCGAACGCTCGCTGCGCGAACGCCACATCACGCCCGTCGATTTCGCGCGGCGCGAGGCCCTGCCCTTTGCCATCGTCCATCAGCTGCTGGCCGGCGACTATCCGCCGGATCCGCCGGCCCTGCATGCGGTGGGTCGCGCCATCGGCCGCTCGGCGGCGGAATGGGCCGAGGCCGTGGCGCCGGGCCTGGCCCGGCAATCGCCGCTCGAAGCCAGGACCTCGTTCGCGGGACGGATGTGGCGGCTGCTGGTGGCCAAGCCGCTGACCCTCGCGGCGCTCGCCACGGAACTGGGCGTGGGCGTGCGCAGCCTGCAGGTCGCGCTCGGCCGCGGTCTGCCCGGCCCGCGGCTGCGGCGCGGGCCGCTGCTCGATCGCCTGGGCGTGGCGCCGGGCGATCCGCTGCGCCGGGGCCGCCTGCCGCAGGCGGGCGATGCGGAACTGGTCCAGGTGCTGGGCGAGGCCCTGGCGCGCGAGGACCTCAGCCGTGCCGCGCTGGCGCGCGCCGCCGGCACCAGCCCACGCACCATCGCGCTGCTCGCCGAGGGCGTGGTGCCGGCCGGAATCGATCCGCGCCTTGCGCCGCGCCTTGCGCCGTTGCTGCGCCTCTCGCGCGAACGCCTGGCCGGCCTGCTTGCGCGCTCGTGGCGTGCGCTGCCGATCAGCGCGGGCACGCTTACCCATCTGCTCATCCGCCATTGCTTCCTGCATGGGCTGACGACGGCGCATCTCGCGCGCCGCCTTGGCCTGGAGCCGCGCGTGGTGCGGGGCATCATCGCCGGGCGCTGTGGCGACGAACGCGCGCTGGACGCGCTCTACCGCGAACTGCGCTGCAGCGACGGCGAGTGGGAACAGGCGCTCTACGCGCAGCACCTGCACCGCCAGGCGAGCGGCGCCCGCGTGCGCAGCGATCGCCCGCTCGCGCCGCTTCGCCAGCTGGTCTTCGACGCCGCGACGCGCGCTGGCGTCACGCCCTACGCGTGGGGCGAGGGGCACGGCCTCAGCCGCGAGGCGCTGCGCGGCCTGCTTGACGGTGGCGTGGTGCCGCGCCGCGAGGAGGTGCGCAGCGAGCTGATGCGCGCGCTGCGCCTCGACCGCGTCGCGTACGACACCGCCTCCCGCGCCCTGGCCACCACCTTCAAGCCGCGCCACCACCAGCTCGACGGCATCGTGCCGGTGACCGGCGTGCAGGAGGCCCTGCTGCAGCTGGTGCGTCGCCAGCGCGTGCCGCTCGCGGTGATCGCCCAGCGCACCGGCGTGCCGCGCCGCGAGATCGAGCGCCTGTTGCGCGAGGGGACCTGCGAGCTGCGCCCCGACGGACGCGAGCGCTTGCGCCGGCTGCTCAGTATAGACCGCGAGAGTTTCGCCCGCCAAAGCGCGCCCAGCGAGGCGGAACGCGTCGCCGACGAGGAGCAGCGTCTGATGCGCGTCTTCCGCAAGCTGGCGCAGGGGCGCAAAAAACTGCTGTTGGAGCAGGCGGGGAGGATCCTGGCGGCGCAGAGCGCAGGACTGCTGGCGTAGACGCACGACCGGTTGGGCGTCTCGCGTATGCTTCACAAGCGTGGTGGCTGCCACCCCCGGCGGCTGACGACTGTGCCTGCCGTTCTGCTCACCAGAAGCGGGCGAAGACCCTCAGGCATCCCCTCTCGACGCCATCACCATCCGGAATCGTCCGCCTCCTGCTCAATCGCCTCGGCCGCCAGCGCGTCATCGCTCTCGGACGGTGTGGTTGCTGGGACCAGCGATGTGGCGCGGTTGGCATGACGCTGGATGCGCACCGTACCGGGACCGGGGATCGGAATGGGGACGATCTGGAGGATGGGCAGCAGCACCTGCCACTTCTCGCGGAAGCGGTTGGAGCGGATCCGCACCTGGCCGGTGATCTGCACCAGACCGCGCTTGGAAAGCCGGATCAGGGCGTGCTTCACCGCGCAGGCGTTCAAGCCGGTGAACTGGACGAGATAATCGTGGGTAAACTCGTCAAGCGCCTTGAGATGCTCGGAAATGGCCGCACAGACGCGGCGATCGATGTCGTCCGGATCGCGGCGCGCCTCCTCGATCGCCTGCAACCGCGCCTGGCGGGCCTCGGGCGAGGTCTCGTAGCGCTCGCGCTCGGACGGCAGGCGCCCCTGCGTGAGCTTCGCGCCGCACCACAGGCAGGTGGTCTTGCCGCGATCCAGGCACGAGCTGCATCCCGGACAGGGATATGATGTCATAACAACCTCCATTGCCGGACTAGCGGCGCTTGTCCCGACTTATGGAGGATCACAAGACAAGGTCAAGCATGACCTTGATGCTCTACCGAGCAGCATGCCGGCCCGCGCACCGCACGGCGGGCGCCCGCGTATGGCGAAAGCGCCCTAAGCAAGGTTGTATTCTCAGCGCAGGATGTGAGGAAATTACGGATAAGTGCGCGGTTTTCTCGCGCCCGCTGAGCTGGCGCGCAGGCGGATGCGCGGGTCCTGCCGCGTGTATCCGGGGCCCGGGCGTCATGGTTTCGCGCGCGGCGCGTGGACGCCTACGGAAGCGTGGGGACGGCTTTCTGCCGCAGACCGTAAACGGATAACACTTAACGCCTATGAACGATCACTCTGCACCAATCCTTCACTATGAAGGCGCATGCGCGATCGTCAAGCTCGCCATCGCCTGTCTGTCTGGCGCCATTTCGTTGCATCGCGCAACATCTGGCCACCCAGTTCCCAACCGCCGTCACTCGCCGCCACCAGTGGTGCTGCAACCCCACGCGCTGAGCCGCTTCCCATTGTTTCCCGCAGCTTCCGTCCCGCTGCTCGGGTCACAGGCCTCGCCTACCCCTCCAATGCATAGATGCTCGCCTGCTGCGCCACCTTCCCCGCCAGCGTGGTGAAGGCCGCCGCGCTCCGGCTGTGCGGAGCAGCGAGCACCACCGGGGTGCCGTCGTCGCCGGCGATGCGCACGCCCGGTTCGAGCGGGATGCGGCCAAGGAAGGGCACCTCAAGCTCAAGGGCCTCTTTCTCGACCCCGCCGGAACCGAAGATCGCCTCGACGTGGCCGCAGCTCGGGCAGACGAACTCGCTCATGTTCTCGACGATGCCGAAGATCGCGATGTTGAGCTTGTCAAACATCGCCACGCTGCGCCGCGCATCGGCCAAGGCCACCGCCTGTGGCGTCGAAACCACCACCACCCCGGCCAGCGGCACGGTCTGGGCCAGACTCATCTGCACGTCGCCGGTACCCGGCGGCAGGTCGATGAGCAAATAGTCGAGCTCGCCCCAGCGCACGTCGGTGACCAGCTGCTCGACCGCCTTGCCGACCATCGGTCCGCGCAGCATGACCGCCTGCTTGGCCTCGAGCAGGAAGCCCATCGAGATGATCTTCACCCCATGGCGCTCGAGCGGCACCATCTTCTTGTCGATGACGTAGGGCTGCTTGTTGATGCCCATCATCAGCGGCACCGAGGGGCCATAGATGTCGGCGTCGAGCAGGCCGACGCGCGCGCCCGTCGCCGCCAGCGCGCAGGCAAGGTTGACCGTGACCGTGCTCTTGCCCACGCCGCCCTTGCCTGAGCCGACGCCGATCAGGTGGCGCACCCCGGGCAGCACCTCGGCGCGCGCTGAACGCTTTGGTACTTCGGCGCTGACCGCGATCTCCGCGCTCGCGACCCCCGGGACCGCGCAGGCCGCCGCGCGGCACTGGTCCTCGAGCTGCTGCTTCACCGGGCAGGCGCCGGTGGTCAGCACCAGTTGGAAGCGCGCCACGCCCTCGACCACGCTGATCTCGCGGATCATGTTGAGGGCGACCAGGTCCTGGTGCAGGTCCGGATCCTGCACCGTGGCGAGAGCGTTGCGTACCTGTTCGACGAGATCGGTCATGGGCGGCATGGTCGGGGACAGCGGGGAGGGGCAAGGGGGGAGGGGAAGGCGAGGAGAGACAGGGACCGCCGCCTCAGACGCACCGCTCGCTTGGCGTTGCGATAGGTTGCGGACTGGCCGTGGTGTCCCCCTCATCCCCTGCGCGCGTCTACCCTCTTGGCGCCCCCTTCCCCCCTCCCGTCTCCACTGCTGAATCACAGCTCATTGACTGCCCCATCCATGGCCTAGGGTGGCGCGCTTGCAGCCCACCACGCCGGCAGCCGTCGCCGTCCTCATCCCTGCCCGCCGCGCCTCGACCCGCCTGCCCGAAAAGCTCCTGCTTGCGGAGCATGGCGAGCCCCTGATCGCCACCGCTGCGCGCCAGGCGGCGAAGGCCTTCGGCGCGGCCGCGGTGACGGTGTGCGCCGACGACGACGCGCTGATCGCGGCGGTGCGCGGCACCGGGGTGGCGGCGCGACTCACCCGCATCGACCATCAGTCCGGCACGGACCGCATCGCCGAGGTCGCGGCAACCCTCGCCGCGGACATCATCGTCAACGTCCAGGGCGACGAACCGGAGATGGAGCCGGAGCACATCCGCCTGGTCGCCGGGCTGCTCGCCCGCCATCCCTGGGCGGGCATGGCGACCCTGGCGGTGCCGGGCGGGGAGGCGGAGCAGCGCAACCCCAACAACGTGAAGGTGGTGCTGGCCGGTGGCGAACGGGCGTTGTGGTTCACGCGCTGTCCGGCGCCCTACGACCGCGACCGCGGCGCACCGGCCGTAGTCTGCCACCGCCACCTCGGCATCTACGCCTACCGCCGCGAGGTGCTGCTGGGTTACGCGCGCCTGCCGGCCAGCCGGCTCGAGCAGCTCGAGAAGCTCGAGCAGCTGCGCGCGCTGGAAGCCGGCATCGGCATCGCCTGCGCCGTGGTGCCCAGTGCCGTCGCCGGTGTCGATGTGCGCGCCGACTACGACGCCTTCCTGTCCCGCTTCGCCCGCCTCGCCCCCACCCCGTCCCCCTGATCGCCATGACCACCACGACCAAACGCGACGGCCCCACCCGCCACATCTTCATCACCGGGGGCGTGGTCTCGTCGCTCGGCAAGGGCATCGCCGCGGCGTCGCTCGGCCGGCTGCTGATCACCATGGGCTACCGGGTGCGCATCCAGAAGCTCGATCCCTACCTGAACGTCGACCCGGGCACCATGAACCCGTTCCAGCACGGCGAGGTCTACGTCACCGACGACGGCGCGGAGACCGACCTCGACCTCGGCCACTATGAGCGCTTCCTGGGCGTGCCGTGCACCCGCAACTCGACGGTGACCAGCGGCAAGATCTACCAGTCGGTCATCCAGAAGGAGCGCGCCGGCAAGTACAACGGCGGCACCGTGCAGGTGGTGCCGCACGTCACCGACGAGATCAAGTCGCACATCCGCAGCCTCGCCGGCCCCGACGTCGACGTGGTGATCAGCGAGGTCGGCGGCACGGTCGGCGACATCGAGGGCCTGCCCTTCATGGAGGCGGTGCGCCAGATGCGCCACGAGGTCGGGCGCGACTACGTGCTGTTCATCCACCTCGTCTACATCCCCTTCATCAAGGCCGCGGGCGAGATCAAGACCAAGCCCGCGCAGCACAGCGTGCAGAAGCTGCGCGAGATCGGCATCGTGCCGGACTTCCTGATGTGCCGCGCCGAGAAGCCGCTGTCCAAGGGCGTGAAAGAGAAGCTCGCGCTGTTCTGCAATGTCGACCAGGACAAGGTCATCGACCTGCCCGACGTGCCGACCACCATCTACGAGGTCCCGCAGGTGCTCGAAAGGCAGGACGTGCACCAGCTGGTGTGCCGGCGCCTGGGACTGGCGGTGCGCGAGTGCGACATGAAGGCGTGGGACCTGATGGTGCAGCACATCCGCAGGCCCAAGGACACCGTCACCATCGCCATGGTCGGCAAGTACATCGACCACCAGGATGCCTACAAATCCGTGACCGAGTCGGTGGACCACGCTGCCTACAGCCACCTGCTCAAGGCCAACATCGTGCGCATCGAGTCCGAGTCGCTGGAGAAGGACCCGGACTGGCAGGAGAAGCTGCGCGGCGTCGACGGCATCCTCGTCCCTGGCGGCTTCGGCAAGCGCGGCTTCGAGGGCAAGCTGCGCGCCATCCGCTATGCGCGTGAGACCGGCCTGCCCTACCTCGGCCTGTGCCTGGGCATGCAGGCCGCCTCGATCGAGTTCGCGCGCAATGTGCTGGGCTGGGCGGACGCCAACTCCACCGAGATGAACGAGAAGACCTCTTACCCGATCATCGTGGTGATGGAGTCGCAGAAGGACGTGGTCGCGGCCGGCAACCTGGGCGGCACCATGCGGCTGGGCTCGTACCCGTGCACGCTGACCAAGAAGAGCAGCCGCACCGGCAAGCTCTACGGTGGCGCCGAGGTGGTGATGGAACGCCACCGCCACCGCTACGAATTCAACAACGCGCACCGCGCCGCCTTCGAGGCCGCGGGCATGCAGTTCACCGGCGTCTACATCCCCGACCCAACCAAGCCCGAGGCCTCGCTCGTCGAGATCATCGAGCTGAAGGGCCACCCGTTCTTCATCGCCACCCAGGCGCACCCGGAGTTCAAGTCGAGCCCGGTCGAGCCGCACCCGCTCTTCCGCGGCTTCCTTGGCGCGGCGTACAAGCACCACACCAAGACGGGCTCGGACACCGAGGTGGGGCTGACGGCGGTGGGGAACGAGGGCTGAGCAGAGCGCTGCGCGCGAGATGCGAGATGCGAGACGCGAGACGCGAGACGCGAGACGCGAGACGCGAGACGCGAGACGTGAGACGTGAGACGTGAGACGTGAGACGTGAGACGTGAGACGTGAGACGTGAGACGTGACGCGGATCAGCGGTTACCGTTGATGGCTATGCCACGCGGCGGCGACTGCACCACCACCGCACCACCAGCGCGATCGCGGTGAGCGCCGACAGTGCGGTGGCGAACAGGATCAGGGGCGTCATGCGGCTGAAGCGCACCTCCATCGTCGTACCGGTTGAGACCACCACGGTCAGGCCGGAGACCTCTTCGAGGATGCGACCCTGGGGACTGGCGAATCCGGGCGAGAAGGACGTCCGCCACAGGTAGGGTTGGCCGGGGACCAGACCGGTGAGCCGGGCCGAGCAGCCATCGGCGGACCACGCGGCCGCGGGTGAAGACGAGGGCACCGTCGGCTGGGTGGGCAGCGCGCGCAGGAAGGCTTCAGCCGGGGCCAGGCGCGCGACAAAGGCGCTGGCCAGGGTGTTCGTGCTGCCGCCATCGCGCAGGATCTGGGCGCTGCGCAGAGCCGGCAGACCGTCCCACGCGAGCGCCAGGATGGAACTCCCGGAAGCGTCGCCCGGTGCCGCGCTCAGCGCCGCGACCAGCAGCGGATCGCCAGCGGGCGCCAGCACCAGGCGCACGGCGAGTGCGTGGCGCGCGCGGATGCGCGTCCACCATTCCGCCGCCAGCAGCCGCAGATCGCGCCGCCCGCCCAGATCGAGGCCGACCAACGCCGGCACCGCGGCGAGCGGCGCCGCCGGCGCGGCCAGCGTCCACACTCGGGCATGCGGCGTGGTGGCGGCGAGGCGCAGGTCCGTGGGCAGGGCCGGCAAGGGCGTGTCGCTGGCGGCCTGCGCCGTGACCTGGCCGGGCGCGCTCAGGCGCAGCAGATGCGTCACGCCCAGATCGCGCAGCACCGCGACCGCGACCGCCGCAGGCATCACCGGTCCCCAGCCGGGGTACATCGGCGACAGGTCGAGGCTGGCCGCCGCGCTGCAGCCCGCGGCCAGGGTTGGTGGCGCGCTCGGACTGTGCGCGGCATTGAGCGTCGACCAGCCGGCGGAACCCTTGAGGGCGTCGACCGCCCAGCGGTGCCAGCCGGTGGTATCGGCGGCCAGGACGCGGCTGCCGGGCGGCACCAGCGCGGCCGCTGTGCCCACACCGAGCTCGTGGGCGACCGCTTCCGGGGTGTCCTCGTCCGCGTCGACCGGCCACGCGCAGGCGATCTGGACGGCGAGCGCCGCCCAGATCACGCCCAGCGCCACCCAGCGCACTGCGGGCCGGACGCGCACCAGCCACCAGCCGCGCTGCGTCGCCAGGTGGGCGGCACCCGCCACCAGCAGCACCAGCAACCCCAGCGACGCGAAGCGGTAGGGCTGGCTGCCCGGGGGCATCAGCGCGCGCAGCAGCGGCAGCCATGCACAGGCGCTGACCAGCAGCCCCGCCCACACCAGCGTGCGCAGCGGCCCAGGACGGCGCCAGGCGTGCGCCGCGGCGCCGAGCAGCAGGCCGGGCACCAGCAGCGCCGCCGGGAAGGCGCTGGCGTCCTCGCCCAGCAGCAGCGGCCCGAGCACCGCGAGCAGCGGATCGTAGCCACTGAAATGGTGCCACGGATAGATGGGCACCAGCCGGTCCGCGAGCACCACCAGCGCGCTGAGACTGCCGGCCGCGAGCAGGACGCCGACCACGCCCGAGACCAGCAGCACGAGCGGCCGCCGCCACGCCGCCACCGCCAGCACCAGCGCCGCCGCGAGTGCGGTCTGGGCGTGGCACAGCAGCAGCGCGGCGACACACAGCGCGAGCGGCGCGTGGAGGCGCTGCGCCGACGGCGCCGCCACCGCGCGCGCGCAGCAGCCCGCCAGCAGCAGTAGCAGCACCCAGCCGATGGCCTGGTTGACCATGCCCATGCGCACCGCGCCATCGAGACCGGTGCCGGAGATCAGGTCGGTGTTCGGACAGGCCAGCCAAGCGAAGGCGGCGAGTGCACCGGCGTGGAGCACGTGCCGGCGCGCGTCGGGCGTGGCCGCAGGCACCAGCTGGCGCGCGCACCACGCTGCCGCCAGCGGCAGCGCCGTGAGCGCGGCGACGACCGCGCCCATCGCCACCAGTGCCGCGGGTGCGGCCGCGCCGAGCTTGCCCGCCAGCACCGCCAGCGCGCCCAGCGCCAACTCGCACCACCAGCCATAGTACGGTGTGCCGTCGTGACCGCAGGCCGCGCTGCGGTCGTAAGGCCAGACCACGCCATCAAGGAGAGACCGCCGGTACAGGTCGACGGTCGCAACGTGGCTGTCGAGATCGCTGCTCGGCCACGTTCCCCCGCGCGCCAGGCGATCGACGCCGATGGCGAGGATCACCCCGGCGGCGATCAGCGGGGCCAGCGCCGGGGCTGGTGGTGCCGGTCGCCCGGCCAGCAGCGGTGGTGCGCGGCGCGCCCCCGCCAACGCCGTCAGGGCCGCCAGCATCGTGCCGCCCTTCAGGCGAAGCAGGGAAAGCGTCCGGCCGCGCATGCGCAGGATGTTCGCGGTCCGCCGGAGTCAGGGAAGGCTGGCAAGAAGCGCAGGAGACCCGGCGCGAGAGGCGCGCCTACTCCAGTTCGCGCGCCAAACGGTATTCGCGGTAATTGCCCTTCCAGTCCGTCAGCTTCGGCATGCCGTCGTCGCCATCCTCCATGACGATGGTGCGGTTGCCGATGGCGTCGATGAACTCGCGGTCGTGGCTGACGAAGATCAGCGTGCCCTGGTATTCCTCGAGCGCCTCCTGCAGGGCTTCGATCGACTCCATATCCAGGTGGCTGGTGGGCTCGTCGAGGACCAGCACGTTGGCCTCCTGGAGCATCACCATCGAGAGCAGGCAGCGCACCTTCTCGCCACCCGAGAGCACCCCGACCTGCTTCTTCACGTCGTCGCCGGAGAACAGCATGCGCCCGAGCATCGAGCGCATGTTGTTGATGTCCTGGTTGTCGGTGTACTGCTTGATCCAGTCGACGATGCTGAGGTCCTTGTTGGTGAACAGGCCCGAACCCTCTTGCGGGAAGTAGGCGCGGCTGGTGGTCAGGCCCCAGGTGAGCTTGCCCCCCGAGGGTTCGAGCTCGCCGAGCAGCAGGCGGATGAGCGTGGTCTTGCCGATGCCGTTGCGGCCGACGATGCCGAGGCGGTCGCCGCGATCGATGCGCGTGCTGAACTTGGTGATCAGGTTGGGCGCGCCGGCGTGCGCGAAGCTGATGTTCTCGACCTTGATGACGTCCTGGCCGCTGGGCTTGGGCAGCTTGAAGAACAGGCGCGGGGCGACGCGGCTGGACGGCACGACCTTCTGCCCGGAGAGCTGGGCGATCTGCTTTTCGCGGCTGGTCGCCTGCTTGGAACGCGCGGCGTTCGACTTGAAGCGTTCGACGAAGAGCTTGAGCTTCTCGACCTGCCGCTCGATGCGTCCGACCTCCTTGCTGCGCTGGGCGCGCGCGAGTTGCTCCTGCGCCTGGTAGACATCGTAGCTGCCGTTGAAGATGCGGATGGTCTTGTAGTCGACGTCGCAGGTCAGGTTGCAGACGCGGTTGAGGAAGTGGCGGTCGTGGCTGACCACGACGATCACGCCCTCGTAGTCGGCGAGGAACTTCTCCAGCCACACCATCGCCGGGATGTCGAGGTTGTTGGTCGGCTCGTCGAGCAGCAGCACGTCGGGCTTGGAGAACAGCGCCTGGGTGAGCAGCACGCGCACTTTCAGTGCGCTGTCGATGTCGCCGAGATTCTTGTCGTGGACCTCGGGCGGCACGCCGAGATCGGTCAGCACCTCGGCGGCGTTGCTTTCCTGCGAGTAGCCGTCGAGCTCCTGGAACTTCTCCTGGAGCTCGCCCAGGCGCGCACCGTCGGCGTCGGTGAAATCGGCCTTGGCGGTGAGCGCGGCCATCTCGGCCTGCAGCTTCCAGATCACCGGGTGGCCCATCATCACCAGGTCGAGCACGCGCACGTCGTCGCTGCCCGAGATGTCCTGCTTGAGCCAGCCCATGCGCTTGCCGGGCTCGAGGAAGACCTGCCCGGTGGTCTGCTCCAGCTCGCCGGTGAGGATCTTGAGGAAGGTCGACTTGCCCGTGCCGTTCGCGCCGATCAGGCCGTAGCAGTTGCCCGGGGTGAACTTCAGGCTGACGTTCTCGAACAGCACCTTCTTGCCGAAGGCCATGCTGAGTGAACTGGTGGCGATCATGACGGCTCCAACGGCTAGCGGGGCCGGGATGGTAGGCCGTCAGCTGGGCAGGGAAGGGGGGGCCCTGGGGGGAGGCGCCGGGCGTGCGGAGCCGGACCCGTGACCAGGGATGCGGGATTCCGTGACGCGGCGCGCGACGCGCGGTCCAGGAGATGCTTACCCGGGACTGCCCGGTCTTTCCCAGGGCCGCGACCTGGCGCCTGCGCTGCATGGGGCCCACGATTCCCCCCTGGACTCCCTCCGGCCCCGGCCAAGGTGGCGGCCCACGGAGTTCCGCGATGGATGGAATCGGCGCAGTGTGGTTCTACATCCTGGCCGCGCTCGGCTTCGGATTCGTGATCTTCATCCATGAGCTGGGCCACTTCCTGTTCGCAAAATGGGCGGGGGTGCGCGTCGACCGCTTCTCGATCGGCTTCGGACCGGTGATCTTCCGCAAACGCATCGGCGAGACCGAGTACGCGTTGTCGCTGCTGCCGCTGGGCGGTTACGTGGCGATGCTCGGCCAGGAGGACCTGCCCGAGAACATCCCCGCCGAGGACAAGGTCAACCCGCGCAGCTACCTGGCCAAGAGCGCGGGCTGGCGCGCGCTGATCCTGCTCGGCGGCGTGCTCTTCAACCTCATCTCCAGCTACATCATCCTGGTCGCGCTCTCGCTCTACGGCCGGCCGATCATCGCGCCGGTGGTCGGCGAGGTCGAGACCGAGATCCGCGACGCCAAGGGGCACGCCGAGCCCAGCCCCGCGGCGCGCCTGGGACTGCAGCGCGGCGACCGCATCCTGGAGGTGAACGGCGAGGAGGTGCGTTCCTTCGAGGACCTCACCCCGCTGATCATGACCTCCGGCACCATCCCGCTGACCCTGACCGTGCAGCGGCGCGGCAGCGATGCGCGGATGCTTTTGGCGGGACCGGATGGCAAAGGCATCGCGCCGATCTTCGACCCGGCCAGCGGCACGCCCACCCTGGGCATCAAGCCGCCCGATGGCTGGCTCATCCAGGTGACTGGTCGCCTGGGCGGCGAGGCCCGGCCTGACGATCCGCGGCCCGGCGAGCGCATCGTCGCCGTCGATGGCCAGGATCTGGCGGCGGACCTCACCGGCCAGGAGTTGATGGGCCGGCTGCAGATGCGCCTGGGGCAGGATATCGCGTTGACCCTCGCGCGCGGCGCGGTGCGGCGCACGGTCACGGTGCGCTACGCCGGCCCGGCCGAGGGCGGCGACGGCGCCTTCGGCTTCCCGGTGCGCATCGGCAAGCTCGCCGCCGACAGCCCGGCAGCGCAGGGCGGCATGCACGCCGGCGACGTGGTGCTGAAAATCGACGACCAGACGGTCGCCTCGGAGCAGCACCTGTTGGCTCTGTTGCGCACCCGGCTTGAGGCCGGTCAGCCCTTCGCCATCACCGTGCTGCGCGGTGGCCAGGAGGTCGCCTGCACCATCACCGGACGCGACTTCTTCGGCGTCAAGCGCATCGGCGCGCCGATCGCTGGGATCCGCATCGGCGTGCTGCCGGTCATCCCGCCCACCGCCGACGGCGCGCCGGGGCCACTCGCCACCGCCGGTCTCAAGCCCGGTGATGCGCTGCTCGCGCTCGAACCGGTGAAACCCAGGCCGGGCGGCACGGCGACCGACCAGCTGGTCGTCACCTACGTCTCCGGCGGCACGGCGCACGCGGTGCCCATCGCCGAGGGCGATCTGCACGCCTTGTCCACCGTCCAGAAGCCGTTCGTACTGGCGCGTCTGCTCGGTGTGAAGGCTCCCCCCAGCCTGGGCATCCAGTTGCAGGGCGCGCACGTGGTCAACACCGGCGAAGGCCACGGCTTCCCGGTCCTCGACTTCATCCAGGTCGGCGACGCCGACGGCGTCGAGCACAGCGTCGACCTGGGCGCGCTCGAGGACACCACCCGCCGCGCCCTGCTCGCCGACCTCCAGCCTGGCGACTGGCTGACCGGCCTCACCTGGACTGCGGATGGCGGTCAGGCCTTCGAAGTGGTGCGCGGCGCGGGCAAGCCCGCGCAGGCGACGATCACTCCGCGGGACGCCGGGCTGTATCTGGGCCTGCGGCCGGAGACCACGCCGTACGTGCTCCGCCATGGTTGGACCGAGGTCTTCACCATCGCCAACCACGAGGCCTACTCGATGGTGGTGAAGACCCTGCAGATCATCCCGCGCTTCTTCCGCAGCGGCGAGGAGGGCGGCATCGATTCGAGTAAGACGCTGTCCGGGCCGATCGGCATCTTTGGCGCGCTCAAGCGCAGCGCCGAGACCGCGGGCTTCGGCTATTACCTCAACTTGGTGGCGCTGATCGGCCTCAACCTGTTCCTGGTCAACCTGCTGCCCATCCCGATCACCGACGGCGGCCAGCTGGTGTTCCTGGCCATCGAGACCGTCATCGGCCGGCCCCTGCCGGCGCTGGCGCGCGTCATCGCCGGCTGGATCGGGCTGGCCCTGGTCGGCGCGCTGATGCTCTATGTGCTGAGCCTGGACAGCCTGCGCCTCGCCGGCGTGATGTAGCGCGACGGCCGACCTGTTCCGCCCACGAATCCGCCATGCTGCCTACCGGTAAATCGATGCATCTGTTGCTCGCCCCTTGCCCCGTGCATCACGCCTCGGAAAATCAGACCCCATGAGCAGCGCGGAGGCACAACGTCCCCCAGGCGGTCGCGTACCAGATCGCATGGGCGACCAGCAGCGTGAGGAACTCTTCGCGGTCGTCGACCAGGAATCGACAGACGAGGCGGAGCGCCGCGACTCGCGCATCCTCTACGACGCCCTGGCCGCGCGCCGCGACCAGGTCGGCGGGGTCAGCGAGATCCCCGCCGAAGACCGCACCCTGTCCGGCAAGATCCTCGCCGAGGCGCGCAACCGTTCCGCCGCCATCACCGCTTCCCGGCGCGGCGCCAACACCAGCCAGTCCCTGCAGAGCCGCTCCCGCCCCATTCCGTGGTGGCTGTGGCTGGCGTGGATCACCGCCATCGTCGCGGTGGCGCTCGCCTTCAAGTTCCTGTAGTCGCGCCTGGGCGCAGGCCGCGACCCGCGACCCTCACTGTTCGTCGCGGGTCGCTTGTACGGGTCACGACGTTCTGCACGTCGAGGACTTGGGGTCGCGAGCCCCTGCGCATGCCTATCCTGGGTCGAGCGTCTGGCGTCCCCCTCGCCCCTTCCGCTCCTCCTGACCGGCCTAGCATTCCATCCGTGAAGACCTACCTCGACCTTTTGCGCCGCGTCCTTGACGAGGGCAAGCCGCGCAGCGACCGCACCGGCGTGGGCACGCGCGGCGTGTTCGGCCACCAGATGCGCTTCGACCTGCGCGCGGGCTTCCCGCTGCTGACCACCAAGAAGCTGCACACCAAGTCGATCATCTACGAGTTGCTGTGGTTCCTCAGCGGGCGCACCGACAACCAGTGGCTGGTCGAGCACGGCGTGTCGATCTGGAACGAGTGGGCGACGGCAGCGGCGTGCGCGCGCTTCGGCCGCCAGGAAGGCGACCTCGGCCCGGTCTATGGCCACCAGTGGCGCAACTTCGGCGCCAGCAAGCTGCCGGACGGCACCTATGCGAAGGACGGCGTCGACCAGATGCGCTGGCTGCTGGCCGAGATCCGCCGCAATCCCGACAGCCGCCGCCTGATCGTGAGCGGTTGGAACCCGGCCGAGGCCGAGTTGGTCGCCCTGCCCCCCTGCCACACGCTCTTCCAGTTCCACGTCCAGGACGGCGAGCTGTCGTGCCAGCTCTACCAGCGCAGCGCCGACATCTTCCTGGGCGTGCCCTTCAACATCGCCAGCTACGCGCTGCTGACCTGCATGATCGCGCAGGTGTGCGGGCTGAAACCCGGCGACTTCGTGCACACCCTGGGCGACGCCCACCTCTACAACAACCACGTCGACCAGGCGCGCCTGCAGCTGACGCGCGAACCGCGCCCGCTGCCGACGCTGGCGTTGGCGCCGCAGGCCACCGATCTGTTCGCCTTCCGCTTCGAGGACATCGCGATCGCCGGCTACGACCCGCATCCCGGCATCAAGGCGGCGGTGGCGGTGTGATGGCCGAGACCGCACCGGCCCTGCCACCGCTGGCGCTGATCGCGGCGATGGCGCGCAACCGCACGATCGGCGACCGCGGCGACCTGCCGTGGCACGAACCCGAGGATCTCGCCCACTTCAAGGCGCTGTCGACCGGTCACGCCGTGATCATGGGTCGCAAGACCGCGGAGTCGCTGAAACTGCGCCCACTGCCACGCCGCCGCAACCTGGTGGTGACCCGCCAAGCGGGGTTGGTGCTGCCGGGCTTCGAGGTCTTCACCGACCTCGCCACGGCGATTATCGCGGCGCGCACCGGCGATCCCGAGCCGCTGGTCATCGGCGGTGCCGAGATCTACCGTCTGGCCCTGCCGCGCATCACCACCATGCACCTGACCGTGGTGCAACGCGACTGCCCGGGCGACACATTCTTCCCGGAGTTCGACGAGCGCGCCTGGCGCGAGCGCAGCGCGCGCACTTCTGGCGCGCTGGTCTTCCGCACCCTCGACCGCATCCTGCCGTCCCCGCTTTGAGGAGGCCGCCATGGCCAGCACCAAGTCCAAGGCCGATCGACCGCTGCGCTCCGGCGCTGCGCTGCCGACGGCGACGCTCGGCAAGCGCCGCGCCACGCCGTTCACCTACTCTCCGGCGCTGCTCGAGGCGGTGCCGTACGGGATCGGCCGCGCCTTCGCCCACGACCGCGTGTGGGTGACCAACAACTGCCTGCGCTTCACCAGCCTGTGCCCGGTGACGGGGCAGCCGGACTGGGCCGACCTGTTCATCAGCTACATCCCGGAGCGCGCCCTGGTCGAGAGCAAGTCGCTCAAGGAGTACCTGGGCAGCTTCCGCAACCATGGCGACTTCCACGAGGACGTCTGCCGCATCATCTGCGACGACCTGGCCAAGCTGCTGGCGCCGCGCTACCTCGAGGTCATCGGCCAGTTCGACAGCCGCGGCTCGATCGCGATCTGGCCCTACGTGCAGTACGCGCGCCCGGGCGACGCCGTCGCCGAGACCCTGCGCGACCAGCGCTTGGCCAGCTACGCGCCGGGCAAGTACAGCACGACGAGCTACGCCCGTTCGATCTGAGCGTGGATGAGGCGCTGCGGATATTTTAACGCAGAGGGCGCAGAGGGGGAAGGCAGCAGGCCGCAGAGGACGGCCGGAAGGATTTGGCCCCCATCCCCAGGCCTCTGAGGTGGGCCTTCCACCACCGCAGGGTTCCCTGGTGCGCTCGCCTCTGCGAGCCTCCGTGCCTTGCCCCTCCGCGTCTCTGCGTTCGAAACCGTTAATCTTTGTCCTCACACAGGTTGTCGTAATTTACCTCGAGCGCGGGGGATTGCTCCGTGAGATCGGCACGCGGGTGGGATATGTTCCTGCAGGGAGCCCTGCGTGGACGAATCCGCCCTCATCATCGCCGCCTGCGCCGGGGACCGCGAGGCCTTCAGCGGGCTGGTGCGGCTGCACCAGGCGCGGCTGCGCGCGCAGACGGCGCTGACGCTGCATGAGCAGGGCGACGTGCTGGAGGTGGTGCAGGCGTCCTTCGTCGATGCGTGGCTGGGGCTGGCGCGCTTCGACCCTGAGCGCGAATTCGGGCCGTGGCTGCGCACCATCTGCCGCAACCGCACCCTGAAGTTCCTGCGCGACCGGCTGCCGCGGCGGCGCCGCGAGCTGGCGCTGGTGGATGAGGCGCTGCTCGCCGCGCCGACCGTGGACGAAGCGGTGGACGGCCGCCTCGCGGCGCTGCGCCGCTGCCTCGGGCAGCTCGATGCCGGGCATCGCGAGCTGCTCGAACGGCGCTATGCGCAGGGCGCCGCGGTGCAGGCCCTGGCCACCGCCCTGGGCAAGTCCCCGAACGCCGTGTCGATGATCCTGCTGCGCCTCAAGGGCGTGCTGCAGCGCTGCGTCGCGCAGGCGGCGCCGTGAACGAGGCGCTCGAACTGGCGATCGCGGCCTACCGTGACGGCACCCTCGATGGCGACGGCGCATTGCTGCTTGAGCAGGCCCTGCGCGGCGACGGCGCGGCGGCGGTGCGCGCCAGCATGGCCCTGGACGGGCTCATCGGGCAGGCCTTCATCGGCGATGCTGCTGCCGAGCGCAGCATCGCCGAGCGTCTGGCGGCGGAGAGCTCGGCCAGCACCATGGTGCGCGCGGTGCAGCGCTCGCTCGGTCGCCGGCGCCGGACCACCAGTGCGTGGCCGGCGCGCCTGGCGGTGGCCGCGCTGCTGCTGGTGGCGCTTGGCGGCGCGTGGTGGGCCGGGCTGATCCTGCCGGCGGCGACGACCGAATGCCGCGTCGCCTCTGGACACGGCCTGGTCGGGCGCGGCAGCACGACGGTGGCCGCAAACGCAGGCACGCCGCTACACAGCGGTGACCGGCTCGCGGCCGATGGCCCGGTGGCGCTGGTGTGGGCCGATGGCTCGCGCCTCGACCTCGCCTCCGGCGCGCAGGTACGCGTGGTGCGTCCGGGGACCGGTCCCGGCCTGCTGCTCGAGCGTGGCACGCTCACCGCCGAGATCGCGCGTCAGCGCCCCGGCCTGCCCTTCGCCATCGCCACCGCCGAGGCGCGCATCGAGGTGCTCGGCACGCACTTCACGGTCAGCGCGCAGGCGCAGCGCACCCAGGTCGACCTGTTCACGGGGGTGGTGCGCATGCTGCGCGTGGCTGACGGCAGCAAGGTGGTGCTGCGCGGCATGGAGACCGCCACCATCGCCACAGACGTGGAATTCGCCGCGCATGCGCTCAGCGAGCCAGATCCCGTGGCTGGCGCAGCGGTGCCAGCACCGCCGCTCGCGACCGCTCCGACCAGTGACGAGCCCGTCTGGATGCCGCTGTTCGCCGCCGACGGCCTCGGCGAGTGGAGCCCGCAGCACGGCGCCTGGACATGGCACGATGGCACGGTGCGCGGCGTCGCCGGGGTGCAGGACGCGGCGCGCCTGCTCGGCCGGCTTGCCTACCAGGATGTCGAGCTGACCTGCCGGCTACGCGTCAGCGACGCGTCGGTCGCCGAGATCCAGGTCGGTGACTACAACTGGTTCGCAGAGGTCCCCGCGCATGACGGCGCCTGGGTGGCGGTCGCCCTCACCCAGCACGGCACCGACCTGCGCGTGACCGTCGATGGCGTGGCGGTGCCGCTGCAAGCCGGCGCGGGCCTGCCCCCGCGCGCCGGCCCCCTGGCCTTCTACGTCCGCCAGGGCGGTTCGCTCGAGATCGACAGCGCGCGCGTGCGCGTGCCCACCCTGATGCCGAGGTGACCATGCCCAGCCCGACCACCCGCACGCGCCTGTGCCTGCTCGCCGCGCCGGCACTGCTGCTGCTGCCCGCGGCGGCGCTGTCCGGCGTCGAGCGCATCAACCACGCCGGGCGCATCCTGGGTCCCGAGCCGGTGGTGACCGCGCCGGTGCTGTTCAACACGCCGCAGGCCGACGCCATCGTGGCGGCGCTGCAGATCATGCCGCGCGACAACGCCTGGAACGAGGTCGTCGCCGGCCGGCCGAAGGATCCGGGTTCGGATGCGATGATCGCGCAGATCCGGGCGGACGTGCTGGCCAAGGGCAGCGGGCGCAACACCCTGCGCATCTTCAGCGAGATGAACTACGTGCTGGTGCCGCCGACCCAGCCGCTCATCGGCATGCGCTTCGTGACCTACCCCGACGATTGCGACTACAACGGCGGTACCGCGCCGGTCGCGACCTGGCCGATCCCCACCGTCATGCCGGTGGAGAGCTGGCCCGCGGCCCGACCGTCCGGCGAGACGCTGGACACCTGGCAGCGCACGGTGAACGACGAGGATCGTCACTCCATCATCGTGCAGCCCGGCGCCACGCCGCGCCTGTTCGAGACCTGGCAGGCGCTGCTGACCGGGAACACGCCGGCGTGGCAGGCCTCCAACGGCGCGATCTTCCGCTTCGACAGCGACACCCTGCGCGCGGATGGCCTGACCTCCGGCGACGCCGCGGGCCTGCCGCTGTTCCCGGCGCTGATCCGCTACGACGAGTGCGCGGTGCGCGGCGTCATCGAGCACGCGCTGCGCGTGGTGGTGGCCAAGTCGCGCCGCGCGCACATCTACCCGGCCAGCCACGACGCGGGCTCGGTCGCGGCCAGCGCCACCACCTATCCCGCGATGGGGCAGCGCATCCGGCTGCGCGCAGGATTCGCCATCCCCTCCGGCTGGACGAAGGAGTCGAAGGCGGTCGCCACCGCGCTGCAGACCTATGGCGGGCTGGTCGCCGACAACGGCGGCTTCCTGTCGGTCTCGGCCTGTCCCGACCAGCGCTTCGCCAGCGGCTGCTTCGACCAGGTGCAGACCATCGACATCGGCGACTTCGAGGTGGTGGTCGCAACCGGCCCGACGGAAGGCCCGCGCGCCGCCAACGCGCCCGCGGCCGATGCCGGCGGCGACCAGACCGTGCAGCTCGCGGCCGGCGCGATGCTGTCGGGCAGCGCCAGCGGCAGCGGCCTCACCACCACCTGGAGCCTGTACGATCCCGCTGCCGCGCCCGGCACCGTCACCTTCAGCACCCCGGGTGCGCTCACCACCACGGTGGGCTTCGGCAGCCCCGGCGCCTACACCCTGCTCCTCACCGCCAGCGATGGCGCCCACACCCCGGCCTACGACGCCGTGGTGGTGACGGTGCTGGCGGACGGCAGCGCCAATCCGGCGCCGACCCTGGCGGCGATCTCGCCCGCGTCGTGGGCCGCCGGCGCCGGCGCCTTCACCATGACCCTGAGCGGCGCCGACTTCCTGCCGTCCGCGACGGTGAGCTGGGCGGGCCAAGCCGACCTGACACCGCTCACCACCAGCAGCGGCGCGTTGACTGTGGCGGTGCCCGCCGGCTACGTCGCCAGTGCCGGCACCTCGCAGATCCGCGTGGTGAACCCGATTCCGGGCGGCGGCGCATCAGCGGCGCAGATCCTGATGGTCACCGCGCCGAGCGGTGGCGGAGCCACTGGTGGCGCCGCCACAAGCGGCGGTGGTAATGGCGGTGGGTGCGGCCTGGGCGCTGGATTCGCCGCGCTCGCGACCCTCCTGCTGTTCGCCTGCCGGCGCGCGCTCTGACGAAGTCCTGTGGCGCACCGCGCCCATCAGCCATCAGCCATCAGCCATCAGCCGATCCTACAGGATCTTCCGCACCAGCTTGCGCACCTCTTCCAAGCGGAACGGCTTGTACAACACCGGCAGTTCGGTGTCGCCAAGCAGGCGTGACAGGGCCGCGGAGTCCGCCACGCCGGTGATCATCGCGAGGTGGCCGGCAAGGCCAGGGCGCATCGCCGTGAGCCGGCGCAGCAGGGTGGCGCCATCGCCGTCGCGCAAATGCAGATCGCAGATCACCGCGCGCACGCTCTGCCGCTCGACCGTGGCGACCGCGTCGGCGACCGAACCCACCACCAGCACCGGCAGTTCCCCCTCCTCGAGGCAGTCGCGCAACAGCTCGGCGATGTGCGGGTCGTCATCAACGATCAGCACGGCCCCGATCAGCGGTCCGTCGGGCAGCACCGCCTGGGACAGTGGCGTGGGCGTCGGCGTGGGCAGGCTGATCACGCACACCGCGCCGGGCGCACCGCCGGGGCGGCGGTCCAGCTCGATGGTGCCGCCCTGCTCGCGCAGCAGGGTCGCGGCGATGGCCAGGCCGAGACCGCGCCGGCCCTGCTGCGACATGGTGGTGAAGAACGGACGGGTGGCGTTGTGGATGGCCTCGTCGGTGGGCGTCGCACCGTCGTTGGCGAGGATGATGCGCACGCGCTGCCCGCTCGGCTCGGTGCTCAACCAGCAGGCGGTGGCTCCCGCCAGGCGGGCGTTGTCCAGGACCAGCTCGAAGACCCGCACCAGCGAACGCGGCGCGGCGAACACCGTGGGCATCACGCCCTCGATGCGCACCTGTGGCGGGGGCCGGTCGGTGGTGCGCAGGCGCGCGCCGGCCTGGGCGAGGGCCTCCTCGGGGCGGCACGGCACCTGCGCCTCGTCGAGCGGCGCGGCCAGACCGCGTAGCTGGTCGACCAAGCCGCGGCAGCGCTCGACCTCCTGCAGCACGATCTCGAGGCGCTGCATGGAATCGGGGTCGGCAGCGAGCTTGCGCTGCAGGCGCTGGGTGTAGCCCATGATCGCGGCGAGCGGGTTGTTGAGCTCGTGGGCGAGGCCGCGCGCGAGCTGGCTGACCGTGCCCTGGGTTTCAAGGCGGACCAGCTCCTGCTGCTGGTGACGCATCTGGTCGAGGGTCTGGCGCAGATTGGCGGTGCGCTCCTCGACCATGCGTTCGAGCTGCTCATTCAGGTACTCGAGCGCGGCGTTGCGCTGCGACAGCTCCTGGGCGAGCTGGCGGTTGTGGCGGCGCAGCAGCGCGGTCTCGCAACCCTGGTAGAGCAACGCGATGAGGTGCTCGTCCGCCCACGGCTTGACCAGGAAGGCATCGATCAGGCCGCGGTTGATGGCGTCGGCGGCGAACTGCAGGTCGGCCGCACCGGTGAAGATGATGCGGTAGCAGTCCGGGTCACGGCGGCGCAGGTCGGCAAGGAAGTCGAGGCCCGATGGATCGCCCGGGCCGAGGTGCTGGTCGACCAGCGCGACCTCGACGGTGTGCTCGGCGAGGGCGAGGTTCGCGGCGGCGGTGCCGGCGCACAGGTGCAGCGCGAACGGCGCGCCGAAGTCGAGGCGGCCGAGCGCGCGCAGCACGTTCGGCTCGTCGTCGACCACCAGCACCGAGCCGAGCGCGGCATTCATGGCGCCACCTCGTGGCGCCGGCCGGACGGCACCGGCAGGGCAGCGGCCGGGCCGAGCGGGATGGCGGTGACGACCACACCGCGCCCCGCGAGCTGCAGCGTCTCGAAGCGCATGGTGCCGAGCGCGGTGGCGAGCAGCAGGGGCGTGCCAGCGCCGGCGGTGGCGGCGGCGAGCCAGGCGCGGAACGGCTCGGGCAGCAGCGCCGCGTCCTCGCCGGGCAGCAGGTTGGGGAAGAGTTCGCGCGCCAGCGCGTTGGCCAGCGCCACCTGGCCGTCGGGGGCGAAGCCGAGCACCGCCACCGGCAGGCCGTCGAGCACCTCCTGGCTGAGCACCAGCGCGCGGTTGCGCAGCTCGAGGTCGGCGGTGCGGTGCGCAACCTTGTCCTCGAGCTCGGCGTTGAAGGTGCGCAGCAGGCGGTTCTGCTCGTCGGCCTGCACCGCCAGGACGCGGTTGCGGCTGAGCAGCTGCCAGCGCTCGACGCCATGGCGCACCGCGAGCAGCAGCTCGTCGTCGTTCCACGGCTTGGTCACGAAGCGGTAGACCTCGCCGGCGTTGACCGCGGCGCGGATCAGCTCGACGTCGACGTGGCCGCTGAACAGGATGCGGCTGGTGTCGGGGCTGCGCTCGCGGATGCGGCGCAGCAGCTCGCCGCCGCTCATGCCCGGCAGATGGTAGTCGCTGAGCGCGACCGCGAACTCCTCGCCAGCGAGCGCGGCCAGCGCTTCGGTACCGTCGGCGACCACCACAAGGCGCCACGGCTCGAAGGCGAACAGCCGCGCCAGGCTGCTGCGGATGGCGGCCTCGTCGTCGACGATCAGCACGCGTGCGCTCATGGCTGCGCTCCCGCCTGGCCGCACCAGCCGGCGAGACGCACGCTGAAGCGCGCTCCGCCGAGCGCCGGGCTGGCGTCGCAGGCGATGTCGCCGCCGTGGCTGCGCGCGATGCGCGCGGCGATCGCCAGGCCAAGGCCGCTGCCGCCGGTCTTGGTGGTGACGAATGGCGCGAAGATGCCCGCGCGGCGCTCCACGGGCACGCCCGGGCCGTCGTCCTCGACGCTCACCGTCGCGCCATCCGCGTCCTGGATACTGGTGATGCGCAGCGTGCCCCCGCGCTCGCCGAGCGACTGCACGGCGTTGTGCACGAGGTTGATGAACACCTGCACGACCTGCGCGCGCACCAGCGCCAGCGGCGCATCAGCGGCGAGCTCCTGCTGCACGACGATGCGGTGCTTGAGCTGATGCGCGAGCACGGTCAGGGCCGCGCGGACGCACGCGTCGGGGGCGACCTGTTCGGGGTCGCGGGTGCTGCGCGCGAGCGCCTTGAGCTCGTTCACCACCACCGTCAAGTGCCGGGCGCCGGCGCGCGTCTCGTCGATCAGCGCCGGCAGGTCGCCGCGCAGATAGTCCCAGCGCGCGGCGGCCTTGGCCTCGTCCCAGGCGGCGCGGCCGCTCTCCGGGATGGCCGCGTCGGCGTGCGCGACGAGGCTCACCAGCGCCGTACCGTAGCGGCCGAGGGTGTTGAGATTGCTGGCGATGTAGCCGATCGGATTGTTCAGTTCGTGGGCGACGCCAGCGGCGATCGCACCGAGGCCGGCCATGCGCTCGCGCAGCAGCTCGCGCTCGTCGGCGGCCGGACCGGGCTGCTCCGCCGCCGCCATCTCAACCGGTCTTCTTGAGGCTGACTTCCAGGGAGAAGGGCCCGGACTCGGACTTGAAGGTGATGACCAGGCACTGCACGCCGCGGCTCTGCGCGGCGATGTGGCTGCGGCCGGAGACGATGCGCGGCAGGCCGAGGTCGAACTTGTAGCCCTTCTGGGCCAGGCGGTTCTTGGCATCGCCGGCGATGATGTTGGTGAGCTCGCCGACGCCATCGACCACCGCGGCGTTGATGGTCTCGAACTCTTCGCCGACCAGCTTGCCGATGACCTTGCGCGCGGTGTCCTCGGGGAAGCTCAGCACCACCGCGCCCTGGGCCTCGCCAGCGAGGCCGATGATGCCGCTGACGCCGTAGTTCACCTGGTCGTTGCCCTTGAGGAAGACCTTCTCGCGTGCCACCAGCAGCGCACACATCGACTGGAAGGTCGTGACCGTCGCCTCGATGAACGGGTTGATGTAATCGACATTCATTCCGCTCGCGCTGACCATGTCGACCGTCCATCCGTGGTGGTGCCCATGATCCTACCTCAGCGCCGCGCCAGCCGCAAGACGGACCGGTACGGCGCGGTAGGCGCGGTAGGCGCGGTAGGCCAGCTGCCCGTCCCATCGACGCGCCCGGCAACCCGCCGTCTGGATCCGGCGCTGCCGCCACGTCAGATCCGGGCCCTGCGCCACCGCCGCCCCTGGAGCCGCCATGAACATCCTTTCCGGTCTCCTCCGCCTCATTGCGGGCAGCGCCGTCCTGGCCATGGCCGGGTGGGTGTGGTTCATCAACCACGAACGGCTGATCGAACGCGGCGGCCAGGGCACCATTGAGCTGTTCGGCCAGGAGATCCCGCTCACCAGCGACACCCTGCTCGTCGCCGTTGGCGTGGCCGGCAGCCTGGGACTGCTGCTGATCATTCTGGGACTGATGACGTGCTTCCGCCGCAAGGCCCCCGCCGCACAGCCGCCGGCCTGAGGCACGGTCCCCAGGTCCCCAGCGCCCCTCAGAGTGGTCGCTAGTCCCAGGTCTGCGCGTCCAAATAGGGTTTGAATAAACCCCATCTGCTGCTACACTTTTTCGCATGAGACCGCCATCCCCATGGCTCCCGGTACGCACCGGGCTGAACGGCAGGAACCAGGTCCCTCGCCTGCCCCGACGGAACAGGATCGTCCGCGCCGCTTGTCCGCGACCGTCCCGCTGATTCCTGCCGGCACGCCGTCCTGGCGAGGCCGTCGATCACCCGCGTGATCGACGGCCCGCTGACGGCCCCCGCCTCATCCATGCCGCCTGTGCCGCACCCCCAGGCCCCCGCCTGCAGGTCCGGCTCGTGCACCTCCCTCACGCCCTCTACCGGCACCGGTGCGGACTCCGCTTCCGCACCGACCGGTCCATGAGCCTCCTACGCGTATCCGTTTCCGGAGCCCGGCATCCGGCGGCGACGCGCCCGGCCTGCCGTCGCACCAGCGTGCGGCGACGGCCCCGCCACCCCCATCCGCATCCTGGAGTCCACCATGTCCACCCTGCCGCTCGCCCAGCCCATCCACGCCGTCGCCACCCGCCGGCTGCTCCTGCCCATCGCCCTCGACGTCCGCCGCTTCCCCGGCGTGCGCCGCCTGGGCAGCCCGTTCGTGCTGGCGTATCGCGACGAGGTCCAGCATGCCGGCGCCGACCAGCTCCTCCTCGCTGGGCCAGACGAGGTCGTGCTGCACCTGCAGGGCGGCCGCACCGTCGCCTGGGATGCCGCCATCGCGGTCCTGCGCGAGCGCGCGCCGCTGCTCGCACCGCTTGCCGTCGACCTCGTCGAGGAGGCGCTGGACGGCGGCAGCTGCTGCGCGCTGGCACTGTGGTTCACCTCGTCACCCATCGGTCACCCCGGCGACGACTGGCACCCGCAGCCGTGAATCACCGCGCGTGCGCGGGCACCAGCGCCGGATCGTCGAGGTCGAGCTTGTAGAGGATCTGATTGTACTCGTAGCGCGGCGTCGGCGCCTGGTTGTCGGTGAACAGGGTGTTATACGAGCCCTCGAAATAGAGTGTCGAGCCGCCATCCGGGGTGAACTCGGTGTGCAGGCGCGGATTGTAGAACGTGTAATTCTCGTGGCTGAGCACCTTCACCGCCGGGCCCCACGGCCCGGTCGGCTGGTCGGCCTCGGCGTACCACAGCTCGCCGAGCAGTGACGGCTTGCCGTTCTTCTGGGTGAAGATCGCCACCCAGCGCTTGCGCGACGGCCACCAGCCGATGCTGCCGCCGTGCGGGGAGATCTTCCCGCCGTCGGCGGTCGGCACCTCCGTCTGTGGGGTCAGCGCCTCCCAGGTCGCAGGATCCGACCACGCCTCGAAGGTCGCGGGGCAGCGCATGAACGGGAACGGTCCGCCGAACAGCAGCCAGTCGCGGTCCGGCGCCTCGTGCCAGTGCACCGCCTCGCCGTCCGGGCGCGTGCGCGGTAAGGGCTTGCCGCTGCTTTTTTCCCACACCACCAGCTGGCGCTCGAAGACCTGCTTCACGTCGTTCCACACCGTCAGGCCGGCTTCGTAGGGCTCGAGCACGCCCTTGATCTTGGAATAGAAACCACCCATGCGCTCGGCGCCGGTCCGGTCCTTCATGGTGATCATGCCGAACACCCAGGTCGGGCCGGGGCCGGGCAGGGGCGAGATGGCGCGCGGCTGGCCCCGGTCATCGTGGAAGTAGGTCAGCGGCACGCGCAGCGGCAGATTCAGGTCCGCGGCGGTGAGCAGCGGTGACGTCGCGCCGGTGCTGTTGAAGATGCCGAGCGGGTACTGCGGCACGCCGCTGTCGCCCCACAGCCAGTGCAGCCGGCCCTGGTACGCCACGCACTGCACGCTGTCGCAGCCGATGATCCCCGATTCCTTCCAGTCGCGCTGCTCGCCGCAGCGCTGGCTCTCGGCGAGCAGCCCGCCACCGGTCAGCCGACCGACGCGCCGCGCGATGATCCTGCGCTCAACCTCGATGGTAAGGCGGCGGCCGGGCTCCGGCGTCACGCGCACGCCGCGGTTGCCGAAGCCGTCCTTGGGCACCTCGTAGCCCTGGCCGATGATCTCGAACCACACCTCGCGCCCCATGAATTCGGGGAGGTCAAAGGCGATCACGCCGGCGTTGTCGCTGACGAAGCGCTCGTGGTGGGTGGTGCGCAGTTCCACCAACGGCACGGGGATGGTCGTGCCCTTCTCGACGATCTGGATGCGGCACGGCGCGGACGGCACCGCTGGTGGCGGCGAGTTTTCAGCGGCCCGCAGCGACGACATCACCAGTGATGAGAGCAGGATGATCCGGATGCAGTCGACCATGGTTGTTCCCTTGGGCAGACGTGGGCGGCGCAGCCGCGCGCACGCGCGCCACCTTATTGCGCGAAGGTGCGGGGTATTACCGAGATTCGCTCCAGGGGAGGGAAGCTGGGGGGCAAGACGGTAGGCGGGGATGAGGGGAAATGCAGTGACGACAGCATCCGCACCGTGGCGCGTCGATCGCTCACGGCTTGGACCCAGCGCGCCGATCGCATGCGCTGCGCCAGCCCTTCCCCGCTCCCGCCCTCCTGCCTTTCCCTTGCCCCCTGCCGCTCCATGATGCCGACATGCGCATCGCCCTCGCCCAGCTGAACCTCGTCATCGGGGACCTGGACGGCGCGGCCGCGGCGATCCGCCGGGCGGCCAACCAGGCGGTCTTCCAGGGTGCCGACCTGCTGGTCTGCCCCGAACTCGTCTCGCTCGGCGGCTACCCGCCCCGTGATCTGCTCGAACGGCGCTGGTTCGTCGACCGCCAGTGGCGCATGGTCAGCGCGCTGGCCCGCGATCTGCCGCTGCCCGCGGTCATCGGCTGCGCCGAGCCGGTCGATCCCGGCGCCCCCGGCCCACCCATCGCCAATGCCCTGGTGGCGACGGCGCGCGGGCAGATCATCGCCAGCTACCACAAGCGCCTGCTGCCGACGTACGACGTCTTCGACGAACGCCGCTACTTCCGCCCGGGCGACCAGAGCTGCGTCATCACCCTGGCCGGCAAGCGCGTCGGGCTGACCGTCTGCGAAGACATTTGGAGCCAGGAGTTCGCCGGAATCGGCTACCACAGCGACCCGGTGGCCGAACTCGCCGGGCGCTGCGACCTGATCGTCAACGCCTCGGCCTCGCCCTATGCCGCGGGCAAGCCGCAGCTGCGCCGCCGCCTGGTCGCGACCGTGGCGCGACGCGCCAGGGTGCCGGTCGCCTACTGCAACCAGGTCGGCGGCCACGACGAACTGCTCTTCGATGGCGACAGCTGCATCATCGGACCGGACGGCGCCTGGTACGCCACCGCGCCGCGCTGGCAGGAGGCGGTGGTGGTCGGCGACCTCAACCACGCGATCGCCGCGCCGCCCGCGGCCGAAGACCTGGGCGACCTCTGGCAGGGCCTGGTGACCGGCATCCACGACTACTGCGCCAAGACCCACCAGCGCAAGGTCGTGCTCGGCCTGTCGGGCGGCATCGACTCGGCGCTGGTCGCGACCCTGGCGGTCGAGGCGCTTGGGGCGGACAACGTCATCGGCCTGCTCATGCCCGGCCCCTATTCCAGCCCGGGCAGCATCGACGACGCGCTCGCGCTCAGCCACAACCTCGGCATCGCCCACCACACCCTGCCGATCGGCGACGCGGTCGACACCGTGCTCGCCGGCCTGGCGCCGGCCTGGGGTGCGCGCCCGCCCGGCGTCGCCGAAGAGAACCTGCAGTCGCGCCTGCGCGGCGTGCTGGTCATGGCCATGGCCAACCGCTGGGGCGCGATGGCGCTGACCACCGGCAACAAGAGCGAGCTGGCGGTCGGCTACTGCACCATCTACGGCGACATGAACGGCGGCCTGGCGCCGCTTGGCGACGTGTACAAGACCCAGGTGTGGGAGCTGGCGCGCTTCGCGAACCGCGGCGGCGTGCGCATCCCCGAGGCGAGCATCACCAAGCCGCCCTCCGCCGAACTGCGCCCCGACCAGACCGACCAGGACAGCCTGCCGCCGTATGCGCAGCTCGACCGCATCCTGCACGGCTACCTCGAGCTCGGCCTGTCGCCCGAGGAACTCGGCGCGCGCGGAGAAGATCCCACCACCGTCGCGCGCATCGTCCACCTCGTCGAGATCGCCGAGTTCAAGCGCCGCCAGGCGCCGCCCGCGCTGCGCGTCTCGGCGAAAGCCTTCGGCCTGGGCCGGCGCATGCCGGTGGCGCGCTTCTTCGGCTGACTCCCTCGGTATCGTCCTCCTTCACGGGATCTTCACGGATCCGGCTAGCCTGCGCGACCCACGCGCCGCGGAGACCCCATGCGTCCGACCTTGCTCCTGTGCTGCCTTCTCACCGCCGGCGCCTTCGCCCTGGCCGGCTGCGGCCGCGACGCGCCGGGCGTGATCATCACCGAGAACGGCACCGTGGTCGCCAACAGCGCCGAGTATCAGCGCGGCCGCATCGCCAGCGCGGCGCGACGCCAACTGGATGACCAGCTCGGCGGCCACTGGCTCAGCGCCGTAGAGATCGCCGAACTGCCGGAATGGGACAACGATCAGCGCAGCATGGGCCGCGAGTGGCTGTGGCCTCAGGCCACGGTCACCGTGACGCTGGTCGGCGATGGCGCCGCGCCGCTGCCGGAAAGCGCGGACGCGGTCCGCGACGCGGTGACCGGCTACATGCGCGGGCACGTCGACCGCCCCGGACGGAACCTCACCGTCACGGTCGCCACCGTCACCGACGCGGCGCGCTTCGCAGCGCTGTCGGGCGTGCCGCGCTCCGTTGCGGCGGCGCCCGCGAATCCGGCCGTCCCGGGCACGGCACCCGCACCCGCCGGCCCGCGCACGTACACGGTGCAGCGCGATGACACCCTGGCCGTGATCAGCACGGTTTTCTACGGCAGCCCGCAATACTGGAAGTCCATCCTCGCCGCCAACCCCGGCCTCGCCCCCGAGGACCTGCGCGTCGGCTTGGTGCTGACGATCCCGCCGAAGCCCGCACCCTGACCTGAATCAGTCGCGACGCGCCGAGGCCGCCGCCAAGCAGCTGCCCAGACCGAGATAGCTGGCGAGCAGACTCGAACCGCCGTAACTGAAGAATGGCAGGGTCACTCCGGTGACCGGCATCAGGCCCATGGCCACGGCGAGGTTGATCGAGGCCTGGCCGATGAGCAGACAGACGAAGCCGGTGATCAGATTGCGCGCGCACGGATCACGCGCCTGGGCCGCGGCGTGCAGACCGAGCCAGGCGAAGATCAGGAACAGTCCGAGCACCGCGCCCGAGCCGACGAAGCCGATCTCCTCGCCGACCACGGCGAAGATCAGGTCGGTGTGCTTCTCGGGCAGCCAGCCGAGGCGGTTCTGGTCGCCGTTGCCATAGCCCTTGCCCAGCCACTGGCCGGAACCGATCGAGCGCATGCTGCGCATGGTCTGGTAACCCTCGGTGAGGGCATAGTCGTCGGGGTGCATCCACGCCTGGATGCGCTTGTACTGGTAGGCCTTCGGCCCGTCCTTGGGCAGCACCATCACCACCGCGGCGACGCACGCGCCCATCAGCAGGATGGTCGCGGCGAAGTACGACCAGCGCATCCCGGCGACCACCAGGATGCCGAGCACCATGAAGGGGAAGACCAGGGCGCTGCCGAGATCCTCACGCGCCACCAGCAGCGCCGGCAGGGCGGCGATGGCGAGAGCGGCGGCGCAGTGCATCAGCCGACGCGCGTCGAAGGACTGCGCCGCGACCAGGCGCGCGCACATCAGCAGCGCGCCGAGCTTGATGAACTCGACCGGCTGCAGACGCAGCGGACCGAGCGCGATCCAGTTGCACTGGCCTTTGATACGCGGCACCAGCGGCGTGCCCGCCGCCAGCATCATGAACAGCTCAAGCAGGATGCAGATGACGAACAGCGGGATGGCGAGCTGCTTCCAGCCCGACAGCGGCACGTGCATGGCCAGCAGGCAGCCCAGCACCGCGACGCCCCACCACACCAACTGCATGCGCGCTTCGCGCCCCAAGCCATACGGCTCGGTCGGCGCATAGCACGCGCTCGCCACGAAGGCCACGCCGACGGCCGTCAGCAGCAGCGCGCTGGCAAACCAGCCCCACGGCACGTCGCGCCAGCGGACACGTCCGATCAGCGCCATGTGGGCGCTCCGCGCGTCCGGCGTCCGGTGACCAGTGTCCGAAGTCCGCGACCTGCGCAGCGCCTGCTGCCTGAGGGTTTTTCCGTCCCGGAACCACGCCGCGCGCCGCGACCCGTTGCGCGGACGCCAGACGCGCTCATCCCAAGAGCTTCGCGAAATCCACGAAGTCCGGGGGCAGCGGCGCGGTCACCACCAGCCGTTCCCCGGTGAGGGGATGGTCGAGCGCCAGGCGGTGCGCGTGCAGCATCAGGCGCGGCGCCTTGGGCGGCGGCTTGGCTTCCTCGTCAAGGCGCGTGCGCATGCGCTCGCCGTAGACGCGGTCGCCATAGACCGGGCAGCCGATCGAGCCGAGGGTGACGCGGATCTGGTGGGTGCGACCGGTCTCAAGGTCGACCTCGAGCTCGGCGCCGCGGTCGATGCCGGCCTGGGCGAAGCGGCGCAGCACCTTGAAGTGGGTGACCGATTCCTTGCCCGGCTCGTCATCGTCGACCACCGCGCGCTTGCCGTCCTCGCCGTGGCCGAGCGCGGCGCGGATGGTGTCGGCGTCCTCGCGCGGGCTGCGCTTGGTGTAGCAGCGATAGGTGCGCGCCGCAGCGTGCGACGAGAACTGGATCGAGAGCAGGCGCTGCGCATCGCGCGTCAGGGCGAAGCACAGGCAGCCGCTGGTGTCCTTGTCGAGGCGGTGCACCACGCCGATGAACTTGAGGTCGCGGCCCTGCTTGCGGAAGGCGCGACGCAGCAGTTCGGGCACGTGGCCGCGTTCGACCGCGCCGAGCGCGCGCGAGCCGGGCTTGTGGGTCGGCGCCGAGACGATGCCCGAGGCCTTGTTCAGCACGATCAGGCTGCTGTCCTGGTGCAGAATGGTGAACGGCTTGACGCTGGGCGCGACTTCGGCGTGGATGCGTGCGCGCAGCGGCGCCTTGATGCCGTGGCGCAGGTCGATTTCGATGCGCACCTTGTGATCGGGCAGGGCGTGCTTGGGCTCGAGCACGGTCAGCCCATCGACCTTCACCAGCCCGGCACTGACCGTCTCACGCGCTTGGCGACGGCTGAGTCCGGACAACGCGGCGCTCAGCGCCTCGAACAACGGGCCGGCGTTGGCGGGAAGCGCGAGGCGGTGCAGGGAATACAGTTCGTTCATGTGGCTACCAGCCTCGCCTGGGAACCGGGCGAGTCCAGGGCTGGGGGCTCGGCTGGGTTGGAAGTGCGAAGTGCGAGAGGACAGCCTCCTGCAGTCCCAGGCCGCGCTGCGCTCGCGTTTGCGCTCAACCGCACCCCGCACGCCTGTCCTGACGGTTGGCTATTCCGCGGCCTCGTCCTCGACCTTGTCCGTGCGATAGCGGATGAACACCACGTGATCCATCTCGCTGCCGGGCTCGTTCTCGTCATTGAGGTAATCGCGCTCGATCGAACGCACCTCGACCTCCTCCACGTGTTCGGCCGGGATCTGGCGCAGGGTGCGGTTCGCCAGGGTCTCGAGCTGTTCGAAGCTGTTCGCCGCCTCCTCGAGCAGGGAGATGAGCCGGATCTGGATATGGGTGGGCATGGCGGGGTTCTAGCGGGGAGGAGGGCAGGGGGAATGGGTGCTGGACGGGGCCTGCGGCAGGTGCGCGGTCACGCCGACAGCGCGGCCACCGCCGCATCGTCGCCGTACCACACCGTGCGCGCCGGCGGCAGCATGCTGACCGGCACGGCGGGATCCGCGCCCTTGCGCGCACGCCGTGCGATCACGCCCTTGGCGTGCCCAAGGGCGAGCACCAGCAGGCGCTCGGCGCGGTGCAACACTGGCAGCGACATGGTCAACCGGCACAGCGGCGGCTTGGGGCTGTCGTAGATCGCGAAGACCTCGGCCAGCTCGCTCAGCCCCGCGTGGTTCGGGAACAGGCTGGCGAGGTGCCCGTCCTCGCCGATCCCGACCAGGCAGGCGTCGAGGCCGCGCCCGGCGGTGACCGTGTGCAGGGTCTGGGCGTACGCGATCGCCGCACCGCCCAGATCGCCGAGCTCCGCCGGCATGGGATGGACGTGCGCCGGCAGCGGCCCGCCCAGCTGCCAAGCGGCCAGGGTCGGGGCGTCATTGCGGTCGGGATGGCCAAGGGGCACCGCGCGCTCGTCCAGCCACAGGAGGTGGAGACGCTCGCGCAGGAAGGGTTCGCACAGACCCGCCAGAGCGGTCAGCACCGGGCCCGGCGAGCGGCCACCGGGAATGGCCAGGGTCGCGCGACCGCGCGCTGCGGCCGCCTGGTCGAGCAGCGCGTGGAGGGCCTCCGCGACGGTGTCCGGACTGTAGGGGAGCATGGCTGCGAGACTCGACACAAGCCCCCTGTGCGCAAGCCCGGGCCGGCCGCCGTAGAGGCCTGCGGGTGGTCGAAGGCCGCCGGCTTAGCCAGTTGAGCGCCATCTAGTTGCAGCATGCATCGCAAATCGTGGGTAGAGGGCGTTCCAGAGCGTCATTTTTCCCTTCTTGCGGAATGGAAGGTCTTGTTATCATCCCCTCTCCACGCTTGCCCGGCCCCACGGATGGAGCCACTGCTTCCGCTCGCATATGCGTCGGCAGCTAACGACTTGCCCGGGCCTGCAAAGTTCTCTTCAATCCCGCATACTGACAGCAGATGCGACGCGCAGATCCGGCGCTTCATTTGGAATGGCCCATGTCCCAGAACGCTACCGAACCGTCCACTGATACGATCACCGTAAGACCCGGCACCCAGGTCATCCTGACCCTGGGCCGCGCCCTGCCCGGCTGCAAGTACACCCGCACCCTGATCATCGAGGGCGCCTCCGGCATCCGTCCCGAGCCGCTCCACGAGGTCGACTCGATCCAGCGCGCACTCAGCCAGATCCGCGGCATCCACCCGCCGCCCATCATGATCATCGATGGCCAGACCTACCCCTGCGTCATCGAGGGCAGCCCGCGCAGCCCGCGCCTGATGATGGAGGACAAAGGCGAAAAGGTCCGCCTCTACCTTGAGGTCGGCGGCGCTGCCGTGGCCAACGTCTGGTCGATCCCCGGCCCCCACCTGGTGTTCCGCGGCCGCGTCATCCCGCTCGAGTGGACCGGCCCGGCCGAACACCTCGATCCGCTCATGCACTGCCCGGTCAACGTGCCCAAGGAGTGGCTGGTCAAGGACCCGTGGCGCTCGGTGCTGGCGCACGCCGGCCAGGTACCGCCGCAGGCCGACCGCGCCAAGCAGGTGCGCGGCCGCCCGCAGCCGATCCTTGAGATGTACGAGGTCGACTCGCGCCTGTGCGGCAACGTCAAGTTCAAGTACCACGACGACCTCCCGGAGATCGACCCGCTCGAGCGCATCGGGCTCATCGTCGCCGAGGACAAGACCGGGCAGATCATCAAGTGCGAGCGCGACCGCGACCTCGAGCTGCAGCGTTGCAACGAGTTCATCAAGCGCGGCGCCCTGGTGCAGCGCCGGGGCGCCTTCGGCTTCGTCGCCGACGGCGACGCCGCCGACCGCTTCCTCGCCCAGGTCATCCCCAACCTGCAGGGCTGGGAGATCCGCGGACAAGACCGCCTGCACCGCGGCCGCCCGCCCGCCGACATCACCACCTCGGCCAAGGTCGTGGCCCACGACGACTACCTCGAACTCGAGATCGAGGCCGAGGTCGGCGGCCGCAACGTACCGATCAAGGAACTGCTCAAGAACGCCGCGCGCGGCCAGAACGTCATGGTCTTCAAGGACGGCTTGCGTGCGCGCATCAACGACGAATGGCTGACGCGCTACCGCACGCTCGCCGAATTCGGCGGCCTCAAGGAACATAACGGCAAGGTGCGCGTGCCGCGCCACGCCGCCGCCATGGCCGTCAGCCTCGCCGAATCCGGCGGCACCATGACCCTGGACGAGGCCACCCTCGACCTCGCCAGCCTGGCCAAGGGCGGCGCCTCGATCCCGCACGTCGAACTGCCCAAGGGCCTCAACGCCACGCTGCGCGAGTACCAGCACGCCGGTTTCGACTGGATGGTGTTCCTGTCCAATCGCGGCCTGGGCGGCGTGCTCGCCGACGACATGGGCCTGGGCAAGACCGTGCAGTCACTCGCGTTCATCCTGCACCGCCACAAGGAAGATCCGGGCGTCCACCTGGTGGTCGCACCGCGCTCGGTGGTCGACAACTGGGTCGACGAGTGCAAGAAGTTCTGCCCCGATGTCCCGGTGCACACGCACCTCGGGCTCGACCGCGTCAAGTCGGTCGAGCGCCTGCCCAAGAAGGGCCTGCTGCTGACCAGCTACAACATCCTGCAGCGCGACATCAAGCTGCTCGGTTCGATCGAGTACAGCACGGTGATCCTCGACGAGGCGCACGTCATCCGCAATCCCGAGGCCAAGACCACGCGCGCCGCGCTCAAGCTCACGGCGAAGCGCCGCATGTGCCTCTCGGGCACGCCGGTGCAGAACTGCGCGGAAGACCTGTGGCCGATCTTCCACTACCTGATGCCGGGGTTCCTCGGGCGCCGCAAGACGCTGAAAGAGACCCTGCAGGACGATCCCGAGGCCATCCACCGCCTGCGCGACCGCGTCGCGCCCTTCGTGCTGCGCCGCATCAAGAAGGAGGTCGCCACCGAGCTGCCGCCCAAGACCGAGATCCTGCTGCACGCCGAGATGAGCGACGAGCAGCGCGGCTTCTACAACGAGCTGCTCGAGAAAGAGCGCGTCGGCGTCATGGACCTGCTTGGCAGCAAGGGCCTCGAGCGCTCGCGCGTCTCGATTCTCGCGGCCATCACGCGGCTCCGCCAGGCGGCGTGCGCACCGTCGCTGGTCGGCGCCCCCGAGGTCGACAGCTGCAAGGTCGAGCTGTTCATGGATCTCGTCGACGAGCTCATCGCCGAGGGCCACCGCGCGCTGGTGTTCTCCTCGTTCACCAAGTTCCTGGCCGTCATCCAGGCCAAGCTGGAGGAGCGCAAGTACACCTTCCAGTACCTCGACGGACGCACGCGCGACCGCGCGGCCAAGGTCAAGGCGTTCCAGAAGGGCGACGACCCGCTGTTCCTGATTTCGCTGAAGGCCGGCGGTGTGGGCCTCAACCTGACCGCGGCCGACTACGTCATCATCCTCGACCCGTGGTGGAACCCCGCCGCCGAGGACCAGGCCGCCGACCGCGCCTACCGCATCGGCCAGGACAAGCCGGTGATGGTCTACCGCATCGTCACCGTCGACTCGATCGAAGAGCGCGTGCTGCGCCTGCAGGAGGAGAAGCGCCGCCTGGTCGGCGACCTCGCCCTTGAGGGCCTGGCGCGCGCGCTCCAGGCCGGCGACGTCGAGAAACTCTTCGAGGTGGCGGTCAACGTCGGTTCGTGAGCCCGGGTGGCCGCATGGCGCGCCGCTTGCCCGCTGCCACACCGGTTTCCACTCCGGGCCCAGTGATGGCTGAGCCCCGGCGCAGACACACGCCGGGTGCTGTCAGCTTGCGCACCGTGGTGCGTCCCTCTGGCGTGCCCACGCCTGCTGCGCACGCGATGGCGTGACCGCCCCCGCACGCTAGGCTCCGTGGTAACCCCGCCGGGCGACCACCACCGCATCCACTCCTGACGACCGGACCCTCCCATGCGCCACCTCGCCTTCGCCCTGCTCACCGCCGTGCTGTGCACTGGCGCCCTCAACGCCGCCAGCGAGCCCGCCATCGGCACCGCCGCCCCGGAGTTCGGCGGCACTCAGTTCTTCAATCTGCCCGCCGGCACCACCAAGGTGACCCTCGCCAGCGAGCGCGGCCGGGTGGTGCTGCTGGACTTCTGGGCGACCTGGTGCGGCCCGTGCGTGGCCTCGATGCCGCACGTGATCGGCCTGTACAAGAAGTTCCACGACCAGGGTCTGGACGTGATCGGCCACACCGACGGCAGCAGCACGGACGTCGCCGGCTTCATCAAGTCCAAGGGCATCCCCTACGTGATCAGCGTCGGCCCGGATATCGGCGACGCCTACGGCGTGACCGGCATCCCGCACGTCTTCCTCATCGGCCCGGACGGCAAGATCGCCTGGCAGGGCCACCCGGCCGAGCTTGAGGAGTCGACCGTGGCCGAGTTGGTCAAGAAGGTGAAAAAGCAGAACTAGGCCGGGCGACGCGCCTGCAGCGCCCACAGCCGCGCGAAGTGGCCATCGGGGCGCGCTTCCAGCTCCACCGGGCTGCCGTCTTCGACGATGCGGCCCTGGCTGAAGACCAGCACGCGGTCGACACCGCGCAGGGTCGAAAGGCGGTGCGCGACGATGAAGGTGGTGCGGCCGCGGCACAGCGTGTCGAGGTCGGCCTGCAGGCGCGCCTCGGTGTCGAGATCAAGGGCGCTGGTCGGCTCGTCGAGGATGACGATCGCCGGATCGCGCAGGAACACCCGCGCGAGCGCGATGCGCTGGCGCTGCCCGCCTGACAGCCGGCCACCGCGCTCGCCGCAGACGGTGTCGTAGCCGGCCTCGAGGCGGCCGATGAACTCGGCGGCCTGGGCTTGGCGCGCCGCGCCCTCGACCGCGGCGTCGCTCGCATCCGGGCGGCCGAAGCGGATGTTCTCGCGCACCGTGGCGTTCCAGATGAACGGCTCCTGGCCCATGATCGCGGTCGCGGCGCGCAGCTGGCGCAGGCCGAGCTCGGCGAGGGTGCGTCCGTCGTAGGCGATGCGCCCGCTGCTGGGCGCGTAGAAGCCCAGCACCAGGTCGAGGAAGGTGCTCTTGCCCGCGCCGGTCTCGCCGACCAGACCGACGCGCTCGCCTTGCGCGATGGTCACGCTCAGGGCGCACAGCGCCGGCTCGTTGGCTTCGGGATAGCGGAAGGTGACGTCCTCGAAGCTGATCAAGCCCGCGGGCCGCGCCTGCACCCGCGCCGCGGGCGGCGGGCCCTCGACCTCGTCGCTATCCAGGATGGCGAACAGCGCCGCCATGCCCGGCTTGGCCTGCTTCCACGCCTCGAAGGTCGAGGTGTAGGCGCCGATGCCGGACTGCAGGAAGCCGAGCATGGCGGTGAACACCACCAGCTGGCCGAGCGGCGTGGCCACGGGATCATGCAGGTGCATCACCGCGCCCACGCACCACACCAGCACCGGCATGTACTGGTTGGCCATCTGCATGCCCATCTGCACCCAGCGCATCGCCACGCTCGCCTCGACGCCGGCGCGGCGCAGCTCTTCGATCTGGTCGCCGAGCCGGCCAGCGATCATCGCCTCGTTGCCAAAGCTTTTGGTCAGCCGCATGCCGGCGATGAACTCGACCATGCTCGCCGAGAAGCCTTCGCCGCTGCGCTGGGCGCGCAGGTTGAGGCGGTCGAGCTTGCCGCCCATGGCGCGCATCAGCAGCATCTGTGGTGGGATCAGGCTGATCGCGACCAGGAACAGCAGCGGGTTCAGGCACAGCAGCCAGATCGCGCTGGCGCCGCTCAGCACCAGGCTGACCACCAGGCTGGTGACGACATTGTGCAGCAGGTTCTCGACCCGGCCCATGTCCACGGTCAGCTGGTTGGAAAGCGCGCCCGCGCCGCGGCGGGTGAAGAAGCCCAGCGACAGGCGCTGCAGGTGGTCGACGACCAGGCGGCGCAGGCGCGCGACGCTGGCGCGCACCAGGTGCTGGTTGGCCGAGAAGGCACGCACCGTGCACCAGCCGTGGAAAGGCCACCACAGCAGGTTGCCGGCGGCGTAGGCGGCGACCGGCCACAGCACGTGGTGCTCGCGGCACCACGGGATGATGTCGTCGACCAGGTATTTGAGCCCGGCGGTGAAGGGGATGTAGGTGAGCGCCTGCAGCGCCTGGAAGATCCCGCCGACCCACATCAGGCGGCGCTCGACGCAGGTCAGCGCCCACAACCGCCGCACCGGGCCGCGCCCCCGCGTGGTGCGCGCGATGCGCCCGGTCAGGTCGCCGATGACGCCACCGTGCTGCGGTGGGGCCGTAGCGGACGAGGACGCGTACTCCTCCTCATGGGCGCTGGGCATGCCCGGGCGACTCTAGGCCGGAGGGACGCTAATACCAGACGGCGTGACGTTGCGGACTCCCGGGGGTCTTAACCGAGAAGACGCCACCTGGTGAGCCGTGCCCTTGGCGTCGTGGCGGTAGAAACCCCCCTCCGAAGCCCGGAATCCGAGGGTTAGTGGTGGTGGTGGCCACCGGGGCCATGGGCGTGGCCATGCGAGAGCTCATCGGCGGTGGCCTGGCGGACCTCGATGATCTCGACGTTGAACTTCAGGGTCTTGCCGGCAAGCGGATGGTTGCCGCTGACGTAGGCCTGGCCTTCCTTGACCTGGTGCACGGTGAAGACCACCTCGCTGCCCTGCAGGGTCGGATGCTCGGCCTTGAAGCGGAAGCCGGGCTTCACCTGGGCGCGTGCCGCCTCGGGGAAGACCTCGACCGGAACCTGCATATCGAGCTCGGGCTCATGCGCGCCGTAGGCCTGCGCGGGCTCGATGGTCGCCTTGACCTTGTCACCGGCCTTGTGGCCGATCAGTGCCGCCTCAAGCCCGGAGATGATCTGGCCGTGGCCGTGGAGGTAGACCAGCGGATGGCCCGCCTCACTGCGATCGACCTCCTCGCCCTCGGCGGTGGCGACGTGATAGGTGAAGGAAACGACCGCGTTCTTCGCGATAACCATGGGCGCCTCGGCTGGGCAGGTGGGGTCCGGGACTGCACCGCCGTGCGCGGTGGTGCTGGCCGGGGTCCGGCGGCGACCCACCTTGCGGCGGAATCCCGCGAGGCAAGGCCGGCGCAGCCGGCGGTATCCCCGCACTGAGGACGGTAACTGAACGCGACACGGCGATGCCAGGGTCGCCGCATGCCTGGAACCAGGTTGTACTCGGCTCTGGAGCGGCACTGCGGCGGAGGCTTGCGCCCGCGACTGCAGCCCTTCAATCGCGTGCGATGAGTGCGCCCAGATTCCCGCTGCCGCTGGTCATCTTCGCCACTGCGATCGCAGTGGGGACGCTCGTGGGAGGCGCCTGGCTGCTGCTCGCCCCGCCCGCAATCGATCCCCCCGGACCGCGCGACCCCATCACCACCGCCGAGCTGCGGGCGCTGCGCGCCGATCCCACGGTGGTGGCCGAGGGCCGCCGCCTGTTCGCCGCCAACTGCACGCTCTGCCACGGCGTGCAGGGCCAGGGCAACACGGGACCCAACCTGCGCGACGGCTATTGGCTGGGCGGCGCGCAGCTTACCGACCTGGTCGAGGTCATCGGCAACGGCCGCCCCTCCAAGGGCATGGTCGCCTGGCGCTTCGGATTCAAGCCCGCGCAGATCCACGCCCTGGCGGTGTTCGTCGCCTCTCTGCAGGGCAGCGAGGATGGCACCGGCAAGGCGTCGCAGGGGGCGGCGCAGGTGGTGGACGGCCCTGAGGCCGCCACCACACCGGCCGCGCACTAGAAGCGGAACCTGCCCTGCGTGGTCGGCGGTGGCCGCCCGCGCCAGAGCTCGCTTCACGCGCCGAACGTCGCCAGGGGCACCTTCTCCTCGACCTTTTCGGGGCCGAGGGTGCGCACCACCACCACGCCGTCCTTGACCTCGTTGCCGCCGAGGATGAGCAGGCGCTTGGCACCGTCCGCCTCGGCGCGGCCGATGACGTTCTTGAAGCGCCGCGCGCTGTAGTCGACGGCGACGCTGCGACCCTGGGCGCGCAACGAGGCGGCGACGCGGTTGGCGATGGGGAATTCCGCAGCCGACATCGGGAAGACCACGTCGTCGATGCCGCGCGGCGGCGTCGGCAGCAGGCCGCGCTCCTTGAGGATCTCGACAATCACCACGTCACCGAAGCCGAAACCGACCATCGGTGTGGGCGGCCCGCCGAAGGTCTCCATCAGCTTGTCGTAGCGGCCGCCGCCGGCGATCGCGCGCGGCAGGCTGCCGGACGCGTCGAACAGCTCCCACACCGTGCCGGTGTAGTAGGACAGGCCGCGGATCACCGACAGGTCGATCTTGACCAGGTGGGCGATGCCGCTGGCCTCGGCCAGCGCCAGCAGCTCGCGCAGCGCGAGCAGGCCGGGATTGTCGGCCGGCACCTTCGCCGCGACCTGGTCGAGGCCGGTGGTGTCGAGCAGGCTGATGATCGCCGCGCTGCTCTCCGCCGTCAGGCCGAGCTTGGCGAGCTCGACCGCGGTCGCCTCGTCGCCGATCTTGTCGCGCTTGTCGATGATCACGCACACCGCGGCGAATGAGTCGCCCTCGATGCCGAGACCTGCGAGGAAGTGCTGGATGACCTGGCGATTCGAAACGCGCAGCACCACATCGGGCTTGGCGGTGCCGACGTCGAGTCCGGCGAGGCGCAGGAAGTCGACCTGCGCGGCCATCAACTCGGCCTCGGCGGCGACACTGGCCAGGCCGATGATGTCCATGTTCCACTGGAAGTGCTCGCGCTTGCGGCCGCGCTGCATGTTCTCGTAGCGGAAACACTGCGGGATGGCGAACCAGCGCGCCGGCAGGGCCAGGGCCGCACCCTTGCCCAGCACCAGGCGCGCCAGCGACGGCGTCATCTCTGGCCGCAGCGCGACGCGGTCCTCGCCCTTGGTGGCGAAGTTGTAGAGCTGCTTGGTGATCTCGTCGCCGGCCTTGCGGGTGTAGAGCTCCTCGCTCTCGAGCACGCAGGCGTCGTATTCTTCGAAGCCGTAGCGCCGCGCCACCTCGCGCCACAGGCCGAACAGCCAGGTGCGCACGCGCATGTCCTCGGGGTGAAAGTCGCGGACGCCCTTCACCGGTTGCAGATCGATCGTGGCCATGCGGTCCCTTTCGCGCGCCGCAGGACGCGGCGGGCGGCATCGTGGGCCGCGATGGCGCGGCGCAACCGCGGGTCCCTGGTGCCATCTTCTTCCTGCGACCGTTCAAGCCGCGGTCAGCCCGCGCTGGCGCCCAGCGACGCCCAGCGCCATGCCGGCGGCCAGCGCGCCGAGGTCGGCGCCCAGCGTCAGCGGGCGGTGCGTCGCCCAGGCCTGCGCCACCTCGAACAGTGCGTAGCCCAGCGCCAGGGTGCGGGCCGAGATGCGGAACAGCGGCAGGTAACCGACCACCAGCACCAGGTAGTAGGCAAGGCCCCAGCGTACCCGGCTGCCCGGGAAGAGCGTGGCGACCATGCCGATCAGGCCCATCACCAGGCCGTTGGCGCCGACCACCACGCCATGGCCGTGCGCGAGCACGCCGGCGAGCAGGATCACCACCGCCGCCAGACACGTCAGGGTCAGCATCGCGCCAGCGCAGGCCAGCGGACCGACCCAGCGTTCGACTGCACGCCCGAGCACCGCGATCAGCAGCACGTTCACCACCAGGTGCAGCCAGCTTTCGTGCAGCAGCGTGTACGACATCAGCTGCCAGGGCTCGAACAGCTCAGGGTCGGTGTACAGGCTCCACGAGGCCGAGGTGTAGGTGGCGACGCGCAGCGCCTCTTCGCCAAACAGGCCGCGCCCGCCCCCGGCCAAACGCAGCAGCAGGTGCAGGGCGACGAGGGCTCCGCACAATGACCAGGTCACCACCGCCGTGCGCCCCGGCCAGGGGCGACTGGCCGGCGGATCCAGGGAGGTGGGCAGGATCAGCATCGCCTCAACCGGGTAGGAATGGCGCGCGCTCCAACCACGGACGCAGCGGCGCGACCTGGGCGAGCAGGGCCTCGTGCAGCGCCGGAGTGGCGCCGGCGACGATCGAGCGGCGCTCGGTCAGCTTGGCCGTGCCGCCGCGGTAGTCGCTCGCCGCGCCGCCCCCGCAGCGCACCAGCAACTCGCCTGCGGCGGTGTCCCAGGGGTGGATGCCGAGTTCGTAGAAGCCGTCCAGGCGGCCGACCGCGGTGTAGGCGAGGTCAAGCGCGGCGGAGCCGCCGCGGCGGTGGTCGTCGCAGCCGCGCTGCACCGTCTCGAGCACGCGCAGCGCATCGCTGAGCGCCTCGGGGTGCCGGAACGGCAGCGCGGTGGCGAGCAGGGCGCGGCCAAGGTCGGTGCAGCCCGAGGTCTGGGCGCGCTCCTGGTTCAGCCACAGGCCGATGCCGCGTTCAGCGAGGAAGACCTCGTTCTGCACCGGGTCGTAGACCACGCCGGTGTGCGGGCCCTGCTCGTCGCAGAAGGCGATCGATACCGCCCACACCGGGATGCCGTGGATGAAGTTGGTGGTGCCATCGATGGGATCGATGATCCACAGGTGCTTGCCATCGACCGCGTGGCCGCCCGAGCCGCTCTCCTCGCCAAGGATCTGATGGTCGGGATGATGCGCGCGGATGCGACGGATGATGGCGTCCTCGACCAGGCCATCGACATGACTGACGTAGTCGCGGCTGGCCTTGGTGCGCACGTCCTTCTGGGTCACCGTGTTGAAGTGGTCGCGGGCGATCTTGCCGCCGCTCTTGGCCAGCTCGACGATGAAGCTGCGCATGCCGTTCATGTCGCCATGGTCGCCCGCGGTGGACGGGGGTCAATCGGGGCGCCTGCTGGCGGATGGGGAGCGGGCAACGCGCGGCAGATGGTTGGCATGCCGCTGCTTCACCGCACCGTTTCGTCCAGAACCTCCGGCTTTCAGCTCGCCTTGCCCGCCGCCCGCGCCGGCTGGTAGGTCGTCAGCTCGACCGACGCTCCCACGATCGCGCGCGCCGCGGCGGCATCGCGCACCAGGCCCAGGCCGAAGGCCTGCGCGAGCACGTTGCCGAGCGCGGTGGCCTCGACCGGGCCCGCCACCACTGGCAGCCGGCACGCGTCGGCGGTGAGCTGGCAGAGCAGACGGTTCTGCGCGCCGCCGCCGATGACGTGTACCGCCTCGAGTGGACGCCCGCCGCCCGCGTCGAGCGCACGCACGCTGCGCGCGTAGGCGGCGGCGAGGCCGTCCAGAACCAGGCGGATGAGCGCGCCATCGCCCGCCAGCGACCCGTGGCCACGCTCGCGCAGCCACGCACCGATGCGCGCGTTCATGGTGTCGTCACCGGCGCCGGGCGGCAGGAAGCGCGCATCGTCGACGTCCAGCACCAGCCCGCTCGGGCCGGCGGCGTTGGCAAGGTCGGCGAGCTCGCCATAGGTGTACTCACGGCCGGCGCGCGCGAAGCCGCGCCGGCACTCCTGCACCAGCCACAGGCCCATGATGTTGACGTTGTGGCGGATCTCGCCGCCGCCGCCCAGGCCGGCCGCGATCTCGTTGCTGATACCGCCGGCGAGCACGGCCGCGCCAAGCTGCGGCGCCGCCGCGACGCGGCCGACCAGCGACCACGTGCCGCTGCTCAGGTAGGCGGTGCCGGCGGGGTCGCCCGGCGAGGCCGCCACCGCGCTGGCGGTGTCATGGGCCGCGGGCAGGACGATGGCGGGCGCAGCCTGCAGCTGGAAGCGCGCGCACAGCTCCGGGCGCAGCCGGCCGAGCACCGTGCCGGGCCGGGCGATGGGCTGGAACAGCCGCGCCGGCAGGCCGAGGCGCGCGAGCAGCGCGATGTCCCACTCGGGCAGGCCGGCGCGGGCGAGCTGGGTGCTGCCGACGATCGACCACTCGCTGCGCTTCTCGCCGCTCAGCCAGAAGTGCAGCAGGTCGGGGATGGTGAGCAGGCAGGCGGCGCGCTCCAGGTCCTGCGGACGGCGGCGCTGGTGCGCGACCAGCTGGTAGAGGGTGTTGATCGCCATCGGCCGCACGCCGGTGCGCGCGAACATCTCGGCTTCGGGGATGTCCGCGTGCAGCTGCGCGAAGGGCTCCTGGGTGCGGCGGTCGCGGTAGTTGAAGGGCAGCGTCACCAGCCGATCGGCGTCATCGAGCAGGCCGTAGTCCACGCCCCAGGTGTCGACACCGATGCCGGCGATGTCGCGGTACTTCGCGAAGGCCTTGCCCAGGCCGTCGGTGATGTTGCGGAAGGTCGCGGGCAGGTCCCAGCGCAGACTCTCGCCGTCGGCGTCAACGACCATGATCGGGCCGTTGGCGAAGCGGTGCATGACCTCCAGGCCGATGCGGCCACCGGCCAGGGTGGCGACGATCACGCGCCCGGATTCGGCGCCCAGATCGATGGCGATGAAGCGGACGGGCGACGGCATGCAGGCTCCGACGGGTCGCAGGCGATGAGAGGGCGGCGGACGGCGGGTAGACTCAGCGGCTGGTCAGGCTGCGCGCGCGGAACTGCTCGTCCGGCCGCGCCACCAGATGGTCGATGACCGCGGCGGGCAGCAGGTTGAGACCACCAGCGGCCAGGGCACCAAGGCGGATGCGCGCGGCCTTGATCGCCATCGCGGTGATGTTGCCGGCCTCGGTGTGGGTGGCGGCCAGGGCGATGAAGCCGTGGTTCTGCATGTAGATCGCCTTCGGCAGCTCGCCGTGGCGCGCCCGGTAGGCGTCGACGCCGCTGCGGATGGCGCGCGCCAGCACCACGCCCGGATCCTCGTAATCCACAAACACCGAGTCGCGGCCGAGCACCACCGCCTCGTCCGGGAACAGCCGTCCCGCGAGCAGTTCGCGCCAGCGCGGACTGCAGGTCAGGCTGTTGACCGCGGTCGGGTGGGTGTGCGCCACCACCGCGACCGTGGGGTAGTTCAGCAGCGCCGCGTGCAACACGGTCTCGACCGAGGGCCGGCGCGGCTGGGCGGGATCGACCTTGGCCGCGGCGTAGGCGGCGCCGACGCGCGCCAGATCGGCGCCGGGATCATCGAGCAGCGGCAGCAGCTCGGCGAAACGCACCTGCACGAAATCCTCCGCGCTCATGGTGCCGAGCGCGCAGCCGCTGCCCTTGACGTGGAAGCTCGCGGCGTCGTGGCGCGCCGAGATGTTGCCTTCGCCAAGGATGGCAGCATCGGCGGCGGGGGCACCCAGGGCGTGGGCGAGGGCGAGAAGATCGGTGAGAATGCTCATGATCGGCGCATGATGGCCCTGGCCGGCCGCGGTTCAATTCGCTTCCGGACCCCATCGCCGGGACGAGCCTGGCCTGCCCGCATGTGGCGCACTCCGTCGTATAAGATCGTGTCGCCGCATGTTCCAGGCTGGGACGGCCATGGTGTACGGTCGGTAAGCGCATGAAATCGACCGCGATCGGCCCGAGCACGCGCGAGTCCCGCACCCAGCTGCCGGAGCCGCCGCTGGTGCACGAGATCGTGGCATGAGCCCCAGGGAAGCCGTGCCAGAATGGCGACCAGATGGCAGCCGACTCATCGCCCATTGCTGTCGCCTGACGCCTGCGCGGGGGCTGCTATTTCGCGCTTGGGTCGCCAGCGCCTGGGGATTACGCTGGACGATGCCCATGAACCGCGTCGGGTGGCCCCCTGGCCGCCACGAGCGTGGTGGCAGAAGAGACGGCGCCCGCATTCCGGCGAGAACCGCCATCCGCGCGCGCTCGCGATCCCCCTCCCGCTTCCTGCGACCGCACCACACGTCACGCCAAGACCGACCACACCATGATCATCCGCGGCCTCGCCCTGCCCCTCGCCACCTACCGCCGCCGCCGCGCCGGGGCCGCCAAGCTGCTGCGCGCCCTCAGTGACCGCCCGCTGCCGCTGCTGCTCATCGGCTGCGACGAAGGACGTCTGCGCGCGGTGCGCCAGGACCAGTGGTTCGACTACTACAGCGGCTGCGCGGAGCCCGAAGCGGCGCTGCTGGTCGATCCCACGCGAGAACCGCGCGACACCCTGTTCCTGGACGCCGGCGATCCCAAACGCGTGATCTGGGACGGCCCGCGTCTCGGCCCCGACGCCAAGGCGCGGCGCACCCACGGGGTGCACGCGGTGGCCGCACGCGACACCCTTGAGGAACGCGTGATCGCCGCCGCCAAGCGCGCCGGCAACCGCCTGGCGATGTGCACGCGCGAGCGTGAACCCGGCTTCCAGGCTGAACAGTTCGCATTCTGGAAGAAGAAGCTCAAGGGCATCACCCTGGTCAACGCCGAGCCCGCGCTCGTCAACCAGCGCATGTTCAAGGACGCCGACGAGGTCGCCTGGCTGCGCCGCGCCATCGCCATCACGCGCAGCGGCCTGCTCGCCACCCTGCCGCGCATCCCCAAGCTCAAGAACGAGGCCGAGGTCGCATCCGAGCTGGTCATGCACTACCGCAAGGCCGCTTACGGCCCGCTCGCCTTCCCGCCCATCGTCGGTTCGGCGGTCGGCGGCGCGACCCTGCATTACCCGTACAACGACCAGCCGCTGGTGAAGGGTGCGCCGCTGCTCATCGATTCCGGCGCCACCGCCGGCGGCTACTGCGCCGACGTCACCCGCACCGTGCCTCAGCACGGCCGCTTCAGCGACAAGCGCTTCCGAGAGGTCTATGAGCTGGTGCTGCACTGCAACGCGCTGGGTCGCGCCCATGCCCGCCCCGGCCTGACCCGCGAGGAGCTCAACGACATCGCCTGGAAGCCGATCATCGACGCTGGCTTCATCCGCCACCATGGCCTGTGGCACCACATCGGCCTCGATGTGCACGATCCCGCAGACTACACGCAGCCGCTCAAAGCCGGCATGGTCATCTCGAACGAGCCCGGCATCTACCTGCCGGACGAAGGCTTCGGCGTGCGCATCGAGGACGACCTGCTGATCACCGCGGATGGCTGCGATGAACTGACGAAGGACATCCCGAAGACGGTGAAGGAGTTGGAAGCGGTGATGCGGGGCTGATGGCTGATGGCTGATGGCTGATGGCTGATGGCTGATGGCTGATGGCTGATGGCTGATG
>JBBQSO010000027.1:0-60711 GCA_038213805.1 Planctomycetota bacterium | reverse complement strand
CTTGGAGTAGGCGAGCAGCTCGTCGACGATCAGGTCGAGGCGCTCAAGCTCGTCCATGATCAGCTGCAGGCTGACATCGGCGCCGCCGCTGCGCCGGGCCAGCATCTGCACGGTCAGGCGCACCGCCGTGAGCGGGTTGCGTACCTCATGCGCGATGGTGGCGGTGAAGGTGCCGACTGCGGCGAGGCGCTCCGACTGGCGGTGCTGGTGGTCGAGCTCGCGCAGGCGCAGGCGCATCAACTCGAGTTCACCGGCCAGCTCGCGCAGCTCACCTGAGCCGACCGGCGCCACCGCCCGGTCGAGATCGCCGCTGCCGATGATGCGTGCGGCGCCGGCAAGCCGCTCGACCGGAGTCGCGAACTGTCCGGCCAGCCAGCTCGCTACCACCGCGAAGACCAGCGATCCGGCGAGCATCACCACCAGGGTGCCGACCAGCACCGCGGCCGAGGCGCGCTCGTAGGCCGCCGAGCGGTAGGCGACCTGCACCACCTTGCCCTCCTCCTCGACCTGCACCGTGCCCGTCTGTGGCGCGGTGCGCACGGGCAGCACGCTGAATTCGTAGCCGGTGAGGTCGCGCAGCTTGGCCACCACCTCGGGAGTGAGTGGAAAACCGCCCTGGGCGATGACCCGACCGAGCGAACGCGCGCTGTCCTCGGCCTGGGCGCGCATCGAGACGTCGAGCCAGCGCCACGCGGCCGCGCCCATCACCACCGACAAGACGAGGTGGACGGCGACGAAACCGAGCAGCAGGCGGGAGCGGGTGCGCATCAGACGACCGACTGTCGACCGACGGTCGGCGTCAGACGTTGGAGTGAAGATGGTGTAACCACCGGCGTGCTGGATTTGCCCAGCAAGCGCACCGCATCCAGGTGATCGACCGCCAGAATCGGCAGCCGCATGGGCATCACGGAACCCCGGACGTCGGACCTCGGACCGTCATCGGCGTCTGCCCGAGCCATTCCACGAAACCGCGCAGCGCCTGACCACGGTGGCTGCGTGCATGCTTCTCGTCCGCGCTCAGTTCGGCAACGGTTTTGCCCAGCTCGGGAATCAGCACGTACGGATCGTAGCCGAAGCCGCCCGCGCCGCGGCGCGTCGCGGTGTGATCGCCCGCGAATGTGCCGGACCAGGTCAGGGGCGGCTCACCCGGCCGAGCGAGGGCAATCACGCAGCGGTAGCGCACGTGCTTGTCCGCCTCACCCGCGAGCTCGGCGATGAGCTTGCGGTTGTTGGCCTCGTCGTCGCATGGTTCGCCGGCATAACGGGCGCTATAGACCCCAGGGCGCCAGCCAAGGGCGCGCGCCTCGATGCCGGAATCGTCGGCGAGGGTCCACACGCCGGTGGCGGCGAGACCTGCGGTGGCCTTCTTGATGGCATTGGCTTCGAAGGTGTCGCCGTCCTCGACGACCTGCGGATCATAGCCGAGGTCGGCGGGAGCGAGCACGGCGCGCCCGAGCGGGGTCAGGATCTCGCGCAGTTCACGTAGCTTTTTGGCGTTGCCCGTCGCGAGCAACAGGCGCCCGGGCACCATGGCGGCCGGCGCGGTCGCTTACTTGCCGGCGGGACCGGCAGGGGCGTTGGGATTGTTCACGATCAGGTTCTGCCCGACCTTGGGCAGGCTGTCGCCAAGATCGTTGCGCTCGATGATCTCACGAGTGGTCGTGCCATAGAGCTTGGCGATCTGGGTCAGGGACTGCCCCGGCTTGACCGTGATCCACTGCTCGCCCGGACCGGCGACACGGTCCATGGTCTGGCCACCGCCGCCCTTGGCCTGCTTTTCATCGGTGTAGGCATGGTCCTGACGGTCAGGCACCACGCGCATCGACTGCCGCTCATGGCATCCGGTGGCGAAGAGGGTGGCGAGGGAGATGGAGGCGAGGAGGTAACGCATGGGTGGGAGACTAATCACGGTCCGTAGCGGAAACAAGGGGGCAGTGGCTACTTAGAACGGCTGACGGCTGCCGGCTGGCGGCCGATGGCTGCGCGTGGCGTTGGCATGGGTGCAAGCCAGCAGTCACGGGGGTTCCTTGCGCAATCCCGCAGAAGCACCGGATTCATACCAGGAAGAACCTACCGTCAGCGGTCAGCGGTCAGCTGTCCGCCGCAAGCCGCAAGCCGCCAGCTGCCAGCTGCCAGCCAGAGCCGGCCCCGCCGGCCCCGCCGGCCCTACCGCTCCACCACCTGCTTCAACGCCTCGCGCATGCGCTGTTGCGCCGGGCCCACCGGGTAGCGCGCAAACACGCCCTCGGCGACGCGATTGGCCTGCTCCGGGTCGCCGGCGACGCGACCGAGGTCGACCACCGTCCACTGCAGCAGGGTGGCGGAGCGCAGCAGCTGGTCGCGGCGCTCTTCGGCCTGGGCGCGCAGGTTGGCGTCGAGCGGCAGCGGCGGCAACACCAGGATCAGGCGCGGCAGGGCGCCGAGCTGCTCGCAGCGCGAGCGCAGCACACCCAGCACGCGTTCCTCTTCAGCCGACCATGCGCCGCCGTGCAGCACTTGGTTGCCGGGGCTCCACACGATGGTGCGCGGCACGGGGTCGGGCAGCTTGGCCAGGGCGAGCAGCACGGCGTGCTGCGGATAACGTTCGTCGAGCGCCGGGCGCTGCTCGGCGTCGAGGCCGGTCCACACGTCGCCGCCGAGCGCCTCGAGGCGGTCACCGACCAGCAGGGCGCGGCCAGTTCCGCGCGGCAGGACGCCGTCGAGCAGGGTGAACTGGCGCTCGGCGCTAAGGTTGCGGCGGCGGTCGGCGAGCACTACCGGCACGCCCTGGGCGTCGACCGGGAAGCCGTTCTTAAGGCCGGCGATCGGCCATTCCTCGCGCGCGTCGGCGATGCGTACGGCCAGCGGCCAAGCGTGTTCGACGATGGTGACAGTGGCGCGGTGCAGACCGGTGCCGGTGGGCAGGGGCAGCAGCCCACTGATGCTCTCGGCCTTATCGGGCGTGGTGAAGGGCAGGGCCTTCTCGCCGGTCCAACCGATGCTGCCGGTGACGTTGGCGAGCTTGACCGGTAGCGAGAAGGCGATGTTGCGCGCCTCATCGCCGTAGGCTATCGCCGGCCAATGCGTGAAGGCCGGATCCGGCCAAATGCGGATGCCCGGGGCGGTCGAGGGGCTGGGCGGCACCACCGGGACGGGCGGGGTCGCGCTTGGCGCGGGCACCGACGCTGGAGCCGTTGTCGCGGGCGCTGGTACTGGAGCGTCGGCGGCCATCACGGGCAGGCCGGTGGCGAGGGCGGCGCACAGGGCCGGCAGCAGGGTACGGCAGAGGAACTGGCGCATGGGGAAAGGTGTCCTGGCGCGGCGGTCGACGGCGGAGCGGGCAAGGTGCCGGGCAGCTGCGGAAGGGTAGTTCCACGGCGGGCGGGGCGCCAGCAGGAGTGCCGGCGCGCTTGCCGATGACGACCAGGGTTTTACCGTGCGGCCCTTCCGCCGTTGCGCTGCCCGCGTCGCCACACCAGGTCGCCCATGAACACCCCGCTCTTCGCCAAGCTCCCCGCCAACGTCAGCTTCCCGGCGCTGGAGCAGGGCATCCTGACGCTGTGGCGCGAGCTGGACGCTTTCCGCGAATCCAACCGCCGCCGCAAAGGCGGCCCGGAATTCGTATTCTACGACGGCCCCCCCTTCGCCACCGGCACGCCCCACTACGGGCATCTGCTGGCTGGAACCATCAAAGACATCGTGCCGCGCTTCTGGTCGATGCGCGGCCACCACGTGGAACGCCGCTTCGGCTGGGACTGCCACGGTCTGCCGATCGAGAACCTCGCCCAGAAGGCGCTCGGCTGGAGCGGCGCCGCCGAGATCCGAGAGAAGGGCGTCGACGTCTTCAACGAGCAGTGCCGCGCGATGGTCCAGACCTACGTCGGTGAGTGGCGGCGCACGGTCGAGCGCATGGGCCGCTGGGTCGACTTCGACAACGACTACAATACCATGGATCCGCAGTTCATGGAGTCGGTGTGGTGGGTGTTCAAGCAGCTCTGGGAGCAGCGCGACGCACAGGGTCGGCCGCGCATCTACAAGGCGCACCGCATCATGCCTTACGACCCGGTGCTGAGCACGCCGCTGTCGAACTTCGAGGCGGGCAACAATTACAAGGACGTGCAGGACCCGGCTATCACCATCAAGTTTCGCCTGCACGAAGGCGCCGCCGCCAAGCTTGGCCTCGACCGCCGCGCGCCCGGCGCGCTGGTCTACGCCCTGGCCTGGACGACCACGCCCTGGACCCTGCCCGCGAACCTCGGCCTGTGCGTCGGTCCGGACATCACCTATGTGGCGGTGCGCGAGACCACCAGCGGCGAGGTCCACCTGCTCGCCGCCGACCGCCTCGCTGCCTACGCAAAGAAGCCCGAGCACTACGAGGAGCTGCTGCGCGTCGCCGGCAAGGACCTGGTCGGCCTCGACTACGTGCCGCTGCTGCCCTACTTCCGCGACCATGAACGCGGCTTCAATATCCTCGCCGACGACTTCGTCACCACCGGCGATGGCACCGGCATCGTCCACCTCGCGCCCGCCTACGGCGAGGACGACTACCGCGTGTGCATGGCCGCCGGCGTCAAACTGGTCGACCCGCTCGACAGCGAGTGCCGCTTCACCTCTGCGGTCACGGAATACGCCGGGCAGTTCTGCAAGGACGCCGACAAGGCCATCATCAAGCGCCTGAAGGACGAGGGCAAGCTGCTCGCGCAGGCGACCATCGTGCACAGCTACCCGTTCGGCGAGCGCAGCGAGGCGCCGCTGATCTTCCGCGCCATCGAAGCGTGGTACGTGCGCGTCGAGGACCTGCGCGAGCGTCTGCTTGCCAACAACGCGCAGATCCGCTGGGTCCCCGAGGCGATCGGCGCCAACCGCTTCGGCAACTGGCTGCGCGAGGCCAAGGACTGGAATATCTCGCGCAACCGCTTCTGGGGCTCGTGCCTACCGATCTGGGTCAACGTCACTGACAAGAACGACATGAAGTGCTTCGGCTCGATCGCCGAGCTTGAGACAGCGGCGGGGCTGAAGCCGGGCACGGTCACCGATCTGCACAAGCACACGCTCGACGGCCTGATCATCACCACACCCGATGGCCGCACCTACCAGCGCACGCCGGAAGTTCTCGACTGCTGGTTCGAGTCCGGGGCCATGCCCTACGCGCAGAACCACTATCCGTTCGAGAACAAGGCCGCGGTCGAGGCGAACTTCCCGGCCAACTTCATTGCCGAGGGACTGGACCAGACGCGCGGCTGGTTCTACACCCTGCTGGTGCTGTCGACGGCGCTGTTCGACAAGCCGGCGTTCCGGAACGTGGTGGTGAACGGGCTCGTGCTGGCCGAAGACGGCCAGAAGATGTCGAAGTCGAAGAAGAACTACCCCGATCCCAACCTGATCCTCGAGCAGATCGGCGCCGATGCGCTGCGCGCCTACCTGATCGACTCGCCGGTGGTACGTGCCGACCCGCTGCGCTTCAGCGAGGCCGGCCTCAAGGAGATCATGCGCACGGTGGTGCTGCCCTACTGGAACGCACTGTCGTTCTTCACCACCTACGCCAGCGTCGACGGGTACGACCCGCGCAGCTGGATCGCCCCCGCGCCTGCACAGCGTCCGGAAGCCGACCGCTGGATCCTCTCGGTGATGCAGTCGCTGGTGCGCGACGTCAATGCGGAGATGGAGGCCTACCGTCTCTACAACGTGGTGCCGCGCCTGGTGGCGTTCATCGACGACCTCACCAACTGGTACATCCGCAGTTCGCGCTCGCGCTTCTGGAACAGCGGCGGCGGCGGCGACGCGGCGCGCGCGGACCAGAGCGCGGCTTATGCCACGCTTTACGCAGTGCTGACTACGTTCGCCAAGGTGCTGGCGCCGTTCATGCCCTTCCTCACCGAAGAGGTCCACCAGCGGCTGGTGCGCCCGGTCGACGCCCAGGCGCCGGCGTCGGTGCACTGGTGCGACTACCCGCAGCCCGAAGCGGCGCTCATCGACGAGGGCCTGGAGGCGCGCGTCGCGGTGGCGCGGCGTGTGGTCGGGCTCGGCCTGAAGCTGCGCAACGACCAGAAGCTGAAAGTCCGCCAACCGCTGGCGACGGTGACGGTGATCAGCCGCGATCCAGCGCTGCGCGCGGCGGTGACCGCCTCGGCGGCGCTCATCATGGACGAGCTGAACGTGCGCAGCGTCGTCACCGAAGCCGACGAGGCGGCGTTCTGCAGCATCGCTGTGAAACCGAACTTCGCCGCTTTGCGCGCGCGCGCCGGGGCGAAGCTCAAGGAGATCGGCGCGGTACTCGCCGGCTGGGGCCTCGCAGAGATCGCCACCCTCGAGCAGGGCAAGCAGGTTGAAGTCGCTGGCGTCCAACTGGCGCTCGCCGACGTGCTGCTGACGCGCACGCCGACCGCGGGCGGCGCCATCGCCAGCGATGGCGCCATGACCGTGGCGCTCGACACCGCACTCACCCAGGCGCTCAAGGACGAGGGCCACGCGCGCGAGTTCATCAGCGTGCTGCAGCAGGCGCGCAAGGCCGCGGGGCTGGACGTCAGCGATCGCATCGCGGTGAGCTGGAGCACGGATCACGCCGAGGTCGGCAAGGCGCTCACGGAGTATGGCGCGTACATCGCAGGTGAAGTACTGGCTCCTGGATTCCTGCCGGGCGTGCACGCCGAGGACTGGACCAGCGCGGACATCAATGGCGCGGTGGTGCGGTACCGGCTGGTGAAGGACGAACGGATCTGAGGACGGGCCAGCGCCTCACCGCACCGTGGAAGAACGCGCAGCCATCCCTTGTGGGCTGGCCGCGCGCCAGAATCCTCTGCGCATGCGCGTCCCCCTCGTCCTCGTCGTCCTTTGCGCAGCGGCTGCGCCCGCGGCGGCGTCGGTGTGGACCCAGGATGGCCTAACCCCGCTTGAACTGGTGGCGATCTGGGAACCGCTGATGAGCAGGGACTTCGACCTGGTCGGCGTGCAGGGACGCTGGTCGAAGGCCGAGCGCTACGGCGCCGAGCTGCGTCTCGGCTCCGAGCCCGACGAGGTGATCGGACCCTGGGGCGGCCTGCACGTGAGCTGGGACACCCGCGAAGGGAGTTTCCCCGGCGGCGACATCGATGTGCATGCGCTTATGCTCGCCCTGACCGGCGGGGTGATGTTCCACTTTCTGCCCTCCGTACATCCCACGAACTTCGATCCCGGGCTGGCGGTCTTCGGCCGCGCCGGCGTCGGGTTCCAGAGTGGGCATTTCGACAACTACCCGACCGACCAGGGTCCAGTGAGCGGCTCGGTCTCACCGCTGCGCTACGAGTGGGCACTCGGCACCGAGTTGCAATTCACGCTCTTCCGCCGCGCCGTGCTGACCGCCGGCGTGGGCGTGACGTGGTGGTTCGCCAACGAATCGACCACCGTCACCTCCGTGGGCGGCACCACCACCGTCGCGATCGACACCTCTTTTTCCGGCATGGAGACGTGGTCGCGCATCGGGTTGGGTTTCCGCTTCTGAAGCGGGGGCGCTAGGCGCAAGGGGAGGCATACCGTTCCCATGTGCGCCCTGCTGTCCTGGAGGCACTCCTTGCGCCACGCGCCACGCTCGTTTTTCTCGCATCTCGCATCTCGCATCTCGCATCTCGCATCTCGCATCTCGTGCCTAGCGGCTCGCGCTAAGCCCCTAAAGACCATGATGCCCCTCACTTCCCCAGCACGATGCCCTTCCGCGCCGCCTGCTCGGTGGTGCCCTTGACGATGGCGGCGTCGAAGGCCTGGTCGGCCTTGCCGCCGCTCTTGGCCAGTTCACCGGCGATGTAGGCGCCGCGCAGCTTCTGCAGGTCGGAGATCTGCTGCTGCAACGTCTGGCGACGCGCGGTCAGCTCTGCGAGCTTGGCCTTGCGTGTGCCGGCATCCAGGTCGCGCCATTCCTGGGGCAGCTGCTCACTGGGCAGCGCCTCGACCTGCACGGAACCCGCGGCATCGTCCGCGACCAGCTCCTGGCGGCCGGCGAAGTTGGCGGCGCCGGCGGGACAGGCGTTGTAGGCGGCGCGTGACGCCACGGCGGAGACCGGCGCGCTCGCGCAGACCTCCTTGGCGGCGTCGACGCGCGCCTTGGCCACCATCTGCTGGCGCGCGTCACCGTAGTAGACGCGCGTGGTCTCGACCATCGCCGAGAGCCGCGCCATGTCGGCGTCGTAGGGCGTGGCGACTTCGACCGCGCCGCCGTCCTGCTCAACCTGGGCGTAGGTGCCTTCGCTGCGCTGCGCGATATCCTGCCAGATCGTGTGGGTGTCGACGGCGGCGCCGCACTGGATGGTGTTGATGACGATGCCGGCCCGCACCGCCGCGATGCAGGTCTGCGGGTAGTGGACGTCGTCGCCGTAGTCCATGTGTGGCGGCGCGTCGCCGACCAGGAAAATCACTTTGTAGACCGCGGGATCGGGATTCCACGCCACCTGCGACACCGCCTCGTTCAGCGCCTGGTTGACGCTTTCCGGAGTGTCGCCACCGCCATTGGCGGCGAAGCCCATCAGCTTGCCGTAGACCGCATCGAGGTCGTCGGTCAGCGGGGTGACGGTGGTGACATACTCGTCGCCACGGTCGCGGTAGCCGACCAGGCCCATGCGGATGAGCGGCGCGGGCTTGGCGGTGGCGAGATGGTTTGCGATCGACCAGACCTTGGCCTTCGCCCCGGCGATCAGCCCGGCCATGCTGCCGGTGGTGTCGAGCACGAACACCACGTCGATGCGCGGACGCTGCGCGGGAAACGGCGCTGGCAGATGCCCGGCACCAGCGGGCGATCCGAACATGGAATCGGCCACCGCGACCTTCTCCGCCTCTGCCGCGCCGACCCGCATGGGGACCGCGCCGGTCGCGAGGCCCAGGGCGATCGCAGCGCAGAGGGACGGGATCGTTGAACGGATGGTGCTGCGCATGGCTGGCTCCTGGCGCCGCGAGGTGGGGTGGGCGGCTGCAGGGAGATTAGCGCGGTGAGGTGAAGGGGGCGTAACGGGCGGGTAACGGTCCGGGCCCATGTCATCGGTACACGGGACTGGTTGCAGGTGCGAGCATCCGCGGCATCCCGTGGTTTCTCGACGCAGCGCCAGAGCGGGATGCGCCGAATCAGGTGGCATGCCCACTCCGCACGTTGCGTCCCAAAAAAAACAGGACGGCCGCTGGCAAGCCAGCGGCCGTCCCATGTGGACCTGCAAAGTGTTCAGATCACTTCGCGGACAGCGCCTTTTCGATCGCCGCGATCACCGTGGGATCCTGGGGCTTGGTCTTGGGATCGAAGCGATCGACGACCGCGCCTTTGCGATCGATGAGGAACTTGGCGAAGTTCCAGCCGACCTCGCCGGGCTTGGGGCTCTTGGTGGTCAGCCAGGCGTAGAGCGGGTCCATGTCCGCACCCTTGACGCTGACCTTTGCCATCATCGGGAAGGCGACCTGGTAGGTCGAGGTGCAGAACGCCTTGATGTCCTCGTTGCTGCCCGGCTCCTGGCCGCCGAAATTGTTCGCGGGCACGCCGATGACGACAAAACCCTTGGCCTTGTACTTGTCGTAGATCGCTTCGAGGCCGGAATATTGCGGGGTGTTGCCGCAGCGCGATGCGACGTTGACCAGCATGACCACTTCACCCAGGTGCTGGGCGAGCGGATAGGGTTTGCCGTCGATGGAGGTCAAGGTGAAGCCAAGCGCGCCGCCCTTGCCTTCGGCGGCGGGCAGCACCGTGGCCGCGGCGATGACCAGGAGCGGGACGAGAAGCTGGGGAAGCAGGGACATGGGGTTCTCCGGAAGGTAGTGCCCGGAACCCTAGGAAACCTTGCGCGAAACCCAAGCCCCGTCAGGGCGCACCGTCGACCGGCGCGCCGCTCAGAACTTTGGAGCGGGACCGGTCGGGTGCTCTTTGAGCTCGACCGGGGGGACGGCCGGACCAGATGCGGAAGCGGGCTCGGGATGGCCCTCGGCTGGACGGTCCTTGCGGGCCGCGCGCAGGGCCTCGCGGGCAGCCTGGACCTCGCCATGGCTGAGGTGGCCGTCGTGGTCGGTGTCGAAGCGGGCGAACAGCTCGGGATAGTTGTCCTTGAGCAGCTCTTCAGCATGGTCACGCGCGGCCTTCGCTTCGGCCGGGCTGATCGTGCCGTCGCCATCGGCGTCGAGCTTGGCGAACTCCTCCGGACGCTTCTCCTTGATGCGGGCGACCCAGGCAGCGAGCGCCTCGTCCCCCTCCTTGCCGGTGCCACCGAGCCGGTCGAGGCGCTCGATCAGGGACATCGGCTGCATGCCCTTGGGGCGAGCCTTGCCGCCATCCTGGGCGGCGGCTGCGGACAGCAGGGTCGGGGCGAGCAGGCAGCTGGCGAGCATGAGCACGGCGAGGCGGGACATGGAACCTCCGCTGGGTACAAGGCAGCCTACCAGGAATGCAGCTCGGCGCGATGTTGGAGTTTCCCCCACCCGCCGGCCCCCCGGGCCTTTACAGGGGCGGGACGGGCATACCGTGCTGCCCTTCCCCGAAATCCGCGAAATCCGCTCCAGGAGCAGCTTTACCATGGCGAACTACACCATCTCGGTCATCCACGGTGACGGCATCGGCCAGGAGGTCGGCATCGAAGGCGTGCGCGTCATGCAGGCGATCGGCGAGCGGTTCGGCCACACCTTCACCTTCCCCGAGTATCTGGCCGGCGGTGCCGCCCTGGACGCCCACGGCGTGCCCCTGCCGGACGCCACCCTCAAGGGGGTCAAGGACAGCCACGCCCTGCTCTTCGGCGCCATCGGCGGCCCCAAATGGGAAAAGGTCGCCCACCACCTCAAGCCCGAGGCCGGCCTGCTCAAGCTGCGCAAGGAGCTCGGCGCATTCGCAAACCTGCGCCCGGCGGTGGTCTTCGACGAGCTGATCGACGCCAGCTCGCTCAAGCCCGAGGTCCTGCGCGGCACCGACATCATGGTGCTGCGCGAGCTGACCGGCGGCATCTACTTCGGCACTCCGCGCGGCATCGACGGCGAGGGCCCCCAGCGCCGCGGATACAACACCGAAGTCTACCACGTCTACGAAATCGAGCGCATCGCGAAGATGGCCTTCGAAATCGCGCGCGGCCGGCGCAAGAAGGTGTGTTCGGTCGACAAGGCCAACGTGCTGGAATCCAGCCAGCTCTGGCGCGACACCGTGATCGGCGTCGCCAAGGCGTACCCCGACGTCGCCCTCAGCCACATGTACGTCGACAACGCGGCCATGCAGCTGATCCGCGATCCCAAGCAGTTCGACGTCATCGTCACCGGCAACATCTTCGGCGATATCCTCTCTGACGAGTCGAGCCAGCTCACTGGCTCGATCGGCATGCTCGCCTCAGCCTCGGTCGGCGGCCCGGTCGGCTTCTTCGAGCCCATCCACGGCTCGGCCCCCGACATTGCCGGCCAGCAGAAAGCCAACCCCCTGGCGATGATCGGCAGCGCCGCCCTGCTGCTACGCTACGGTCTCAAACTCGAGGCCGAGGCCATCGCCATCGAGACCGCGATCCGCGCTGTCCTGAAGGAGGGCAAGCGCACCGGGGATATCAAGCAGGCCGGTCTGCCGGTGCTGACCACCCGCGAGATGGCCGACGCCGTGCTGGGGCACCTGCGGGGGAAGAAGTAGGAGCTGCCCGCCGCGAGCGGATGCTCGGGGGCGGTAACACCTTCAGAACCGCCCCCATCCTCCCCTGTTGCCCTTTCGCATCCCAACGTCCCTCCAACCCCTAGGCCTGGACGCAACGCATTCTCCAACCGGATCTTGCCAAGCGCACCCAACCCCGCTAGAAACCTTGTCCATGAACACCTACCGTCTCCTCGTCGCCTGCGTGGTCGCCGTCGCCTCCCTCAACCTGATCGGCTGCGGCGATGCGCGCACGGTCAACTACCGCGATGTCGAAATCGAGGAGTACCAGCGCCAGATCAAGGATCTGGAAGAGAAGTTGGCGGCCAAGGACGCAGCGACCATCCACGACACGCTGAGAACCACTGAAGGCAACCCCGCCAAGCAAAACGCCGCGATCCAGGAGCACCTGCCGGGCGTCGGTTGGGGCGAGCGCAACAAGGAGATCGTCTTCACCATCGAGAATTCGATTCTCTTTAAGGCGGGTTCTTCGGACCTCAGCCTGACCGCCAAGTCGACCCTGAACAAGGTCGTCGCGCTTATCAACGAGAAGTACAAGAACAACTACATCCGCGTCGAAGGTTTCACCGACGATCAGCCGATCCGCCGCACCAAGGACAAGTGGGACGACAACTGGGATCTCTCCGGTGGCCGTGCCCAGTCGGTGCTGCACTACCTGCTTGAGCGCCACATCCCCGCCGCCGATCTCGGCTTTGCCGGATACGGCCAGGAGCGCGCCGTCGCATCCGGCAGCGGCGAGGCCGCACGCGCCAAGAACCGCCGCGTCGAGATCATCGTCATCCCCAAGTAAGTCGAAGGCGCCCCTGCGGGCGACGTTTCCATGGCATCCAGACGCGGGCCAGCCGGCGACCTCCAAGTGGTCGTGGGCTGGCTCGCGCTGTTGTGGGTGGTCTACATCATCCAGGTCGCGCTCTACAGCCTGCTCGGCTATTCGCTCGCCGACACCCTTGGCCTGCGGCCGCGCACGGTGCACGGTCTGATCGGCATCCTCACCTCGCACTTCCTGCACGCCAGCGTCGCGCACATCGCCGCGAATAGCGTCGGGCTGCTGATCCTCGGTTGGGCGAGCTGCGGCTACAGCCGCGCCCTGACCGGCGCGGCCGTCGGCTACGCGATGCTCTGCGCCGGCGCCTTCACGTGGTGTTTTGGCAGCTGGAACCATCCCGGCGAGGTGCACATCGGCGCAAGTGGAGTGATCTTCGGCCTGATGGGCTTCCTGCTCGCCAACGGCGTGTTCCGTCGCGACCTCTTCGCCATCTTCCTGGGCCTCGCCACGCTGGTGTTATTCGGTTCCGGCCTGACCGCCGCCCTGCCGCCCACCCTGACCCACGCACCCACCCTCCAAGTGAGCTGGGAGATGCACTGTGGCGGATTCTTCGGCGGAATCCTGGCGAGCTGGCAGTACCGGCGGACGAAGAAGGTGTGAATGGCTGATGGCTGATGGCTGATGGCTGATGGCTGACTGCGACAGCGGATAAAACAGGAGGCGCGGAGACGCGGAGATCAGAGGAGGAGAATAAGCAGGTACGCGTGGATAGCGCGCCCAGTAACCCAGGACTCGTACGCACCCAGGAGCCCAGAGATAACCGACCCCTTAAGGCTGTCCTCCTCTCCCCTCCGCGTCTCCGCGCCTCCTGTTTTATCTGCTGTCAGCTGTCCGCTGTCCGCTGTCCGCTGTCCGCCATCAGCCATCAGCCATCAGCCCAAGCATCGCCCGCACCGCGCGCTCCGCCTGCGGATCCCCGGCATGCTCGCGCAGGTATTTGAGCACCTGGTGCTGCAGCTTGTTGCCGACGCGCTCGAGGCCGTAGCGCAGGTCGGCGGAGTCGGCGAGGCCGAGCTTGGTGCGCAGGCGCACCTCCTCGGCGGCGACCACATCCTGGAAGTAGCCGGCGACCTGGGCGAGCAGCGCCGCCTTGTCGTGGCGGACATCGGTGGCGTAGGACGCGACCATGGTGTCGACCAGGGCCGCGGCGGCGTCGACCTCTTCGACGCGCAGCTGGCGGTTGGAGGCGACCACCGCGTCGAGGTGGTCGATGTTGTAGAGGTAGACGTCGTCGAGCCCAGCCACCGCCGGCTCGACGTCGCGCGGCACCGCCAGGTCGATGAGCATGAGCGGGCTGCGCCGACGCTTGCGCGCGCTGCGCACGTCACTGGCCAGGATCACCGCGTGCGGCGCGGCGGTCGAGCTGACCACGATGTCGTGCGCGGCGAGCGCCTCGCCGAGTGCGGACCAGGGCAGCACCTCGGGCTTGAAGTCGGTGGTGGTCAATTCGGCCGCGAGCGCCGCGGCACGCTCGGGACTGCGGTTGACGATGCTGAGGCGACGCACCCCGGCGCTGACCAGGTATTTCACCGCCAACTCGGCGATCTCGCCGGCGCCGACCACCAGCAGGCGCGCCTGGGACAACTCGCCGTGGATGTGCTTGGCGAGGTCGACCGCCACTGAGGCCACCGACAGCTTATGCTTGCCGATAGCGGTCTGGTTGCGCACGTCCTTGGCCACCGCCAGGGCGCGCTGGAAGAGCGGGTTGAGCAGCGGCCCGGTGACCTTGGCCGATTGCGCCTGGTCGTAGGCGGTCTTGATCTGGTGGACGATCTGGTATTCACCGATGACCAGGCTTTCGAGCCCGCTGACCACGCGGAAGAGGTGGCGCACGCCGTGGCGGCCCTGGTGGTGGTAGAGATGGCGGTCGAGCAGTTCGGTGTCGAGTCCCTGGCGCTCGGCGAGCAGGGTGAGGACCTGACGGCGGTCGGGCGAGCCGCCCAGGTAGCACTCGAGGCGGTTGCAGGTCGACACCACCACCGCCTCGCCGCCGCCGGGCAGCGCAGCCAACGCGGCGAGCAGCCCGTCGAGCGCGCCGGCGTCGACGGCGAGGCGCTCGCGCACCTCGACCGGCGTACGGTGGTGGTCGACGCCGATCACCATCAGGGGCAACTCGCGGACGGGGGCGGCGGGATCGGGCTCAGCCATGCTTGGCCACGAGCTGACTGACCGCCCCGAGCGCGGCGACGAGCATGCACACCACCGCGGTCAGTGCGATGCCGCGCCGGCTGATGCGCGCGGCGGCGCGCAGCGCAAGCACCACCACCAGCAGCACCATGGTGAGCAGGGCGAGAACGATGGTCGGGCTGCCGATGCTGACCATGCGCGACAGCTGCATGGCCGCGCCACCGGTGGCGAGGCCGCCCAGCAGCAGCGCGGTGGCGGCGACCAGGGTACGTTCGGTGAAGCGCTCCAGGGGCGGCAGGGCGGGCAGGCGCAGGGCGCGCACCGAGGGCGACTTGAGCTGTTTGGCGGCGAGCAGGTAGAGCCCGCCTGAGGCGCCGCAGACCAGCATGCAGGCGAGGTGCGCGGACATGAACACCACATGCACCAGGACGATCAGCGGCGTACCGGTGGCGGCCGGGCTGGGATCATGGACGGGAACGGGCGGCGGGCCGGCGAGCGCGGACATGGCAACCAGCAGAGCCATGCCCCCGACCGGCAGCACCAGCAGGCTGCGGCTCGGTACCGCCAGGTAGCGGTTGAAGAACAGCAGGCTGGCGACCGCCGCCCATACCCCGAGCACGCCATAGGCGAAGTCGCGCTCGCTGGGATCGAGCAGGCTCAGAATCATGCTCGCGGTGTGCAGGCCAAGGCCCACCCACACCGGCCACAGGTAGCCGGCGCGCGGATCGTCCTGACGGCCCATCTGCCGCCAGCGCAGCACGGCCGCCGCACAGTAGCAGAGGCCGGCGCCAGCGATGAGGATGACAGCGAGGAGGTGCATCTGGATGCGAGCGTAGACCCCAAGCGCAGGGCCACAACGGGGGGAGGCGGCTGGTCCCACCCGCTCCGGCGGAGCTTGCCGCCGCCCGGCCGTGCCGACCATGGCAAGCGATGCCCGCAACCGCACCGCCCGCCCCCCCGCCACGCGCCCGCCCGCTGGCGGGGCGCGCCTGCCAAGCGGCATTCGCGCTGCTGGCCGTGGGCGCCGTGGTTGCGGTCGTGATCGCCGCGCCCCCCCTTGCGACCGGGCTGCTGCTCGCTGGCGGTGGCATGCTGCAGATGGACCGGGCACGGGCGTTGGGCGCACGGGCGGGCGGCGCCTTGCTCACCCTCTGTGGTCTGATCGACCTGGAGGGCGGGGGACTGCTGTGCCTGCGGCTCAGCCCGCGCCCGGCCATCCCCGGCCTGATCCTGGCGTCATTCCTGATCGGCAACGGGCTGGTGCGCTTGCATGGCGCGGGCCTGACGCGTTACCCTGGTTGGCGGCGTCAGGCGATCCTGGGCGCACTCGCGGTGGTGACGGGGATGGCCTCGCTGCTCGCCTGGCCAGGCGGACTGGAGCGCCCCCTCGCCGCGGCGGTCGCCGTGCTGCTCGCCGGCCTGGCATGGAGCGCCGTCCCTCAGCGCACCAGCACGTAGCCGATGCGCACACGCGATTCGACGCGCCGATCGTAATCGAGGATGGTCTCACCGTAGCCGTCGAAGTACTGCAAACCGAGGAAGCCGGAGATCGCTCCCCCGGTCATGCGATCGAGCGGGTAGGAGACGTCGAACTGGATGCTGCCCTTGTGCGCGCCGGTGCCGATGCGGCCATCGACGGAGAACTGCCAGCCATGCGCCAGGCTCAGCTTGAGCAGCAGGTCGCCATAACCGCGGTAGTCGGTGATGTCCGCGTTCTCGGTCTTCTCGATGTAGTAGACCAGCCGCGGCGCGATGGTCAGCTGCGTCGCACCATCGGCGCCCAGGGTGAGGATGGGCGTCGCGAACAGCGTGTTGATGCTGCGCGACTCCGTGCCGGACTTGCCGTTGGACTCATGGGCGAAGCCGGTCTGCACGGCCAGGCTGACGCCCGAATCCCGGTCGAACAGCCCGAGGTCGTCGTAGTAGAACAGTTCCGGCCGGTAGCTGGAGTCGCGGAACGGCTTGGACTCGCCGTGCAGGTCCCACAGCGAGGTCTGGCTGTAGCCGAAGAAGAACGCGCCCAGTGCGCGCGGACCGCCTGCGAACAGGCCGGCGGGACTGAGCAGCTGCGCCTTGAGGCTGAACTGGAACTTGGCGTCCACGCCGCCGCGGTCGCCGAACAGGAAATAAACCGGCTCGTAGGCCGAGATCGCCGAGCGCAGGCGGTCGTCCTGAGACTTGGCGTCGCCTTGGGGTTTGGGTGTGGTCGCGACCTCGCCGAGCGGGGCCGGCGCTCCGGGGGCGGGCTGGGCCGGAGGCGAAGCCTCTGGCGGCGGGGCGTCGACCGCACCCGCCAGGGTGGCGCACGCCAAAAGCAGGACCGGGCGTGAGAGATTGAGGATCGCCATCACCGCCGCATCCCTACTTGCCGAGGGCCGTGGCCTGGGTGATGCCACGCAGGTCGTTGTCGAGCAGCTCGCCGCTGAGCGCAACCCAGCCGCCCGGCTTAACGCCCAGGTCGTTGCCGCCAGCGCTGATGGTGATGCGGTCCCACAGGCGGTAGCTGAGCGCAGCGCGCAGCATGACGTGGCCATCCTCGAAGCGGCGGTCGTCCTGGTCGCGCTGGTTGTCCTTGCCGCGCGCCATGACGTCGAGACTGAGGCGGTCGGTGAAGCTCCAGCTCGCGGTCACGCCGGGCTGGCTCTCGATGATGCCGGCGGCCAGGCTGAGATGGTAGATCTGAGCCTCGTCGTCCGGGACGAAGCGCCAGCCGAGCAGCAGGGTGAAGTCGACGTTGAAGCGGTTGGGATCGTCGGACTTGACCACGCGCGCGTCTGGGGCGGTGCGGTAGCTGACGCCGCCCTCGTAGAACTTCCACGGCTTGGGCTCGTAGCGCAGGTAGGCGCCATAGGTGCTCGACTTGGTGTTGGTGTCGATGCCCCCCGCCACGCCGAGCCACAGCTTGGTCTCGCTGAAGCCGCCGGTGAGCGGCTTGACCTCCTCGAGGCGGTTGTTGAGGCTGTCGACGGCCTGCACCGTCTTGTCGTGCAGGGTGTCCTCGAACACCAGCTTGCCGACGGTGCCCTTACCCGAGGCGATCTGGGTGGTGATGACTTCGAGGTTGTCACCGATCTTATTGAGCTTGGGCGTGAAGCTGGCGATGTCGGCGATCGCCTTGCGGATGTCGGCGCGATTCTCGTCAACGGTGGTCTGGATGGACTTCGCCGCGTCGCCGACATTCTGGACCGCGACCGGCAGCTTGTCGGCGGCCGACTTGACGCTCTCGCGGTTCTCCTTGACCAGATCGCGGATCTGCTGCGACATCTCGTCGAAGCGCGCGATCGAGTCCTTGATGCCCTGGCGGTTCTCCTCGACCAGCTTGGCGATGCGCTCGGACATCTCCGAGAAGTTGGTGATCGCCTTGCCGACCTCGGCGCGGTTGTCCTTGACCAGGGCTTCGATCTGTTCGGAGGCGCGGCCGAACTTTTCCATGCTCTCGCGCACGGTGGTGATGGCCTGCTTGATCTCAGCGCGGTTCTCGTCGATCACCACCTTGACGCTGCCCAGGACCTCGTCGAAGCCGGCCGGGTCGGATCCCATGCGGCCGCGCACCAGGTCAGGTGCGATCGGCTTGCCGGAATGCGAGGCCATGTCGAGAGCCGAGCCGCCGAGCACCGCCTGGACGATGCGGAACTGGGTGTGCTCGTCGACCAGCACGAACTTCTGCCGCTCGGCCTGGATCGAGAAGCTGACCTGGACCACCGGGGCGCCGTCGACCAGCACCGGCGCGACCTCGGTGATGGTGCCGACGCGCACGCCGTTGAAGGTGACCATGTCGCCCTCCTTCAGCTTGGAGACGCGTGGGAAGTTGACCGCGTAGGTACCCTTGGTCTGGCCGAGCTGGGTGGTGAACATGGTCAGCCACAGCACCAGGCCGAGACCCAGGAAGAACAGGATGCCGACCTTGACTTCGCTGTTCACTGGGCGCCCGCGTTGTACATGGCTGCGGAATATAGGGCGGTTTCCGGGATGGCATCAATAATGGGGCTGGCGGTTGCAAAGAGACGGGGGCGGAGGGTCGCGCGGTGGATCACGGATGGCCCGCTCACGAGGTGTACCCTTCCGTCAGCGGCCCCTTGGTCGATCCGGTCAGCATCTGGTGCATCACCGGGTGCAGCGAGGCCTTGATCTGCTCCCTGTCCCCCACCTCTATCATGCGGCCCTTGTAGAGCATCGCGATGCGGTCGGCGATCATGAAGGCGGCATGCAGATCGTGGGTGATGACGATCGAGGTCACGCCGAGCGACTTCTGCAGTTCGAGGGTCAACTCGTTGACGCCATTGACAGTCACCGGGTCGAGGCCGGTGGTGGGCTCGTCGTAGAGGATGATCTCGGGGTTCTGGATGATGGCGCGGGCGATGCCGACGCGCTTGCGCATGCCGCCCGAGAGATCCGCGGGCTTGAGCTGGAGGATCTCCTCCGCCGGCAAGAAGACCTGCTTGAGCGCCTTGATGACGCGCGCGCGCACCTGGTCGGCGGGCAGTCGGTCGACCTCGACCAGGGGCAGGCCGACGTTTTCGAGGATGGTCAGCGAATTGAGCAGCGCCGCCATCTGGAATACCACGCCCATGCGCCGGCGGTAGCCCGCCATCTGCTCGGGGGTGGCGGCGTTGAGGTTGAGGTCGCCGACGGTCACCGCGCCGGCGTCGCTGCGCAGCATGCCCATGATGTGGCGGATGAGGGTGGTTTTGCCCGAGCCCGAGCCACCGAGGATGACCAGGGTCTCGCCCTGGTAGACGTCGATGTCGATGCCGCGCAGGATGTGGCGGTGGCCGAAATGTTTGTGCAGGTCGCGGATGCGCATCAGCACCTGCTTGTCCGGCGGCACCGGGGCGAGGCGCGCGGCGCGCTCGAGCTCCTGCCGCGTCCAGCCACCGCGCGGGCTCTTCGTGGCCAACGATGATGAGCCCGACGAGGCCCCCGGCGTGACTGCCGCCACTGGCGCAGGCACCCCCTCGGCAAGGTTGGCGGGATTTCGCGGGGGCGTATCGCTCATGCGAGGAGCCGCTTCATGGCGAGCTGTACGAAGGAGGTCAGGAACAGGTCCATCAGCAGCACGAAGATGATGCTCAGCACCACGGTCTTGGTGGTCGAACGGCCGACGCCCTCGGCGCCGTCGGTGGTGTTCATGCCCTGGTCGCAGGCGATGGTACCGATCAGGCAGGCGAAGACGAAGGACTTGAACAGGCCCGAGGACACGTCGAGGAAGGCGAGGCTGTTCTTGGCCGACTCGAAGAAGGTGGTGATCAGCGTTCCGAAAGTCGCCTTGGCGATGAGCGCGCCGCCGAGCATGCCAACGAAGTCCGAGACCGCGGCGAGCAGCGGCATGACGATGGCCAGGGCGAGGATGCGCGGCATCACCAGGTAGCGTACCGGGTCGATGCTCATCGCGCGCAGGGCGTCGATCTCGTCGTTGACCGCCATGGTACCAAGTTCGGCGGCCATGCCGGCGCCGACGCGGGCGAGAATGATCACCGCCGCCCAGATCGGGCCGAGCTCGCGGCAGAAGGTCACGCCGATGATGCCACCGAGCAGATTGGTCTGGTCATAAGCCTGCAGGGCGATGCCGGTCTGCACGGCCATGATCATGCCGGTCAGGCCGGAGATCAGCGCCAGGACCAGCAGCGAGCCAAAGCCGCAGAACTCGATCTGGCGCAGCAGCATCGGGATGCTGCGCTTGACCTCGACCACGTGCAGGCCGGCCGACCACAGCAGCAGCAGGGCGCGACCGGCGACCTGGGCGCGGTCGAGGATGCCGCGTCCGGTCGAGGACATCACCAGCGCGCTTTTCTCCATGGCGAATTGCGGGATGGCGTTGGTGGTGGTGCGGTGGTGGTCGTCGTGCGCGTGCGGTTCAGTCATGGGCGGCCTTGGCGAAGGAGACCGGCAGGCCGATCAGGACCAGGGCGAACAGCGTCTTGGCGTCGCAGATGAGCCCTTCCGCGAGCAGCGTGGGCACGCGATCGAGCGCGACCACCTCGCGCGCGACGAGCTCGCCGTGCTCGGGCGCGGCTGCGATCTCGCTGAGGCCGGTGGCGCGGTAGATGATGAGCTCTTCATCGGAGACCCCGACCGCGGGCAGGAAGCGGGTGAGCTCATCGAGGTGCGCGGCGCTGAAGCCGGCCTCCTCCTGCAGTTCGCGCGCCGCGGTGGCTTCGGGGGACTCGCCCGGGACGCGCGTGCCGGCGGGGATCTCCAGCGTCCAGCGGCGGATCGGATACCGGTATTGGCGCACCAGCAGCAGCGTGTCGGGACGCGGTTGTGCGAGGATCGCGACGGCGCCCGGGTGGTGGATGACCGGGCGCACCACCTCGCCGTCCGACGTGGCGAAGGTCTCCTCCATCAACGCGAAGCGCGGCGAAGCGAAGATCGTACGGGCGCTGGTAAATTGTGCCGAGGCCACGGGGACGAGACTAAAGGGACGGGGAAGCGGTGGCAACGGGGGAGAGTCCGGAAGTCCGGGAGTCCGGAAGTCCGGAAGTCTCGGCTCGCGGGGGCTGGTGGTCTCAGATGGGGTTTCCGGTGCTCCGCAGGACCGGAGACTGCCGGCGCGCCCGCCAGGCTGCCGCGTCCCGGACTTCCGGACCTCCGGACTTCCGGACCGGGGCCGCAGGTCCCCACACTTGCATCCCAGCCCACCTCCCGAACCTGTGCCGCTCCACCCGTGCGGCCGCGCCGCCACCGGAGCCGCCATGCGCGTCAGCCTGAACTGGATCAAGCGCCTCCTCGACCTGACGACCCTGCCCATGCCGGTCGCGGAGCTGCAGAAGGCCCTGACCCTGCGCGTCGCCGAGTTCGAGTCCGAGGTCGAGGTCGCCGGACCCGCACTCGCCGGCGTGGTGGTGGGCAAGGTCCTGACCTGCGCCCAGCACCCGGGTGCCGACCGTCTGCGCGTCACCACCGTCGACATCGGCCGTGGTGCCGCGGCGCCGATCGTCTGTGGCGCGCCCAACGTCGCTGTCGGACAGACCGTTGCCGTCGCGACCATCGGCACCACCCTGACCATGCCCGGCAAGGACGGGGCGCCGGCGACCGTCACGATCAAGGCCGCCAAGCTGCGCGGCGAACCCAGCGAAGGCATGATCTGCGCCGCCGACGAGCTTGGCCTGCCCGGCGGGCACGATGGCATCCTGGTGCTGGATGCTGGGCTGGTCGCAGGCACCCCCCTGCGCGAGGCGCTCGGCCTGGGCGACAGCGTGCTGGTCATCGAGAACGCCGCGATCACCCACCGCCCCGACCTGTGGGGCCAATGGGGCTGGGCGCGCGAGATCGCCGCCATCCTGGGCGTGCCGCCGCCCGCGCCGCTCGACACCACATGGGCGGTCGATGCCGGGCCGTGGCGCGCCGAGCTGCGCAGTGACGGCTGCACCGCCTATGCCGGCGCGGTCGTCGACGGCGTCGCCAACACGCCCTCGCCGACGTGGATGCAAGACCTGCTGACTAGCGTCGGCGTGCGCCCGCTCGGCCTGCTCGTTGACCTCACCAACTTCGTGATGCTCGAGGTCGGCGAACCGCTGCACGCCTTCGACCGCCGCGAGCTGGACGGCACCACCGTGACGGTGCGTGACGCCGCCGCCGGCGAGGCCTTCACCACCCTCGACGGGCGCAGCCATGCGCTGGCCGGCGAAGACCTGGTTATCGCCGACGGCAGGCGCGCGCTGGCCCTGGCCGGGATCATGGGCGGCGCGGGCAGCATGGTCCAGGCCGACACCAGCGGCATCCTGATCGAGGCCGCGATCTTCAAGGCTGCGCGCATCCGCCGCACCCGTCAGCGCAGTGGCGTGGCCACCGACAGTTCGGCGCGTTTCGAGAAGACCCTCTACCCCGAGGGCGCGCCCGCGGCCCTCAACTGCACCCTCACGCTGCTGCGCGAGCTGTGCCCGGGCTGCCGGGTGGTGCAGCGCTTCGCCAGCGGCGCCCTGGCCGGCGCACCGGTGACGCTGACGCTGCCCGTGGACGCGGTACAGCGGCTTACCGGCCTGGCCGTCGACCAGGCGGCGCGTGAGCGCCTGCTCAGTGCGCTCGGCTTCGTGGTCGCGGGCAACGCCGTGACGGTGCCGTGGTGGCGACGCAAGGACGTCAGCTGCACCGCCGACCTGGTCGAGGAGGTCGCGCGCAGCCACGGTTACGAGCGCATCCAGCCCGAGACGCCGCGCCTGCCCGCCGCCGCGCCGGCGCTGAACCCGCTGCGCAGCGCCGAGCACCGCGCGCGCCGCGTCATGTCCGCGCAGGGCTGGAGCGAAGTCGCGACCTACGCCTTCACCTCCGCGGCCTGGGCCGGCGCACTGGGTTGGGATGCGGCGACCACCGTCGGCCTCGCGCACCCGCTCTCGAGCGAGCAGACGGTGATGCGCCAGAGCCTGCTGCCGACGCTCGCCGAGGCGGTCGGGCGCAATCGCAAGCACCGCGGCAACGTCGCCATCTATGAGGTCGGCAAGCGCTACGGCGCGCAGGCCGGCGCCGGCGACACCGTGCACGAGCGTGTGGTGGTCGCCGGGATGTGCGCCGCCGCCGGCGAGGAGGCCCCCTTCTACGCCGCGCGCGATGCCGCGCTGGCGCTGTTGCGCGGCCTTGGCCACGAGGCCACGTACGTGCCGCGTACCGCCCCGCACGCCGAACTCGCCCCCGACCGCGCCGTCGACCTGCTGGTCGCGGGCACGGTGGTCGGCGCTGCCGGCGAGCTGCCGCGCCCGCTGCGCGCGCGGGCGGACTGCCCGGAGCGCGTCGGCTATTTCACCATCGAGTTCGAGCGCCTGGTCGCGGCCCAGGGCGCGCCCAAGCCGGTCCCGCACCACGCGCCGAGCCGCTTCCCGCTGGTTGAGCGCGAGTACACCTGGGTGTGCCCCGAGGCGCTGCCCTATGGCGATCTCGCCACCGCGACCCGCCAGGCCGCGGGTGCGCTGTGCGCCGGCATCGACCTGATCACCATCTACCGCGGCGAGCAGATCGCCGCCGCGCACAAGGCGGTGAGCCTGCGCGTGCGCCTGCAGGCCGCCGAACGCACGCTCGAGGAAAAGGACCTTCAGCAGCTGCACGGCCGCATCGTCAAGAGCGTCGAGGCGCGCACGGCGGCCAAGCTGCGGGCGTGAGCTCCTGCAGATCGTCGAACTCCGCCTCGCACTCACCGCCGACCCAGTCGATGCACGGCCAGGCGTTGAGGCGGCGGCCGTCGGGCATGGTCGCGACCGCCTCGCCGATGGTGCCGTCGAGGCTTGCGCCGCCGGGGATGTCGGCGAGCAGCGGGTCGCGCACCAGCGGATCACCGACGCGCAGGCACACGCGGCGCGCGTCGCAGGAACCGGTGTAGCGCGCCGCCAGGGCGCGCCACTCGCCGCCCATCATGCGCACCAGCGCGGGCAGGGTCGGATCGAGGGGGATCCACTCGCCGCCCTGCGCGGGTTCCGCCTCGATCCAGAAGTGCGGGTTGGCGAGGTGGGTCGCGGCGATCAGGCCGCTGCACAGCCGCCACGGCCGGCTGCGCGCAGTCAGCCGCGCGGCCACGGTCAGCGCGAGATCGAGGCAGCTGCCGGTGGTCGGCACCTGAGATGCGTCCAAGACCATCGCGCCGGGCCGCCAGCCGAGGGCACCATCGTACTCGCCCACGTCGTGATGCCGGTATTCATAACGGAAATCGCCGGCGACCTCGGTGACCAGGGCGGCGAGCTCGGCGTGGCCGGGAGCCCCGGCGGCGAGCACGATGCGCGGCGCCAGGGTGATCGACAGCGTGCCGGAGACCTCGGCGGAAACCGCTGCTGAACCGGCGTGCAGGTGCAGGAATCCGGGGTGGGCCGTGCACACCAGGCCGCGGCCGGCGAGCGCCTGGGCGCCGGTGACCTGCTGGCCCGGGCGCGTCGGCACCAACGGCAGCCACCAGTCGAGGCCGGCGACCGGACCGGGCAGGCACAGGCGGTGGTGACGCGTCCAGCGCAGGTGGCGCGCGCGCTCCTGGCCGGCGGCAAAGGGCGCGAAGAAGGTCAGGTAGCTGCGCCAGCGCCGCGCCAGCGTCGGGCACTCGTCGAGGTGACCCCAGGCCAGCCAGTTGGCGGCGGTGAAGGGATCGATGCGGCCGTCGGGCAGCCGGGGCAGGCCCTGGTCGACCCAGCGCCGCGCCGTCAGCGGCGCGACGTGCAGGAAGCGCGCCAGCTCGCCGATGCCGAGCGGCGGATGCGGGTGCGCGGCGCCGGGGCGCAGCAGCAGGGCCTCGTCGATCGCCACCGCAGACCGCCCGGGCTCAGCGGCCCGGCGCGGGACCGGTGTCGTGGTGCTTCTCGCCGATGACCCCGGCGTCCTCCGCCTCGTCTTCGTCGGCGTCCTCGATCAGGCTGCGGCCCAGGCGCCACTTGCGCCACATCGCCATGGCCTCGCCCCCCAGGCCGAGCAGCAGGTAGCCGGTGGTGGCGATGACCAGGAAGTAGGGCGGCTTCCAGATAAGCAGACTGACCAGCAGGATGCCGACGATCATCTGCCGGAAGCCGAGACGCCCGAGCAGGGTCTGCCCGACATGCGGGTAGCGCACCGTCGAGACCATCAGCAGCGCCGACGCCATGGTCAGTCCGATGATCACCCAACGCCACATGTCGAGGGTCTCGAGGCCGTCGTAGCGGTAACCGAGCGCGGAGTTCGGCGGCTGCAGCACTTCCTGGTGGAAGATGATCCACGAGCACACCACCGCGGCCGCGCCGGGCGAGGGGATGCCGCGGAAATAGGGCACCGGCACGTCGGTGTGCTCGACATTGTAGCGCGCCAGGCGGATCGCGGCCATCACCGGGAAGAACACCGTGATGAACCACAGCAGGCGCTGGCCGTGGTCGAACACGCCGGGCTCGCCCAGCACCAGGCGGTGGACGAGGATGGCCGGAGCGACGCCAAAGCTGACCACGTCGGAGAGGCTGTCGAGCTCCGCGCCGAAGGGGCCGTCGGTCTTGGTCATGCGCGCGACCTTGCCGTCGAGCATGTCGCAGATCATCGCCACGAAGATCATGATCGCGCCCATCTCGAGCATCCACGGATGGGACTGCTTTTCGTAGTGGGCCGCGCACAGGATGGCGGTGATGCCGCTCGCCAGGTTGCCGGCGGTGAGGATGGTCGGCAGCACCGGCAGGGTCTTGAGCCGGCGCATGCGCGAACGCACGGTGGTGAGCTTCTCGCTCATGGAAACTCCGCCACGCCAACAGGAACCGCGTCGGCGGGACCGCGACCGCCTGGCACCAGGGTCAGCGCGTGCGCCGCGTGGTTCAATTCGACCAGCACGGTCTCGCCGCAGCGCACGCGCGCACCAACCTGCACCTTCACCTGGTGTGGATAGGCCACCGGGATCCAGATCTCGGTGCGACTGCCGAACTTGATCATGCCGAAGAGTTCGCCGCGCGCGAGCCGGTCGCCGACCCCATGGGTGCAGATGATGCGCCGCGCAATCAGCCCGGAAAGCTGCCGCACGAGCACCTTGAGCCCGGAGGCGGCGCCGTCCGCCGCGCGCAGACCGATGGCGTTGCACTCGTTGGCGTGGCTGACGTCGGGATGGCGTGCGTCGAGGAAGGCGCCGCGCGTGTAGCGCGCCCACACCACCTCGCCGGCGAGCGGCGAGCGGTTGACGTGGACGTCGAAGACCGACAGGAAGATGCCGATGCGCAGCGCGCGGCCACCGATGAACTCGAGCTCGTCGACCTCGCCGATGTCGGCGACCACGCCATCAGCGGGCGCGATCAGGCAGTGCTCGCCACCGGCCGGCGTGCGCCGCGGGTTGCGGAAGAACGCCAGGGTGAACAGCCAGCAGAAGGCCGCGACCGCGGCGCCCGCCCAGCGCACTGGCCCGGGCGGCAGCAGCCACAGGCCCCAGGCGAGCACGAGGGTGGCCCAGAACAGGGTCGGGATGCCCCAGCGCGCGAAGGTCATGGGGGGCTCCCGGCCGGGGCGGCCTGGGATTGGCTGGCGGCTGACGGCTGACGGCTGACGGCTGACGCTGCGGCGCTACGCGCCAAATGTGCTGCTGCGGATGCCTGACGGTCCGATTCCGCGAGCGATGATGATGACGTGCCGTCAGCCGTCGGCCGCCAGCCGTCAGCCGTGACCGGGCAGAACGGGCACTGCCAATGCAGACGGTGACCGCTGAGCAGCACCGCGCAGAGCAGCGCCGCGGCGACCACGCTGGAGCGCCACAAGGTGCCGACGATGCGGTACCAGGCCGCAAGCCACACCAACACCAGGGCGATGAGCAGGCGCGCGAGCGTCTCCGCATCGTCGTAGTGGATGGCGGCGAAGAGGATGGCGACATAACCGAGCAACCGATAGCCCTTGCCGAGCTCCGGCCGGCGGGCGTAGAATCCACCGACGTCAACATGGGCCGCATCGCGATAGCGCATGGGGGGATTGTGGGGCGGGTCGCACGGTCGCAACTACGCTGATGGCTGGCGTGCAACGCCCCGTGCTGGGCCCCATCAGGGAGTTTGATCGGACCCGCATGGAGCTTGGATGGGAATCCCACGTCGCAGCGGCCGTGGGTGTCGTCGCGGGGTTTGCGACGTGATCAATAGCGGCCCAGTGGGTTCGACTGCTAGCGCAGCACCGCTTGCCTGCCCCCCCCTCACCGCGTAATCGTCAGCGCCAACCTCAGTCCACAGCCGGGATGGACATAGCGCGCGTCGACTTCGCGCCGCCCCGATGCAGCGAAGCGCTCCGGCTTGCGATCGGTGAAATTGCCGCCGGCGATGATGCGCCAGCTCGGGTTCAGGGTTGATACCCCGGCGGTGAACTCCGAAAGCGAGCCGGCGAGGTCGTAGACGCCCTGCACCGAGCAATCGGTCGGGAAGGCCCCGCCGGCGGCCAGGGCCTGGGCGCGCTCGCTGGTCAGGGCCGAAGCGCAGAAACCGAGGTCGGCGCGGTCGCCCCACGGGTAGGTGCGGCCGTCACCGCCCTCGGCGGCGAGCTGCCACTCGTCCGCGCCGGGCAGGCGCCAGGGAAGGTTATCGCGTCTGGCGCACCAGCGCGCGAACGCGACGGCGTCGTCGTAGCTGATGCCGGCCAGCGGCCGCGCCGGCGGGATCGGCTCGCCGCGCTCGCCGCTGCTCTCGAGCAGGAAGGCACCCTGGCCTTTCATCCACGGCGGCGTGCTGCGCTGGCGCCACAGGCTGCCATCGGCGGCGAAGGCGGCGCGCGGCGCGTAGACCAGGTTGCCGGCATGAAGCTCGGCAGCGAAGGCCTTGCGCGTGTCCGGGTCGTTGAGGAAGTCGAGGTATTCGCCACAGGTCACCTCACGACGGGCCAGGGCAAACTCGGCAACCGCGATGGCGCGGCCGTCGCTGCCTTGGATCTCACCGGCTGGGATGAAGGCGACCCCGTCGGGCAGCACTGGCGGCACGGGCAGGCGCAGGGCGTAGGTCTTGCCGCGTTCGCAGCGCCGCGCCGCCAGCGTGACCTGGCCGGACGGCGCGGCGACCAGTCCGCGCACCTCGTAGCGGCCTTGCGCGATCACCGCCTCGCCACCCGGCAGTACCGTCACCGTTTCGCCAGTGGCGGCGTCGCGGCGGTCGCTCTGCCCGCTGATCAGGCACAGGGTGAAGCCCGCGGCATCGGCAGGGCAGGAGACGCGCGCGTGCCCGTCAAGCAGGTCGGCGTAGCGGTGCGCCTGGTCGTGCAGGCGGCCCTGGGCCTCGGCGGCGGCGGCCTCATCGAAGCGCCCGGCGGCTTCGGCCTCGAGCAGGCGCGCGACGTCGTAGTCGGCCAGCGCCGCCAGGACCTTGGCGTAGCCGGGGGCGGCTGCCTGCGCCTGGAGGAGCAGGGCGAGCGCGCCGGACAGCGCCTGGGCGCGCTGGCGGGCGATGTCGGTCTGCTCCTGTTCGAGGTCGTGCAGGCGCTCGCGTACCGCGGTCTCGCCACGCTCGAGCAGGTCGGATTCGAGGCGGCGCACCTCGCGGTCGACGCGCTCCAGCGCCAAGCGCAGCGCGGCAGCGCGGTCGCTGGCGGTGGCCGCGGCGATGAGGGTGGCGGCGGCGCTACGCTCGCGCTCCTCGCGCTGCGCGGCGGCGACCAGCCCCTCGTAGTAGGCGAGCTCCGGGTGGGCCGGGTCGAGGGCGCGCGCGCGGGTCAGGAACTCGCCGGCGGCGGGCGCCGCGCCGTGCGCCACCGCCTCGTCAAGCAGGCGGAACTGCTGGTCCGCCTCGCTGCGGCGCTGCGCGCGGCGCGCGCGTTCATCCTGCTCCTTCATGCGGTCGAGCAGGGTGCTGCGGAACAGCGAGAACTCGGGATCATTGCGGACGCCCAGCGCGGCGTTGATGAAGCCGAGCGCCTCCCCCAGTTCGGCGCCGTCGCTGGCCACCTGGGCCCGGCGGCGCAGCTCGGTGGCCTGCGCGGCGCGGGCGCGCGCCAGCTCCTCCTGACCGAGCAGTTCCTCGAGGTGGGTCTTGCGCTGGATGATGGCCTGGTAAGCGGCGCGCGCGTCGCCATCGCGAGGCAGCACGCCCAGCACCTTGAGGTAGCATTCCGCCGCCGCCTGCAGGTCGCCGGGGCCCCCGCGCGTCTCGAAAGCGCGCGCCTCGCTGCGCAGGCGCTCGGCGGCGACGTGCTGCTGGGCGTCGAGCTGCGCGGCCTCGCGGCGCTGGATGCTGGCGTCGAGGCGCTCCAGCCCCTTGAGTGCGGCGAGGTCCACGGGCCGGTAGGCGAGGATGCGGTCGAGGCTGCCACGCGCGCCGTCGAAATCCCCGGCCTCCTCCTGGCGCTGCGCGGCGGCGCGTAGCGCCTGCAGCATCGCCTCCTCCTGGCGCCCGACGTACAACCACAGGGCGATGCCGGCGCCGAGCGCGAGCAGGGTGGTGACGACGATCGCCTCGACCTGTTTGCGGTGATGGGCGAGCTGACGCAGCATCACTTCAAGGGGCGTCTCGCGGTAGGCGCTGACGGCGTGCCCGGAGAGAAACTGGCGCAGGTCGGCCATCAGGCCGTCGACCGCCGCGTATCGCTCGCTCGGCAGCAGCGCCATCGCCTTGTGCGCGATCGCCACCAGCGGCCGCGGCAGGTCGCGGCCCAGGGTGCGCTCGTCGAGGCGCGTCCACTGACCGGCGCCGACCTGCTCAAGGGTGCGGCGCACGTGCCCGCGCTGGTAGGGCGAGACGCCGCCGAGGATCTCGTAGAGCATCACGCCGAGCGAGTAGATGTCGCTGCGCGCATCGACCGGCTCGCCGGCACCGCGCGCCTGCTCCGGACTCATATAGGCAGGCGTGCCGACCGCGGCCCCGTCGAGCGTGCGGTGGTCGTCGCCGTCGCTGACCATGGTCTGCCGCCAACCCGGGCGCGCATGTCCGGGCTCCCCCAGGACCTTGGCCAGGCCCCAATCCATGACCAGCACCTCGCCATAGGTGCCGACCATGATGTTGCGCGGCTTGAGGTCGCGGTGGATCACCCCGCGGCTGTGCGCGAAGGCGACCGCTTCGCACACACGCTGCAAGAGCTGGAGCAGGTCGAAGCGGTGCTCGGGCTGGCCGGCGCGGGTCAACAGGTGGTCGGCCAGCGACTGCCCGGCGACGCGCTTCATGGTGTAGAACACCGTGCCGTTGGGCAGCACACCGAAATCGTGCACCGGCACGATGCCGGGGTGCTCGAGCTGCGCGGTGATCTGCGCCTCATGGATGAAGCGGCTGATCTCGTCAAGGTCGCAGCCGGTGTGGTGCAGGGTTTTCAGCGCGACCTCGCGCCGGCAATCGCGGTCACGCACCGCGAAGACTACGCCCTGTGAACCCTGGCCGATACGCTCCTCGACGGCGAAGCGAGGCTGATCGCTGGTCACCGCGCGGCGCCATGCGCCAAGCTGGCTTTCGAGCTCCTCCTGCCGGGCGACGCCGGTCAGTCGGGCGATGGCGAGGGTCTCGCCGTCGACCTGGCTGGCGGCGGCGAGCACCTCCACGGCGCGCTGCTCGTACGGCGGCCCTGACTGGTTCGGCTGCCGGGCGTCCACCCCGCCGCCCTCAGCCGTCTTTCCTGGCCGGGGCGGCGGGCTGACCCCAGCCCGCGGCGATCAGTACGCTGACCGGGTCGAGCGGCACCTGCTCGAGTCCGGTAGCAGAGGTCCACAGCATCTCGAGCGGCGCCGGGTGGTCGGCGTCGACCTGCAGGCGGTAGACCAGGATGAAGCACTCCCGGCACTCTGGGAGGGCGTCGTCGTTGAGGTAGCCGACCAACTCGACGCGCCCCGGCGCCGCCTTGCCCAGACCGAGCAGGAAGCCGCCGGCGGCGAGGGCGAGCTTGCGCAGCGCGCGCAGACCCGGGCCCATATCGCCGACCTCGGGCGGGATCGACGTGGCGTGCAACAGCACGCCGCCCTCGTGCACCAGCACTTCTTCGCCGCCGCCGCTGATGGGCCGCGCAACGACCAAGCCGAGGCGGACTTCCTTGGCGTCGAGATTGCCGATCAGGGTGTCGGGAGCGGCGTACCAGGCCTCGTCGGCGACCGAGGCCAGCACCCCGAAATCAATGTTTTTGGTGAACCCGGAGACGCGGAACAGCTCGCGCCGCGGCATCGCCAGCACCAGGGGCGCCTCGGTATCCATGCCGGCAGTCTGCCAGCGCGAACGGCCGAAACCAGCGTCCGGGCGCACGGTACGCCGCCTGGGCGAGGGTCCGCCCGCGGCTGGCCAAGCGCCGGGGCGCCAGTAGGGTAGCCAGGATAGCATGGCCGCTCCCACCGCCCCAACCGCCACCGAGCCCGCGCCGAGCCTGAGCTGCGGCAGCTGCGGAGCACTGATCCTGCCCGAGGAGCTCGCCGAGGGCCTGGCGGTGCGCGTCGACGGCGCGCTGGTCTGCCCGCTGTGCGTCGACAGCCTGCCAGGCAAGGCGCAGGTGCGCATCAACCAGATGCGTGCGGTGCGCGGCCTGGACGCGACCACCTACCGCGTCGAGCTGGCGCGCCGGCCGCACCTCCAGCTGTTCAGCTTCACCACCGCGATGAACATCAACGGCCATCGCCGCAAGCAGGCCATCAACGGCTTCTTCGAAGCGCCCGTCCTGCACCTCGGCAAGCCGACGCCTCCCGCTCCGGTGCTGACGACGACGGGGGCGAAGGCCAGCCGCGGACCCGCCTATGTGGCGATCGCCGCCGGCCTGCTGCTGGTCGCCGGCGCGACCGCGGCGGTGGCGCTGTCCGGCCAGCGCACGCGGCCGGCAGCGGCGACGCCCACCGACCAGCCGACCGTCGGCAGCCAGCCGCAGCGCGCGGCCAAGAGCCGGATCGACTACGCCGTCGATGCCCTGGAAGCCTGGAAGCAGGCGCAGCACGACCCGGAATGTCCGGAATTCGTCCGTCAGGACCTCACCCGCGATGTGCAGCGCCAGCGTCAGGCACACCTCGATGACGCCGAAGAGGCGCTCGGGGCCGGGCGACTCGCGGAGATCGACCACCTGCTGACGACGCTGCCCGCCCTGCCCGAGGACGTGGCCTTCGCCACCGTGCGCACGCGTGAAAGCGAGGTGCGCGCGCGCCTCGCCAAGGCCCGGCAGCCGATCGTGGCGATCGCACATGTCGAGCCAGCTCCGCTTGTCCCGCCGCCACTACCACCGGTGACCGTGCAACTCCCCAGCCCGCCACCTACCGCGGTGACGCCTCCGGTAACCACCACCACGCCCCCAGCGCCCCCAGCACCGCCGGCGCCTGCACCGCTGGTGATCGTCTCTGACAACGATCCCACACCGTGGAAACCCGCCTTCCTAACCGTCCTCCATGCGGATGCGAAGCCGCGCCTGCTGCCCGTCGACGGCAGCGAATCCGTCCCCGGCCACTGGCCGGGCGGGGCCGACGTCTTTTACAAATCGCCGCGCGTCGGCTCACGCAATCGACAGGGCATGTACCTGGACCTCGGCGGTGCTTCGGGCAAGGACGGTGGCGTGGTGGTGCTCATCCACCCCAATCGTTACGACCGCAAGCAGTTGATTGTCACGCTCAGCGACAAGTCGGGGCATGTCGCGAAATTGCCGCCCTTCATCTTCCCTGCCAACGACTGGACGCCCTTCCCCATCCGCATCCCGGAGCTGGCCGGCTTCGACGCCACGCGGCTGAACATCCTCGCGATCGAGGATGACGACGCGCACCTCGACCTTCCCGAGGACGCTGGCTTCGTGATCGGCAAAGTGGTGGTGGTCCGCGACCGCGAGCCAGCGGCGCGCGATCTCGGACTGCGCCCGGCGGCGCTGGTCGCGGACGACAACCGCATCCGCAACCTGCAGCGCCTCACCGATTCGCTGATGCGCGCCGCCAAGCGTCCGCCCAAGGGCCTTGACCCGACGCGCATCCGGCTGCTTGCCGCTGGCGACCTGGGGCCAGCGTGGCGGGTCGCAGCGAGTCAGCGATTGCTCGCGCTGTTCGCCGGCAAGACCCCCCATGTCGCCGATCAAGAACTGATCTTCACCCAGGCCTGGCTGGAAACCCTGTTCAGCGGCGCCGCACCGGTGCTCAATCCGGTGCGCGACCACGTGGTGGTGTTCGTCACCACCGGCGCCGAATTGTCCCTGCAGAAGACCGTTGCGCTGACCGTCGACCGTTTCTGGAAGGATCGCATCGCGGCCTGCATTGCGCGCGGCATCCTGCCGGTGGTGGTACTGGGTCCGACGCGCGTCTCCGATGAGCAGCGCCCCGATGCCGAAAAACTATGGGGCGGCGTCACCGACCTGGTCACCGACACCCTCAATGGCGGGGTACCGATCATCGACCTGCGCCCCGCCGGCGCCGATGGCGATGGCGACACGCTGGCCGCGCAGATGCTGGCGGATGGGTATAAGGAGCTGGTGTATGCGCTGCACAGGATCGGGGCGGTTCGCTAAGGAGGGAAGACGAGGACTTGGACAGGGTCGCTGATGACCCCATCTCGTTGGTAGTACCGACAACGCCGGACCAGTTCCCACTTCTTTCCTACCGCCCTCCTGCCTCGCCTTCCTTCCTCCCCCCTTCCCAACCCGCCCCGAGCGCGGAATCTGCGCAGGCCCATGCGCACCCTCCGCCTCGCCACCCGCTCCAGCAACCTCGCCCTGTGGCAGGCGCGCCATGTCGCCGCAGGACTGCGCCGCGCGCATCCCGGGCTGCGCGTTGAGCTGGTGCTGACCACCTCGAGCGGCGATGGCGACCACGCCACGCCGCTTTACCGCATGAACAACGTCGGGGTGTTCTGCAAGGAGGTCCAGGAGGCGGTGCTGGCGGGACGCGCCGACGCTGGCGTGCACAGCTGCAAGGATCTGCCCACCACCGAACCTGCTGGCCTGGTGCTGGCGGCAATCTTGGAGCGTGCGGATGCGCGCGATGTGCTGGTCGGTGCGGGCAGCCTGGCGGCGCTGGCGCCGGGCGCGCTGGTCGGCACCTCCAGCCTGCGCCGCCAGTGCCAACTCGCCGCGGCGCGGCCGGACCTGCGCTTCACCAGCATCCGTGGCAACGTCGAGACGCGCCTACGCAAGGTGCAGGCGGGCGAGGTCGCTGCGACACTCATGGCCATGGCCGGGCTGCAGCGCCTGGGCCTGCTGCGCCGCGCATGCGCGGTACCCCTTGATCCCGAGCATGAGTGCACGCCCGCGCCGGCGCAGGGTGCGGTAGCCATCGACTGCCGCGCCGGGGACCGCCGCACGCGCTGGCTGGTCGCGGCCCTGCACCATCAGCAGACCGCCACCGCCATCGGTATCGAGCGCACCGTTCTGGCCGGGCTGGCCGGGGGTTGTTCGCTGCCGCTCGGTTGCCATGCGCGCCGCGTCGGAGGGCGCTGGACGCTACGCGTGCGCCTGGGCGGGGAGACCGGATTGAGCGAGGCGACCCTGAGCGGCGCGGCCGCCGGGCTTGCCGCGCAGGCGCTGGCGATCCTGCCACGGGAGCGGCTGACCGGGCCAACGTGACCCGCGTCTAAAGGATCTGCACCGACTGAACCACCCAGATGGCAACCGCGGCAATGACCTGCATGCGCATCGGTAACCATCCAGAATCCCCGCCCAACCTGCCACTCCCAGAGGAACTCCCGATGCGCAGATACCCACGCATTTCCACACCGGCATGGCTCCTGCTAAGCGCCGCACTTGCGCCGGTTTGGACTGCAGAAGGCCCCTGGCAAGCGCTCTTCAACGGTACCGACCTGCAGGGCTGGGAGACCTGGCTGAGCAAACCCGCCGGCGCCAGCGAGCCGCTCGGGCTGAACCACGATCCTGACCACGTTTTCAGCGTCAGTGACGGTTGCCTGCACATCACCGGCCAGGTCTTCGGCGGCGTCAGCACGCTGGCCGAGTATGGCGACTACCACCTACGCCTTGAGCAGCGGTGGGGTGACAAGAAGTGGCCGCCCAGGGTCGACGTGGTCCGCGACAGCGGCATCTGCTACCACGGCACCGGGCCGCATGGCGCCGCCTACGGCAACTGGCTGTCGAGCATCGAATGCCAGATCCAGGAAGGGGATACCGGCGACTGCTGGCTGGTCGCCGGACCGCGCGTCGAAGTCCATGCGGTGCCGCACGAAAAAGCCTGGGAATACCGCAGCGACGGCCCTTTGGTTGGGGAGGCCAAGGACCGCATCTACAAGTCAGCGACCAACGAAAAGCCGCTCGGTGAGTGGAACGTCATCGAGGTCATCTGCCGCGGCGACACCTGCACGCACATCGTCAATGGTGCCACCGTGATGGTGCTCAGCCATGCCCGTCATGTGGTCGCCGGCCACGAGGAGCCGCTCACCCGCGGCCGCATCCAGCTGCAGAGCGAGGGCGCCGAGGTGTGGTACCGCAAGGTCGAGATCAGCCTGCTCACCCCGTGACCCCGGGCACACCAGGGGCCCATGGACGGCCCCGAAGGCCGCGGCATGGTGGACGCCCCCGCGACCCCCTGGGTTCCGGCCCGTTTTGGTATCACTCAGGCACCGCCCGCAGGCGGTCGCCGGCCTTGAGCGAAAGCGCTTCCAAGGCATTCCTTCCCTGAACCACCCGCGAGAGAGTCCCGCATGTCCGCCAAGCCCGTCCTCAACATCGCCCTGGTCGGCTACGCCTTCATGGGCCGCGCCCACAGCAACGCCTACCGCCAGGTGAACCACTTCTTCGACCTGCCCTTCCAGGTCGTGCCCAAGGTGCTGGTCGGGCGCAGCGAGGGCCCGCTCAAGGCCGCCACCGAGCAGCTCGGCTGGCAGGAGTGGAGCACCGACCTCGACGCGGTGCTGAAGCGCCCGGACATCCACGTCATCGACGTCGCCACGCCCAACGACAGCCATGCGCCGCTGTCAATTGCCGCGCTCAAGGCCGGCAAGCACGTGCTGTGCGAGAAGCCGCTGGCGCTGAACGTCAAAGAGGCCAAGGCGATGACCGCCGCCGCCGCCAAGGCGCGCACCGTTGCCGGCAAGCCCTGCCGCGTCGGCCTGTGGCACAACTACCGCCGCGCGCCCGCCGCCTCGACCGCCGCCAGCCTGATCGCCGACGGCAAGCTCGGTGAGATCCGCCACGTGCGCGCGGTCTACCTGCAGGACTGGCTGCTCGACGAGACCTGCCCGGCGTCGTGGCGCATGATGGAGAAGACCTGCGGCTCGGGCGCGCACGGCGACCTCAACGCGCACATCATCGACCTGACCCGCTTCATGACCGGCCTGGAGTTCGACGAGGTCAGCGGCATGCGCCAGACCTTCATCACAAAGCGCAAGAATGCCGATGGCAAGGGCATGCTGGATGTCGACGTCGACGACGCGTTGCTGTTCATCGCCAAGCTTTCGAACGGCGCCCTCGCCAGCTTCGAGGCGACGCGCGCCGCCGCCGGGCGCAAGAATTACAACCGCATCGAGATCAACGGCACCAAGGGCTCGATCGTGTGGAACTTCGAGCGCATGAACGAGCTCGAGGTCTACACCGTCGACGACGAGCCCCGCCACAAGGGCTTCCGCACGGTAATGTGCATGGACGGCGCCGCGCACCCCTACGCCGGCAACTACTGGCCCGACGGCCACATCATTGGCTACGAGCACTGCTTCATCAACATGCTCGCCGACTTCGTCAAGGCGCTGGCCAGCGGCGCAGAGTTCCGTCCCGACTTTGCCGACGGCCTCGCCAACCAGGAGGTCCTGGACGCCTCACTGGCCAGCGCCAAGGGGCGCAAGTGGGTGAAGGTCGCGCGCAGCCAGAAGCTCAAGCCGGCCAAGGCGCTCAAGGCCGGGGCGGGCAAGTCGCTGCTCTGACTTGAGCATACGATGAAAGCGCCAAACGAAGCCATGATCGTCGAGCAATCGCGCCGGTTCCTCCTCATGCGTGAAGAGTTCTCGCGCAGCCATCGCTTCATGGCTTGGTTTGGCGGCATAGGATTCTGCACCCTCATCGGCATCTTCGCATCGGGATTCGTCGAAAAGGTGCAGTCCTCCGCAACGCCCGGCGTGCTCCTGGAGGGTATGGCCTATGGCCTCATCACGACCCTCGCGCTCGGTTGCTTCAGCATCATGGCTGCAGGGCTGATCCTCTTCACCCTGCGCGCAAAGAGTGATGTGGACTATATCCGGCACGCGCTGCTGGTGAAATACCATGATGCTCTCTCAACGTCGTCGCCCACCGTCATCTCCACCCCCAAGAACAACCCCTAACTAGAACAGAAGGTCCTCATGAAAGGCCCCGCCATCTTCCTCGCCCAGTTCATGGGCGACGCCGCTCCCTTCAACTCCTGGCCCACCATCACGGCGTGGGCGGGCAAGCTCGGCTACAAGGGCGTGCAGGTCCCCTCGTGGGACGGCCGCGCGATGGATCTGAAGAAAGCCGCGACTTCGAAAGCCTACTGCCAGGAGTTCGCCGGCATCGCCAAGAAGAACGGCGTCGAGATCACCGAGCTGTCGACCCACCTGCAGGGCCAGCTGGTCGCCGTGCATCCCGCTTACGACGAGCAGTTCGACGGCTTCGCTCCCAAGGAGGTGCGCGGCAATCCCAAGGCGCGCACCGAGTGGGCGATCGAGCAGGTCAAGTTGGCGCTGACCGCTAGCGCCAACCTTGGCCTCAAGGCCATGCCCTCGTTCACCGGTGCGCTGCTGTGGCACACCATGTACCCGTGGCCGCAGCGCCCGGCCGGCTTGGTCGAAGAGGGCTTCGCCGAGCTGGCGCGGCGCTGGAAGCCGATCCTGGACCACGCGGACAAGGTCGGCGTTGACGTGGCGTGGGAGGTCCACCCCGGCGAGGACGTGCACGACGGCGCGACCTTCGAGCTGTTCCTCAAGCACCTCAAGGACCACCCGCGCGCGAACATCCTGTACGATCCGTCGCACCTCGTGCTGCAGGGCATGGACTACAGCGCCTACATCGACAATTACCACGCGCGCATCAAGTGCTTCCACGTCAAGGACGCCGAGTTCCGTCCCGACGGCCGCACCGGCGCCTACGGCGGCTACCTGGGCTGGAAGGAGCGCGCGGGCCGTTTCCGCTCGCTTGGCGACGGACAGATCGACTTCGGCCGCATCTTCAGCCAGCTCACCCAGTACGGCTACAAGGGCTGGGCGGTGCTGGAGTGGGAGTGCGCACTGAAGGACCCCGAGCAGGGCGCCGCCGAGGGCGCCCCGTTCATCGCCCGCCATCTGATCAAGCAGGCGGCCAAGGCCTTCGACGACTTCGCCGGAGGGAAGCCGGACAAGGAGCAACTGCACCGCATCCTCGGCATCGGCGGGGCGAAGGCGGCGAAGAAGTAACCTCGACCGATTTCCGGTCTCGCGAGCACCCGGGGCATGACGCTCCGGGTGCTTCCGTTTCCAGCCAACGGCATCACGCGCTGTCCCGGTAACGGATGATGTCGACCGGGCAGCCCTCTGCGGCTTCGCGGATGGCGAGGCTTTCGGCCACGCCCACCTCCGTGAGCAAGGGACTGCGCTCGTCCCGGTTCACGCCAGTCAGCCCGTCCTGCCTCGCGCTGCCGAGCACGACCGCTTCGGTGGCCTCGTCGAGTGCGAAAACCGCCGGCGCGTTCGATGGGCAGGCGCCGCAACCGATGCAGCCCGCTTCTATCCAGACGTGGGTGATCATGGAGTCTCCTTACCGTCATCATGGCGAGGCGCGCTGGCAGCGCGCCATCGGCACCGCGCCGCGAGGGCATGTGGAGGGCGCATGCGTCGATGGAGCACGGATACGGTGGCGCAGAGTGTTTCCTTACGTCGCAGTCGGGCCGTGCAGTCGTGCAGACGGCAGTGTCGCGTGGCCGATCTCCGCACGAGTCACTCCCCTGGACGGGCGATTTCACCGCGGAAAACACCGGTGGGAAAAATCTCCCAGATCCGGTGTGCAACTGCTCACGTACCAGCAGCGGTCGACCGGTGCATCCGCCCTGGCGGCCACTCACCTTATCCAGGAACTCCCATGAAACCCGCCTTCAAAGGGCTCGTCACCCTCGGCCTCGCCACGCCACTGCTGGTGATCCTGATGGGCTCCGACCACAAGGATGGTCCGAGCGCTACCGCCGATCACGCCGCCGACATCGCCGACCTTTACGCCTGGCACAGCACCTCCGCCGGCACCTTCACCGCGGTCGTAACCTTCGGCGGCTTTGGCGCGCCCGGCGCCCCAGCAATTTACGATGCCAACGCGCTCTACACCATCCACGTCGACCGCAGCGCGACGACCACCTTCGACAACACTCCGAAGGTCGACATCAACATCCGCTTCGGCAAGGATGCGTCCGGACATTTCGGCGTGCAGGTGGAGAACCTTCCGGGTGCGACGGCGGCCATCAAGGGCGCGGTCGAGACCACCTTGAATGATGGTCCCAAGCGCAAGGTGTTCGCTGGCCTGCGCGATGATCCCTTCTTCTTCGATCTCGATGGGTTCAAGTCGACCGTGGCCACCGGCGCGCTGCACTTCGACTCCACCCACGACACCTTCGCGGGCACCAACGTCACGGCGGTGGTGGTCGAGATGGATCTCGCCGACATCACCGTCGGCGGCACCCTGCCGCACCTCCAGCTGTGGGCGACGACCGCGCGCAAACCCACCGCCATCGCCCGCACCGGCATCGCACCGGATCCCACCCCCACCCACCGCCCGCTGACCCTGATCGGGTCGGTGATCGCCACCGGGAACACGCCATGATCCGCACCCACCTCATCCTCTTCGCGGGCGTCGTCGCCGGCACCGGCATGCTGCTCGCGGGCTGCGGTGGCAGCAGCAACAGCACTCCTGCTCCGCAGGTGTTCACCTTCCTGGCTGACGACACGGCATCCTACGTGCGCATCGACCGCGTCGGCATGCCGGCCGTCGGCACGGCGGTGATCACCAACAAGGACGCCTACAACGACTCCGACCCTGCCGACGACGCGCAGGGCACCTGGGTGCCGCAGATCCAGAGCAACGTCGCCGGTCTGCACAGCGCGCTCGACGACGATCTCACGGGCGCGGGTCTGACCCCGGCCACCACCAGCGAGTCGCTCGCCCAGGCGGGTCCGCTGATCGTGCCGGACACGCTGAAGATCGACACCGCGGGCGCCGCGGGCTTCCCCAATGGCCGTCAACTCGCCGATCCGGTGGTCGACGTGACCCTGGCGGTGGTACTGCTCAAGCTTGGCACCGCCGGCCAGACGGCGCTGACGCTGGCCAATCTGCCGCTCAATCCGCCGGCCAACGACAAGGCCTTCTTGAGCGGGTTCCCGTACCTGGCGGCACCGTTCTGAGCAGGGTTTCGCCGTGATCCGCTGAATACGGGCGCACGCGTCCGCGGTCTGGCGGCGCGGCATGGTACGGCAGTTCCGTCCCATGCCGCGCTGACTGGTTGCGGACGCTCTGCGCCGTCCGGGCATCCCATCCCGGTCGCGCGGCAGCGTCCCCGCTCGTCTCCTTACGAAGAAGCACCATGACCCTCGCCATCTCGCGGAACGCCCGCTTGCTGATCGCCGGTTCCGCCGCCCTCATGGCGGCCGCCCTCGCCCTGCCATTTTCCACCACTTTCTCGAGACCGCCCGCCTCCGCCCCTATTCCTGCCCCGCCCACAGCCATGCACCAGCCCGACTACGGGACCCTGGTCACGCGCTACGATGACGGCGTCGAGGAGCTGCTGGCGCGCACCGTGCGCGAGCCGCGCTCGTGGTTGGCCTGGGAGCAGCTCGGCCGCACCTACCGCACGCGCGCGCAGCTGACCGGGGACCAGCTCGATTATACCCGCGCAGAGGATGCGCTCGCGCACGCCTTCGCCATCGCCCCCGCCGGAGCCGGCCCGTTCCTGGCGCGCGCCCAGCTCAACGGCTCGCTGCACCGCGACGATCTCGTCGCGGCGGATCTGGACCGCGCCGCGGCCGCCGTCCTGGTCGACGACCGCACCGCCGCCGCGATCCTGACCCTGCGCGCCACCTGCGCGTTCCACGCCGGGCGCTACGACCAGGCGCGCGACCTGTATGCGCAGGCCATGCAGGCGCACCCGGACCACCTGATCCTGGTCGCGCAGGCCGACCTCGATTTCGCCACCGGGCGCCGCGCGCAGGCGTTCGCCGCGCTGGCCGCGGCTGAACGTGGCGCCGATCCCGCGGACACCTTCGGCTGGGCCTGGCTGGCCGTGCAGCGCGGCTGGTTCGAACAGGAACGCGGCGACTGGGATGCGGCCCTGGTCTGGTACCGCGAGGGCGAGCGGCGCCTGCCCGGATGGTGGCAGGCGGAAGCGCGCACCGCCGGCGTCCTCAGCCACCGTGGCGAGCACGCCGCCGCGCTCGCCGCGTACCGCGGGCTGGTCGCGCGCACCGGGCGCATCGACCTGATGGACGCTCTGGCGCTGGAGCTGCGCGCGCACGGCGACGAGAGCGATGCGCTGAGCGTGAGTGGGCGTGCGGGCGCAGCTTGTGCGGCGATGCTCGCCGAATTCCCGGAGGCGGGCTGCGCCCATGGACTCATGCACGCCTTGACCGTGGCGGAGGACCCGACGCAGGCGGTCGCACTCGCCCGACGCAACGTCGCGCTGCGTCCTGGCGGCGAGGCGCAGACCCTGCTCGCCCGCGCCTGCGTCCTCGCCGGTGACTGGGCAGGGGCGCGCAGCGCGGCCGACGCGGCACTGACTGGCGGCTGGGATACCGCCGACCTGCACGAAGCCGCGGCGCGCGCCGCTGCTGGATTTGGCGATACCGCGCGCGCCCAGCAGGAACGCGCTCGGCTCCATGCCCTCGATGCGAGCCGCTGACGTGCGCTGCGCGCGCAATGCCCTGCGCGGCCTGCTGAGCCTGCTTCTGCTCTGTGGCTGCGCGACCTGGGCGGCCGCCCACGACCCGGTGATCGTCGACGCGGACGTGACCGTGGATGACCAAGGCCGCATCACCGTCGTCACCCACCTCCGGCAGGTCGCGCTCCTGGCCCTGATCGGCTCACCGCGCGCCCGCCTGCGTGACCGCGCAGAACTCGACCGCGATCTGCCGGCGTTCGCGACCATGTTCAGCCAGACGCTCGAAGTCGTCGCGGATGGTGAGCGCCTCCCCCTTGGCGGCCTCCAGGTGGCGGAGGACGCCGGCGGCGCAGCGCCGGCAGATCCCGTCGCACTGGCGCTGACGGGCACGGTGCCGCCGCATGGTCAGCGCCTGGTGCTGCGCTTCGACCCCTCCGGGCGCCTGCCGCGCGGCACGACCGTGATCCTCGGCGGCACGCTCACCTGGCATGGCCAGCGGATCGCGCCGGAGCCTGCCGCCAGCGACGGGACGGTTGCCTGGTCCCTGGCCGTCGCCGGGCAGACGCCGCCGATCGCCGCACGGTGGTCGGACCTGCCCGGCTTCTTCCGCATGGGCTTCATGCACATCGTCCCCACGGGCATCGACCACATCCTGTTTGTGCTCGGCCTGTTCCTGCTCGCGCCCGGCCTGCGCCCGCTGCTGGTGCAGATCACCGCCTTCACCATCGCCCACTCGCTGACCCTGGGCTTGGCCATGGCGGGGATCTTCGAGTTGCCGTCGCGCATCGTCGAGCCGCTGATCGCGCTGTCGATCGTCGCGGTCGCGGTCGAGAACATCTTCGTCCGCAAGCTGCACCCGTGGCGCTGGGCGGTGGTCTTCCTCTTCGGCCTGGTCCACGGCCTGGGTTTCGCCGGTGCGCTGCGCGAGCTGCACCTGCCCAGCGGGGGCATTCTGATGCCCCTGCTCGGCTTCAACCTCGGCGTCGAGGCCGGCCAGCTCAGCATCGTCGCCGCGGCCACGCTGCTTACGGTCGCCTGGTGGCGCTGCGCCTGGTATCCGCGCTACGTCATCGTTCCGGCGAGCGCGGTGATCGCCGCCATCGGGCTGTTCTGGGCGGTGCAGCGGGGCCTGGGCTTCGGCATCGAGGCATGAGGATCGGCAGCATGCGAGGCTCCGGCACGATCAGCGGGCCGGGCGCATGCGCTCACCATGCCGTGCATATTGCAATCTCAGGAGGTCGGTTTCCTTCCAGGCGTCCACAGCCGCGCATGATCGCCATTGATCGTGGCTTGGTATGCTCTCAACTCAATTCCGGAAGGGCGCTACAGGGCGGTCAGCCGATGCGTGGCGCACCGCCGCGGATGGCATACTTTGCCGCACCGGAAGTTCCCGCGCATGAATGCTCCCGCCGCCGCCATCTCGACCTGGCTGGTCTCGAACCGCCTGCCCTACCGCCTCGACGACCAGGGCAGCACCCTTGAGTGCACCGACGGCGGCTTGGTCACCGCGCTGCTACCCGTCCATCAGGCAGGCAGCAGCTGGTGGGTGGGGCAGGGCGGCTTTCCCGAATCGCCCGGGTTCGCCGACCGCCTCGAGACCGAGCGCGTGGTCGACGTCGCCATTCCCCCTGGAATCGCCAAGGACCATTACAGTGGCGCGTCCAATGGCGCCATCTGGCCGCTGTTCCACTACTTCCCCGGGATCGCGGTGTTCGTGCCCGCCGAGTGGACGGCCTACCGCGCGGTCAATCAGGCCTTCGCCGACGCCATCCTGGCGCGCGCGAAACCGGGCGACCGGGTGTGGATCCACGACTACCAGCTGATGCTCCTGCCCGCGATGCTGCGCGCGCGCGAGGCGAGCCTGGTGATCGGCTACTTCCACCACATCCCCTTCCCCGCCTCCGAGGTGCTGAAGATCCATCCCGCGCGCGACGAACTGATCACTGGGCTGCTCGGCGCCGACCTGGTCGGCTTCCACACACTTGAGTACGCGCGCCACTTCGCCGGCTCGGCCGCGCGCCTGCTGGGCATCGAGGCGGTGGCTGAGGAACTGCACGTCGAGGACCGCCTGGTGCGCGTCGGCGCCTTCCCGCTCGGCATCGACGCCCAGGGATTGCTCGCCGCCATGGACACCGCCGAGCACGCCCTGGCCAAGGAGCGCATCCTCTCCCAGCTCGGCGGGCGCCGGCTGATCCTCGGCGTCGACCGCCTCGACTACACCAAGGGTATTCTGGAGCGACTGGCCGCCTTCGAGCGTTTCCTGCGCCTGCACCCGGAATGGCGCGACCGCGTGACCTTCGTGCAGCTGTGCGTCCCGTCGCGGATCGAGGTCGAACGCTACGAACGCCTGCGCCAGGCGGTCGAGCGCGAAGTCGGGCGCATCAATGGCGAGCTCGGCAGTACCGGGCACGCGCCGATCAGCTACCTGTTCCAGCGCCGCGGCCTGGACGACCTCACCGCGCTCTACCGCGTCGCCGACGTGTGTCTGGTCACGCCGCTGCGCGACGGCCTGAACCTGGTGTGCAAGGAGTACGCCGCGGCGAGCGAGGACCTGGACGCGGTGCTGGTGCTCTCTGAATTCGCCGGCGCTGCTGAAGAGATGGGCGAAGCTCTGGTGGTCAACCCCTACGACACCGAGGCGGTCGCCGTGGCCATCGCGCGCGCGCTGGAGATGCCCCTGACCGAGCGCCGCCGGCGCATGGGTGCGCTGCGCCAGCGCGTGTTGGAGGCCGACAACCGCGACTGGGCGCACGGCTTCCTCCAGGCCATGGACGAGGTCGATCGCCGCAACCGCGCCAACGCCAGCCGCGACCTGGCCGGCGCCGACCTGGAGCGGCAGCGCGCGCAGCTGCGCGGCCACCTCGCCCTGGCCGCCTTCGACGCCGATATCCTTGATGGCATCGGCGACGACGACCGCGGCCTGCGCCAGGCGGTCGCCGCCGCCCAGCAGGCAGGCGCGCAACCGGTGGTGATCAGCTCGTTGCCGCGCGCGGCGATCGACTCGCGCTGGGGCGACCTGCCGGCGTGGATGGCCGCCGAGCGCGGCGCCTTCGTGCGCGATCCGGCCGGAACCTGGCTGGCGATGCCGCCAGGCGAGCCGTTCGCCGCCTGGCGCACCGAGGTGCGGCGCTACCTCGATCAGCGCGCCCGCGTGGTGCCGCGCTCCTACGTCGCCGAGAACGAGGCCTCGCTGCACTGGCATGTCGGTCGGCGCCCGTCGGCGCTGGTCGACGCCATGCTACGCGAAACCGCACACATGCTCGACGGCATGCTCGCGCGCGGTTCATGGCAGGCGACGCGCGCGGTCGGCGGGCTGGTGGTGCGCAGCGCCAACCACCACGCCGGCACCGCACTCGACGTGGTCGCACAGCGGCTGGGGCTGCCCGCGGGCGCGCAGGTGCTGACCGTCGGCGACCGCTTCAGCGACGATGCCCTGTTCCGCTAGCACGCCGACACCAACTGCTCGATCGCGGTCGGCACGCCGGTGAGCGCGGCCAGCTTCCTGGTCGCCAACCGTGGCGAGCTGGCCCACGCCCTTGGCCGGATCCTGGGTGATGGACATGTCTGACGGACCCCCTCCCACCGCGTCACCCGCAGCAGACCTCACCGGGCTGTGCGCTCGGGCGATCGCGGAGCACTGGCTGCTCGCCTTCGACTTCGATGGCACCCTGGCCCCCTTCGCCAGCACCCCGGGTCAGGCCGCGCTCGACCCGGACTCGGCGCCGCTGCTCGCGCGCCTGGCGGCGGCGCGTCCGGTGGTGGTGATCTCCGGGCGCGCCGCCGTCGACGTGCGCGGCCGCGTGCCACCCGGTCCGAACATCCTCGGCAACCACGGCAGCGAAGGGCTGCCCGGCATGGATGGCGTCATGGAGGGCGCGCGCGCCCTGGCCGCGCGCTGGCGCGAAGAACTGGCAAACATTCCCGCCATCCCCGGCTGCTGGCTCGAGGACAAGGGCCTGTCGCTGACCTTCCACTGGCGGCTCGCCCACGATCATGCCGCGGCCGAGCAGGCCGCCGTCGACCTGGCCAGGACCCTGGAGCCGCACCCGCGCCTGATCCGCGGTCAATACGTGCTCAACTGCCTGCCTTCCCAGCTGCTCGACAAGGGCCAGGCGCTCCAACGCCTGCTCGCCATGCAACCCGTCCAGCGCGCGTTGTTCGTGGGTGATGACTGGACCGACGCCGAAGTGTTCAATCTCCACGACCCGCGCATCGCCGGAATCCAGGTCGGCGACCTTGAACTCGGCGCGGAGTGGCGGCTGCCGGACCAGCCGAGCGTCGCCGGGCTGCTGGAGACCCTGGTGGCCGCCTTGGGCTGATGGCTGATGGCTGATGGCTTCTCGCCCTCAGTCGATCGCCGCCTGCTCGCCAGTCCTGATCACTTCCAGCATCTCCGCCGGGGTCGCCACCTTGTGCAGGCGTTCCTCGACGTAGTCGCTGTTCTCAAGCAGCTCGGCGATGCGCGCCTGCAGGCGCTGGTGAACGCGCGGCTGGCCGGCCGGGGTGAGCAGGATGAAGAACAGCCGCGCCTTGTCGGCGATGCCCTCGATGCGCACCCCCAGGTCGGAACGCACCACCACCACCAGCGGCCGCTCCAGGCCGGGCAGGCGCGCGTGCGGCATGGCCAGACCCCGGCCGAGATACGTACTGGCCAGGCGCTCGCGCTCGAGCACCGCGCGCGCGACCTGCTCGGCGGGCAGCGGCAGGTCAGCCGGCGGCACGCGTGCCAGGCTGGCGCGGATCGCCTCGGAAATCGATACTGCCTCGACGCCCAGCACGATGCGACCCAGGGTCAGGGTTTCGGCGAGCGAGATCGGCGTCTCGGCCTCGAACTCGTCGCGCACCGTGCCGATGATCTCCTCGATGATGTCCTCCATGGTCAGCAGGCCGACCCAGCGACCGCCCTGGCTGAACACCAGCGCGACGTGGATGCGCCGTCGCTGCATCTCGGACAGCAGGCTCTCCAGCGGCGCGGTGTCCTGGGCGGTCAGGTAGGGCCGTGCCAGCGCCTTCAGGTCGGGCGCCGTGCCCGCGGGACGGCGGTCGAGGAGCAGATCCTTGACGTGGATGATGCCCACCGGGCGCTCGGGATCGTCAGTGATCAGCGGGTAGCGGCTGAAGCGCCAGGTGCGGATCGACTGCTCGGTATCGATCCAGTGCAGGTCGCTGGCGAGCGAGCGCACTTCGCTGCGCGGGCGCATCGCGTCGCGCACCTTGAGATCGCCAAGGTCGAAGATGTTCTCCATGAACAGCAGGCGCCGGAAGGACAGCAGCCCGCCGCTCTGCGAGCGCGCCAGGATGATGCGCAGCTCGTCCTCGGAGTGCTGCTCGTGCCGCGGCATCGCGCCGAAGCCGAGCAGGCGCAGGATCGCCGTCGAACAGGTGTTGAGCACCCACAGCGGCGGGTAGAAGACCAGCCGCGACCACACCAGCGGCCGCGCCGTCCACAGCGCCGCGCTGTCGCTGGCGCGGATGGCCATGAGCTTGGGCACCTGCTCGCCGAGCAGGATGTGCAGGAATGACACCAGCACCACCGCCACGCCGGTGGCGATGCTGTGCGCCACCACCGGGGTGAGGCTGCCGGCCACCTGGCTGAGCAGCGGGATGAGCACGTCGGCGGCCACCCGCTCGCCGACCGAGCCCAGAGCGATGCTGGCGAAGGTGATGCCCACCTGGCACATCGACAGGTACTCGTCGAGGTGGTGGTGGACGTGCTGGACGACCTTGGCGCCGCGCCGGCCCTGGTCGACCAGCTCCTCGATGCGCGACCCGCGGATGCTCACCGCGGCGAACTCGGCGAGCACGAAGAACGCGTTCAGCACGATCAGGACGAGGGTGGCCAGGATGTAAGTGGTCATCAGCATTGCCTGAGCAGTATCCTGCGGATTCCGCGGGCGCAACCCGTGCGCTTTGCAACTGGTGGGGCGGCATCCGGCGCCCAAGGCGATGCATGTGGCACGAGGTGGCCATAGCGGCCTCGAAAGCGAATCGCCTGCATTCCACGCATTTTGGCGCGACGGTGAGACTCGGAACCGGTACGGAGGAGCGGGCACCAGCACCGCATGTTGAAGGCCTTGGCCGTCACATGCCGCTGCCGCTGCCGTTCGGGAGGGGTGCCCGTGCGCCCGCCTGCGCAAGCCCAGGCCTAAAGCTTCAACATCCCTTGCCGTTGTTGGTAGATACTCCCCGGTGAAGATCAGCCTCCTCCTGCCCTGCCTGCTCGCCCTTCCGCTGCTCGCTGCTGGCGCCGCAGAGCAGGACGGCATCGAGTTCTTCGAAGCGAAGATCCGCCCCCTGCTGGTCGACAACTGCTATTCCTGCCACAGCGCCAAGGCCAACAAGCGCAAGGGCGGGCTGCTGGTCGATTCCGCGCCTGCGCTGCTCGCAGGCGGCGATTCCGGTCCGGCGCTGGTGCCCGGGCATCCGGAGCAGAGCCGCCTGGTGAACGCCATCCGCTACGGCGATCCCGACCTGCAGATGCCGCCCAAGGACAAGGGCGGCAAGCTCAAGGACGAGGCCATCGCCACGCTTGAGGCGTGGATCCGCATGGGCGCGCCCGATCCCCGCACCACGCAGGCCGCGGGCGCGCCACCGTCCGCCAAGGACCACTGGTCATTCCAGCCGCTGAAGCCGCAGACCGCGCCGACCCCCGCCAATGCCGCCTGGGCGCGCACCGACGTCGACCGCTTCATCCTCGCCAAGCTCGAAGCGAATGGCCTGGCACCCGCGCCGGCCGCCGACCGCCGCACGCTGCTGCGCCGCGCCACCTATGACCTGACCGGCCTGCAGCTGACCAGTGAGGAGGTCGACGCCTTCCTCGCCGACCAGTCGCCCGACGCCTTTGCGAAAGCCGTCGACCGCCTGCTCGCCTCGCCCCACTACGGTGAGCGCTGGGGCCGCCACTGGCTTGACGTGGCTCGCTACGCCGACACCAAGGGCTATGTCTTCCAGGAGGAGCGGCGCTACCCGTACGCCTACACCTATCGCGACTGGGTGGTGAAATCGCTGAACGCCGATCTGCCGTACGACCGTTTCATCACCATGCAGATCGCCGGCGACCAGGCCCCGGGCCACGCCCAGGGCGATCTCGCGGCGCTCGGCTTCCTGACCGTCGGCCGGCGCTTCATCAACATCCGCGAGGACATCATCGACGATCGCATCGACGTGGTCTGCCGCGGCACCATGGGCCTGACCGTGGCCTGCGCGCGCTGCCACGACCACAAGTTCGATCCGGTCTCGACCAAGGACTACTACGCGCTCTACGGCGTGTTCGATTCCTGCGACGAGCCCAAGGAGCTGCCCGAGCTGGGCATCGCCGGCGACCCCAAGGAAGCTGCAGAGTTCGCCACCGAGCTGGCCAAGCGCGAGCAGGCCGTCACCGACCTGCGCACCAAACGTCACGGCGAGCGCATCGTCGAGGCGCGCACCGCGCCGAAGATCGCCCAGTACCTGCTCGCCGTGCACGAGGCCAAGGAGCGCCCCGACCACGAGCTGCGCGAGATCTCGGAAAAGCACGCCCTGCTCGCGGTGCTGGTGCGCCGCTGGCGCGCGGCCATCGTCAAGGCCGGCGACGCCGATGCGGTGTTCAGCACCTGGCGCGCCTATGCGGGCGTTGCCGACGCCGACCTCGGCAAGCATGCCGATGAGGTCGCCAAGGCCCTGGCCGGCAAGCCGGTCGCTGCGCCCATCGCCGCCGCCTTCGCGGGCAAGCACCCCGCGAAACTCGAAGAGGTCGCCGAGCTGTACGGCAAGGCCCTGGCGGAATGCGACGGAGACACCGCCAACGCCGACGGCGAGCGCGAGCGCCTGCGCCAAGTGCTGCGCGGACCCGAGTCGCCCACTGCGGTCCCTTTCAAGGACGCCGATCAGCTCTTCGACGTCGCCGACCAGAACAAGATGAGCGAGCTGAAGAACCAGGTCGACGCCCTGCCCAGCACCCATCCCGGCGCGCCGGCGCGGGCGATGGTGGTGACCGACCGCGAGCATCCGGTGACCCCGCACGTCCACGTGCGCGGCAATCCCGGGGTGATGGGCGACGAGGTGCCGCGGCGCTTCATCAGCATGCTGTCCGGCGGCCACCCTGCGGCCTTCGCACACGGCAGCGGCCGCCTCGACCTCGCCGCAGCCATCGCCGACCGCGCCAACCCGCTAACCGCTCGCGTGCTGGTCAACCGCGTATGGGCCTGGCACTTCGGCAGCGGCCTGGTGCGCACCCCCAGCGATTTCGGCATGCGCTGCGACCCGCCCACCCATCCCGAACTGCTCGACTGGCTGGCGGCGCGCTTCATCGCTGACGGCTGGTCGCTGAAAAAACTGCACCGCCTGATCCTGGCCTCGGCCGCTTGGCAGCAGTCGGCCGACACGCGCCCCGATCAGGGCAACAAGGACCCGGACAACCTGCTGCTTGCGCATTTCCCGCGTCAGCGCCTCGACGCCGAGGGCCTGCGCGACGGGCTGCTCGCGGTCGCCGGCCACCTCGATCCCGCGGTCGGTGGCCGCGCCATCGACATCTTCGCCGCGCCGTTCAGCACCCGGCGCACGCTCTACGGCTTCATCGATCGCCAGAACCTGCCCGGCTTCTTCCGCACCTTCGACCTCGCCAGCCCCGACGCGCACAGCCCGCACCGCTTCCAGACCAGCGTGCCCCAACAGGCGCTGTTCCTGCTGAACAGCCCGTTCGCCGAAGAACAGGCGAAGCTGCTTGCCGCGCGCGCCGCAGGCGGCAGCGACAACGAGCGCATCCAGCGTCTCTACCGCCTCGCGTTCGCACGTCCGCCCAGCGCCGCCGAGACTGCCGTCGGCCTCGATTACGTGCACGCAGCCACGGCTGCACCGCACGTCTTGCCGACGCCGCCCGCGCCGCGCTGGGCATACGGCTACGGCCATTATGACGAAGCGAGCAAGCGCCTGACCGGTTTCACCGCATTCGCGCACTACGTCGGCACCACCTGGCAGGGCGGCCCGGCGATGCCCGATCCCGCGCTGCATTACCTGATGCTCACCGCCCAGGGAGGCCACCCGGGCAGCGACCGCGACCACGTGGTGGTGCGGCGCTTTCTGGCGCCCACCGACGGCGTCTACGCACTGAGCGGCTCACTCGCCCGGCACAACGCCCAGGGCAACGGCGTGCGCGGACTTGCGATCTCCAGCCAGGCCGGCGCGGTGGGCGAGTGGAAGATCCAGGACGGCGCCGTCGACACCGTGGTCGCACGCATCGCGCTGCGCGCCGGCGAGCACCTCGACCTGACTGTCGATTCGCTCGACAACGACGCCTTCGACAGCTTCGCGTGGGAACCGGTGCTGCGCCTGATCGAGCCGGCCGGCGACGGCCCACGCGAGTGGAAGGCGGCCGAGGGCTTCGCAGGTCCGCCCGCGACCGCGCCGGTGCCGCCCGGCCCGTGGGAACGCTACGCGCTGGCCCTGCTCATGACCAACGAGTTCACCTTCGTCGACTGACCGCGCGCGAGACCACCATGATCCATCTGCCCCGGCATCTGCTCTCGCGCCGCCACCTGCTGCAGCGCTGCGGCATGGGCTTCGGCGCCCTGGCGCTCGCCGGCATGGGCATCCCGCTCGGCGCCGACGAAGGCTTGGTCCAGCCCTTCCAGACCCTGGCGCCACGTCCGCCGCAGTTCCCGGCCAAGGCCAAGCACGTCATCCACCTGTTCATGAACGGCGGCCCGTCGCAGGTCGACACCTTCGACCCCAAACCCGAGCTGACCCGTCAGAACGGCAAGGCGGTCGACCTGCACCTGCCCACCGAGCGCCCGTGCGGCGCGGCGATGGCCTCGCCCTTCGCCTTCAAGAAGTACGGGAAGTGCGGGATGGAGGTCAGCGAGCTGTTCAGCCACGTCGCGGCGAGCGCCGATGAGCTCTGCGTGATCCGCTCGATGCAGGCCGATGTGCCCAACCACGAGCCTTCGCTGATGCTGATGAACTGCGGCGAAGCGCGCCAGATCCGCCCCAGCCTGGGGTCGTGGCTGACCTACGGACTGGGCACCATGAACCAGAATCTGCCCGGCTTCGTGGTGCTGTGCCCGGGCGGATATCCCATCCAGGAATCGCAGAATTGGCAGGCCGGCTTCCTGCCCGGCATCTTCCAGGGCACCTCGATCGACACCCAGCACACCGAGATCGACAAGCTCATCGAGCACATCCGCAACCGCAGCCTGACCGCGCCCGAGCAGCGCGCCCAGCTTGACGTGGCGCAGAAGCTCAACCGCCTGCACGCCGACGCGCGCCACCAGGATCCCGCGCTCGAGGCGCGCATCGCCAACGCCGAACTCGCCTACCGCATGCAGATGGACGCCAGTGACGCCTTCGACGTCGAACGCGAGCCGCAGGCCATCCGCGATCTCTACGGGCCCGGCGTGCAGGGCCGCCAGATGCTGATCGCGCGCCGGCTGGTCGAACGCGGTGTGCGCATGGTGCAGGTGTGGCACGGCGCCGGGCAGCCGTGGGACAGCCACGACGACCTCGAAAAGAACCACAAGCGCCTGGCCGGGGAGTGCGATCAGGCGATCGGCGCGCTGCTCACCGACCTCAAGCAGCGCGGCCTGCTCGACGAGACCCTGGTCATCTGGGGCGGCGAATTCGGCCGCACCCCGACCGTCGAGCTGCCCAAGCCCGGCTCGAACGAGGGCAAGGTCAATGGCCGCGACCACAACCACTACGGCTTCACCATGTGGCTGGCCGGCGGCGGCGCCAAGGGCGGCCACGTGCACGGCGCGACCGACGAGTTCGGCTTCAAGGCCGTCACCGATCCGGTGCACGTCCACGATCTGCATGCCACGGTCCTGAAGCTGATGGGCTTTGATCACGAGAAGTTCACGTTCCGTTCGGCGGGACGGGATTTCCGGCTGACGGATGTGCATGGGAAGGTGGTTCAGGAATTGATGGCGTGAGGGGACGGCTGGCTGATGGCTGATGGCTGATGGCTGATGGCTGATGGCTGATGGCTGATGGCTGATGGCTGATGGCTGATGGCTGGCGGCTGGCGGCTTTTGGTGCCCGATGGTGCTAAGCCGTCCCAGACGTGTGCGCCGCACCCCTCCGACCCGTCGTAACCGGCTGGGCCTTCCTGCGAGCGCCCGCGCCGTCGGCCGTCAGCTGCCAGCCCTTGGCATCAGCCGAGCTCCGGCCTCTCCCTTGCCCCCGGCCCCCTCTCGCCCATGTTTGGCTTCCAATAGCCACCCCCGACCAGCGCAGGGCCCCCCATGTTCAGACGCATCGCCAACTTGTTCAAAGGCTTCCTTGGCCTGTTCGTCTCGGGCGTCGAGCGCCGCAACCCCGAGGCCCTGCTCGATGTCGAGAAGGAGAACCTGCGCAAGCAGATCGGCCAGTACAACCAGGGCCTGGCCTCGCACGCCGGGCTGTGCGAGCGCCTGATGAGCCAGGTCAAGAAGCTCGAGGCCGAGGACCGCGACCTGCGCGCCAAGACCTCTGCCCATCTGCGCGCCGGCAACCGCGACGCCGCCGGCCAGTACGCCCTGCGCCTGCAGACCGTGTCCCGCGAGCTGGAGGAGAACCGCACCCAGCTCACCCAGGCCGACGAGACCTACAAGAACCTGCTGAAGTCGCGCGACGTCGCGATCGCCGCGGCCAAAGCCAAGCTCGACGCGCTGAAAAGCGGCATCGAGGACATGAAGATGAAGAAGGCCATGGCCGAGATGACCGAGATGGCATCGGGCATGATCACCAGCATCGGCGGCTCCGGCGACACCCTCGACCGCCTCTCGACCATGGTCGCCGAGGAACGCGACAAGGCCGCCGGCCGCGCGCGCGTCGCCAAGGACTCGCTCGACATGTCGCAGGTCAACGTGAAAGAGGCCGAACAGCGCGCGCTCGCCGACATGGCGCTCGCTGACTTCGCCGCCAAAGAGGGCATCGCACTCGAGCCTGGCAGCCCGGTGGTGCCCGCCGCAACCCCGGCCGCCAAGAGCATGGGCCCGGGCCAGGGCGCCGCGAGCTGAGCGTCTCCACCCCCGGAGGAGTCACCGCATGCACCGCATCCTCGCCCTGATCCTGGGTTGCAGCGTCGCGGCCTGGGCCGAAGACGCTGCGCCGAAAGCCGCCCTCGAACCGCTCGCCAAGGAAGTGGCCGCGGTGCGCGTGCACGCCACCAAGGCGCTCGCTGGCAAGGACGTCGGCGAGCTCAACGCGGCCTATGCCGAGATCGACGCGCTGGTCGCGAAGTTCGAGACCTGGGAGGCCGCCGCCTACAAGGCCGGCTGGAACGACGTGCAGATCGAGACCGAAGAGACCAAGGCCGGCTGGACTGCAGCCACCGCGCTGGCGAAGAAGCTCAAGGACGCCGGGGCGAGCGGCAAATGAGCGCCCGCGCATGACCGACCCGCTCCCGGCCGCGGCCGCCAGCCCGGCCCTGCCCGCCTGGGCCAACGACCTCATCACCGGCTACGAGAGCGGCGCGGCCAGCCAGTTCATCCTCAGCGGCAACGTCCACGACCGCCTGGTGTTGCCGATCGCCGGCGGCGGTCTGGGCAGCCTCGGCGACTTCCTGGCCAAAGTGCTGCTGCCGCGCTTCGACGTCATCCTCAGCTACGACCTGGGCAACGGCCTGCGCGTCGAGAAGGGCGGCGAGACCTTCACCAAATGGCCGCGCTTCAAGGAACAGCCGCAGCTGCCGCGCCAGCCGCGCGAAGCCATCGAGGCGATCACCCACTACCTGCGCTACGTCGCCAACCTGGCGCGCCTCGGCCAGGGCCGCGTCCAGGTCGGCGTGGTGGTGCGCTCCGCCGACCTGATCGTGCCGGCCGCCTCGTATGGCGCGGTCGAGCCCAATGCGATGGCCAGCCTGATCCGCGATTGGGCCAGCGACGGCCTGCTCGCGGATCAGGCCGTCGCGTCGTTTCTGATCGCCGACAACCTCGCCGACCTGCACCCGCTGGTCGCAGCCAACCCGCGCGCCGCGCAGGTGCGCGTGCCGCTGCCCGACGCCGGCGAACTGGCGCAGGCGCTGACCCTGCTCCAGCCGCGCGTGCCGCGCGCGCTGCGCGCCCTGGCCGCAGACCTGGCGAAGCCGGCTGCGCTCCTGACCGGCACCAGTCTGAGCGCGATCGAGTCCCTGCTGCGCACGCGCGAGCACCTCGACCAGCCGCTGGGCGACGGCGACCTGCTCGGCATCAAGAAGGCGCTGGTCGAGCGCGACTGTGGCGGGCTCATCGAGTTCATCGAGTCGCGGCGCTCGCTCGACGACTACGAGGCTGGCGAACCCATCAAGCGTTGGCTGCGCCAGGACCTCGCGCTGTGGGCGGCGGGCGATCTCGCCGCCATGCCGATGGGCTACCTGCTGTGCGGACCGGTCGGCACCGGCAAGACTTTCCTGGTCGAGTGCTTGGCCGGCGAGGCGCGCGTGCCGGTGGTGCGGCTGAAGAACTTCCGCGACAAGTGGGTGGGCTCGACCGAAGGCAACCTCGAGAAGATCTTCCGCCTCATCCACGCCCTCCGCCGCTGCCTGGTGTTCATCGACGAAGCCGACCAGGCGCTGGGCAAGCGCGACCAGGGCGGCAACGACGCCGGCGGCATCAACGGCCGCATCTACGCGATGATCGCCGAGGAGATGTCGCGCGGCGAGAACCGCGGGCGCATCGTGTGGATCCTGGCGAGCAGCCGGCCGGATCTGATCGAGGTCGACCTCAAGCGGCCCGGACGCATCGACGTGCGCATCCCGATCTTTCCGACCACCACCACCGCCGAGGGCCTGCGCCTGCTGCGCGCGCTGGCGAAACGGCGCGGCCTGACGCTTACGGACGCCGAGGGCGCCTCGCTCGAGCCGCTGGTGCCGCTGCTGCTCACCCCCGGCGCCGCCGAGGCTATCGCGGTCAAGGCCTACCGCCTGGCGCGCACCGCGAACCTCGGCCCTGCCGCGGCCCTGCGCGCCTGCCTCGACGGCTACCGCAGCCCGATTCCGGCGGCGATCATGGAATTCCAGATCGGGCTGGCGATCGCGGAGGCGAGCGATCCGGAATTCGTGCCGGCGGCGCTGCGAACTGGCAGATCGTGACGGATGCCACATGTCCGAAACGCGACGACGCCGAGCGTCGTACGCTGATCCTGGGATGGGCAGCGATTTGGGGTGCGCGGCTGAACCTGGGGGTACCAGGCGCGAGCGGGGACTGAAAGTCCAACTCCCACTGCTAACCGGTGCAATTCCACGAATTTTCGCTGAAAACGCCTGCGCTTCAGCAAAGTATTCTACCCTATGATTGGTTCCGTCGCCCGGCCGCCGCCCTCTGCGACCCTGGCCTCCGCCTCCCCCTCCCGGCATCCCCACGAGAAGCCCGCCATGTCCATCCGCCTCCTCGCCCTCGCCCTCGTCCTGGTTGGAGGAGTCGCCAACGCGGCCGACACCACGCCGCACTGGATCTGGAGCGCGGCCGACGCCACGTCGAACCAACAGGTGCTGTTCCGCAAGAGCTTCACCGTCGAAGGTCAACCGACCGCGGCCAAGCTGCAGGTGAGCGGCGACAACCACGTCACGGTGTGGGTCAACGGCGAGCAGGTCGCGAGCAGCGACGAGTGGCAGGCGCCGGCGAGTGCCGACGTCACCAAGCACCTCAAGCCCGGAACCAACGTCATCGCGGTGCTTGGCCGCAACGATGATGGCGCCGCGGCGCTGGTGGCCCGCCTGCGCTACAAGGACGCCGCCGGCCACGCCCAGGACGTCGTCAGCGACACCAGCTGGCGTCAGCTTGAGGGCAAGCCAGAGGGCTGGCAGAAGCCCGGGTTCGACGATGCGGCGTGGAAACCCAGCTTCGACATCGGCGCGCTGGGCCGGGATCCCTGGGGCGATGTCCTCGGCGGCGGGAAGAAGGGCGGCGGCGTCACTGCGCCGGAGTCCCTCGCCATGCTGCCGGGCTTCAAGGCCGAGCTGGTCTACACGGTTCCCAAGGGCGAACAGGGCTCGTGGGTCAGCCTGACCTGCGACGACAAGGGTCGCCTGATCGCCGCCGACCAGGGCGGCGCAGGCATCTTCCGCATCACCCCGTCGGCCCTGGGCGCTGAGCCCGAGACCACCACCGTTGAGAAGATCGACCTGCCGATCAGCTCGGCGCATGGCCTGCTCTACGCGTTCAACAGCCTCTACGTGATGATCAACGGCAAGGTCGGCGACAAGAGCAGCGGCCTCTACCGCCTGCAGGACACCGACGGCGACGACAAGTTCGACAAGATCACCAAGCTGCGCAACTTTGAGGGCGAAGGCGAGCACGGGCCGCACGCCATAGTGCTGTCGCCGGATAAGAAGTCGCTCTACATCTGCTGCGGCAACCACACCAAGATCCCCGACAACTTCGACTCGTACCTGGTGCCGAAGAACTGGGCTGAAGACATCTTCCTGCCCCGCCACTGGGATCCGAACGGCCACGCCCGCGGCATCGTTGCGCCGGGTGGCTTCATCGCCCGCACCGATCCCGATGGCAAGGCCTGGGAGCTGGTCAGCAGCGGCTACCGCAACGAATACGACTTCGCCTTCGACGGCAACGGCGAGATGTTCGTCTACGACGCCGACATGGAATGGGACATGGGCTCACCCTGGTACCGGCCGACGCGTTTCTGCCACAGCCCCAGCGGCAGCGAGTTCGGCTGGCGCAGCGGTTCGGGCAAGTGGGCGACCTGGTACCCGGACAGCCTGCCGCCGGTGGCCGAGGTCGGGCCGGGCAGCCCCACCGGCGTGGTGTTCGGTACCGGCGCGAAATTCCCGGCGAAGTACCAGCGCGCGCTATTCGGCTCCGACTTCACCTTCGGCACCATGTATGCCATCATCCTCGAACCGCAGGGCGCCTCGTTCAAGGCCACCAAGGAGGAATTCGTGTCAGGCCGCGCCCTGCCATTGACCGACATGGTGGTTGGCAAGGACGGCGCAATGTACTTCACCACTGGCGGCCGCGGGTCGCAGTCGGCCCTCTACCGCGTGGTCTACACCGGCAGCGAGTCGACCGCACCGGTGGCGGCCCTGCCGCCCACTGATCTGGCGCTGCAGCGCCACAAGCTTGAGGCCTTCCATGGCCACGTCGACCCCGCGGCGATCGCCGCCGTCTGGCCGCAGCTCGGCAATGCCGACCGCGCCATCCGCTTCGCCGCGCGCATCGCTGTCGAGCACCAGCCGGTCGCCGGGTGGCAGGACAAGGCCCTTACCGAGGCCGACCCCGCAGCACGCATCACCGCCCTGGTCGCCCTCGCGCGCTGCGGCGACAAGGCTATCCAGCCCAAGGCGCTCGCCGCCTGGCTGGGCCTCGACCTCGCCAAGCTCAGCACCGACGCCCAGCTTGAGGCGCTGCGCGCCTGCGAGCTGCTGATCATCCGCATGGGCCCGCCGGAAGCGGCGCTCGCCGCGCAGCTCGTCGCCAAGATCGACCCGCTCTTCCCGAGCCTCGACCTGCGCCTCAACCGTGACTGCGCGTCGCTGCTGAGCACGCTCCAGTCGCCGACCGCGCCGGCCAAGATCGTCGAGCAGATGGGCAAGAGCGAGCTGATCCCCGTGAACCACGACCTGGACGCGCTGATCGCGCGCAACGGCGGCTACGGCGGCCCGATCGCGGCGATGCTCGCGGCCAAGCCGCAGCAGCAGCGCATCTGGTACGCCTACGCCCTGAGCGTGGCCAAGGTCGGTTGGACCTCTGACCTGCGCCTGCGCTACTTCACCTGGTTCGAAGCGGCGGATAGCGAAAGCAAGGGCGGCAACAGCTACAAGGGCTTCATCAACGCGATCCGCAAGATGGCGTGGGAGAACGTCCCCGAGGCGGAGCGCGCCGCGCTTGCCACCGACAAGCTGCGCGTCGGCCTCGCCGCGCGGCCGGCGCCGGCGACCTTCGCCCAGCCGAAGGGACCCGGCAAGACCTGGACCACCGACCAGCTGACCGCGCTGGGCAAGGGCAGCCTCAAGGGCCGCAACTTCGAGAACGGCCGCAACATGTTCGGCGCGCTCGGCTGCACCGTCTGCCACCGCTTCGCCAATGAAGGCGGCTCGGTCGGACCCGACCTGTCGAGCGCTGGCGCGAAGTTCAGCCTGCACGACCTGCTCGAGTCGATCGTCGAACCGTCGAAGGTCATCTCCGACCAGTACGCGAACTACGAGGTCCGCACGAAAGAGGGCAACACCGTCGGCCGGCTGATGGGCGACGACGGCAAGGATCTGTTCGTCGGCACCAACCCCTTCGACCCCACCCAGCTGACCGCGATCCACAAGGCAGACGTCACCAACACCCGGATGATGAAGATCTCGATCATGCCGCCCGGCCTGCTCGACCGCCTGAACCAGGACGAGGTCTTCGACCTGGTCGCGTACCTGCTGTCGGCGGCCAATCCCCAGGATGCGATGTTCAAGCCCTGAGCGTCGGCTCAGAACCATCCCAATCGCGAGCCCGGCTATCGCCAGATGATGCATGTGCAGGCCGGGCCGTAGGCCCTGATAAACTGTTCAGCAGCCTCAACGCCCCGCATTCCAGTCCGCACCTGTGCGCGACGTTGCGGGTGTCGTAGAGCGTAACAACCAGCGACATGAAGCATCTGCTCGGTGGCGACCGGCAAGCGGCTCACGTTCTGTGTCTGGCGGGACCTCTATCCAGCAATGCATGCGAACACCGCAGGCAAGGGGTCCATGACCTCGCTCGTGACCATGCGAGGGATGTCGGAATTACACGGATCCGCGACGCGGGCATGACGGACCGCAAACGGCTGATGGCCAACCTTCATGAGCGTAGCGCGACTTCGCCCTCCATGCCATTTCGTGGATGTAAATAGATTCACTATATCATCTTAAGAATATCTATACGGCTCTCTCAAATTCCCGTCAGCGTTACAGTATCTCTGCTGTAGATAGTGGAGTACGCGCGACACGGAGCCCGCCCATGCCGACCACGACCCGATTCCGCACCCGACCGCCGGTGAAGCAGGACGCGGTGGTCGACTACGTCCGCCACCTGATCATCAGCGGGAGCATCAAGCCCGGCGACCGGCTGCCGACGCGCGCGGACCTCGAACGGCGCTTCCAGGTCTCGCCGGTGACCATGCAGCGCGCGCTGGACCGGCTGGTCGCCGACGGCTTCGTGACGGTCGCTGGCAACATCGGCACCTTCGCGGCGCAGTTCCCCCCGCACCTGCATCGTTTCGCCCTGGTCTTCCCCGAGCGCCGCGACGGTGCGCGCTGGTCGCCGTTCTGGCACCTGCTCGCGGCCGAAGCCGAGGCCCGCGCGAGCGACCTGCCCGTGGGCATCGCCCTCTATACCGGCGTCGAACCGGGCTGCGACGACGCCGAGGTCGCACGCCTGACCGCCGACCTCGCCGCGCAGCGCCTCTCGGGCGTGGTCTTCGCCAGCGACCCGTGGCCGCTCAAAGGCTCGCCGATCCTGGAGCAGCCGGGCGTCCCGCGCGTCGCCTTCGCCGGGCTGCAGGCCAACACCGCGGTGCCCAGCGTCGCGCTGGGCGGTGACGGCCTGCTGTTCTTCCGCCGCGCGGTCGACCACCTGGTCGCACGCGGGCGCCGGCGCATCGCACTGCTGACCGTGCCCGGCCTGTCCGGCGTGCACCTCGAGACTTACCGTAAAATCCTCGCCGAGCGCCACCTCGAGTACCAACCGTGGCGGGTGCAGGTCGGCCTGCAGGCTGAACCGCGCTGGGCGGCGCACCTGACCATGCTGATGTTCCGCGACGGGCAGGAGGCGCGCCCCGACGGCTTGATCATCGCCGACGACCACCTCGTCGAGCACGCCTGCGCCGGCCTCGCCGAGCTCGGCCTGGACCCGCCCGCCTCGGTCGAGGTGGTGGCGCACGCCAACTTTCCGCTGCCGCGCGCCGCCGCGGCGGCGGCACCGCACATCGCCCGCCTGGGCTACGACATCCCCGCGACCTTCGCCACCTGCCTCGACCTGCTCGCGACCCAGCGCGCCGGACGGCGCGTGCCCAGGACTACGGTGATCGCCCCGCAGTTCGCCGCGTAGCTGACCGTTCGCGCCGCGCGTCCGCCGGCCGCGGGGCGCCGCCGGTCAACTACGCGGCGAAATGCGGGGCGATAAACGTAGTGCGGGGGACGCGGCGTGCGGCGCGCGGGGTCGCGAGCAGGTGGGGGCGGGTGGGGGAGGT
>JBBQSO010000026.1:0-60719 GCA_038213805.1 Planctomycetota bacterium | reverse complement strand
TGCCCCATGATACCGCGGCCCACTGGGCCGCTTCATCGAGCGATGCGGTGAACGCGCCAGCCGCGCGATTCCGTCTCCTTGTCACAGTACCTGCTCCGGGAGCAGCACATCACCACGCAGTGCGACGCGCACCCCCGCGACCTGCCGTCTGCCGATCAACACCGCGTACGTCATTCCGCCCAGCACGGTCGCGAGGGAGTCGAGACGGTGCTGGCCCTGGATCCGTCCAGTCAGCGCATCGCTCCAGGCGAGGTCCTGCCAACCAGGCTCGCACGCGAGCGTCGTCCCCGTGAGCGCCTGCAGGTCGGCCACGGCGACGACCACCAGGGCGACGGCATCAACGCTCGCGCGCACGAAAGCCATCACGCCCTGCGGGAGGGGGGGGCGAGGTGGCCACGGCATGGGCGCCGCCCTGACACCACAGTGCGGGATCGGCGCGGCGCAGATGCAGGAAGCGGGCGAGCTGGTCGAGCTTGCCCGGAAGCGACGGCTTGCCGCTCCCCGCCTCGCCCGCCAGCAGGCGGCGCGCTAGCGCGAAATCGACCGGTCGGCGATTGTCGGGATCGACCAGGGAAAAATCGCCCAGCTCGCTGCCTTGATAGATGTCGGGCACCCCCGGCAGGGTGCACTTGAGCACCACCTGGGCAGCGCTGATGGCGTGGGCGCGTGGTGCGAGCGCCGCGACCAACTTGCCGAGTTCGGCGTGGAAGGCCGCTGAGATGCCGGGGTCGAGCAACGCGGCCAGCCACTGACGCAGCGCTTCTTCATAGGCGGCGTCCGGTTCGCTCCAGCGCGTACGCTGCCCGCACTCGCGCGCCGACTTCAGCGCGCACGCCTGGATGCGCTCACCATAGGCAACATCCACCGAGCCGTCCTCCGGCCAGGTGCCGACCAGGGTCTGGTAGAGCAGATAGCGGTCCTCGCGCCCAGGCGCCGGACCGCCGGCGAGGTGCACACCCCAGCGCTCGTGGTCCGCCATCCAGGCGCTGGCGAAGGCATCCCAGCGCTCGGGCATCCAGCTCAGCGCGGCGAGGCGCGCGCGCAGATCCTCGCCGCGCTTGGTGTCGTGCGTCGCCGAGGCGTTCATGGTCGCTGGCCAGCGCGCGCCGCGCGCCAGCGCGCCGGTGAGGAACGCCGTCGAGTCGCTGCCGAAGACCAGCGGATCGCCGCCCACCTCGTTGAGCGCGAGCAGCCGCGTATACGCGTAGAAGAAGGTGTCCTCGCACCCCTTCGCCATCACCGCGCCACTCACCTGCTGCACGCGTAGCAGCGCGGCGCGCGGCCCCGCCGGCGCGTCTGCAGCGATGCCGCTGGCGAGAACCTCGTGCAGACCGGCAATGATCGGGGCCAGCGCAGGCTGCTCGCGGCACGCGGTGTCGCATGCGCCAGCGAGCAGCGCGCGGGCCACTTGCGGCGGGTCGTCGGGTCCGCTGTAGGTGCGATACACCGGCAAGGCGGCGAGCAGCGCGGCGAGCGCGCGGCGCAGGCTGCCGCGCCCACAGTCGCGCAGCGGCGGTGTGGCGCGGGCCGCCGCGCGCAGCTCGCGCACCAGACGATCGAGATCGCCACCCAGTCCGAGCGCGTCCACGTCGCGGCGCAGGTCCCCGGCCAGGCGCGCCGGCTCCACGTGGCAGCCGGTCAGGCGGCGGTGAAGGGCGCCGAAGCGCGCCGCCGACGCCGACGAGCAGCAGGCCGCGGTCATGCCGGCAAGCAGTTCGTAGCCGGTGGTACCGTCGATCGGCCACTGCGCCGGCAGATCCTCGTCCCGACCAAGGATCTTCTCCACCACCAGCCATGCGCCCGGCAGGCGCGCGCGCAGTGCGCTGAGGTAGGCGGTCGGGTCGATCAGGCCATCGACGTGGTCGATGCGCAGGCCATCGACCAGCCCGCTGTCGACCAGCTCGAAAGCCAGGGCGTGCATCAGTGCAAAGGTGCGCGGATCGTCCATGCGCACCGCGATGAGTTCGTCGATGGCGAAGAAGCGGCGGTAGCCGACCTGTTCGCGGCCCATGCGCCACCACGCCAGCTGCCAGGCCTGCTGGACGATCACGGCGTCCAGCGCCAGCGGATCGGTGACTTCGTCGAGCACCCGCTCGAGCTCCTGGCGCAGCGCCGGTTCCACTGCCATCTCCAGCGCCGCGGAGCGCCGGCCCTCGCGCGCCTCGGCAGTCATCAACGCGTCGCTCTCGGCGAGCGCCTGGCTGATCCCGGGGGCGACGCCGGCCGCGTCGAGCAGCGCGGCGACGCTCGCCCCGGCCAGCGGCAGCTCTAGCTCGCCGTAGGTCAGTACTGGGCCGCGCTCCCGCCAGCGCAGGCGCAGCTTGCCCGCGCGCAGGCTGTCCGCGTAAGGCTCGCCGAGCTGCGGCAACAGCACCTTGCCGTCCAGGTCGGGGTGGTCCCAGTCGATGTCGAAGAGGAAGCCCCAGCGCGAGCGACTGCCGAATGCGAGCACGTCCCACAGGTACGGGTTCTGCGCGCTGACCGCGAGGTGGTTGGGCACCACGTCCTGCAGCCAGCCCAGGCCGTGGGCGCGCACCGCGCGCAGCAGATCGACCAGTTCGTCGCGTGTCCCCAGCTCGTGATTGACCGCGCGCGGATCGCAGACGTCGTAGCCGTGCGTGCTGCCGGTGCGCGCCTGCGTGATCGGCGAGGCGTAGATGTGGCTGACGCCGAGATCGCGCAGGTAGGGCAGCAGCGCGAGCGCGTCGCTAAAGCGGAACTGCGGCGTGAACTGCAGGCGGTACGTGGCGATGCGCAGCGGCATGGGGGCGCGGAAGGCGGTCACGGTACGGTCTCCAGGTCGATCAGCAGCAGGGCGCTGCGACCCAGGCGCGTCAGGCCGTCGCCCGGGGTCGGCGGGTGCTCGCCCACGCCATCACGGCCCAACCACCGGCCCGCACTGCTGTCCAGCGCGATCTGCCAGCGACCCGGCGGGATGGCCAGCCCGGTGACCGTCTCTGCGGTCGGATTGAGCAGCAGCCAGGTGCGGCAGCCGGGCGCGTGGCGCGCGACCGCGATGGTTGCGGGGTGCGGCTGGTCGACCGCGACGCTGGCGCGCAGCCCGGGCTGCAGGGCGGGCAGATCGCGGCGCAGGCGCAGGCACTCGCGGTAGAAGGCGCGCAGCGTGCGGCCGGGCTCGACCTGTGCGGCGGCGCGGTCCAGGCGCGAAGCGCGCCAGGTCGTGGCGGCGAAGGGATCCGGCATCTCGCCTGCGCCGTGCAGGGCGCCAAACTCGCGTTGGCGGCCGGCGCGCACTGCGGCGATGAGCGCGGGATCACTGTGATCGACAAAGTACTGGAAGGGCGTGCGCTCCCCCCATTCCTCGCCCATGAACAGCAGTGGCAGGTAGGGGGACAGCAGCACGGCGGCGGCCGCGCACTTCAGGCCCTCGAAGTCGGTGAGCGCGGCGAGGCGGTCGCCATGCTGGCGATTGCCGATCTGGTCGTGGTTCTGGCTGAACACCACGAAGCGCTCCGTGGGCAGGTCGCTGGCGTCGTCGCCGTGGGTCAGGCGCCGCCCAGCGCTCCAGCGCCCGGCGTAGACGTGCCCCGCGGCGTAGGCGTCGCGCAGGTGCGCGACCTCGCCGTAGTCGGCGTAGTAGGCGTGCTTCTCGCCAGTCAGCAGGGCGTGCAGGGCGTGGTGGAAGTCGTCTGTCCACTGCGCGTCCAGACCGTACCCGCCCACCGCCGGCGCCCGCACCAGACGGCTGGCGTTGAGGTCGCTCTCGGCCATCAGATGCAGGGCCCGGCCGGTCTCCTGCGCCCAGGCGGCGACCTGCGCGGCGAGCTCGGCCAGGAAGTGGCGCGCGCCGGCGTCCACCATGGCGTGGACCGCGTCGAGACGCAGCGCGTCGACGTGGAAGTCGACCAACCATTGGCGGGCGTTGGCGATCAGGAAGTCGCGCACCCCGTCGCTGTCAGGCCCGTCGAGATTGACCGCGCCGCCCCACGGCGTGCGGTAGCGGTCCGAGACGATCGGCATGAACGTGCCGAGGTAGTTGCCCTCGGGCCCGAAGTGGTTGTAGACCACGTCCAGCACCACGGCCAGACCGCGCGCATGGCAGGCGTCGATCAGGCGCTGGAAGGCGGCCGGTCCGCCGAGGCTGTCCTGCACGGCGAACGGGTAGACGCCGTCATAGCCCCAATTGCGCCCGCCCGGGCATTGCGCCACCGGCATGATCTCAACGGCCGTGACGCCGAGGTCGACCAGCTCGTCGAGGTGGGCGATGGCGGCGTCGCAGGTGCCCGCATCGCTGAAGGTGCCAAGGTGCAGCTCGTACAGCACGTAGTCGGCAAGGGGCAGTCCGCGCCAGGCGCGGTCCGTCCAGGCGAAGTCGTTGAGCGCGACCACCGCGGACGCCGCGTGCACGCCTTCCGGTTGGGAGCGGCTGGCGGGATCAGGGCGTGGCTCGCCGCCATCGACGCTGAAGCGGTAGCGGTCGCCGATGACCACGTCGTGCACCTGCAGGCCCCACCAGCCGCGTTCGCCTCGGTTCAGCGGGCGCGGCGGCGCGCCGGTGATGACCAGATCCAGGCGCTGCGCGTGCGGTGCCCACACGCGGATGTCGCAAGTGCCGTCGGCGTGGGGGATGACGCCCGGCGTCATGAGCGGCCGCTCCAACCGGGCGCGACGCTCCTGGGCGGAGGCGGTCGAGGCGGGCGTGGTGAGCGGCTGGGTGGTCATGCGTCGATTCCGGGTGCGACCATGCCTTGCGCCGACCATGCCAACAGCTTGACGTGTCTGCCGCGTGTCATCCGACCTTCATTGCAGCGTAGCTCGACAGGACCGCTGCGGCAGGGGTTTCAGCATCCTGCAATCCGCAGGGCGGGAATTGCAGATCGTCGTGCCACAGCGTCACCCCCCGCCCGCCACCAGCAAATTATCGGATGCGACGCGGTACCACGGGTTGGCCCCGCGTGTGCTCAGCCCCGGCCGCCGGCGCCGCCGGTACCTGACCGACCTCACCGCCAGCCGTCGTGGGCCACCGTGAAGCACACCTTCTCCATCCTCCATCTACGCGCCGACCACTCCCGCCATCTCCTGCTGCTGCTCCGCTTGGGGCGACGAGCTCCGCCCGCTGCAGCGCGGCCCGGACGGCACCTGGACGCTGGAGGCCGATCTGCCCGATGGCACCCATACCTACACCTATCACCTGCACTCCCTGAGCTGGTTCCAAAAGGGCAAGGAGGTCGCCATCGCCGATCCGCTGGGACGCTTCCTCAGTCCTGATCGCATGGCCTCGACCGTGACCATCCCGCCAAGCACCATCGCCGAGCAGTACGCCTGGCGCCATGACGCGGTCCCGCATCCCGAGCATGACCGCCTCGCCATCTACGAATTGTACGTCCAGGACTTCCCCGGGCCGGATGGGACCTTCGCCGCCGTCGAGGAGCGCCTCGCGCACATCGCCGATCTCGGCTTCACCGCCATCGAACTGCTGCCGCTGACCGGCTCCGACACCAACCAGGGTTGGGGCTACACGCCGTGCTTCTTCTTCGCGGTCGAGCCGCGGTTCGGTAGTGAGGAGGCGCTGTGCCACCTGGTCGACGCGGCCCACGGCCGCGGCCTGGTGGTGCTGTTCGACGGCGTCTACAACCACGCCAGCAAGGACTGCCCGCTCGCCCACCTCGACCACGACTGCTATTTCCACCATGCGCCCAAGGACCCGGCGGTGGCGTGGGGCCCGCAGTTCAACTACTCGCTGTGCCTGCCAGGCACGACGGAATACCCGGGCCGCCACTTCCTCAAGCAGAAGGTCGCGCACTGGATCCACCTCTTCCACTTCGACGGCATCCGCTACGACGCGGTGTCGCAAATGCAGGACCGCGATTTTCTCGCCGAACTCACCGGGTGGGCGCGCGACCTCGCCGGCGCCAAGCCGTTCTATGCCTTCGCGGAATGCCTGCCGATCGATCTCGCGCTGGTCGGACCGGCCAGCCCGATGGACGCGTGCTGGAACGAGTCCTTCGGGCAGCGCCTGCGCGCGCTGCTGGCCGGCACCTGGGACGGCGACGCGCTCGAACGCTGCTTCGACTGCCGCAGGGACGGCTACCCGAGCGGCAAGGACGCCGTCATCTACCTGGCCTCGCACGACACCGGCTACACCGTGCGTCATCTGCTGGACAAAGGCCTGGACGAGGCGGCGGCGCTCCACCGCCACCGGCTGGGTCTGATCGTGCTGCTGACCGCGGTCGGTCTGCCCATGGTGTGGATGGGCGACGAGTTCGGCTGCGCCGCGCCGGCGAGTCCGGAACCGCACCCCCTCGACTGGACGCTGCTCGACGACCCGCGCCGCCGCGGGCTGTGCGACCTGGTGCGCGGGCTGCTCGCCTTGCGTGCGCGCATGGGCGCGCTGCGCGGAGACGACTGCGCGGTGCTGCACCGCGATGACGCGCGTCAGCTGCTGGTGGTGCACCGCTGGGACGCGGCCGGCGGGCGCGTGCTGATCGCCGTGCATGGCGGCGATGGCGACGTGGCGTTGACGGTCAAGGCGCCCGCGGCGGGACGCTGGCACGAGCATACGCTCGATTTCAACCACGACACCGGGGCGGAGGATGCGCTGCTCATCGAGCTGGCCGGATGGCAGGCGCAGGTGTTCGTGCACCAGTCAGGGTGAGCGGCGCCAGGCGTTTCGCGAGCGCGGGCCCGGGACGATGCCAAGACGCTGCGCGAAGGCGTGCGCAGCCCTGGACATGTCGAGGGCGCGCGGGCCTGCAGAGCGTCTTCGCCATGTTCCTGAGCGGATTCCGCGCCCCAGCGCGGACCCAGCCGATCTGTTTGACTGCGCAGCGCCACCAGCCGCGTATGGTGCAGCACCGCCGTGCCGCCGCCCCGTGGAGGTGCTCGCACGTCATCGTATTGCCAACCGTCCCCGCCAAGCTGAGATCCGCCGTCATGACCAATTCCGACTGCCGGCTCCGCCACCTGCTGCCCGGCCTCGCCGCGCTCGCGCTGCTTACCCCGGCGCTGCTGACCGCCGCCGAGGAGGGCGCGCTCACGATCAGCGAATTCGCGACCACCGGCATGGTCGGCAGCGTGGTCGGCATCACCACCGACCCGCAGGGCCGCGTCTACGTCACCAACACCAACCGCCGCACCAACGGCGCGCTCGACATCCGCACCCACATCGACTGGCTCTACGACTCGCTGGCCTGCACCAGCATCGCCGACAAGCGCGCGCTCATCCACCGACGCATGCCCGACTGGGAGAAGCTCGAACACGTCACCGAGCAGGTCATCCGTGTCGAGGACAGCGACGGCGACGGCAAGGCCGACAAGCGCAGCGTGGTCTTCGATGGCTTCGGCACCGACATCAACGGCGTCGCCGCCGGCATCCTGTGGTACGACAACGCGCTCTATGTCACCTCCTACCCGTCCCTCTACCGTCTCACCGACCCCGATGGCGACGGTGTCTTCGACAAGGTTCAGGAGCTCGCCACCGGCTTCGGCATCCACGTCGGCTACGGCGGCCACGACATGCACGGCCCGACGCTGGGTATGGACGGGCGCATCTACTGGTCGATGGGCGATAAGGGCTTCAACGTCACAGCGGAGGGGAAGAACCACTACTTCCCCGGCCAGGGCGGCGTTTTCCGCATCGAACCCGACGGCACCGGCTTCGCAGTCTTCTGCCACGGCGTGCGCAACCCCGAGGAGCTGACCTTCGACGACTTCGGCAACCTCTTCACCGTCGACAACGACGGCGACATGGGCGACAAGGAGCGCTTCGAGAACCTCGTCGACGGCGCCGATCTCGGCTGGCGCGCGTGGTACCAGTACCGCGAGGGCAAACACTGGGCGGACATCGTCGCCTTCAATCCGTGGATGGCCGACCACCTGTGGCAACCCGAGGCGGAGAACCAGCCCGCCTACCTGACGCCGGGACTCGACAACTTCTCTGACGGTCCGGTGGGCTTCAAACACAACCCCGGCACGGCGCTGAACGCGCGCTATCACGACTGCTTCTTCCTCGCCGAATCGAGCAAGAAGGTCTCCGCCTTCCGTGCCGTGCCGCACGGCGCCAGCTTCCGCATGGCCAATCCGGAAGTCGTGCTGACCGGTCCCTTCACCACTGGCCTGTACTTCGCCCCGGATGGTGCGCTGTGCCTGGCCGACTGGGGCGACAATCCCTGGCTGCCGCACACCAAGGGCCGGGTGCTGAAGCTCGACGACCCGGCGCACGCCAAGGATCCCGCACGCCTCGACACCGCCGCGCTGATCCGCGCCGGCATGGCCGGGCGCCCTGCCGCCGAACTGGCCATGCTGCTCGATCACGCCGACCAGCGCATCCGCATCACCGCGCAGATCGCCCTGGCGAAGCAGGGTGCGGAGGGGCTGAAGGCGCTGACCGCGCGCGCGCTGGTGCCCGGCGCGACCCGTCCGGGACGCGTGCATGCGATCTGGGGAGTGGGCATGGTCGCCCGCCGCGCTGGCGCGTCCGCGGCCGTCCAGCCGCTGCTGCCGCTGCTCGCCGACGCCGATGTCGAGGTGCGCGCGCACGTCGCGCGGGTGTTGGGCGAGGCCGGCCTGACCTCGGCCGCATCTGCAGTCGCCGTCCTGCTCGCCGATCCCGAGCCGCGCGCGCGGCTCTTCGCCGGCATCGCCCTGGCGCGCATCGGTGGCCCGGCCCAGTTCTCCGCCGCGGTGGCGATGCTCGCCGCCAACGACAATGCCGACCCCTTCGTCCGCCACGGCGGGGTGATGGCTCTCGACGGCTGCGCGCGCGGCGACCACGCGCCGCTGCTCGGCCTCGCCACGCACGCCTCGCGCGCGGTGCGCTTGGCGGCGGTGGTGGCGCTGCGCCACGCCGGCGATCCCGAGGTGGCGCGCTTCCTCGCCGACGCCGACCCCCTGGTGGTGGGCGAGGCGGCGCGCGCCATCCACGACGATCTCTCCATCCCCGCGGCGCTGCCCGTGCTGGCGCGCCTGCTCGAACGCACCGACATCACCGAGGACGGCAGCATCCGCCGCGCCATCAGCGCCAACCTGCGCCTGGGTGACGCTGCCGCGGCCGCGCGCCTGGCTGCCTACGCCGCGCGCACCGCGGCGCCGGCCCTGATGCGCGCCGAGGCCATCGATTCGCTCGCCTGGTGGGGCAAGCCGCTGGTCCTCGACCGCGTCCAGGCCACCTACCGCGGCCTGCCGGCGCGCGACCCCGCGGTCGCCGTCGCCGCGCTCGGGAAATCGCTGGAAGCCCTGCTGCTCGACAAGCACCAGCCGGTGCAGAGCGCGACCGCACACCTCATCGCCCAGCTCAAGCTCAGCGAGTGGACCGCCCGCGTCACCGCCCTGGCCAACGACCAGGCGCGCGACGACGATGTGCGCGCGGTAGCCTTCAACGCCATGGACGCGCTTGGCGCGCCGGATGTCGAGGCCACCGCGCAGCGTTTGCTCGCGGCCGCGCATCCCGCCCTGCGCGGCGCGGCCCTGGCGGTCATCGCGCGGCGCGCGCCCACCGCGGACAGCACCTTCGCGGCGCTCCAGACCGCGCTCGCCAGCGCCGACCTGCGCGACCGCCAGCAGGCGGTGGCCGTGCTCGGCACGCTCAGCGATGCCCGCGCGCAGGCGCTCAGCGGCACGCTGCTCGACGACTGGAAGGCCGAGACCCTGGCCCCCGGCCTGCGCCTCGACGTCGCCGACGCGGTGCGCGCGCAGAAGGCCAAGCCGCTGATCGCGCGCCTCGACGCGCTCGAGAAGGCGCTCGCCAAGAGTGCGCCCCTCGGCCTCGCCAGCCTCGCTCTGGAGGGCGGCGACGCCGAGGCCGGCGCGGCGATCTTCAAGGGTGGCGCCGCGATCAGCTGCCTGCAGTGCCACACCCTGGGCGCCGGCACCTCCGTCGGCCCGGACCTGCAGCACGTGGCGTCACGCCTCGACCGTGGGCACCTGCTCAGCTCGATGATCGACCCGCAGGCCGACATCGCCGACGGCTTCGGCATGATCACCCTGGTCCTGGCCGACGGCGGCCTGGTCGCCGGCGTGCTGGTCGGCGAAACGCCCGACGCCCTGCGCGTGCGCGGCCCCGCCGGCGGCGAACCGCAGGTCGTGCCCAAGGCGAAGATCGCCCAGCGCAGCAAGGTGGTCTCGGTGATGCCGCCGATCGGCTCCCTGCTGTCGCGCGGCGAGATCCGCAACCTGGTGGCGTACCTTATCACCTTGAAATAGGTGCGGGGCGAGAGGAACGCAGATAAAACAGGAGGCGCGGAGCCGCGGAGATCGGAGGAGGAGGAAGGTCTTCGTCCGTCCGTTCTCCGCGCCTTCCCCATTATCGGCGCCCTGGGCTGTCCTCCTCCGGCCTCCGCGGCTCCGCGCCTGTTCTACCCCTCTCCTCTCTTCTGAGCCGCATCACCTTGAAATAGGTGCGGGGCGAGAGGAACGCAAATAAAACACGAGGCGCGGAGCCGCGGAGATCGGAGGAGGCGGAGGGGCTTCGTCCGTCCGTTCTCTGCGCCTTCCCAATTTCGGCGTCTTCGGATGTCCTCCTCCGGCCTCCGCGGCTCCGCGCCTCCTGTTTTATCCCTCTCCTCTCAGCCGCCTACTTGCCCAGCGTCGGCAACTCCTCGGTCGCCGCGATCTGCCCGCGGATCATCTTCGTCGCCGCGCCGACCAGCTTCAGGTAGTGGTCGCTGGGCAGGCCCTCGTAGGTGATGAAGGTCGAATCGCCGACCGGCGGGGTGTTGGTGCACTTGAAGATCGCGGTGCCCTCGTCGACCTCGTCGAACATCGCCTGGTAGACCATGGTCGCCCCGCTGCGCTTGGCGGCCAGGTACTGCGCCCACAGGAAGCGGCCGCCGAGGCGCGGCGTGGCGTTGCTCGGACTTTTGTCATTGAGGTTGTGCCAGCTGAAACCGGGGAAGACCACCGGCAGGAAGTCCTTCCTGCGCTCGGCGCACCACGCCTGATCGCCGGCCCACACCTGCTTGGCGAGGTGGGCGGCGCCCTCGGGGCTGTCGCTGCGCCCCACCGCCCACGGGCTGACGATGTCCGCGGCTGCGATCAAGCGGAGCAGTTCAGGGTCCGCGACCGCGTCGTGGTCCAGGGTGCGCCACCACGTCGGCACGCCCAGCATGACGGTGCAGCCGCCCATGGGCGTGCACTTGAGAAAGGCGACCAGGTCCAGGCCCTCGGCGAGAGTGTACTTCCGACCGTCGTTGAAGCCGAAGCCCCACACCGCCACCACCGGTCGGCCGTGGTCGTGCAGGTAGGCCGGATCGCTGGTGATCCGCATGCGTTCGACCAGCAGGGTCCAGTCCTGCTTGACCTTCTCCATGTCACCCAGGCCGATGCCGGACAGGTCGTACATCACGGCGTAGGCGCGGCCGGTGCGGTTGGCGCCGGCGCGGCAGTTGGCGAGCACGGTGGTGAAGTGGCGCAGGCCGGAGGGATTGAAGATCTCGCCGGCGAAGCGCTGCACGAACACCCCGTCCAGGCCGTAGTCGCGCATCCAGGTGAAGTGGCGCTGGGTGGTCTTGGCGTTGAAGTCGCTGTAGACCTCGGCGGCCTTGCCATCGGGTAGCAGGAACGGCGTGGCGTAGCGCTCGTCCGCGTCGAATTCGCTGATGTCCGGCCACAGGTCGAAGCAGCAGTTGCCCGGCTTGAAGCCATCCTTGCCGTGCCAGTGATACCAGCCGCGCCCCTGACCGTCGCCGGGCGCGGCGTGCCAGCCCTGGTAGCCGCACAGCACCTTGCCCTGCATGGTGGTGGTGTCGACACCTGTCACGGTCGGGCCGTCGTACGGGCGCATGACCTCGGCGATGACCTGCTCGCGGGTGGGCTGCGGCGGATGCGCGTCGGCCGCCGCGAGCGGTGCTGCGAGCGCGCAGCATGCACCCACCAGCAGCAGCAGGCGGACGCGGCGGAAGATGGGCATGGCTGGCTCCTGGCGGGGCGCGCCGTGACCGGCCGACGCCACGCACGATGAGGATACCCTGCCCGTTGCGGCGCGTTGCGCCCATTCAGTAAAACGATTAATCATAGATTATCATGGCAGATGCGCGCCCAACATGTCGCGCCGCCCGGCCACGCCGGGGTGGTCGCTTCGCCCTGGCGCCCGCCCTCACTCCCCCAGCGGCCCATCGAGCAGCAGATCGTGCGCGTGCGCTGCACCGCCCGTCGTGGTGCCGGTGACGATGCCGAGGTCGATGAACTGCCCACCGGCGAGGTTGCGGCAGTGCACGGCGATGACGTTGCGGCCCAGGTGAAATGCGGCGCGCGCATGGTCGTTGAGCGGCAGGGTGCGGTACGCGGTGGTGAAGCCCGGCAGATCCATGACCTTGGTGCCGTTGATCCACACCTCGCCCTCTTCATCCCAGTAGGCGACCACGGTCGCCTCGTCGACCGGCGCGACGACATCGAAGTCGCGCCGCAGCCAGATGTCCGTGCCGGTCCACGGCGTCGCCGGGGTGACGCCGGGCACGGGTGTGCCGAACCCGGCTTTGGCGCGCGGCCACGTGCCGTCGTCGAAATGCTCACCCGCCCACGCCACGCCCGGCGCGCTGGTGGTGAAGCGCCACGTCGCCGCCGCCGCGCCCGGCGTCGCCGCGGCGCTGACCAGCCAGGTCTGCGCCAGCGGCTGCAGGGCAATCCCGCAGTTCCCCAGCAGGCACGTCCACAATGCCGCCACCGGCGGTGCGCGCAGCGCAGGATCGAGACTGACCAGCACCAGCCGCCCGCCGCCACTGGCGATGCTGGCGAGCGCGCCGCCGCGCGGTTTGCGCATGGCTTCGTAGAGCAGCATCGCCGCGCACTTGCTGGCCTCACTATGGCGCACGAACAGGCTCCAGTCGGTGTCAGCCGGGCGCAGCGCGAACTCCAGCCCTGGACCGTCGACCACACGCTTGATCACCTGGGGATCGTCCTCGAGGTTGTAGAAGGCAAGGGACGCCACCGTACATCCGGCCGCGAGCGGCGCGCCGGGCTCCGCCACCAGTTGCGAGGCGCGTCGCTCGACGACCGTCACGCCGGGCGGCAGCAGCGCGGCCGCCGCCGCATCGACGCCCGCGCCGACCGCAAGCAGCACCGTGCCGCCCGCGCGCAGCGTCGCTGCGACGCGCGCGGCGAGTGTCGGATCCGTCGCCGCGCTGGCGCCATCGACGACCATCAGCGGCGCCGATCCGTCGGCGCTCAACGGCACGCCGAGCGTGCGCAGGCGCCGCGCTAGCACGCCCTGTGGTGCGCCCGCGAAAGCCACCCGGGTGATGGTCGGCGCTGGTGCCGTCACCACCGCCGCGCTGGTCGCGGTGCGATGGTCCCAGGTGCAGGGTCGTGGGCCCGCCGGATCGAGCGCCGCCTGCATGGCGGTGAACATCGCCGTCGGCCGGTACAGCGGCAGGGCCGGGTCCCAGCCCGGATTGATGGTGCTGACGTAGGGCGGGATGCGCTCGACCTGCATGCCGGGCTGGCCCTCGACATAGGGCAGCGCAGGGAACACCCCATCGCGCCCGTCGGGCAGGCGGCTGGTATCGCGCCAGCCGAGCGGCAGGTGCTCGATGCCAAACCACGCCAGCTCGGATGCCGAGTACCAGGCGAGCCGCGGCCGCGCCATCTGCACGATGTTCTGATAGACGTCGATGGCGAGCGCCTCGGCGCGGCCGGCATAGCTGGCGTAGGCGCGGTCGCCGTTGAACGCCGCCATCAGTTTCGGCTCGGCGTAATAGGTGCCGCCCGATTCGCCGACCATCTGCGGCTTGGCGCTGGTTGGCAGCGTCGGCACGCCGTGGCCATAGTGCTTCGACCACACCGGCAGCGCACCCGCCAAGTCCTCGTCGCCATCGCACGAGATCCAGCTGCGCGTCGGGTCGAGGGCGCGCGCGCAGGCCCAGCTCAACAAGCTGCGAGTGCCAGCGTGCGTCATCCTCTGGCGCGACGTGGTTGAGCTGGAAGATTGCGAACAGCTCGTTGCCGAAGCTCCAGCCAACCACGCTGGGGTTGTTGCGCTGGCGGCGCACCAGGCCGTCGTACTGCGCGGCGTAGTTCGCCCACGCTTCGGGCGCGCTGAAGCTGAGGGCGACGGAACTGCCGAACATTCCGGTCTCGGCCAGCACCACCAAACCCATCTCGTCGGCGAGATCGTACGCGCAGCGCGGCCATGGCTGGCCGTGCGGACGCACCGCGTTGAGGTGCGCGTCCTGCAGCATGCGGTATCAGCCCCAGATGAAGCGGCGCGAGGTCGCGAATGGTCCGAACGGGTGAAGCAGGTCGCCGAAGCACTGCAGCTTTTGCCCGTTGAGGCGCAGCTCGGGGCCGGCGAAGGAGAACTGCCGCCAGCCGAAGCGCGTGTACTTCGCGTCGCGCCCGCCGTCGAGAGTGATGACCGCGCCGTAAAGCCGCGGCGTGGTCGGCGACCAGGTGGCAAGCGCGCCGCGCACCGCGGCGCTGAGCGTCGCCGTGGCGCGGCCGTGGGCCGGCACGGCCAGCGTCGTGCCCGGCAGGCGCAGTGCGACCGCGTCGAGATGCCAGCGTGGCTCGGGAGCGTCGAGCGCGCCCGCACCCGCGTCGTTCGCCCAGGGTGCGACGCTGCCGGCCAGCTGCACGGTCGCCGCCCGGTCGCCGTCGTTGGCGACGGTGACCTCGGCCTCAAGCGTATCGCGGTCGACGAACGGTTTCATGAACACCTCGGCGACGTGCACCGCCGGCACTCCGACCAGCCACACGTCCTGCCAGATGCCGACCAAGTGATCGGTGGTCGAACCGAGCGGCGCGATGAAGCGCATGTGCGGGTAGTGTGGATCCTGGCGGTTGAAGAGCTGCGCCGCGCGTACGCCGACCAGCAGTTCGTTCTCGCCCGCATGGAGCGCCGCGGTGATGTCGAACTCGGCCGGCAGGTGCTGGTCGAAGCAGCGCCCGACCGCAACGCCATTGACCACCACCACCGCCTCGCCAGCCAGCGCTTCGAAGTGCAGGAGGGTGCGGCGCGCGCCCCACTCCGCGGGCAGACGCACGCTGCGCCGCAGCCAGCCCATGCGCGCCGCGTCCCAGGTCCGGGGATAGCTAGGGAAGTAGACCGAGCTCGGTTCATACGGCCGGGCCGTGCCCGGTCCGACATCGCGCCCCGCGCCCCAGGTGTTGACGTTCCACGGCGAGGGGATCTTGATCGGCGTCGCTTCCCAGCGGTCCGCGACCGGCGGGGTCAGGTCGGGCCCCGTGCCGCCGCCCTCGCGCCAGCCCTCCGGCACCGCCACCGGCTGGAACAGCCAGCGCCCGTTGAGGCAGAGGTCGATGCGCGCAGGGCGTTCCATGGGTTTGACCCACGGCTCTGCGGGGGCGAAATCACGCGGGAAGGTCACCGCGGGGGTAGCCTCCTCAACCGCGGCCGCAGCGGCCACAGCGACTGTGCCCAGCCCCAACGTGCCCACCGCAATCCACAACGCCAACCCGCCCTGGCGGCCCATGTCCCGCCAGCACCTGGAGTTGGGACGTGCGAACAGGTGCTTGATAAAACGTTTAATTAAGGACTTCATGTCGATCTGAACGCGCGCCGTGACGCAACGTTACCAACTCTTCGTCAGGATCTGGTCCGCCGCCCCCGGGCAGGCGCCGCCGCCGGCGCTGCGACCGATGCGCGTTCGACCAGGCGCATCGCCAGGCGTTCGGTGACCACCGCCGCGCCCGGCTCGGCCAGCCGCGCGCACAGCACGTCGCCCCCGCGCCGCCCGAGCGCGGCGCGATCGATGGCCAGGGTGGTGAGCGGCGGCTTGCAGGTGCGTGCGTGCGCGTCGTCGTTGAACGACACCACGCTCACCCGTTCAGGCACCGCGACGCCGGCGGCCTGCAGCCGCGGCACCAGCTCCGCCGCCATGGTGTCGTTGACCACCACCAGCCCGGTCGGCGGCGCCGCGCCGGCGAGCAGGGCCATGACCTGGGCGCACAACCCGTCGCTGTCCTGCTGCGGCTTGCGCAGGATGCCGGCATGGTCGACGCCGGCGCGCCGGCAACCGGCCTGGAAGCCGGCGATACGCTCGCCGGTATTGAAGTCCTCGGCCTCGCCGACCACCATCGCCAAACGGCGGTGGCCGGCGGCAGCGAGGTATGCGACCGCCGCCTCACCGCCGGCGCGCCCGGCGCTGGTGACGCTGTCCGCGGCGATCCCCGGGCAGCCGGTGTCGAGCAGCAGCAGGGGCAGACCGTGGCCGTGCAGCGCGGCGATGAAGCGCGCCGGCGCGGTGCCCAGCACCACCGCCGCGTCGAGGCGGTGCTGCGCGATCACCGGCGGCACCGGGTGCGTGGAGTCGAGCGGGTCGTAAAGGCAGATCAGCAGGTGCAGGCCGTCGGTGGCGAGGCGTTCGAGCAGGGCCGCGGTCACGTCCGCATAGAAGACGTTGTGGAACAGCGTGGTGGCGGTGCGCGGGAAGAGCAGGCCGATGGTGTCGGTGCGCTTCATGCGCAGCTGCCGGGCTGCCGAATTCGCGACATAGCCCAGTCGCCGGCTGGCCTCCAGGACGCGTTCCCGCGTCGCTGGCCGCAGCGCGCCCTTGCCGTTCAGGGCCCACGACACCGTGGTGATCGAGCAGCCGGCGGCCTGCGCCACATCATGGATGGTGACCGGCGCCAGGACGGCGTTCCCGGCCGTGCTGCGTCGGGCCATGGCGGCGATCATCACGCCGCCTGCGCGGGTACAACCGCCTACCATAATAGGTGTGCCAGCCGTGGGGACTGATGGCAACGCAATGGCGCAGAGCAGGAGCCAGGAGGGTCGCAGAGGCGACGGAGGCCGATTGGGAAGGGGCCTGCGGGACCGATGACCCGCTTCGCCTCCCAGGAAAGATGCCTCCATGCCGTCGGCCGCGGCCCGCTGCCTTACCGCTCTGCGCGCTCTGCGTTTCTATCCTGCATCTTTTCGACTCCCTGCGTTCCTATCGTACCTTGCAGCCGACTCAGGGCTTCGGCTTCAGCGTCACGCCGCGCAGGTTCATCAGCCCCTCTTTGAGCGTGGTGCGGGGTTTGGGGCGGATGGTGAAGGACACCGCGCCGGCCTTGGCCACGGTCAGCGTGCCGATCTCGACCTGGTGGTAATCGGTCCAGCTGCCAGTGGCGGCGAGCGCGACGCTCAGCGGGGTGCCGCCGGCATCGATGTCGAGCTGGTTGCCCGCGTCGGCGGTCGGCAGCGCGTAATCGAGGACCACCGTGAAGGTGCCGGGCTGGCGTACCGCCACCGTCCACGTCGCCGAGGCATGGGTGTTGGTCCACATGCCGAGGTTGGGCGGGGTGTTCTCGACCTTGAGCCCGCCGCTGAGGGTGACGTCGTCGAGCGGCAGCGCGATGGTGCCGTCCGCGGCCTGCTTGGGCAGGGTGTCGATCGGCAGGACCTCGCCGGCCAGGGTCAGCTTGAGCACCGGCACCAGTCCGGCCGGGGCTGCCGCCGGCAGGGTGATGGTCAGACCGTGCTCGCCGGCTGCCGTGGTCAGTGCTTCCGACTGCCCAAGCACGCTGGCCGAACTGATCGCGCCCGTCATCGGCAGCACCACCTTGCCGTCTGCCGGCCAGGTGAAGACGTGCACGTACAGCGTGCCGCCCTTCCGGGTGCAGCGCAGGCCGGCGGGCAGCTTGCGGAAGGGGCTGGCGGTGGTGCCGTAGATGGCCTCGCTGTTGACCTTCATCCACGCGCCGACGCCGGCCAGGGTGGCGATGCTGCCGTCCGGGATCTGGCCCTGCGCATTCGGGCCGACGTTGAGCAGGTAGTTGCCGCCCTTGCTGGCGATGTCGACCAGGTTGGTGACGATGGTCTGCGGCGACTTCCAGTTGCTGTCGTGGGAATTGAAACCCCAGTGGTCGTTGATGGTCATGCACGATTCCCAGTCCACGCCGGGGCCGAAGCCGGTGGGTGGGATCTCCTGCTCGGGCGTGCCGTAATCACCGACGAAGTGGTCGTCGGTGCTCATCCCGGCCATGCCATTGCGGCCGGTGTCGATGCGGTTGTTGATGATCAGCTTAGGATCGAGCTTGCGCAGGAAGGCGAACAGGTCGAGCGCGCGCGCGTGCGTCCAGGGCTTCTCCCACTCGCCATCGAACCACATGATGCCGGGGTGGTAGCGGGTCACGATCTCGGTGAGCTGGCCCTTCAGGTACGTGGTGAAGCGGTCCATGTCCGGCGTGCCGGTGGCAGTATCGTTCCAGGCGCGGCGGTTGCCCCAGTCGGTGTGGTGCCAGTCCATGATCGAGTGGTAAGTGCAGAAGCGGATGCCGGCCTCGGCGCAGGCCGCCGACAGCTCGGCGAGTGGGTCGCGCTTGAAGGGCGTCGACTTGATGCACCAGTCGGTGAGCGCCGAGGGGAACATGCCGAAGCCATCGTGGTGCTTCGAGGTGATCACCAGATAGCGCATGCCCGCGTCCTTGGCGGCCTTGACGATCGCCTTGGCGTCGAACTGCTCGGGATCGAACTGCGGGATGAACTTCGCGTACTCCGAAACCGGCATCTTGCTCTGCTCAAGGTACCACTCGGCGAGGTCGGTCTTATCCTTGTAGACCCCCGCCGGCACTGCGTACAGGCCCCAGTGGATGAACATGCCGAAGCGCGCATCGCGGAACCACGCCATGCGCGCGTCGTGCTCGGCGGGCGTCTCCTTGGGGATCGCGGCCAGCAGGGCTTCGTTCGCATCGGCCGCATCAGCAGCCGTCAGGGTGCCGGCGCAGGCACCGAGAAGGGGGGCGGCGAGCAGCGCGAGTAGGCGCGAGCGGAGCGGGCGGCAGGTGCGGACAGGCATCGGAACCTCCAGGAGGGGCTGTATCGGTTGCGCGCGGTTCTACGCCAACTGTCCGGGCTTTGCCATGGGCTTTTTGTATCCACGGGCGTCATGACTCCTGCGGATCGGGCGCTTGCCGGTACAACCGGACGCTGCCCAGAGGGCTGTCCCCGGGATCGCCGAGTTGCACTCGGCGATCCCAGGACAGGGCGCGCAGCGGTCTCTCGGCACCACGAACGCGACTTCTGCATTGGGCGGTTCAGGTCGCTACCCCATGCGCCGTTCCGCCGCCTCAATACCGCGTTGGCGCCATCCGTAGCCGTTCGATGTAGCGGAACGTCCCGCCCATGTTCTTGGGGTGCGACTGCGAGCGGATGCTCTGCGAGCTGTTCATCGGAAACGACACGTAGTAGTCCTGGGCCAGCCCATCGTTCCAGGCGTTCTTGATGTTGTGCACCTCAGAGGTCGCAACGGCCGGGCTCCACTCGACGCGATACCACAGGCGTGTCTCCTGCTCGAGCAGGGCGTTGAACAGCGCGGAGTCGCCGCCGAACTGCGCGCTGGCGCCGGCGCCGAGCACTTCGTTCCACGAGGCGAAGCCGGCGGTGCCGCCGGAACCGCAGGTGATGACGAAGGTCGCAGGGCCGTCGCGGAAGGCGCGGAACCAGGCGCGGCCGTTGGAATTCGGCCGCGGGTCGGGCTTGCCCGACACGAAGTCCAGGCGCGCCGCCGCGCCGCCGCCGGGATTGGCGACCACCGGCATGGGATCCGGATTGGCCAGGTAGGGCTTGCCGAACGCGGGACTGGCCGGGTCGGCGACGATAGGATTGTACGCGGCGGTCAGCTGGATCGCATACGGCGGGCGCTCCATCACGTACATCGGGCAGCGCGCCACGCCACCGACCGCGGGCCACCAGGGCCGGTCCTTCGTCTGCCCGTGCAGACCGCTGATGTCCTGCAGCGTGGCAGCGAACAGCGGCACGCTGTCGGTGGGCGCGGTACCACGGCAGTTCGGCCCCAGCAGCGGTGCGCCGGAGTTGTCCAGCTGGCGCACGTCGATCCAACCGAAGGCCTCGCGGTGCCAGACGTCACTGCCGTCATCGTAGCCGATGCGCGAGGTCTCCTGGATGTAGCTGCAGCCGGCGATCAGCATGATGCGCGCCTGGATGTCGCGCTCGAAGGCTGCGCTCTCCTCGCTTGAAGCGCGCTGGCGGACCAGGAACGCGACCGCCAAGCTGGCGAGCAGGGCCGAGATCCCGGCGACCAGGATGAGCACGGTGCCGGCGCGGGCGGGTGCGCTCATGGATCGTCAAGCGACGGGGTGTTGGCCGCCACCGTGGCCGGGTCATCGTCCCAGGTCGCCCAGCCGCTGCGGCCGCGCTGCAGGCGCGCACCGCGCAGGCTGCTGCCGATGCCGTCCCACACCAGCTGCTGGTGCTCGCCGGTGAGCGGGCTGGTGCTGCTGACGCGACAGACCGCGACAAAGCGGTTGGTCTTGATGAAGCGCTGCATCGAGACCCGGACTCTTGGCCAGGTCGCCGGACCATTGCCCGCGATCAGCGGCAGCGCCGTGGTGGTGTCGGCATCGAAACGGTGCAGCGTGTTCAGGTCGCCCTGGTAGTCGAGGTAGTAGTACTGCTGGTGGGTCGACGCCATGGTCGCCGCCGCGGCCGTGGGGCTGACCAGTCCGATGGCGGTGCCCATGGTCAGACGGTAGAGTCCGTGCGGATAGAACTGCGGCCCCTCGCTGCTGGCGAAGCCGCCGCCCGGGGTGTCGAAGACCAACGGCTCGCCGTCGTCGTTGGTCTGCCCGGACAGCCACGGCATGTAGCACTGGTACATGGTGTTCGCCGGCGCGTAGTCGAAGTAGCCGTAGTAGCCGACCGCGGTACGCAGGCTCCATAGCTGGTTGTAGAGCCAGCTGTGCAGCACCGTCACCTGGCCGTAGTCGCCGAACGAGGCGTTCACATCCAGGCTCGGTGCGGTGTTGCCGAAGATCGCGTAGCGCCCGAGCATCACGTTGCTGTTGCACTTCTCCGCGAGGTTGCCGTGCCACCAGGTGCGCGGGTCCGCCGCGGGCCAGGTGTCGGACGGGTTCCAGCCCGTGCTGGCCTCGGCGTTCGCGCCCGGCGCGTACGGCACGATGTCGCCCATCGGCGTGAACGGTAGACCGCCGTTCATGTCCTTGCCACGCAGCATCTGATTGGCCGGATTCTCGGGGTCGTCGCAGTCGTTCCAGAAGTCGAGGTGTTCGTGCGCAACTTCGCAGCCCAGGCGCATCAGCTGGTTCTCTTGCGCCAGGCGGTTGACCACGGTGATCGCCTGGCTGGCGACGCGCAGGCCGGAGAGCACCGTGCCGACGATCACCAGCCCCAGGCTGATCGCGATCAGCATCTCGATGAGGGTGAAGGCGGCGCGCGCGCGTCGCCGCTGGTGGGCGTCTGGCGTGTTCATCGCAGCTTCAGGGTCAGGCGTGGATCGTAGAAGTTGTAGCGCGAGACCAGCGTCGCGCGCAGGCGCACCGAGGCGGGGATGGTGCCGCGGTCGAGGCGTCCGTTGAAGTTGCGGTCGGCGCCGTACAGGCCCAGGAAGCGAGCCGAGGACGCGGCAGAACCGTCATACTTGTCCTGACCCTCGCCGTCGGCGCTGAGAATGCGCTTGTTCGAGACGTCAGCGCCGGTGGCCATGCTTGGTACCGCCGGGTCGGTGAAGGTGACGATCTTCTCGGGATTGCGGAACTGGAAGATGTGGTGGTCGGGCCACAGGCACTGCTTCATGCGGTTGTCGAAGCTGATCGGGGCGCCGCCGTTGTCCATCGGGCCGGAGAATAGGTATTTGCTGGCGTCGATCGCCGCGCTCGGCGCGGTCTCCGCATCCTCGTACGACTGCCAGTCGGCCGACCAGAACACCAGCTGGCGGCAGCGCTCCGCGGCGGCGAATGGCATCGCCAGGGTGAAGTCAGTGGGGTTGGTGCCGAAGCGCGTGCCTGCGGGATCGATGGGCGTGTCGGGATAGCTGTAGCTGCGCCCGGGGTTGGCGATGGCGTGCGCGGCGATCGGGCGCCATTGCTGCGCCGTGACGCCCGCGCCGGAGATCGTGCCGGACAGCAGTGGCGCCATCAGGTCGCACTCGATCAGCGGATAGTCGTTCATCAACGCGCGCTGGGTCGGGCGCGGCGCACCCCAGTCGTAGGGCTGGCTGGCGCAGTAGAGCATCGCCATGCGCAGGCTCAGTTCGTGCCAGTAGACGATCAGGTCGTGGGTCAGCGTGATGGCCGGCGAGTCCGGGCTGCCGCTGATGGTCGCGGCCGGCACGGCGAAGCCGCCGACCAGCGACGGTTGGCCGCCCAGGGCGGCGAGGTCGTGCCAGCGCGTCATGCACGTCGAGGCGTGCGCGAGGAAGCGCATGGACTGCACCCAGCTCCATTTCTGCCCCTCTGACACGATGCTGGCGTTGGTGAACTGGCTCATCGCCAGCGTCAGCTGGGTGGCGAGGGTGAAGCCCTGCGCCGGCGCGTAGACCGTCGTCGGCACGTTCCGCTTCGCGCAGTACCACAGCGCTGCCTGCAGGTAGGTCTGCGCGCCCGCCGCGCTGTTGGCGCCCGCGCCGCCCATTCCGTAGGGCTGGTAGCCGATGGTGAAGACCTTGCTGATGTCCGCGTCGATGCTGCCGCCATGCCCATCCAGCGATCCGGCATCGGGGCCACCCGCGCCCACGCCTTCCCAGAGGTGGATCGCAGCCGCGTACGACCCGCCGGAATAGCTGAAGGTGACCGCGTCGGCGGGTTCGTGGTCGGGGGCGACGATTGGCCCGCCCCAGTTATAGCCGAAGCCCTCCTTCTCGCCGTGCCCGGGGGGCGAGGGGTAGGGTTCGTAATAGGGCCAGTCCTTCCAGGCCAGATAGGCGAGGTTGTTGTTCTGCGCATAGCCGGTGACGGCGAAGACCAGCCGCTGGGTCTGATTGTCGGTGGGCACGGTGGCGTTCTGCGCCTGGACGCTGTCCTCCAGGCCGCTGGTCTCTTGCGCTTGCGCGTAGTACAGCTTGCCGCCCTGGGCGAGGATGCCCTCGATCTCGCCGTCGTCCGAGGCCAGGCGGCGCGCGATCACATCGGGCAGCGGCATGATCCCGAAGCGCGGTGCCGAGACCCGCGCCTCGAGATCGGGGGCCATGACGTGATAGCCGGTCGGGACGTCCCAGGCGTCGGGCGCCTCGGTGTCGATGCTCGGGCTGGTGTTCGAGGTGTTGGCGAACTCCTCGACAATCTCCTCCGCCTTGACGCCGGCGTAGATGCGCAGCCGCGCGAGCTGCTCGGCCTTGATCCCCGCGGGCATCAGCATGACCACGCTGACCACACCGACCAGGGCGAGTGCCAGCGAGATGGCGATCTCGAACAGCGTGAATCCGGCGCGCGTGCGGACACCGTGCGGCGCGGTGCGGGCGATGCAGGTGGTGGTTGTCATGTGGGTGGGGCGGCGCATTGCTGCGGCAGACGTGGCGGTGTTAGTATGCATCGTTCGCGCGCAGCGCCGCTAAGGTGGCACATCTTAACGGAATCCGCGTGCGGGTCTGTAGGAAGCTTTGTCGCCTTGAATAGGCCTGGTTTGACTATGCTCAGGAAAATCGGTTTCATCCTCAGGAGCAGATGCGGATCGCAGATCGGAACCGGACACGCTGGTTTTTACGCTAACTCAGGCGTTTGATGCACGCACCGGCGTATCCTCCACCGCGCGCTGGACCCAGACGGGATTGCCTACGTGCAGAGCGACATTGGGAGCGCCGAGAGTGCAATTCTGAAGATATTTCCGTCCTGATTTTGCGCAGAAAAGCGGGTGACGCAGCGCGTGCCGTTTGTGGAGCGAAACCGCGTTGGCCCATGGGTTTGGCGCTGTCGCCCAGTACTTCGCCCGGTTTTGGTAGCGCTTCCAACACCAGAGCCGCAAAAAAATCGTGGCGTGCTCTGGCACGCCGTTCGCATTCGAAGCGCAAGAAACTCCGGTTTCCCCACTCCAGGAGGTTATATGCATCCGGCATCGATCCCGCTCAATGCGATTTACAGTGAGACCAAGGAAATGGTCCTGCATCGCATGCGCTACCTGCGCACGCTCCAGCAGCCCGCCAGGATCAGGGAGCTCCTGGTCGAGATCATCGCGACCATCGGCGTGCTGGAGTCGGAGAAGCGCCACGCGGCACACGGTCGTTGGACTGCACGACTGACCGCCGCCGCCGCGGAGCCGCTCAACTTCTTCATTCTCAGCGCCGTCGTGAAGGACGTCATCGAAGAGATGGAGGAGGAGAATTACATCATGCTGGCGTGAGCCGGCCCCACGGGCGGTCCCAACCGTTCTCGACGATGACGGGCCCGCTCTGCGATCCTCGTGGGAGGTCGACCTGTTGGTGTCTTTCGTGAGAGGCCGCCCCGCGCTGCCAGTCCCCAGTGGCCCGCGAGCCACATCACCGTGATCACGGCCACACGCCTCCATCTGGGCGATCTGGCGGAACTGGGCCATCTGGAGCCGGGCGATGCCCTCCAATGCCACGCGGGAGATCACCTATGCGGGCGGGGCGCCTGCCGAACCCTCCGACCGACCGCGTGCTCGCCGTGAGAGGCCCCCGCATTCCGCATTCCGCATTCCGCTTTGCGTGCGCGCCGCGCAGCCGGGCCCGCACAGGGTTCCCGCCCTGATCAGCGCGCCGCCGCCGCCACCGCCAGGATGCCGTTGAGCGTCGGGCTCGGGCGCAGCGCCGCAGCCGCCTTGACCGGATCCGGCAGGTAGTAGCCGCCGATGTCGGTCGGCTTACCCTGCACCGCGACCATCTCGGCGACGATCTTCTGTTCATTCGCGGCGAGCTGCGCGGCGATCGGCGTGAAGATCGCCTTCAGCGCGGCGTCCTTGCCCTGCGCGGCCAGGGCCTGGGCCCAATACAGCGCGAGGTAGAAGTGCGACCCGCGGTTGTCGATGCCGGCGCCGACCTTGCGCGCAGGCGACTTGTCGTATTCGAGGAACTTGCCGTTGGCCTCGTCCAAGGTCTCGGCGAAGAGCTTGGCGCCGGCGTGTTTGAAGGTCTCGCCGAGGTGCTCGAACGAGGCCGCCAACGCGAAGAACTCGCCGAGGCTGTCCCAGCGCAGGAAGTTCTCCTCGGTGAACTGCTGGACGTGCTTGGGCGCCGAGCCGCCCGCGCCGGTCTCGAACAGCCCGCCGCCGTTCAGCAGCGGCACGATCGACAGCATCTTCGCCGAGGTGCCGACCCCAAGGATGGGGAAGAGATCGGTGAGGTAGTCGCGCAGCACGTTGCCGGTGACCGAGATGGTGTCCTTCCCGGCCTTCAGGCGCTCAAGGGTGAAGCGCGCGGCTGCGGCCGGCTCGAGCACGCGGATGTCGAGACCGGTGAGATCGTGCGTGGCCAGGCAGGTCTTCACCTTGGCGATGACCTGGGCGTCGTGCGCGCGCTGCTCATCCAGCCAGAACACCGCCGGGGTCTGGCTCAGGCGGGCGCGGTTGACCGCGAGCTTGACCCAGTCCTGCACCGCCGCGTCCTTGGTCTGGCAGGCGCGCCAGATATCGCCGGGAGCGACCGCCTGCGCGAACAGCACCTTGCCGCTGTCGTCGACCACGCGCACCGTGCCGGCCGCGCCGATCTCGAAGGTCTTGTTGTGCGAGCCGTACTCCTCGGCCGCCTGGGCCATCAGCCCGACGTTGGGCACGCTGCCGATGGTCCTGGGGTCGAGCGCGCCGTGCTGCCGACAGAACTCGATGGTCGCCTGGTAGACGCCCGCGTAGCAGCGGTCAGGGATCAGCGCCAGGGTGTCCTGCAGCCCGCCCTTGGCGTCGTACATCTTGCCACCGGCACGGATCATCGCCGGCATCGAGGCGTCGACGATGACGTCGCTGGGCACGTGCAGGTTGCTGATGCCCTTGTCGGAATTGACGTACGCCAAGCCGGGCCCCGCGGCGTACGCGGCGGCGATGTCCGCCTCGATGGCGGACTTCTGTGCCGCCGGCAGACCCTGGATCTTGGCCACCAGGTCGCCGAAGCCGTTGTTGAGGTCGACGCCCAGGCCGGCGAGCACCGCGGCGTGCTTGGCGAGCAAATCTTTGAAGAACACCTTCACCATGTGGCCGAAAAGGATGGGATCCGAGACCTTCATCATCGTCGCCTTGAGATGCAGCGACAGCAGCACGCCTTCCTTCTTGGCCTGGGCGATCTGCTGCTCATAGAAGGCGACCAGCGCCTGCTTGCTGAGCAGCGTCGCGTCGAGGATCTCGCCGGCCTTCAGCGGCGTCTTGTCCTTGAGTACCTGCACGCTGCCGTCGGCTTTGACCAGCTCGATGCGCACCGTGGTCGCCGTGGCCATGGTGACCGACTTCTCGCTGCCGAAGAAGTCGCCTGCGGTCATCGCCGCGACGCGCGTCTGCGAGGTCGGTGCCCACGCCAGGTTGGCGTGCGGGTGCTTGCGTGCGTAGTCCTTGACCGCCTTGGGCGCACGGCGGTCGGAATTGCCCTCGCGCAGCACCGGGTTGACCGCCGATCCAAGCACCTTTGCGTAGCGCGCGCGGGCATCCTTCTCCGCATCGGTGGAGGGGGTCTCGGGGAACTCGGGCAGCGCGTAGCCCTTGGCCTTGAGCTCGGCGATGGCCGCCTTGAGCTGCGGGATCGAGGCGCTGATGTTGGGCAGCTTGATGATGTTGGCTTCCGGCTTCAGCGTCAGCGCGCCAAGCTCGGCAAGCGCGTCGGCCTGGCGCTGCGCCGGCGGCAGCTGGTCCGCGAAGGCCGCCAGGATGCGCCCCGCCCGGGAGATGTCGCGGGTCTCGACCACGATCCCCGAATGCCTCGCGAAGGCCTGCACGATGGGCAGGAACGAGTACGTGGCCAGCGCCGGCGCCTCGTCGGTCTGGGTGTAGATGATGGTGGGCGTGGTGGTCATGGGTGGTGAGCTGTTTGGCGGGTTTCGGGGGTGGCACTAGCTAAGGGGATGCGCTGGCGCGGTCAAAGGCTAAGGCGTGGTGCGGAGCGCAGCGCAGGGCCCTGCCTGCGGCGATCCATGCATTGTGGCCGGGGCCCGTCACGCGCGCGCCCCCACCTGCGGTGCCCTGGTGGGGTCGGGTCCACCGCGGCGTTGCGGAGCGCGCTCGACCGCGACCTGGATCGGGACGTGGCGATGCATGTCATGGCCGGCGTGCCCACCGTGCGACTCATGGACACTTTCCTGGGAGCGCCGAGCCCCAGCTCGGCTGGCTTCGTAAGATTCCAGCGGAGCGGGTGCTTCGAGCTCCCAGGTGGCGCTGCGATTCCTCGACAAGGAGTAATGTCTCTAGTTCTCCTCATTTACGCGCGACTAGCCTACTGGCCTTTCGGCGGCGCGCTGACAGTTCCCTCTCCTTGTCCGCCCTCCCTGCGTGAGTAATCTGTGCCGTCGGCCTTGGCCGGCACATGGACCCCCAGCGACCGTGGGACCGGTGTGGACCTTTCTCCCGAGGGCCTGCCCGTTCGCACGTGCGCTGGGGGTTCCTGTTTTCCGACCCATGCACCAACGCCAGATTGACGCGAAGGCCAACGGCAGCGGTGGCAACAAATGGGGCGGTAGCGGGTGGCGGAGTGGCTGATCGCCGGCGGTTTCATCGCGGTCGGCTTGAGGAGGCCCGCCGTAGTGACGTGGCATCAGTATCGAACGCAGCGTCCCATGAATCCCTGATCCCGTTTCCGGAGGAATCAGGAGATAGGAGACATCAGCCTGCCGCGCCTGAGCGGTAACGCGGCCTCCGCACCATAGCGCGTCCAAAAAAAAGCCCCGCAACCTGTTACAGTTGCGGGGCTTCTGGCGCGCCGGGCTGGACTCGAACCAGCAACCTCCAGATCCGTAGTCTGATGCTCTATCCATTGAGCTACCAGCGCCGATGTGGGTGGCGAAGCATAGGTTGATCGGCTCCCCGTCAAGACCGGAGGCGGCGGAGGGGGGCGGGCGTGTCCGCAGCGGCGCTGGAGCGGGGTTGGCGCACCCGCTTTGCGCACCCCGCCGCCTGGGGTTGCCTGGCGTGGGGGCGCCGTAGGCTGCCGCCCTTCCATGCTCACCGTCATCGACAACTACGACAGCTTCACCTACAATCTGGTGCAGTACCTGTGGGAGTTGGGCGCGCAGGTGCGCGTCTATCGCAATGACGAGAAGACCGTGGCCCAGATCATGGCAGAGCAGCCGGAGCGCCTGGTGATCTCACCCGGCCCGTGCACGCCCAACGAGGCCGGCATCAGCATCGAGCTGATCGGCGCGGCGGCGAAAAGCGGCACGCCGCTGCTCGGGGTGTGCCTTGGTCACCAGTCGATCGGCCAGGCCTTCGGCGGCGTGGTCGAACGCGCGGGGCGCCTGATGCACGGCAAGACCAGTCAGATCCGCCACGATGGCCGCGGCGTGTTCGCGGGGGTGGCGACGCCGTTCACCGCCACGCGCTACCACAGCCTGGTGGTCAACGATGCGCTGCCCGCCTGCCTGGAGGCGACCGCCTGGACGGCCGATCGCGGCGAGCTCATGGGCCTGCGCCATCGCACATTGCCCATCGAGGGTGTGCAGTTCCATCCCGAGAGCTTCCTCACGGAGCACGGCCACGATCTGCTCAAAAATTTTCTCGCCTTCGGCCGCGGCCAGGCGGTGGCGGGATGAGTAGCGAAGAGCACCAGCCCGAGGAGCCGGCGGCGGTCGCGCCGGAGGGCGGCCCCGAAGCCGCTGCGGTTCCATGCGAAAGCGCAGCTTTGGACGCAAGCAGCCCGCACGTCGAAAACGCGGCCCCGGCCGACGCCGCGCCCAGTGCCGACCCGGCTGCGGACACGGCTGGTCCGGTCGCTGAGGACGCCGTGGAAGCAGGCGCCGCCGCTAGCGACCCGGCCTCGCCCGCCGACGCCCTGGTCGCCGATCTGCTTGCCACCGGCGCAACGGACGCCGCTGCCACCGACGACCACGCCCCGCTCATCGAGACCCTCGACGCCGAGGCGCGCGCCGAGTTGCCGCCCGGACCGCCGGTCGAGGAGGAGATCGTCGCCCCGGGCGTCGCCGACCTGCCGCCGGCCGAACTGCGCGCGGTCATCGAAAGCCTGCTCTTCGTCGCCACCAAGCCGCTGCCCATCGCGCGCCTCGCGCAGTGCCTGCCGGGTGCCGCGCCGGCCTACCTCGAAGGCTTCCTGGCGGGCCTCGCCGAGCGTTACGAACACGAGCGCCGCGGCTGGGAGCTGCGCGAGATCGCCGGCGGCTGGCAGTTGCTGACGCGCCGTGAACTCTATCCGTGGGTGCGCCAGCTCGAACGTCGCGAATTGCCCACGCGCCTGTCGAAGAGCGCCCTCGAGACCCTCGCCATCGTCGCCTACAAGCAGCCGCTGACGCGCGGCGCCATCGAAGACATCCGCGGCGTGCAATGTGGACCGGTACTGCGTCAGCTGATGGACCTCAAGCTGGTGCACGTGACCGGCCGCGACGAATCCGCGCTCGGCCGGCCGCTGCTCTACGCCACCACGGACGCGTTCCTGTCCCGCTTCGGGCTGGGCAGGCTCGACGACCTGCCGCGCAAACATGAGTTCGGGGTGGGATGAGGGCGCGGGACGTGCGGTGTGCGGCGTGCGGACTGCGGAGTGCGCTTGGCCCCACGCCGCTGGCTGTGCCGGCGCGTCGACCTGAGGCGCAAACCCCGGCAGGTTCCTCCAGGCGCGTCGTCTTCACGACGTCTGCCGCACCCCGCATCCAGCACGCCGCACGTCGCACCCGCGCCGCAGGCGCGTCAGCCCGATGACCCGTACCGCCTACCTCATCATCTGCCTGGCCATGCTCGTCCTCGGCGCCTACGTGTTGTGGCCAGAGCGCGGGCCTGTTGGCGCAGGCGTGGCCCTGGTCGCCGGTCCGCTACCCGCGGCGCTGACCGTGCGCGGCGGCGGGCTGGTGCAGGAGGTGGTGCCCGAGGGCGTGCGCATCCAGGGCGTGCTGCGGCCGCTCGCCGCAGATCACCTCGACGTGCTGTGGACGGTGCTGACCGCGCTGCGCGCGCCCGCCGCCAAAGTCGTGGAGAAGGTCCCCGAAGAGCGCCTCGCCGACTACGGCATCGACGGTACCCGCGCCCTCGACGCCGGCGCCTTCCATCTGCGCTGGGGCGTGAACGGTGACACCGGTTACCTGTGGGAAGGTGGCACGCACCGCCTCGCCGCCTTCCCCGCGGATGTGATCCGGTCGCTCGACCAGCGCGTCGGGCGGCTCGACCGCCTGACGCTGGTGCCCACCGATGCGCTCGCCGAGCTCGCGGTCGGCGCCCTGCGCATCGTCCCCCAGGGCAACGACTGGGTGGACGCGGGCGCCCCCGGCCGGCCGCCGCTCACGCGCCGCGTGCTGCGCCTGCTCACTTTGGTCGACCGCTTGCAGCTGATGGATTTCGCCGGGCCGGCGCGCGGTGCTGACACCCCGCTGGGCGAGCTGCGCATCACCCTCAAGAGCGGCACGCAGCAGACCGTGCGCGTGTGGCGTGGCGCGGCCCGGCTGGCCGACGCCGTGGCGGGTGCGGCGGCTCTGGTCCCGGCCGCCGCACCCGGTCGCGCGCAGGTTGACGACCTGCCGGTGCAGCCGCTGCCCGCCAACCAGCTCGCGCAGTGGGACGCGGCGCTCGCCGATCTCGGTCGCGACTACCTCTTCAACCTGGCGCGTGACTTTTCCGGCAATCCGGTCGCAGAGCTGGCGGTGACGCGCGCCGGCATGCCGGTGGTGCGCCTTGAGAAGCACGGTCTGCGCGACGAGCTCAAGGGCCAGAGCCAGTGGGACGTGGTGTGGCCGGGCGGCCGCGAAGTCGCCGACGCGGCCGCGGTGGCGCGCATCGCCTACGCGCTCGACCAGCTGGTGGTCCAGGCGCCGCGCCCGCGCACCGCGGCCGACGTCCCGCCTGCCGACGCCACCGTGCTCGGCTTCCGCTTCCAGAGCAGCCAGCGGGTCCTGTCCATCGCCCTGGCCGGCGAGCGCATCTGGAGCGCCACCCACGTCGCGACCGTCGCCGCCTGGCCCGACGACCTGCGCGATCTCGGCCCCGACCGCATGCTCGACACCCGCCTGACCACGCGCGCGCTCGAGCGCGTCGTGAAACTCCAGCGCCTGGTCCATGACGAGCAGCCGCCGCGCGCCGAACTCTACGCCGCCGACGGCACCGCCGGTTGGCGCCAGGTGCTGCCGGTGCCGGGCGCGGTCAACCAGCTCGCCGTCGAGCGCATCGCGCGCGCCATCTGCACGGCGCGCGCGCAAAGCGCGCGTCTCGCCACCGCCGCCGACCGCGCCCTGCTCGCGGCCCCGGCGCTGGAAGTCAGCCTGCGCTTCGCGCCGGCCCGCGCGCTGCGCTCCAACGACGACAGCCGCGCCAGCGACACCGTCGATCAGGACCTTGGCCTGGCCTTCGCGCGCGAGGGCGAGTCCTGGCGCGCGCTCGACAGTGACGGCGGGGTCAGCTTCCTGGTCGATCCCGAGCTGGTCGAGCTGCTGCGTCTGCCGGTGCTCGACAACCTGGTCCTGCCGCTGGTGCCGAGCCTGGTCGAGCGCATCGAGGTGCAGACCGGCAGATCGCGCTACCGCCTCGCGCGCAGCGTTGCCGGCTGGACGCTGGCCACGCTCGGCCCTGATGGGCAGCCGGACGCGGCGGGCGCGCGCCCCGCTGATGCGGTCCAGGTGCGCCGCTACCTGCGCCTGCTCGCCGGCCTGCGTGCAGCGCGCAGCGACGCCCAGGCCGGGCCGCTGCTGCCCGCGGAGCTCGCCGCCAGCATCATCTGCGTGCTGCCCGGCCGCGACCGCGACGTCGGCGCCGAAGAGCAGCTGGTGCTGGCCGTCGGCCGGCCCGCCGCCGACGGCAGCGTGCCGCTCCACGCCGAGGCCGGACGCGGCGAGCGCGGCGGTCCGCAGGGCCGCGCCTGGATCCCGGCCGCCGAGGCCGCCAACCTGATCTGGCCGGAGGCGCGTTTCCTGCCCGCCGCGCCCACCACCGGGACCGCGCCGCCCGCCATCCCGGCGCCGTCCCGCGCCGTTCCGGCGGCGCCATGAACGATCTGCGCCAGCGCGTCATCGCCGAGCTCGCCGCGGCCGGGCTCGCGCCGCTGCACCGCCTCGGGCAGAATTTCATGGTCGACAACGGCGCGCTCGCCGCCCTGGTCGCCGCGCTCGGTGCCGCCCCCGGCCAGCGCGTGGTCGAGATCGGGCCCGGCACCGGCCTGCTCACCGAGCGCCTGCTCGACGCCGGCTGCTCAGTGCTGGCGGTCGAACTCGACCGCGGCCTGCACGCGCTGCTGCAGGGTGGCCTGGTGCCGCGCGGCCTGCAGCTGGTGCACGGCGACTGCCTGGCGAGCAAAAGCGTGCTGCACCCGGCGATCGTGGCCTTCGCCGCCGCCGGGCCGTGGCGGCTCGGTGCCAACCTGCCTTACGACATCGCCATGCCGGCGCTGCTCAACGCAGTCGCGCTGCCCAACCCGCCCGAGGCGGTGGCGGTGACCGTGCAGTGGGAGGCGGCCGAGCGGCTGTGCGCCAAACCCGGCGACGATGCCTGGGGCGCGAGCGCGGCGGTGCTGCAGGCCGCGGGCGTCCCGCGCCTGGTGCGGCGCCTGCCGCCGCAGTGCTTCCACCCGCGCCCGCGCGTCGACAGCGCGATCCTGGTGTGGACGCCGCGCGCCGCGCTGCCTGCCGGCTTCGGGCGCTGGTGCCGCGCGGTGTTCTCCGCACGGCGCAAGGTCCTGCCCGGCGCACTGCGCGACGCGGGAGTGACTCGCGAACAGGCGGTGCAGGCCTGCGCGGCTTGTGGCCTGGACACCCAGCGCAGGCTCGAATCCCTCTCCGCCGCCGAGCTGCTTGCGCTCTACGCCGCGCTCGGACCGGCCGCCGCTCCACCGCTGCAAGGCGCCGCCGATGACTCCTGACCGCCCGCTCTCCCGCCGCCTCCTTTGCTGCGCAGCGCTGCTGTCTGCCGCGCTGCTCGGCAACTTGACGACCTGCGCCGAGCAGGCCGCCAAACCCGCCGCGACCCCGGCGCCCGCGCCCGCCGCGCCGCCGACCGCCGCATCGACCCTAGCCGAGCCGGTCGCGATGATCGATGGCAAGCCGCTGACCCTACGCGACGTCGAGGATGCGCTGCTCAAGAAGGAGGGCGTCGAGCAGGTCGAGGAGCTGATGCACGACCAGCTCGGCCGGGTCGACTGGGCGACGCTCAGCGACGACTCGGTGGTGGTGCAGGTCGCTGGCTGGCGATTGACGCGCGGCCTGCTTGCCGTGCAGCTGCTGCGCGACGGCTCCGCCAAGGTGCGCGAGGAGCTGATCAACATCCGCCTGGTCGAGAACGCGCTGGTCAAGGAGGGGGTGGTCATCGACGCGAAGGCGATCGACGTCGAAGTCGCGCGCATGGCCAAGCGCCTGCAGGAATCGCTCAAGGCGCGTAGCCAGCCGCAGGTCGACTTCCCGACCTTCATCCAGCAGACCCAGAAGATGAGCCTCGCCCAGTTCACCAGCGAGCCGGGCTTCCGCATGCTCACCGGCCTGCACCTGCTGGTCGCGAGCCGCGCCCACGCCGAGGTCGAGGAAGACGGACTCAAGGCGTGGTTCGCCGAACACATCGAGCGCTATCGCGAGCCCGAGGCTGTCGACCTCTCGAGCCTGTGGATCCCCTACGCCCCCAAGGATAAGGACGGCAAGGCCATCCCGCCCGAGGTCGAGCACAAGCGCCTGATGGAGGTGATGGTCCAGCTGCACGGCACGATGGCCGCCGGGCGGTTGACCTTCGAGCAGGTGTGGAACACCTTCGGCAAGGGCTACGACCCCAACGGCGTCGATGGCCACCTCGGCTTCGTGCCGCGCAATGGCGATCGCGGTGAGCTCGGCGCGCGCGTCGTCGAGCCCGCCGCGATGTCCGTCGCCTGGGCCATCAACCCGCCCTACCCGCAGATGCTCGCGCCCATCGCCGGCGCCACTGGCGTCGAGATCCTCATCGTCCACGGCCGCCGCGCCGCCAAGGAGCCGGTCTTCGCCGACCTCAAAGAACGCATCCTCCAGGACCTGATCGACGCCCAGATCGAGCCGCGCACCAGCCGCCTGCTCGGCGACCTGCGCCGTGCTTCGACGATCGATTACAAGAGCCTGCCCGCCCTGGTGAACCAGCGCCTGGCAGAGACCGGGGTTCCGGCCGCTGCGGGTAAGTAGGGTCCTTGGGCTGGTGGCGCGCCTTTGGACGGGGGACCCTAGACCCTAGACCCTAGACCCTAGACCGTGGTCCGGTGCGTCATCGCGGGTCCGGCGACGGCGGGACGACCAGTGGGCCTCTACACGGGTACCGAGGGTCTAGGGTCTAGGGTCTGGGCGCCCCCAGCGCCCCCCGCCATGCGGGCCACCCCCCAACCATGTCCCCACGCATGTCACGCGCCCCCGAGCGGAGGTCACACACCAGGGCAACGGCCTCGCGCGGGTGCCGTTGCCGCTCCCGGCGCGCTGCCATGATGGTGGTCGAGGGTGCCGATGTCCTACGATATGAACCAGCTGCTGGAAATCTGTCTCGCGCAGAGCGCGTCGGATATCCACATCACCGTGGGACGTCCGCCCACCTTCCGCATCCACGGCAGCGTCAAGAGTTTGAAGTCGCCGGTCCTGACCGCGGAGGACACCACCCAGCTGATGAAGCAGATCACCAGCGAGCGCGGGCAGACCGAGATCTCCGAGGTCGGCTCGACCGACTTCGCCATCGGCTACCTCGACAAGGCGCGCTTCCGCGTCAACGCCTTCAAGCAGAAGGGCCGCGTCGCGATGGTCCTGCGCCAGATCCCGCAGAAGATCCTGACCTTCGAACAGATCGGTCTGCCGCCGCACATCAAGGACATCTGCACCCGCCCGCGCGGCCTGGTCCTGGTTACCGGCCCGACCGGCTCGGGCAAGTCGACCTCGCTGGCGACGATGATCGATTTCATCAACAGCGAGGAAGAGGGGCACATCATCACCCTCGAGGACCCCATCGAGTTCTACCACAATCACAAAAAGTGCGTGGTCAACCAGCGCGAGATCCACATCGACTGCCCGTCCTTCGAAGAGGGCCTGCGCCGCGCCCTGCGCGAAGACCCGGACGTCATCCTGGTCGGTGAAATGCGCGATCTGGCCACCATCTCGGCGGCCATCAGCGCGGCCGAGACCGGTCACTTGGTGTTTGGCACCCTGCACACCACGGGCGCCTCGCGCACCGTCGACCGCATCATCGACGTGTTCCCGACCAACCAGCAGGAGATGGTGCGCACCCAGCTCGCCGGCAACCTGGTTGCGGTCATCTCGCAGGCCCTGGTGCCCAAGGCTGACGGCAAGGGCCGCGCCGCCGCCTTCGAGATCATGCTGATGAACCCCGCGATCTCGAACCTGATCCGCGAAAACAAGAGCTTCCGCATCGACAGCACCATCCAGACCAGCGCGAACCAGGGTATGATCCTGCTCGACGACTGGCTCTTCAAGCTCTACCAGGCCGGCACCATCAACTTCGCGGACATGATGATGTACGCGAAGGACCAGGGCTATCTGCAGCGCAAGGTCCAGGAGGCCGGCAGCGGCGGCGCGGCGGGCACCGTCGCGAAGGGTTGAAGATAGCTGCGGCACGCTGCCGCGGGCGCCGGCCTCAAGGTCGGTGGCCCAGGGGTTGGATTCGGGCCCGCCGACGGCATCATCGCCGGCAGGCATTCCAGATGCGCGCCGGATGTCCCGGGGTGCTGCGACGGTTGGCGGGGCTTGTCTCCCCAGGAGCATCGCGGTGATCAGAGTCGAGGCCAAAGAGCTGCTCAAGGCCCTCCACAAGATGGAGGAGGTGGATCAGGCCACGGCCCAGAAGATCTACAACAACCACCGTAAGAACAACGTCGACATCATCGAGGCCTGCAAGGCCGGCGGCATCCGCGAGGACGCCGTGCTCTACGCCGTCGCCCAGCTGCTCGGCATGGATTCGGTGCAGCTCGGCGGCATGGTCCTGCCCCCGGCGCTGATCGAGAAGGTCCCCGCGCACGTCGCCAACTCCTACCGCATCATCCCGGTGCGCATGGAGGACAAGACCCTGGTCATCGCCACCGCCGACCCCGACAACCTCGCGGCCATGGACGACCTCAAGTTCATGCTTGGCGTGTCCAACGTGCGCTCGGCCCTGACCAGCGAGAGCGCGATCACCGAGGCCCTGGAGCAGTACTACCAGTCTTCGGTCGACGAGGACAAGAAGGCCGAGCTCGACAAGCTCATGAACTCGCTCGGCAACGAGGAGAGCACCCAGGACCCGCGCAGCGGCCAGGAAACTTTCTCGATCGACGTCAACGCCCTCGCCGGACTCGACACTAGCGACGTCAACGCCGCCGCCGAGTCGGCGCCGGTGCGCAAGCTGCTCAACCTCATCCTGCTGACCGGCGTCAAGGCGCAGGCCGCGGACATCCACTTCGAGCCCTTCGAAGAGGTCTTCCGCGTGCGCAACCGCATCGACGGCGTGCTCTATGAGATGCTGCCGGTCCCCAAGAACCTCTCCGCGCCGCTGGTCGCGCGCATCAAGGTCATGGCGCACCTCGACATCTCCGAGCGGCGCATGCCGCAGGACGGCAAGATCCCGGTCAAGATCGGCGACCGCGAAGTCGACCTGCGCGTCAGCTGCCTGCCGACGATGTTCGGCGAGTCTGTCGTGATCCGTATCTTGGACCGCCAGGTGGTGAACCTGGACCTCGACAAGGTCGGCTTCCCCGACGAGCTGCTCGTCCACTTCAAAAAAGTCATCGAGCGCCCCAACGGCATCGTCGTGGTCACCGGCCCGACCGGTTCGGGCAAGACCACCACGCTCTACTCGGCGCTGTCCGCAGTGAACGAGGACTCGGTCAAGATCATCACCACCGAAGAGCCGGTCGAATACGAGATCAACGGCCTCATCCAGGTGCCGGTCGACGAGTCGGTCGGCCGCTCCTTCGCGCAGTGCCTGCGCGCCATCCTGCGCCAGGACCCCGACATCCTGCTGGTCGGCGAGGTGCGCGACCAGGAGACCGCCAAGATCGCCATCGAGGCGTCGCTCACCGGCCATCTGGTGTTCACCACCCTGCATACCAACGACGCGCCTACCGCGGTCACCCGCCTGCTCGACATGGGCCTGGAGCCGTTCCTGCTCGCGGCCACCCTCGAGACCATCCTCGCCCAGCGCCTGGTGCGCACCATCTGCCCGAAGTGCAAGGCGCCGTACCAGCCCAGCGACGAGGAGCTGCTGTCGTTGAACATCCGCCGCGAGGGCGCCAACCAGCGCTTCTACTACGGCAAGGGCTGCGACCACTGCAAGGGCACCGGCTACAAGGGCCGCACCGCGCTGTTCGAGCTCTTCGACATCAACGACACCACGCGCGAACTGATCCTTGGCAAGGCCACCGCGACGCAGCTGCGCATCGCCGCCGGCCGCGCCGGGATGCGCACGCTGCGCGATTCGGGCATTCAGAAGATCTTCGCCGGATTGACCACCATCGAAGAGGTGGTCAAGGAGACCCTGGCGGCCGAGGACTGATTCCTCGCGTCCGCACGTCCTGCACCAGTTTCCCGGGAGCAACCCATGCCAGTCTTCCAGTTCAAGGCCCACGACAAGCGCTCCAACAAGGAGATCACCGACACCATCGAGGCGGTCTCGCAGGTCGAGGCCATCGCCGCGATCAAGCGCCAGGGCTTCCTGCCCATCGAGGTGAAGGAGGCGCGCGCGAAGGCCGGCAAGTCCGGGGCGGCCGCTTCGGGCAAGGGCGGCATGTCGATGGGCGGTGGCGGCATCAAACCGAAGCAGGTCACGCTCTTCACCCGCCAGCTCTCGACCCTGCAGGACGCCGGTCTGCCGATCGTGCAGTCGCTGCAGATCCTCAGCGACATGCAGCGCCCCGGCAAGTTCAAGCACTCGATCGCCACCGTGACCGACGATGTGCAGAGCGGCACCATGCTCTCCGAGGCGATGAGCCGCCACCCCAAGGTGTGGGACAAGCTCTACACCAACCTGGTCAAGGCCGGCGAGACCGCCGGCGCGCTCGACATCATCCTGCGCCGCCTCGCCGAGTTCCGCGAGAAGGCGGAGCGCCTGCGTAAGAAGGTGGTCGGCGCGCTGATCTACCCGGCCGCGGTCATGACCATCGCCGGCGCCATCCTGACCTTCATCATGGTGTTCATCGTCCCGAAGTTCGAGCAGATCTTCAAGGAGCTCGGCATCGCCCTGCCCGGCATCACCGAGTTCCTCATCGACTTCAGCCGCTTCATGGCCTCCTACTGGTGGGTGATGCTGATCGCCATCGTGCTGCTCATCGTCGGCATCCGCATCTTCCGCCAGACCGAGAAGGGCGCCAACTTCATCGACCGCGCCGCGATGCGCATGCCGGTGCTCGGCAACATCATCAAGAAGAGCTCGGTGGCGCGCTTCACGCGCACGCTCGGCACCCTGGTGACCTCGGGCGTGGGCTTCCTCGACGCCCTCGACATCACCAAGGCCGCGACCCCCAACGTGGTGGTGCGCAACGCCATCCAGTCGGTGCGCGACTCAGTGAAGGAGGGCGAGACCATCAACGAGCCGCTCAAGCGCTCGGGCGTGTTCGACGACATCGTGGTCAACAGGATCAAGGTCGGTGAAGAGACCGGCGAGCTCGACAAGATGCTGATCAAGATCGCCGACACCTACGACGAAGAGGTCGACGCCGCGGTCGCCGCGATGATGGCCCTGATGGAACCGCTGCTGATCGTGTTCATGGGCGGCGCGGTCGGTTTCATCGTCATCGCGCTGTTCATGCCGCTGATCAAGCTCATCGAGCAGCTCGGCGCCCAAGCCGGCGGCTAAGGCCTCGCGGGCTACCGGACAGCCTGATAAAACAGGAGCCGCGGAGCCGCGGAGACCGGAAGAGGGGAGGAGTGCTGGACTCTCCGCCGCGTGCTCCCCGTGCAGCAGCTGACAGTGGGAAGGTGCGCAAGCCGAAGCGGGTCGCCGGCCCTGCACATGGTCGTCCTCTTCCGTTCTCCGCGGTTCCGCGCCTCCTGTTCAGCTGTCATTGTCGGCTGTCCGGTCTGGCTGTCGATCCCCGCAGCACACCCTCCCCCGCTTTCCGCTGGCGGGCATGGCCATGGGCCTAAGCTGCCGCTCCATTTCCGGCCCGCGGTGCGGTGGGCCTACAAGGAGCGACGCATGTCCAGCTGGAGCCTGACCAAGACCCCGTTCCACGGCCGCCGCAAGGGCCCGTTGGTGGTGGTGGTGATGGACGGCGTCGGCCTTGGTCCCGACTACGCGGGCAATGCGGTCAAGGCGGCGCAGAAGCCGGTGCTCGACCAGCTCATGAGCACCTGCCTGTGGACCAAGCTCGCGGCGCACGGCACGGCGGTGGGCATGCCCTCCGACGCGGACATGGGCAACAGCGAGGTCGGGCACAACGCGCTCGGTGCGGGCCGGGTCTTCGATCAGGGCGCCAAGCTGGTGCAGCAGGCCATCGACAGCGGCGGGATGTTTCTCGACAAGGGCTGGAATGAGGTCGTCGCCAACGTTCTCGAGCGCAAGTCGACCCTGCACTTCCTCGGACTGTTCAGCGACGGCAACGTGCACAGCAACATCAACCACCTCAAGGCGATGATCGTTGCGGCCAAGCGGGCCGGCGTCGCCAAGGTCGCGGTCCACGCCCTGCTCGACGGGCGCGACGTCGGCGAGACCACCGCGCTCGAGTACACCGAGCCCTTCGAGGCGTGGCTGGCCCAGGTCGACCCGCGCTACGGCATCGCCTCGGGTGGCGGGCGCATGAACATCACCATGGACCGCTACGACGCGGACTGGGACATGGTCGAGCGCGGCTGGCAGACCCATGTCCTCGCCGAAGGTCCGCGTTTCCCTTCGGCGAGCGCAGCGGTCAAGGGGCTGCGTCTGGAGAAGCCCGGCGTCACCGACCAGAACCTGCCGCCCTTCGTGGTAGAGCGCGGCGGCCAGCCGTTCGCTCCGATCGTCGATGGCGACGCGGTCATCTACTTCAATTTCCGTGGCGACCGCGCCATCCAGATCAGCAAGGCCTTCCTCGGCCTGCCCGTGCCGTTCGCGCGCGTGCGCCAGCCGCAGGTGTGCTACGCGGGCATGATGACCTACGACGGCGACACCAACCTGCCGCCGCGCATCCTGGTCACCCCGCCGGCCATCGACCGCACCCTCGGCCAGTACCTGGTCGGCAATGGCGTGCGCCAGCTGGCCTGCTCCGAGACCCAGAAGTACGGGCACGTGACGTATTTCTGGAATGGCAACCGCAGCGGATACCTCGACCAGTCCCAGGAGAAGTACATCGAGGTGCCCAGTGACCGCGTGTCCTTCGACGAGCGCCCGTGGATGAAGGCGGCCGAGATCACCGACGCGGTGATCGCCGAGCTGCGTGCCCGCCCTTACGGCTTCGCCCGTCTCAACTACGCCAACGGCGACATGGTCGGCCACACCGGCAACTACGTGGCGGCGCGCATGGCGGTCGAGGTCGTCGACCTCGCCCTGGCGCGCCTGCTGCCCGCGCTCAAGGAGCTCGGTGGGATGGCCATCGTCACCGCCGACCACGGCAACGCCGACGAGATGTACGAGCAGGACAAGAAGGGCGCGGTGAAGTACGAGGGCGGGCGGCCGAAGTCCAAGACCAGCCATACTCTCAATCCCGTGCCGGCAATTCTCTACGATCCACTCTTCGCCGGCGAGTACCGCCTCGATACCGAGGTCGCCAAACCGGGCCTGGCCAACGTCGCGGCCACCGCCCTCGCCCTCATGGGCTACCAGGCTCCGGCCGAGTACGAGCGCAGCCTGATCGCCTTCACCTGACCGTTCCAAGACCGGTTGTGGTGCAGCCGATGCATGCGCAGCAGGCGTTTACGACCATGCCGGGGGGCTGCGACGGGCCTTGCCGGCGGCCCCGATCATGGGGTAGACTGTCCTCGACCCGTTAGCCAGGACCGACGTGAGAAACTCCGTGAGCAAGCCCTGCGATCCCGTGACCCTGGATGTCCTCCAGGCGAACGTGCAGCTGCTTGCCGAGAACGAGCGCCTCGAGCACGAGCGCAAGCGCCTGATCGAACTCGATCAGATGCGCACCGAGTTCCTGGCGCGCATCAGCCACGACCTGCGCACGCCGCTCAACAGCATCATCGGCTTCTCTGATCTGATGGTCGCCGAGGTCGGCGGGCGCATGAACAAGAAGCACGCCGAGTTCGTCGATGCCATCAATCGCAACGGGCACACCCTGCTCGCGCTGATCAACGAGATCCTCGACCTGTCGAGCATCGAGTCGGGCCACCTCCAGCTGCGCCGCGAACAGGTCAGCCTGCAGGCGGTCGCCGACGATCTGCGCGTCGCCACCGAGCCGGTGCTGGCCGCGGCCCAGGTCACGGTCAACTGGCCCGATGCCAAGCTGATCGCCGGCAAGAGCGCCTGGGTTGACCGTCGGCGCATCCTCCAAGCGCTCACCAACCTGGTCGACAATGCGCGCAAGTTCACCCGCTCGGGCGGCACCGTGTCGGTGCACATGGACACCGGCGCCGATGAGACCCGCTTCACGGTGAGCGACACCGGACCGGGCATCCCGCCCGAGGACCGCGAACGCATCTTCCGCCCCTACTACCAGCGCTCGAGCGCGGTGAATGGCGGCGGCGCCGGCGTCGGGCTTGGCCTGGCGATCGTCAAGGGCATCGCCGACCGCCACGGCGGCCGCATTGAGCTCGACAGCGACATCGGCAAGGGCGCGCGCTTCAGTGTGGTCGTCCCGAGCAGCGCGCGCGCCGGCGCCTGAGCAGCCCATGACCACCACCGACATGCGGCGCATCCTGGTGGTCGAAGACATGCCGGCGTTGCGCGCGCACGTCGCCGAAACTCTCGGCGACCTCGGCGACACCGTCATCGTGCATACCGCCGCCGACGGCCGCGAGGCCCTCGACAAGCTGCTCTCCGCGCCCGAGCCCTACCACCTGGTGATGTGCGATATCATCATGCCGCGCATGGACGGAGAGACGCTGCTTAGCGAGCTGCGCGCGCGCGACTACCCGGCGGCGGTGGTGATGCTCACCGCCCTCGGCCAGGACGACATGGTGGTGCGCTGCCTGCGCCAGGGCGCCTGCGACTACCTGGTGAAGCCGGTGCGCATCGAAGACCTCACCGCCGCCGCCGCCAACGCGCTGCAGCACATGCCGCTGCTCGTCCGCACCATCGACGTCGAGTACGACCCGCACGGCTGGTTCGAGGTTTCGGGCAACAGCGACGCGTCGATCCTCTACCGTTACCGGCGCTTCCTTGGCCTGCTCGACAAGTTCCGCATCGCCGAGCCCGCCGCCAGCGAGGTGCGCCTCGCCCTCGAGGAACTTGGCCGCAACGCCATTGAATGGGGCAACCGCAACGACATCGCCAAGAAGGTGCGCTTCGGCTGCCGCATCCTGCCGGGCAAGATCATCGTCTACATCGAGGACGAGGGCGCGGGCTTCGATCCCGCCGTGGTGCCGGATCCCAGCATTGACCCGCTCGCCCACATCCAGAACCGCATCGACAGCGGCAAGCGCCTGGGCGGCTACGGCATCCACCTGATCAAGAACCTGATGGACAAGCTGATCTACAACGCCAAGGGCAACCGCGTGGTGGCGATCAAGTATTTGGATCAGCAGTAGGGAGATGGCTGACGGCTGACGGCGGATGGCTGATGGCTGATGGCTGATAGCTGATAGCTGATAGCGGATGGCTGATGGCTGATGGCGCGAATAGGCGTGCGGCATCGGTTTCGAGTATGTCGATATGGATACGGCTCAGTGACCACGTATCAGCCATGGCCAGCAAGCCATCAGCCCATCCTGAGCATGCGGCCACAGCGCCGGCCACCGCCACCATGCAGCCCCACCCCCAAGGTGGTTGAACCGCCACCCGCCGGCGCGTACAAGACGCCTGCCCCCGGCCCCGACCTGCACGCCGCACCCAGCGAGCCCCCATGACCACGTCGCGTTATCTGCTCCTGTCGTGGCCGCTCCTCGGCGCCGCGCTGTTCCTCAGTAGCGGCTGCGAGGGGCGCGATCCGATCACCCAGGCCCAGGCCAGCGCCGCCGCCGAGCACCTGCAGCGCCGCGACGATTTCGACTGGGGTGACGCGGTCGAGGTGCTGCCGCCGGCGGAGGTCGACGAGCGCGGGCGGCGCTGGTGGCAGATCCGCTACAAGCCGGGGGACCAGGGCGTGGCGCGGGTGCTGCTGGTCGATGCGACGAGCGGCTGGGCGAAGCAGCCGCCGCCCGGCTATGTGGTACGCGTCGCGCCCACCGGCCATCCCAGCGCCGACCGTCCGGTGACCGTGGAGGACGGCTCGTGGCTGTTGCGCCTGGCAGTGCCCGAGAGCGTCGACGGCACGCGCCACGGCGTGCTCGAGCGTGAGGCCACGCGGCTCAACATCCTGGCCGCAAACACCGGCCTGGTACCGCTGTTTTCGCTGCGCGACACCAAGGCCGGCACGGTCGAGCTGCTCTACGGCTGGCAGGGCGACCGCGGCATCGCGCGCAACGAGCGCGTCCTGGAATGGGTAAAGCTGCGCACCAACTACCACGCGGCGGAGTGGAAGGACATGGCGGCGCCGTGATGGGATGGACGGGGGGAGATGGGGAGGAGGCGAGGTACGGAATGCGGAGTGCGCAGGTGCGCAGGTGCGCCAAATTGCAGCCGTTCGAGCGCAAGTTCCACTGGTGAGATATCTCACAGACTGCCTCCATCCGCCCCGCACTCCGCACTCCGCACCCTGCACCCCGGATCTCCCACTCCACCCGGCTGTCACACGTACCTTCTCCTCCGAGCCCCGACGCTGACACCTTTCGCTTCTCCGCCACCACGGGCCGGCACCCTGCCCGGCATGCAGGATGACAGCGCGGCGGCGATGGTTCCGGGCTTCTCGGTGGTGGTGCCTGTGCGCAACGAGGTGGCGGCGATTCCGGTCCTGGCGGCGGAGATCGCCGCGGCCTGCGCCGCGGCCGGGCTGACGTGGGAGGCGGTGTGGGTCGATGACGGCTCCAGCGACGGTTCGCGCGCGCTGCTCGCGGCGCTGCCTGCGCCGCATCGCCTGATCGCGCTGGCGCGCGGCTGCGGCCAGTCCGCGGCGCTCATGGCCGGCATCCGGCATGCGCGCGGCGAGTGGGTCGGGCTGCTCGACGGCGATGGCCAGAACGATCCCGCCGACTTGCCCCGCCAACTCGCCCACGCGCGGGCCGGCGGCTATGACCTGGTCGGGGGCATCCGCGCCCGTCGGCGCGACTCCTGGCAGCGCCGCCTGGCCAGCGTCATCGCCAACCGTGTGCGCGACGTGGTCACCGGCGACCACGTCACCGATGTCGGCTGCGCGACGCGCGTGGTGCGGTGTGACGCGCTGCGCCAGCTGCCACTGTTCGACGGCCTGCACCGCTACCTGCCCACTCTGGTGCGCGCCCAGGGCTTCCGCGTCGCCGAGATCCCGGTTGGGCACCGTCCGCGCCACGGCGGGCGCAGCAAATACGGCATCAACGACCGCCTGTGGCGCGGACTGCGCGATCTGCTGGGGGTGCGCTGGCTGCTTGCGCGTCGGTGCGTCTGGCAGGTGGACAGGGCAGAGGGTGATGCCAGCGCCCAGGCCCAGCAGCCCGAGCGGACCCCGGTGGCGCGGTGAGCCCGGATGGCGCAGGGATTCGCGGCCGGGAATTGGCGTGGGCAGCTGCGCAGGGCCCCCGACCGGGTGGTCGCGCCGGGCCGGAGCGCATCGCGGCTGGACGCTTTCTGGCCGTGCTCGCCGTGCTCGCCCTGGCGACCCTTGGTACGGGCGGGGAAACCGGGGCACCCACTCCGGTCCCGGGCGCCGTGACTGCCAGTCACGACTGGGTGGTGCTCGGCTTCGCCGTTCCGTTGGATGGCTGGGTGGTGTTCGGCCTTGCCGCCCAGAGCCTGTTCGCGGCGCGCTTCCTGGTCCAATGGTGGGCGACCGAACGCGCCCGGCGCGTGGTCGTGCCGGTGTCCTTCTGGTGGCTCAGTCTCGTCGGCGGCTTGGCCACGCTGGTGTACTTCGCACATCGTCACGAACCGGTCGGCATGGCCGGGCAGTTTTTCGGGCTCGCCGTCTACATCCGCAACCTCCAGATCCAGCTGCGGCGGCCGGCGCCCGCAAACGACGCCGCCCGCCTTGCGGCGGGCGGGTCGAATGCGGACGGGGTCTGAGTCCGTTTCAGGTCGCGGCTGCAGGCGGCGGCGTCCCGGCATCGGCCGGCGGCGGCGTGGCCACGACTGCTACCGGAGCGGCGGCGGCGGGCGCGCCCTGGTCGCGCTTGGCCTCCTCCTCCAGCTCCTTGGCGAGCTTGTCGAGGTCCTCGAGGTCCTCGTCATCCCAGTAGTCATCCTCGCGCACCAACAGATAGGTGAGCATGCCGCCGGCGATGAAGAGGTTGGCGACGTAGCCCAGGATCAGCGCCAGGATGATGCCCTGCCACACGCCGGCGATCGGGCCAGTGACGTTCTGCTGGTAGGCGCCGCGCGAATACGACGAGCCTGATGGCGTGCCGTAGAAGGCCGAGCTGAGCGTCGAAGCGCCGGCCTGCAGCAGCGAATGGCTGGGATCGACGTGGGCCGAGACGTGCTGGTCGAAGCTATCGAGCACGACCTGGACGAACTCCTTGGCACGGGTCTCGGTCTGCTGCACCGCGTTGGCGTCGCCGGGCAGGTAGCGGGTCTGGGACTTCAGCTGGGCCATCGCGCCCAGGCCGATCCAGCTCGCGAAGCCCATCATGATCAGCGACAGCAGCAGGCTGGCCGCCAGGATGTGCGGCTTGGTGCCGACCGCCTCGATGGTGTCGACGACGTTATCGAACCAGCCGTGCTTGCGGATCGCGATGATGCTGGGGAAGACGAAGGTGCTCAGCCACACCGCGATGCTCAGCAGGAAGCCGAACAGCGAGAACAGGAAGACCAACGGGTAGAGGATCGCGTAGAGCGTCGGTCCGACGAAGGGGATCGAGCTGGCCAGGGCGGGCAGGTAGATCAGCGCCACATAGACGCCGCCGAGCAGCGCTACCAGGAACACCGGCACCAGCAGCGCCGGGACGATGCGCGACTTGTACTGGGTGAGCGCCTCGCCGAAGGACAGGAACTCGTCATCAAGCAGGTCGGCCTTGAGGAACACCGCCACCAGGCTGGCGCCGAGGCTGAAGATTACCAACGCGACCAGACCCCAGGCCCAGTCGATGAGGTTGGACTGCAAGGTGTAGGCGTGCGAGAATTCGCACTGGGCGTAAAGCCAGTACCACAGGCCGATGACCGCCAGGGTCACCGCCGAGACCACCATGCACTTGGGCTTGAAGGCGAGCATCGGGGCGGTGAAGAGATCCTTCCACGTCCACTGCCGCGGCTCGGGCTTCCACTCGTCCGCGGGCTTGTCGCTCGCCGGCTTGTCCGCGCTCGTGGCGGTGGCGTCGGTCATGGCCTCGTCTCCTGGCTGGTTCGGGCGCCGGACTCTAGGGGCGAGGCGGGAGGGGTGCAACCGGGGGGCTCGGGGGTCGTGCCAGGAACCTGGGGGGCGCCAGGCGCCAGGCGCGCGGCGCTCAGACCTGGAAATAAGCGTAGATGAGCCCAATCCACGTCGGGGGGTCACCGCGAAAGCAGCTCGCCCCGGTATCCGTGGCCGACCTCAGATCCGCTGGTGAGCGCCGGGTCCGGGGCCATCCTTCCGGCGCATGACCCCTGCGCAGTCAGGCGCATTGCCCCTGGGAAGCGGGGGATAGGGTGCGGCCCATGCCTTTCCAGGTCCCCACTGCGCCCGTCGTCCAGCTGGCGCTCGATTTCCTCAACCTCGAGCAGGCGCTGCGCGCGGCGGCCGAGGCGCTGCCGGCGGGCATCCCGTGGGTCGAGGCGGGTACACCGCTGATCAAATCCGAGGGGCTGGAGGCGGTGCGTCGACTGCGCGCCGCACACCCGCAGGCCACCGTGGTCGCCGACATGAAGGTCATGGACGCGGGCCGCACCGAGGTCGAGGCGGCCAAGAAGGCGGGTGCCGACGTGGTCATGGTCCTGGCCGCGGCCACCGACGCGACCATCCGGGACTGCGTCGACGCCGGTCGTCACCTTGGCGTGGCGATCGGTTGCGACCTGCTCGGCGTGGCCGACCCGGTCGGCCGGGCGCGCGCGGTCGAGGCGCTGGGCGTCGACCTGGTCAGCGTGCACACCCCCATCGACCAGCAGATGCTCGGGCGCGAGGTCTTCGCCACCCTCGCTGAGGTCGCGCAGGCGGTACGCATCCCGGTGAGCTGCGCTGGCGGCATCAGCCCGGCGACCGCGCCGCGCGCGGTGGCGGCGGGCGCGCGCATCATCATCTGCGGCGGCGCCATCACCAAGGCGCCGGACAATCGCGCCGCGGCCGTGGCGATGCTTGCCGCGGTGGCGAGCGGCATCGCCCCCGAGCAGACCCTCTACCGCCGCGCCGGCTTGGCCGAGGTGCGCGCGGTGCTCGCGCGCGTCAGCACGCCCAATCTTTCCGACGCCATGCACCGCGGTGGCGCGCTGCGTGGCTTCGTCAACCGCAACCCGGCGGTGCGCCTGTGCGGCCCGGCGGTGACCGTGCTGACGGTGGCGGGCGACTGGTCGAAGCCGGTGCAGGCGATCGACGCCTGCAAGCCGGGCGACGTCCTGGTGATCGACGCCGGCGACCAGTTCCCGGCGCTGTGGGGCGGTCTGGCGAGCCGTACCGCGGTGCTGCGCGGCCTGGGTGGCGTGGTCATCCGCGGCGCCTGCCGCGACCTCGCCGACATCGCCGCCTCGGGCCTGGCGCTGTGGAGCACCAAGGCCTGCCCCGACGCCGGCGAGCCGCGCGGCCTGGGAGCCATCGGCGTGCCGGTGTCGCTCGGCAGCCACCAGGCGAGTCCTGGCGACTGGCTGGTCGGCGACGAGGACGGCCTGGTGATCATCCCCGCGCGCGAGGTCGTCGAGGTCGCCAACCGCGCCCAGGACATCCTCGAGCGCGAACAGCGTCTCGCCGCCGAGATCGCCGGCGGCAAGACGCTCTCCCAGGTGGCCGAGCTGCGGAAGTGGGAGCAGCGCTGACGGGCAAGCACGGCTGAGGTCGCGAAACCGCGAACAGCGAGACGCGAGACGCGAGAAAAATGTGCTCGACGCGAGGTGCAAGCGGGTATCAGAACGCACATCGCCAAGCTCAGATCCTCGCCATCGTCCCGACCGGTCCAGGCAGCGGCGCCACCATCGCGACCATGCGTCGCATGGATTTCACTGCGGGCGGTGAACGTCGCAAACGCCACTGGCGCACCGGCCGGGTGGCGGGCGCCGGCAAGCGCGCGCGCAACGCATCGCAGCGCCACACCCCGAGCAGCACGCCACGGTAGCTGCGCACGCTCTCGGGCGGGCCGAACCACGATGGCGGCGGGCGGTGGGCGCCGAAACCAAGAATGAGGCGGCCGTCCGGGTGGGCGCGCACCCACCCGGCGATGTCATCCGCACCCAGGCGCACCACCGCCTCGCGCAAGCGGCCGAGGAACTGGTATTCGCCGTAATAAGGCGTCAGGCGCGCCACCGGCCCCTGCTGCTGCCAGCAGGCGATGTCGCGCGCGAGGGGGCGCAGGTCGAAGGCGTCGCTGGCCATCGGCGCCGCGATCGCGCTCAGCGCGAGCACCGCGGCGCCGCAGGCGAGGGCGAGCGCGCGCGCGCTGTGCGCAGGCGTGCCCGGGCGTGCCGACCAGGCCAGGACCAGCGGCGCCGCGAGCAGCGGTCCCGCCCACCAGGGAATCGCGGCGGCCCACGTCGCCAGGGAGAGTTCGTGGTTGTCCCAGGCGTAGAAGCGTGGGTGGACGAGCGGTGCCAGCATCAGCCCCACGGCCACGGTCGCGATCAGGCTGAGTGCCGGGCCGAGGTCGGCGCGTGTGCCCACGGCCGGCGCGCCGGCCGTCAGCAGCCGCGCGGCGAGCAGGGCCGCGGCCGGCAGCAGCGGCACCAGGTAGTGCACCTGCTTGCCGCCGATCAGCGAGAAGGCGACGAAGGCCGGCACCAGCCACGCGACCAGCAGGCGCGCGCCGCGATCGGCGCGCAGCACGCGCCAGCGCGCCGCCGCCCGCCACAGCGGCGGCCACAGCGACCACGGGAAAAGCAGGGCCGGCAGCAGGGGCAGGTACCACCACAGCGGGCGCCCGTGCGGATTCAGCTCGGGCGCGTTCGCGTCCCCGGCCAGTCGCCCGGCGGTCTGGCCCCACAGGATCGCATCCTGGTACGCGGCTCCGCCGCGATGCGCGGCGGGCAGGGCCCAGGCCAGGACCAGCAGCAGGCCGCACAGCACCGCGAGAGCGGCGCGCGCGTACCACCCGCGCCACGCCGGCCGGGTCAGGCCGGTCCCGGTCGCCCACCAGGGCGCCAGCGCCAGCGCCGGCAGCAGGTGCAGCAGCGCCACCGGGCCCTTGGCCAGGATGCCCAGTGCGACCCCCAGGGCGAGGCGCTTCCAGCCGCTCCGCCCGGCGCTGAGCCCGGCCGCGGCCACGCCGTGCATGCCGACCAGGACGCAGCAGGCGAGCAGGCAGTCGAACATGGTCAGCGTGCTGAACACCGCCCAGAACACGCAGCCGAGCAGCAGGATCGGCGTCAGACGCGCGGCGCGTCCGCCGTCGTCGGTCCACAGCCGGCGCGCCAGATCCATGGTGAGCAGGGTTGCAGCAAGCGCGGCGAGCGGCGCGGCCAGCCGTCCCCACCATTCGCCGACCCCGAACACCCACCAGCCCGCCTCGATCAGCCAGAACAGCAGCGGCGGCTTGTGGGCATAGGGCTGGCCGAGCAGGTGCGGCACCAGCTGGTCGCCGGTGGTCCACATCTCCCACGCGACCGCCAAATAGCGGGTCTCGTCGATCGGCATCGGCGGGCGCAGCCACAGCGCGACCGCCATCAGCACGCTCCACGCTGCCACGCAGGCGGCGCCGGTGCGCCACAGCGGCGGCAGGGGGGCGATCATCGCCGCGGACGCTAGCGGCGCTCGCGCAGCGGGCCAGCGCTCTCGCCAGCGGCGGCGCGCAGTGGTGGGTGCGGCGCGACAGGGGTGCCGGATCCGGGCAAAACCTGAGCGCATCGGGCACTGCGCCGGCGGCGCGCGCGGTTGCTGCGCGCGTGCGGTGGCCATGCTCGCTGTTCGAGGATGCCCATGGCCCGCCCGCGCACCGCCCACGCCCCCGATCCGTTCATCACCCGGGATTTCCTGCTCGGCAACGCCGCGGGACGCCAACTCTACCATCGCCACGCGGCGGCGCTGCCGATCATCGACTACCACAACCACCTCGCGCCCGCCGACATCGCCAGCGACCGGCGCTTCGCCAACCTCACCCGGCTGTGGCTGGCCGAGGACCATTACAAGTGGCGGGCGATGCGCGCCAACGGCATCGACGAGCGCCTGGTCACCGGGCCCGCCGACGACCGCGAGCGCTTCATGGCGTGGGCGGCGACCGTGCCGAAGTGCCTGCGCAACCCGCTCTACCACTGGACGCACCTCGAGCTGAGCATGGTCTTCGGCATCGACCGCCTGCTTGGCCCCGACACCGCCGCCGGCATCTGGGACGAGTGCAACGCGCGCCTCGCCGAGCCCGGCTTCAGCGCGCGCGGACTGCTGGCGCGCTTCCGCGTGCAGGTGGTGTGCACCACCGACGACCCCGCCGACCGCCTTGAGCACCACATCGCCATCGCCGGCGATCGCGCCTGCGCGGTGCAGGTGCGCCCGACTTGGCGCCCGGACCGCGCCATGGGCATCGACGCGCCCGACCGCTTCAACGCCTGGGTTGACGCCCTGGCCGCGGCCGCGGACGTGCACATCGGCGATTTCAACGGCTTCCTCGCCGCGCTGCGCGCGCGTCACGACGAGTTCCACCGCCGCGGCTGCCGCGTCAGTGACCACGGCCTGGAGCGCTTCCCGGCCCTGGCCGGCAGCGCGGCGCAGGCCGCACAAGCCTTCGCCGCGGTGCGGGGCGGCGGCAACCTCGGCGCCGACGACGTCGAGCGCTTCCGCTCCTTCATCCTCGACGAAGGTGCGCGCATGGACCACGCGCGCGGCTGGGTGCAGCAGTTCCATCTTGGTCCGCTGCGCAACACCAACAGCCGGCTGCTGCGCCGCGTCGGCGCTGACGCCGGCTGCGACTCGATCGGCGACGCCAGCTTCGCTGTACCGCTGGCGCGCTTCCTCGACCGCCTCGACAGCGAGAACCGTCTCGCGCGCACCATCCTCTACAACCTCCACCCCAAGGACTACCCGGTGCTGGGCACCATGATCGGCAACTTCCAGGACGGCGTCATCCCCGGCAAGATCCAGCTCGGCGCCGCGTGGTGGTTCCTCGACCAGAAGGACGGCATCAACGCCCAGCTCGACGCGATCAGCAATTTCGGCCTGCTCAGCCGCTTCGTCGGCATGCTCACCGACTCGCGCTCGCTGCTCTCGCAGGCTCGCCACGACTATTTCCGCCGCGTGCTCTGCGACCGCCTCGGCAGCGAGATCGAGCGCGGCGAGCTGCCCGCCGACGAGGCCCTGGTGGGCGGCCTGGTCGCGGACGTCTGCTACGGCAACGCGGCGCGGTATTTCGACTTCGGCCTCGCCTAGTCCATTGGGTTGTCGGACAACTGGACAGCTGAACAGGAGGCGCGGAGACGCGGAGATCGGAGGAGGCGGCGGTCGGGCCTTCGCGGGCACGAGGATGCCATGGACCGGTCTTGGCCCGCCCAGCAAGGGGCGTCGCCGTGCGCATGGCAAGTCTGGGAAGCGGGTGCACGAGGCGTCTCCTCCTCCGACCTCTGCGTCTCCGCGTCTCCTGTTCAATCCGCAATTCTCCGTAACCTGCACTACTTCGCGCGCTCCGCCTCCCACGCCTGCAAGCGCTCCTGGTGGTGGGCGAGGTCGGTCCACGGGCTGTCGGGGCCGGCGGCGTCGGGGACGAAGGAGGGGTAGAGGCGCATGAGCAGCGCCATCAGCGCCTCGCGCACCACCGGGTCCTGCTTGGGGTCGCTGGCGCGGTCGGCGAGGTCGTTGACGGCGACCGCGACCTCCCACGACACGCCGGTGGCGAGCGCGGAGGCGGTGGTCGAGGCGACGGCGCGATCGGCGTGCACGGTCAAATCCATCAGCACCTGCACCAGCTCGCGGTCGGCGTTGCCGCTGATGCGCGAGGTGGCCAGCACCAGGCCGAGCCGGCCCTGGTCATCGAGCACGCCGCCACGGCTCTCGGCCGCGAGGGCGAGGATCACCGCGCCGAGCAGGGCCGGTGCGCTCTTCGCCGGGATCGCACCGATGCCGTGGTTGCGCTCGTCGCCGCTGGTGTGCAGCAGCGCCCAGTCGAGGGCCTGCAGCGTCGCCGGGCTCTGCACCCCCTGGGTCTCGACCAGGTAGTCGAGCGCGCGCATGCGCACCGTCGGATTGGCCGATCCGGGCAGATGCGCCTCATGGCGCGGGTCGGCCAGGCGCAGCGCCCAGGCGGGCGTGCTGCCCGGGTCGATGAGGTGCATGTCGATCAGCGCCGAGGTGACCAGCGCCGGTTCGTCCTCGCCGGCCAGGAAGGTGCTGAGCAGCGCGAACACCACCGGTTCGCGGTGCCAGCGCAGCGCGCGCAGGATGGCCAGGCGCACGTCGCTGCTGGTCGCCTTCCAGCGCGCGACGTTGGTGTTGTCGTTGTCGCGGTGCGTCCACGGCGATCCGTGGTAGAGCAGCCGCGCGGCGAGCAGGCTGAGGATGATGTCGTTCTGGTGGATCTCGATGTAGGCGAGCTGGCGCGGGATCCAGCCCGGGTTCTGCTCGAAGAGTGCCTCCCAGCGCTTGCTCGCACCGCGCTCCATGTTCACCGTGCGTGGGTTCTCGACGATCGATGGGTCGAGCTCCGCGGCGCTCGCTGTCGGGGCGCCTGCGAGCACGATCGCCACGCAGCCCACGGCCAGTCCAGCCCACCGCCGTGCGCGGGGCCCGTTCATGGCGCCGCCCGCACCCACACCGGGCGCAGCTGGGGATAGCGCTGGCCAAGCGCGGTGAGCACGCCTGGATCGCGGTCGAAGAACGGCCCGACGTAGACCGCGTAGCCGCTGCCGGCGGCGCCCAGGTAGGAACGGAAGCCCTGGTGCGACAGGGTGCGCGCGAAGGACTCCGCCTGGGCCTTCTGCTCGGCCGGACCGCTCGCCACCAGCACCGCCCACAGCCCCTTGGCGGGCTGGGTCGGCAGCGGCGCGCTGCGCGCGGCCTCGGCGGCGAGGCGCGCGGCCAGCTCGCGCAGGCGCGGATGCTGGACATCGGTGGCGAGGATGCGGCTGCGCAACGTCGCCAGGCGTTCGTTGTGGCCGCCGCTGATGGCGTCTTCGACCTCGCGGCTGGCCAGCGCCAGGTCGCGCACCTGGCGCGGGTCGTCGTTGGTGCGTCCGGTGGCGGCCAGCACCAGGTCGCAGCGCACGTGGAAACGGTGGCGGCCGTCGTCGCGCTCGATGCCGGCGATGCAGTGCACGCTCGCATGGTCGACCAGGCCCTTGCCGGTGCTGAAGCGGTAGCGGCAGACCAGATCGCGGACCTGGACGTAGCGGTTGTCCTCGTTGATCCACTCGACGCTGGGCGGCAGCTTGAGCTCGAACTCCGGGCTCGAACCGCTGCGCATGCGCCGCACCTTGCCCTGGACCAGACGCTTGTTGACCGGCAGCGCGGCGTAGACGAGGTCGACGTTCCAGGCCTGCTCAGAACCCGGCGGCAGGGGCAGCAGGTTGAAGTCGAAGAAGCCGAAGGCCCGCCCGGTTTCGGTCGGCCGCGCCGCGGCATCCAGGGTGCGCGCCGTGCCGGCCGGCGAGAAGGTCATCAGCGTGCTCTGGTCGCGGCCCTGCTCGGGGGTGAGCATGACCACGTCGTTGTCCGTCCCGATGCAGATGAAGTCGATCTCGCGCTCGCTGACCTGGGCGGGAGCCTCGCTGTTGTCGGGCGCCAGTTCGGCCATCTCGGTGTGCAGCCGGTAGGTGACGAATTGTCCGGGATCGAAGCGCATGCGGCACGGGCGCAGGGCGAGGAAGAACGCCATCACCCCCAGCGCCGCCACCATCAGCGCCCCCACCACCGCGGCGCCCGCGGCATGGTTCTTCAGTCGCGAGAGGTCCCAGGCCATTGTCGAGCCATGCTGGGCGGAGCGGGGACGGGGCAAGAGGGGAAGGGAGGCGAGAGGAGCGAGCGAGAGAGGTAGCAAGGGAGCGAGGAAGCGAGGGGAAGACTTTATGAAAAATGGGGTTGACCAGTGGGATCGAGCACGGCTCCTCGTTGATTTCATGTGATCGGACAAACCACCGCGTGACCATTTCCTCCCTGCTGTCTTTCTTTTCTCGCTCTCTCGCTCCGGCGCTCCCTTCATCTCCTTCCCCCCTTCCCCCCTTGCCTCCCGCCGTATCCTCCGCGCCCATGAAGCCGAAGATCCAGACCATCGCTCCCGTCACCATCGCTCCCGGCGTCGTCGCGGGCGGGCCGCTGCCGCTGCTGATCATGGGGCCGTGCGTGATCGAGAGCGAGGCGCACGCCCTGCGCATGGCGCGCCTGGTCAAGGCGGCGGCCAGGAAAGTAGGCTTTCCGGTGGTGTTCAAGGCGAGCTACGACAAGGCCAACCGCACCAGTCACGCGAGCTTCCGCGGCAACGGCCTGGACGAGGGCCTGCGCATCCTGGCGCGGGTCAAGGACGCCACCGGGTTGCCGGTGACCACCGATGTCCACGAGACCTGGCAGGTGGCCGAGGTCGCCAAGGTCGTCGACCTGCTGCAGGTGCCGGCGCTGCTCTGCCGGCAGACCGACCTGGTCGAGGCCTGCGCGCGCAGCGGGCGCGCCATCAGCATCAAGAAGGGCCAGTTCCTGGCGCCGTGGGACTGTGGCAACATCGTCGCCAAGTTCCGCGCCGTCCCGACGCCGCGCGGCGCCCTCAAGGACCGCCTGATCCTCATCGAGCGCGGCACCAGCTTCGGCTACAACACCCTGGTCAGCGACTTCCGCGCCCTGCCGGTGATGCGCGGCTTCGGCGTGCCGGTGGTCTTCGACGGTACCCATTCGGTGCAGGCCCCGGGCGGCATGGGCACCAAGAGCGGGGGTTCCGGGCACTTCGCCCCGATGCTCATGCGTGCCGCGTTGGCGGTGGGCGTCGAGGGCATCTTCCTCGAGACCCACGACGACCCACGCCATGCCCTCAGCGACGGTCCCAATGTGGTGCCGACAGGCGAATTGGCCGCGCTGCTGCGCGATTTCAAGGCACTGCACCAGGCCTTGGGCCGGCCGGCGCCGCCGGCGCCGCGGGGCTATTGATCCGCGGGCGGAACCACTTGCGCTGCAACGGCTCCGCTGCGGGGACGGCCGCCAGGCCCGCGGACCGCAGCGATGCGCGCAGCCCTCGAACCAAACGCGGGACACCCCGCACCTGTGACGCGATTCACTTCCCAATCTCCCGGTAATGATCCCCGTCGCATGGGGTATAATGTCTGGCCCGGAGCACCCATGCGTCTTCATGCCGCTCCCATCGTCGCCAGCCTGTTGGGCTGCCTTCTTGGCCTGGGTGGGGCGGGCGCGGCCGAGAGCCCGTTGCAGTTCCCGGCCCTGAAGGCTGGGGCCACGCCGGCTGCTGACGCACCCGCCAAGGTCCCGCGGGGCGAGGTACGCCCCGCCGGTGTGCGCGGTGCCGACGTCCGTCCAGGTGCCGACGCCAAGGAGCAGGTCGAGGCAAGGGCCAAGGTCAAGGCGCTGCTCGTCGAGGCACTTAAGGCAGGCAACCTGTGGACCGTGCTCCAGCTTGAGGCCTATTCCGTCCAGCGCCTCGGCGACCGCAAGGGCGGCTCGGTGCTTGGTACTTCCGAGGTCCTCGGTGATCCGCTCCTCGCCTTCCCCCACAACATCGTCGCCGCCTTCGATCGCGGGGACGTCATCGGCGTGGTCTCGGGCCAGCACTACTACCAGGTCGCGCCGGACGGCCGTCCGCTGAGCCTGCCGGTGGCGTTGCCGTTCCCGGCCCAACGCTGCGCGCTGACAGACGACGGCAAGCTGCTCGCGCTGTGTTCGATCCGTGCGAACGTGCTGAATCTGGCGGTGCGCAACCTCACCACCGGCGTCGATGTCCTGCGCAGCGAGGTCCCACTGCTGGTAGACGAGGAGTTCCGCCCCGGCATCTGCGTCGCGGACGACGGCAGCGCCGTAGCGGTGGCCACCGACGCCGCCGGCCCGGGTCGCATCCTGCTCATCTCCGGCAATGGCAAGGCGACGGCCCTCCCCGAGCTGCGGCGGCCGGCCGCGGTCGGAGCCGGCGGCGCCTGGCTGATCGCCGAGCCCAAGAACGGGACCTGGGCGGAACGGATGCGCGTCCTCTGGCGCCAGGGCCAGGCCGCAGTCTTCGCCCAGGGTGGTGCCGCGCTCGGACCAGGCGCGGCAGCCCTGCTGGTCATCCCGCCAGTGCCCAAGCCGCCGCCCGAGGTTGCCGAGCCCGCGGCTGGAGCGGCCGCCGCCGCCGCCGCCGCCGCCGTCGCCAGCGACGGCAAGCTTGCCAAGGTGCGGCGGCCGCTCCCGCCGCCGCCGCCGCTGCCGCCGAGCGTGCTGCTGGTCAAGCCGGATGGCAGCACCGTCGAGATCAATCTGAGCGGAGTGCTGACCCGCTCCTACCCGCGCATCGACACCGTCGGGCGCTGGCTGGTGGTGGGGGCGGGTCTCAGCCAGAGCAGCGGCGTCGAGACCGACCCCTTCGGTAACCTCGTGCAGGTCGGCGGGCAGACCTACAGCGTCCTCTGCTGGCGCTGGAAAGACCTGCTCGCGGATCCCGCCGCGCCGCCGGCCTTCAAGTTCACCAAGCCCTACACCCTGCGCGCCCAGGCGCCCAACCAGGTGGTGTGCTGGCAGGGTCCGGCGGTGGCGATGCTCGATCTCTCCGGTGATGAGCCGGTCGAGCGCCCGCTATTCACCGCGCCGTCCGGGCCAGACTTCATCACCGACAACCCAGGCGGGCTGCTCCTGCACTTCGACGATAATCGTCAGGTGCTCTATGACGACCAAGGTCATCAGTTGTGGAGCGGCGACGATGACGGCGAGCTCACCGTCCAGGCCTTGCCGTGGGGGCTGGTCGGTCACGGCCCCTACGCGACGCGCACCTTCGAACTGGTGCGCCTCGACGCCGATCCCGCGCACCGTGCCAGCCAGAAGGTGCCGCTGCCGCCCGGCCCGTGGGATATCGCCATCGAGCCGGCGCGCGAGCGCGTGATCGCGATCAATTCCGGGGTCAGCTGGAGCGAGCTCGAGCTGCCCTCGCTAAAAGCCCGGCGCAACGTGCAGTGGAGCGCCGCCAGCCCCGCACCGGAGCCGCAGACCATGGGCTACGCGATTTCGCCGCGCTTCCGCGTGCGCCACGCGCGGCTGATCCCCAGCGACCTAGCCGACAGCGAGGACGCGCCCGCCCACTGGTCGCCACGCGACGCGTGCCACGTCGGCCTGTCGCTGCTGGTGCTCGAGCAGTCCGGCCGCGTGCTGATCTCGGCGAAGCGGAAGGGTGCCTTCCAGCTGCTGGGATACAGCGATACCGCGACCGTCTTCGGCCAGCGCGGACCTGAGCCGTTCCTGCTCGACGCCGAGGACCGCCTGGTCACCGCCATCGTCCCGGGTCCGGCTCTGCTCGAGGATTTCACCGGCCGCCTGCTGCCCGGCGAGCCGCTCGCGCCCGGTCCGCTGAGAGTCAACGGCCTGACCTTCGCCGGTGCGCACGGCGGCGTGGTCGCCTGGGAAGGCAAGGTCGGCTTCAGCCCGCGCCGCCTGCGCAGTCAGGCCGGCAGCCCCGGCCTGCTGGTGGTCACCGATTCGCTGATCATCGAGCTCGATCCGGCCGCCGTGCGGGTGGTCAGCGCGCCCGAGCGCCCGGCGCCCGCGCTGCGCTGAACCCTGCCGGTCGCTGGCGCCGGCGACGTGGAAGGCGATACTGGCGCGCATGAACGTTCTCCTCGGCATCGGCGGCGGCATCGCCGCATACAAGGCGCCCGAACTGGTCCGCGCCCTCGGCAGGCGCGGCCACGCGGTGCGCTGCGTGCCGACCGCCAGCGCCCTGCACCTGGTCACCGCCGAGGCCATGGCCGCGGTCTCGCGCCAGCCGGTCTCGACGACTCTGTGGACCAGCGACGGCAGCATGCCGCACATCGACCTGGCGCGCTGGGCCGACCTGGTGCTGGTCGCGCCGGCCACCGCCGATCTGCTCGCGCGCTTCGCCCTGGGCCTAGCGGACGACCTGCTCGCGACCATCTTTGTGGCCCTTGATCCCGGCAAGCGCGTGCTGATTGCGCCAGCGATGAACACCCAGATGTGGCTCAAGCCGGTGGTCCAGGGCCACGCCGCGACGCTGCGCGCGGGCGGCGCACGCCTGCTCGATCCGGTGCCCGGCAACCTCGCCTGCGGCGAGCAGGGGATTGGCGCGATGGTGGATGTCGAGGAGATCGCGGCGGCGGTCGATGGGTAACGGGAGGGGGTGCGGAGACCCGGGTCAGCGCCATGACTGGCTCTACCGCTCCGCGCTGTTCAGCATTCTGATCGTCCTGCTTTTTCCGGCGCTGCTTGTGGTCCTGGCGCAGCGCCTGTGGATCCGTCGCAAAGGCCTGGTCAGCCTGTGCGAAAAGCTCAGCGGGCGCGGCCCGGCGCCGGCGCCGGGCGGCATCCTGGTGCACGGCGTCAGCCTGGGCGAGGTCAACCTGATGCGTCCGCTGGTGCCGCGCCTGGAGACCGCGTTCTCTGCACACTGCGTGCTGTCGACCACCACCGAGACCGGCCGCGCGCAGCTCGATCAGGCCTTCCCGGGACATGCGCGGGTGTTCTTCCCGCTCGACCTGCCGTGGGCGGTGACGGCGTTCCTGCGCCGTACCCGACCGCGCCTGGTGGTGCTGCTCGAGCTCGAGCTGTGGCCGCTGTTCCTGTGCGCGTGCGCGCTGCGCGGCGTGCCGGTGGTGCTGCTCAACGCGCGTCTGAGTGCGCGCAGCTTCCGCGGCTATGGCCGTGGCGGCGCGCTGCTGCGCCCCTTGTTCGCCAGCCTGGCCCTGGTCCTGGCGCAGAACGGCACCTGGGCAGCGCGCCTGGCCGCGCTCGGTGCGCGGCCGGGGCGGGTGCGCGTCGGCGGTTCGATGAAGGCCGACATGGTGCGGCCGGCGGATGCGGGCGCCGCCGCCGCTGAGGCCGCGCGCCTGGGCCTGAGCGCGGGCCAGCCCGTACTGCTGCTCGCCTCGACCAGCAGCGGCGCGGTGATGGAGGAGCGCACGCTGCTCGCCGAAGCGTGGCCGCAGTGGCGTGAGCGCGGCTGGCAGGTGGTGATCTGCCCACGCCACATCGAACGCGCCGACGAACTGGTCGCCCTGGCCGGCGCGCTTGGCGCTGAGCCGCGCCGCTCCAGTCGCGGCGAGCGCTGTGACGGCACTGGCCAGCTGTTGATCGTCGACGAGATCGGCCGGCTCGGTGCTCTCTACGCGTGGACCGCGGCGCAGGGCGGGATCGCGGTGGTAGGCGGTAGCCTGGGCTCCGGTCGCGGCGGGCAGAACATGCTCGAGGCCGCTGCCGCCGGCTGCTGCACGGCGGTCGGCACCGACACCCGCAACTTTCCCGACGCCATGGCGCTGCTGCGCCAGGCCGAAGGCGTAGTGGAACTCGCCCCCGCAACGCTCCAGGCGACCCTCGCCGACCTTGCAGACGATCCCGCCCGCCGCGCCCGGCTCGGCGCCGCCGGCCAGCGCGCCTGGGCAGCCGGACTCGGAGCAGTGGAGCGCGCAGTCGCTGCGCTGGCCGGTTTTTCAGTGGCATGCGCGAGGCCTAACGACGGCCTCGCGCAGCGCGAGAACATGCGATAAGCGGTCGGCGCACCGGCGGTGAGCGGGAGTATGGATCATACGAGCCCGCTCCGCGCTCCGCGTTCCTCGCTCTTCGGTACGCGCATCTCGCATTTCGCACCTCGCACTCCGCACCTCATGCCCGCGATCCCCCCGATCTTCCCCATCCCTTCCCCATCCCTTCCCAACCCAAGCATCGATTGTGCATCCAGCGGCGTGCCCAGCATGCCGGAACTTATGGCCATGATCCACATCGACTCCGTCCTCGCAGCCATGCAGGTCATACCCGCCACCATTGCCATCGCACAGGGCAAGGAGGTCACCACGCGCGCCATGTGCGGGGTATTGATCGCGGTGGCGCTGTGGTTGGCCCTCGACCATCAATGGGATGTGATCGAGAGGCTCACCACCGACACCCTGCACCAGGTCCTGGCCGTGGTTGCGGCGGTGCTGGGCGTGATCGTGGCGATGCGCATCCGCCAGCCCGTGCTGGGCACGCTGATCATCGCTGGCGGCGTGCTGCTCGCGGCCCTGGCGCTGGGTATCGTGCGTGGCTAGCGCCTGCCCGCGACAAGCCTCCGCGAAGCCTGCTGGTGCTGCGGCAGGCGGGGCTACTCCCGCTTTACTTGCCGGGCGGGGGCCCAGACTTCTACCCGTCGTCCATCGCTCCATCGCTATGGAACGATAGACCTGCCTCCGGCTTCACCAATCCGCTGTCCACCATCCGCTCGAAGGATCCCTATGGCGCGCTCGCTCTTCACCTCCGAATCCGTTTCCAAGGGCCACCCCGACAAGGTCGCCGACCAGATCAGCGACGCGATCCTGGACGCCTACCTTGCCCAGGACCCGCGCAGCCGCGTGGCCTGCGAGACCCTGGTCACCACCGGCCAGGTGGTCGTGGCCGGTGAGATCACCTCGAAGGGCATCATCGACGCGCAGGACATCGTGCGCCGCACCATCAAGGAGATCGGCTACACCGAGGCCGGCATCGGCTTCGACGCCGACAGCTGCGGCGTGATGGTCGCCATCCACCGCCAGTCGCCCGACATCGCCATGGGCGTCGACGAGGGCGGCAACCATGAGCAGGGCGCCGGCGACCAGGGCCTGATGTTCGGCTTCGCCTGCGACGAGACGCCCGAGCTGATGCCCCTGCCGATCGCGCTCTCGCACAAGCTGGTCGAGGAGCAGGCCCGCCTGCGCGCCAGCGGCAAGCTCAAGTACCTGCGCCCCGACGCCAAGAGCCAGGTCACGG
>JBBQSO010000025.1:0-64905 GCA_038213805.1 Planctomycetota bacterium | reverse complement strand
CGGGGAAGGGCTTGGTCGAGAGCTCCATGCCGCGCGCGCGCTCGACGCCATCCCAGGGCGTGCCGGCGCGGCTGCGGTGCTGGGTCCACAGGGTCAGCCACGGAAAATCATCGGGCGACCAAGTGTAGGTCAGGCGGCGCTTCCAGGTCGGATTGGTCAGCGACCACCAGCCCTCGGCGACGTGGCCCGCGAGCACGTCGCCGCACGGCGGTGCGTCGGGACCCGGCATCGCCAGCGCCGCGGCGCAGGCGATGCCCGTGGCCGCATCCGCCGCGCTGAAGCGGCTGCCGGGTTCGCCCGTGCCCGGCCAGGGATGGATGCGGTCGATGCCGGCCTCGACCTCGACATCGTCGATGAAGGGCGCGCCGAGCGAGACGTGCTCGCACCACTCCAGCTCGCGCGGCGCGAGGTCATCATGGCGAACGCCGCGCGTCAGCAGCAGGGTTTCACCACAAATCGAGAAGCGCGTGCGCACGTGCAGCCGCGCCTCGGGCAGTAGCGCGGTGATCTCGATCTCGGCGGGCGAGATGCGCGTCAGCATCCAGTCGACGACACCGGCCTCGCCGTGCACGGGCCGTTGTTCGCCCGCACGGGGCGGCCCGAAACGGTCGATGCACACGCTGTGCCCGACGATGGTGGCGAGCAGCGAGGACTCGATGCCGCCGTAGGTGCCGCCCGGGCGCACCGTGGTGGGATCAGCGGCGGCCCAGTGCGGCTGCCACAACGGATTGAGCTCTTCACCCGGCCGGCGGATGGCGGCGAGGTGGCCGCCGCAGCGCGTCACCACCACCTCAAGCAGCGGTCCGGCGATGCGCCAAGCGGTTTGTCCGCGCCACGCGGTGATGGTGAGCTCGAGCGGATCCGCACGCCACGGCGGTTGCTCCTCCGCCGCCTCATCCTGGATGGTGGGCATGCGGATGGTGACCATGTCCAGGTCGTCGCCCTCGTCAGCGCGCGCGGCGGGGACGTCACCGTCCTGCTCAGGATTTCCGGATGCCCTGACCCCCGGACCAGCGGACGAGCTCATGTCCCGTCTCCGTTCGTCGGCGCGCCTCTCACCTGCTCGGCCGGGACAACGCCGCGGTGCAGGTTGACGTTGCGGGCGGATCCGTGGATGGGGCTGCTGACGGTCATGGAACGACCCCGGAAGGTGAATGTGGTGGCCGGCTGGCCGGGAATAGAGGCGTGGCGACGGTCACTTGGAAGCAGACCCCCGATCGGGTGGAGAGCATACACCCGGAGCGTGCCGACGTTGCGGCTGAGAGCGCTGTCCGTCGATGGATTTTTGTGACGCAATGTACGGATTACCCAGCATTTCCACCCAGCCCGACGGGGCAGCAGCGGACTCGGATGCGCCTGCCGACGCTGCGCGAGATAGGTGATGTGACGCACCGGCTTGACCGCATAGCCGTAACACAATTCGCCGCGCGCACCAGAAGGTGCGCGCGGCGAGTTGGGATCCGGACGATGTCGACGCTCAAAGCGGCGAGAAACCGCTGCTCAACCCGCGGCAGCGCCGACCAGACGGTAGGCTCCGACCTCGGGGGCCGCGGGATTCACCTCGGGGCCGAAGTAGCGGAGCATCACCAGCGGCTCGTTGGTCGAGGTGTTGGTGAAGGTCACGCCGGCCTTGGCCGCGGGCGCGGTGCAGAACACCTCGTCGGCAGTCAGATCGGTGAAGCGGATCATCTTCGGGCAATCGAGGCGCAGCTTGTTCATGCGGCCCTCGCCCTGCACCACGGTCAGGCCGTAGGCGCCATTGTCCTTGATGACGACGGTCTGCCCGGGGTCGACGGTGAGCTCTTTGGCGCTGAAGCGCTGCTCGCCATTGACGCGGCCATAGACGATCCAGCGATCGGTGCAGCCCTGCGGCGACGCCTCGTCGACGATCGGCTCAAGGTAGTGGTTCTCCTTGAAATGCGGGTCGACGTTCGACTCCCAGTCGAGCTGATCGATGATGTAGTCGATATCCTGGTGATGCTCCTTGGGCACGTCCTTGACCAGCAGCGACCACGGCACCTCGCGGCCTTCGACCAGCGACTGGTACATGCCGAACACGTCCGAGCCCCACTGCGGCTCATAAGTGCACAGCGAACCGGGTGCGTGCAGGATGCCGGGACCGACCAGCCAGCCGCTGCCGGGCTTCAGCCGGTAGGCGGCGGACAGATCGAGGATGCCGTTGTCGCCCTGGTTCCAGTTCTCGAGGCACTTGCGCAGCTGCGCCTTGGTGGTGCCCGGGTTGAGGCCGAAGAAGGTGTAGGGGAAGTTGTTGCCGACGTTGTTGTGCTGCGGCGGGAAGTAGTAGGCCTCGGGCTTGCCGGGCTGGCCGACCTTGGCAGCGCGCGCCGCATCCTGGTGCATGTGGTGCGGGATCGGACCCATGTTGTCGAAGAACTTCGAGTACACCGGCCAGCGCTTGTGCGCCTTCCAGATGTCGTCGCCGATCAGCGCGGCGCCGAATTCGCCGACCGCCTCTGCCAGGGTGCAGCGCTCGCCGCCGGCGACCAGGTAGCTGAGGCCCTCGTCGGGCTCGCGGTTGTCGTTGGCCGCGGGCGTGGTCGAAGCGAACCAGCGCTCGTCGATGCCGCCGCGGTCAAGGCCGTACGCATAGAGGTCGCGCGGGTCGAGCTTGAGGCGCTTGCCCGGCTGCAGGAAGGAGCGCGGCACCCAACAGGGCGCGAGGCGCAGCAGGCCGCCGCTCTCCTCGAGCGCGCGCGTGACCACGCCGCGCACGTTGCCGGTGACAGTTTTGAGATTCTTGACGGAGGGTACGTTCATGGGTGGGAGCATACCGCACACCGTCCCAGGACCAGGGGATGGAGCTTGTCTTGGAATAGGACTGGTTTTACTAATGAGCGACCCTTACGAGGAAGCTCCGAAATGGTTGATACCGCTCCGCGCCTGCTCGCCAGCCGCAGCCTGTTCGGGCCGTCAGCCGTCCGCATCCATGTCAACCGTCCGGTGCATGAGGGTGATACACCCCTGCATTGCCACGATTTCCTCGAATTGGCCTTCGTCATCTCCGGCCGCGCCGTGCACCGCACCATCGCCGGACTCAAGCCGGTGAGCGGCGGCGAGGTCTTCGTGGTGAGCCCCGGACAATGGCACGCATTTGAGAGTTGTCGCGATCTGCGCACCTACAACTGCGTCATCGGCATGGACCTGATGCAGCGCGAATTGGCCTGGACCACCAGCGACCACGGCCTCGGCCGGCTGCTGGCGCGTGCCAGCGACCGCCAGGACGTGCTCGCCCTGCGCCTGGCCCCGGACTCGCTGCCCACATGCATCGCCTGCCTTGAACGCCTGCGCGAACTGCAGAGCGATCCGCACCCCGGCACGCGCCCCATCCAACTCGGCAACCTGCTGGTGCTGCTCGGCGAGATCGCGCGCCACCAGTCGCAAATCGGCGGCGAGGTCGGCGCGAAGCCCGCGCATCCGGTGATCGCCGAGGCCATGACCATCATGGCCGAGGACCTGCGCCGCCCGTGGTCGATCACCGCGCTGGCGCGTCGCCTCGAGATGAACCCCTCGTACTTCTCGCGCTGCTTCGACCAGTGCACCGGACTCAGCCCGATGAACTGGTTGATCCGCCAGCGCGGCGAGCAGGCCGCCATCCTGCTGCTCACCACGCAGCAGCCGATCGCTGCGATCGGCCGCGAGGTCGGCTGGGACGACCCCGCGTATTTCGCGCGCCGCTTCCGTGCGATCTTCGGCCAGACGCCGAAGGACTACCGCAAGCAGCTGCCCTGCCCGGCGCTGCCGCAGACGCCGGATGAATGGATCCAGTGGTAGGCGCGCACGTCACCTCCGGCGACGGAGGCGCTTGAGCAGATCGATGATGCCCGTGTAGCGCCCCTCGATGCCGACATACCGCTCGAGGACGTGGAAGAGGAAATAGTAGAACCGGCAGGCCGCCCACAGGCAGAGCGCCAGGGCGCCGACACGCACCCGCCAATCCTCGTGCAGCACGGTCACCACACCCGCGAGCGCCACGATCACCGCGAACATACCACCCTTGGCGATGATCCAGCCCCGGCTCTTCAGATCGCTCATACTCGGCATCATCGTTCCGCACCAGGGCAATACCACATCGTGCGTGCCGCATTCATCGCCGCATGCGCACACTATTCGCGGGACATGTTCCTCGCGTTCAGCGTCTAAGGTCCGCGAAGCCCCCCTGGAAACCAGTAGCAACCCCACCCCATCCATCCACCATCGCCACCGTGACCGTCTCGCTCTCCGACATCGAAGCCGCGCGCGACCGCCTTGCTGGCGCGATCATCCACACCCCCTGCCGCCACTCGCCCGCGCTCAGCCGGCTGTGCGGTGCCGAGGTCTTCTGCAAGCTCGACCTGCTGCAGGCAACCGGCAGCTTCAAGGAGCGCGGCGCGCGCAACAAGCTGCTGTTGCTTGACGCGGGCCAACGCACCGCCGGGGTGATCGCGGCCTCGGCCGGCAACCACGCACTTGGCCTCGCCCATCACGGCCGCCTGCTCGGCATCCCGGTGCTGGTGGTGATGCCGCGCTGGGCGCCGCTGATCAAGGTCTCGCGCTGCCGCGCCAGCGGCGCCGAGATCATCCTGCACGGTGAGACCTTTGACGAGGCGCGCCTGCACGCGCAGGCGCTGGGTTCGGCGCGCGGCCTGACGTACGTGCACGGCTTCGATGATCCGGCGATCATCGCCGGGCAGGGCACGCTCGGCCTGGAGATCCTTGCCGACGTGCCCGACGCCGAGGCCATCCTGGTGCCGGTCGGCGGCGGCGGCCTGATCGCCGGCATCGGCACGGCGGTCAAGGCGCTGCGCCCGCAGGTCGAGATCATCGGCGTCGAAGCGCTCAACGCGCCCACTCTGCACACCGCCCTGGAGTGCGGCGAACTGGTCAAGATCACGCCGCAGCCGACCCTCGCCGACGGTCTGGCCGTGGCGATGGCCGGCGCGCAGTGCGTGGAAATCGCCCGCCGCGTCGTCGACCGCATGGTGCTGGTCGACGAGACGCGCATCGCCACCGCCATCCTGCGCCTGATGGAGCTGGAGAAGACCGTCGTCGAGGGCGCTGGCGCGGTGCCGCTCGCCGCCGCGCTCGGCCGCGACCTGGGACTGGATGGGAAACGCATCGTGCTGGTGCTGTGCGGCGGCAACATCGACCTGACCATGATCGGCCACGTCATCGAGCGCGGCTTGGCCACCGACGGCCGCCTGGCGCGCCTGGAAGCGCTGATCCCCGACCGCCCGGGCGCGCTCGCGCGGCTGTTGACCGTGGTCGCCGAAACCGGCGCGAGCATCGGCCACGTGCACCACGACCGCACCTTCGCGCCCGCAGATGTCGCGCACGTGCAGGTCACGTGCACGGTCGAGACGCGTGACCACGCGCACAAGGACCAGCTGCGCGCGGCGCTGGGGGCGGTGGGGATCAAGGCGACGGTCATGCCGTGAAGGCGGGGCACCCTCGCTCGCCCGGCGACCGGCGACACACCTGCACATGAGCCCGCGAAGCGGGCTCATGTGCAGACGTATGGGGATTGGAGCGCGTTCTCACGTTTCGCATCCCGGACCCCGTGTCCTAAATCTCGCTTCTCGCTTCTCGCTGGTCACCCTGACGGTCAATGCCCCACGGCATTGACCGTCGCATACAACGTTGCATCCGCGGCACCGCCATCCGCCGCCTGCACGCGCATCTCGACCGACATCTGCATGCACGGCACCACGCCCGTCACCGCCATGGTCAGGGTGCGCTTGTCGGCGGACAGCGTCGCCGCCGTGACATCGAGATGGTCCTGGCCCTTGCGCTTGGGGTCGCTGACCGAGTACTCCGCCGAGCCATACGCGGAGCTCCACAGGTAGTTCCAGCACGACACCGCGATGTTGCCCGCGTCCGCGGCGCTGCCGTCCAGCGGCGAACTGAACGTCACCGCCACTCCTGACCTGGTGACATGCATCGCGATCGGCAGGCATGCGGGCTTGGCGGTGGCGCGCACGCGCTGCAGGCAGCCGTCGGCGGCGCCGGTGGTCTGCCAGCCCCTGATGCCGCAGACGTAGAGCTGGCCATCGGCGGCGCTGAAGCGCGCGCGCATGATGCCCGAGGCGAATTTCAGCGGCAGGGTCATCACCGCGCCCTGCATCACCCCGCCGACCTCCTCGTGCAGGACCAGCATCAGCGAGCTCTTGCCGTAGGAGGTGTGCAGCAACTGGCCGCCGAGCGGGCCCCAGCCAGGCGGCGCCCAGGCCTCGCCGCCGCTCGAGCTGTCGACGGCCATCGGCATCCAGCAGAGCGGCGGATCCTGGGCAGCGGGATGCGCCGGCACGTCCTTCTTGTAGTGAGGCGGGTCACCGACGTAGCCGTACCAGCCGCCCGGACGCACCCACACGATCTTCGAGGCGGGTACCCACTGCCCTTCGTTGTCGCTCACCGTGATTTCGTCGTGCGGCCCCATGCCCATGCCATTGGGCTGGCGCAGGCCGGTGGCGACCACGGTGGTGCCGTGGCCGTCCTTGCCGACGCGGCACAGCACCGACTGCAGGGGCAGGCCGACCGGCGTGTTCAGTGCGCCCTTCGCATAATAGAAATTGCCTGCCCGGTCGGTCTGCAGGTCGAAGGCGAAGTTGTTGTAGGTCGGCCACACCACGCCGTCGTGATTGAAGCTTTCGTAGGCGTCGGCCTCGCCGTCGTGGTCGACGTCGACCAGGCGGGTGATCTGGTCGCGGCCGAGCACGTACACCACGTCGTCGACGATGCGCAGGCCGAGCGGCTCGTAGAGTCCGGCGGCATAGCGGCGCCAACTCACCTTCGCGAGCGTCTGGTCGACCCCGGAGGCGATCCAGACGTCACCGGAGAAGGTCGCGATGGCGGCGCGGCCATCGCGGAAGAAATCGACGCCGGTCGGGCGGATCCACGACTTCCAGGGGTTGGCGCTGGGCAGCGGGATGGTGTCGACCGCGTAGGCGCCGGTTTCCGTGCCGAGCGTGCCGACGACCTCCAGCGCGGGCCCCCACTGCGGCGCGCCGCCGCGACACAGCGCGTCGACATCGACCGGCGCGGGCAGCGCGGCGATCGCCTGCCCGGCCGCAGCGGCGCCGTCGGCGGTGCCGGCCCAGGCACCGACCTCCACCGTCAGCGGCTGGGCATGCGCCGGGATGACCAGCACCACGCGGCCATCCTCGCAGCGCAGGGTGGCGTCCGCCGGCGCACCGCTCGCACCGACCACGGTGCGCCCGGCCGTGCCCTGCACCAGCGACTGCGCGAGTACTGCGACGCTGGTGGACGCCGACCCCTGCGCCGCGCCCGGAGCCGTCTGGGCACGCGGCCCGACGCCGCCCGCCGCGCCCGCCACCGTACACACCAGCAGGCGCTGCTCTGCTGCGCTCGGCCCAAGGCGCAGCGTGCGGGTGATGACGGTGGCGCTGCCCGCGCCGACCGCGCCGGGCAGTTCGCGCACCGCGCAATCGCCGACGCTGTACGCGACCACCACCTGGGTGCCGTGGCGGTAGAGCCCGCGGTAGCAGACCCACGCTTCGGGCAGCTGACCGAGCGACTGCTCGCGCGGATCCGCGAAGGCGCCGACCTGCGCCCAGCCCGGCCCGATGCCGCTGTCGAGCAGCAAGTCGCCCTGGGCCGGCGCCGGCCCGGTGCCCTGGACGATGCGCGAGACGCAGGTCGCAGACATGTCGAGGAAGCCACCCTGCCACACCGCCGCCAGGGCCATGGTCTCGGCGTCATAGCAGAAGGTGATCGCGGGCGTGGCGCGCACCACCACGGCCTTGCTGACCACCACCTTCAGCGGGTCGGGCAGGCTCACGAAGTAGGTCATCAGACTGCCATAGTCCATGAGTGCGCCCGGACTGGCGGGCGCGGGCTTGACCTCGGCAGCGGCCAGGCACGCCGCATTGGCGGCGAGCGCCGCAAGCGCGGCGAGTACGCAGCGGGCGCCAGTCGGAACCACATGACAGAACGGGGTGGTGGCTCGGCGCATTGGCGGGTCCTCGTATATCATATATGATGATGCGAGGGGTTCGCATGCAACCGGCCAGTGGCACGGGGCTGGCCGCCCTGGCCCACGCGGACCAGGGTGCCCCGTCCGCGCTGGACCACCACTGGCGAGGCGGTCCGCCGGCGCTCTTGTCGACATCGTCGCCCGCTTGTCCCTCCCGCTCACCAAGCCAGCGCGGGTCAGCGCCTGGCCGTCGCGACCGTATCGTATATGATCTGCACCCGGAGCCGGCATGCCCGCAGCACTTCGCTTCCGACACGCCCCCCGCCTTCCGCCCGCACGGCGCCTCGCCATCCTGGTCGGCACGGTGCTGGCCGGAAATGCCGCCGAAGGCCCCGCTGTGAGCATCGCCGCCGGTCCCCATGAGCGCGTCCAGACGCTGGTCGGCATGGACCTGCCCGCCGACCTGGCGCGCGGCCCGTGGACGCTGGTCGCGGACGACGGGCAACACCTGGCCATGCAGGTCGATGATCAGCACCACGGCTTCGTACGCATCCCGCACCTCGCCGCCGGCGCGACCGTATCCGGGCATCTCGAAGCGATGGCGAGCGCGGCGCCGACGGTGATCTGGCAGCGCGCTGGCGACGTGCTCGCCGCGCAGGCCGGTGCGCAACGGCTGCTGCGCTACATCGGCGGCGCCGGCACCCTGCCCGCCGGCGTGAAGGAGGTCTACCAGCGCGGCGGTTACCTGACCGACGTGATCACCGCCGCCGGCGTGACCGTGACCGACGACTATCCGCCCAACCACCTCCACCACCACGGCATCTGGATGGCCTGGGCGAAAACCAGTTTCGCAGGACGACAACCGGATTTCTGGAACATGGGCGAGCGTACCGGCACCGTCCAGGCCCTGGCCATCGACGGCACCTGGGATGGACCCTGGTGCGCCGGGTTCCACGCGCGCCACCGTTATCTCGACCTCAGCGCGACGCCGGCGGTCGCGGCCCTGGAGGAGCGCTGGGACGTCATGGTCAGCGCACCCGTCGCCGACGCGCCGCCGGCAATCGACCTGACCGCCACCCAAAGCTGCAACGGCGCGCAGCCGCTGGTCCTGACGCCCTTCCATTACGGCGGGCTCGGCCTGCGCGGCAACCGCGCATGGAACCCGCCGGAGGGCACGGCGCGCTTCCTGACCAGCGCGGGCAAGGACCGCGCGAACGGCGACGAGACGCGCGCCCGCTGGTGCTGGATGGGCGGCGAGGTCGACGGCCACACCGTCGGCATGGTGGTTTGCGACCATCCGGCCAATCCGCGCCACCCAACGCCACTGCGTCTGAATCCCAAGGAACCCTTCCTGGCGTGCGCCCCTTCCCAACTCGGCGAGTGGTCGATCCAGCCCGGCACGCCGCTGGTGCTGCACTACCGCATCATCGCGTGGGATGGCGCGCCCGACCCGGCGCGCTTCGACCGGTTGTGGGACGATTTCGCGGAGCCGCCGGCTGCGGCGGTTGCGCAGGCGCCGCCTGGGAAGTGACGGGACAGCCAGGACGGTTCTGCCCGTGACGCGTTGACGACCCGCCGAGGAGCGTCCAGGATTGCCACCGGTCTCAACGCAGGCCGACATCGTCCGGTGCGGCAATCCCATCACGGGTCTCGACCATGCTGCAGCGCACCATCTCCATCCTGATCAGCGTCTGCACGGTCGCCATGATCGCCTGCATCATCGGCTTCGTCTTTTACCTCCACGCCGCCACCCAGGCGTGGAGCCCGAGCGGGCCGGGCGCCTACGTCGGACTCAAGGCGCGGTCGACGCTGTGCGCAGAGGCAGCCTGTGGCCTGCTCGTCGCCATCGTCCTGCTGCTCGCGGCGCACGCTCACCGCGCCGGCGGGCACGCTAAAGATGCAGACGAAGGCTGATCGCATCGAGCCTGCAGCAGGTCAGTGTGGCGCGGCATTGCATCGGCCCGCACCCGGCGAGAACCACCCCCGTCACAAGCCACGCCCCTGGAAATCCGCATGCCATCGCTTTTCGACCCGCTGACCATCGGCGCGCTGACGCTGCCCAACCGCATCATCATGGCGCCCTTGACGCGCGCCCGCGCCGGGGCCGTTCGCGTGCCCAACGTGCTGATGGCCGAGTACTACGCGCAGCGCGCCACGGCCGGGCTGATCATCAGCGAGGCGACCTCGATCACCGACATGGGCGTCGGCTACGCCGACACGCCCGGCATCTGGTCGCCCGAGCAGCTCGCGGGCTGGCGCCTGGTCACCAGTGCCGTGCACCGCGCGGGCGGCCGCATCTTCTCACAGCTGTGGCACGTAGGACGCATGTCCGACCCGATGTTCCTCGCTGGCCGCACCCCGGTCGCGCCCAGCGCCATCGCACCGCGCGGCCACATCAGCCTGGTGCGCCCACCGCAAGCCTTCGTCACGCCGCGGGCGCTGCGCCTGGACGAACTGCCCGACATCGTCGCCGCCTACCGCACCGCGGCGCAGCACGCGCAGGCCGCGGGCTTCGATGGCGTCGAACTCCACGGCGCCAACGGCTACCTGCTCGACCAGTTCCTGCAGGATTCCAGCAACCATCGCACTGACGAGTACGGCGGCCCGGTCGCCAACCGCGCCCGTCTGATGCTCGAGGCCGTCGATGCGGCGATCGCGGTGTGGGGCGCCGACCGCGTCGGCCTGCACCTCGCCCCGCGCGGCGATGCCCACGACATGGGCGACTCCGACCATCTCGCGACCTTCAGCCACGTCGCGCGCGAAGCGGGCCGCCGCAAGCTCGCCTTCCTGTGCGCCCGCGAGCACACCGGCGCGCGGCGCATCGGTCCGCAGCTGAAGGTGCTTTTCGGCGGTCCCTACATCGCCAACGAGCAGTTCACCCTGGCGAGCGCGACCCAGGCCCTCGCCGCCGACGAGGCCGACGCGGTCGCCTTCGGCACGGCGTACATCGCCAATCCCGATTTGGTCCAGCGCTTCCGCCAGGGCGCGCCGCTGAACGCGCCCGACTCCACGACCTTCTACGCTCCTGGTGCGCACGGCTATACCGACTACCCACGCCTGGGCGGGCTGACCCAGGCCACGCCGGCCTGACGCCACCCGTACGGGCCGCCTGGCGGTGCGGTAGCTCCAGCCACAAGTTAGCAGCGACCGCGGCCGCCGACTGCACCAACCCAGACGTGGCCCGGTTCCGCTGCGACGGGCCTGCGGGCCGGTGTTCGACATCGCGCTGGGAATCGCGGCGCGACGCGGATCATGCCCATACCATCCACCCAGGATCCGACCATGGCCACGACCCAGAAGACGCCGGAAAAAACCCGCACCGCCACCCGCAAGGGCAAGGGCAAGGTCATCCTGGCCATCGACGTCGGCGGCACGAACGTGAAGATGCTGGCCAGCGATCAGACCGACCACCTCGCCTTCCCTTCCGGGCTGACGATGACGGCGCGCAAGATGATCGCGGGCGTGAAGAAAACTGTGGCCGCGGCCGGCTGGAAATACGACGTGATCACCCTGGGCTATCCCGGACCGGTCATGCACGGACGTCCCGCAGCCGAGCCGCACAACCTCGCCGGGGGCTGGGTCGGCTGCGACTTCATCAAGGGCTTCGGCTGCCCGGTGCGCATCGTCAACGACGCTGCCATGCAGGCGCTGGGCAGCTACCAGGGCGGCAAGCTGCTGTTCATCGGGCTGGGCACCGGCCTCGGAACGACCATGATCGTCGACGGCAAGCTCGAACCGATGGAACTCGGCCACATGCCCTACCGCAAGGGCACCTTCGAGGACTACATCGGGCTGCGCGGCCTCAAGCGCCTGGGCAAGAAGCGCTGGCGCAAGCATGTCGACGCCATCGTCGGCCACTTCATCGCCGCGCTCGAACCCGACGAAGTTGTGCTTGGTGGCGGCAACGTCAAAGTCCTCAAGCGCCTGCCCCCGCGCTGCCGCGCCGGCGACAATTCCAACGCCTTCCGCGGCGGCTTCCGCCTGTGGGAGGAGGCCGGCACGGGCAAGGCCAAGGGCACGAGCCCGAAGAAGGTTGCACGCGCCCGCCACGTGGACCACGTCGCGGTGCACGTGCCGCTGCCGGCGCCGACCGAGGCCGGTGCGGAAGCGTCGAGCACGACCGGTTGAACCAAGCGGGCGCTGCACTCAGCGGATCGAGATCCTCTCGCCGTAGAAGTGCGGCCCAGTGCCGAACAGGTTGACGTCGAGGAAGCAGCGCAGCCGCGCCAGGCGCTCGCGGACGCCGGTCTTGAATCCGTGCATGAAATCCACGTCCTGCGCGTTGTAGCCGATGGCGTCAATGCCGAAGCTGCGCGCCAGGTAGATGGCGCGCTCGTTGTGGAAGCGCTGCGACACCACCGTGACCGACTGCTGCGAGAAGATCGCCTTGATACGGCACATCGAGTCGAGGGTGCGGAAGCCCGCGTAGTCGCAATAGACGCGCGCCTCCGGCACGCCGCGGGCCACCAGGGCCTCCTTCATCTCGCGCGGCTCGTTGTAGGCGGTCGTGCCGTTGTCGCCCGAAACCACCAGGAACTCCGCCTTGCCGGCCGCGAACAACTCGGCCGCAGCGGCGATGCGGTTGTCGAAATAGGGATTGGCGCTGCCGTCGGCGCGCAGCCGCGCCGTACCCAGCACGATGGCGACGCGCTTGGTCGGGAGATCCGAGAGGCGGTCGAAGGTGGCGGCGCCACACGCCGCGATGCGCGCGTCGATCCAGGCCACGGCGAGGCCGGCCAGCCCGAGGAGGCAGGCGATGATGATGAGCGCCCGTTTGCGTTGGGTCATGCCGCTTCACCATAGGAGAGCGCGGACCGCGAACCACCCGGAGCGGCGGCCGCGGCCAGCCGCTGCGCAGCGGGAGTCCTGCAATATGCAGTGAAAAGCGCAGTAGGTACGCCAATGCGCCGGCACGAGCGGTGAATCGTCACCACGGAACCTCTCTCTGTCCGTAGCGCCGCGCGGTACGCCGGCAGCACTGCGGTCGTCCTGGCGCTTGCTGATCAACCAGGCGGACAGTATCTCTAACCCATCATGGCCCGACCAACCATGCTCATCGTCGAGGACAGCCCCCGCGACAGGCAATTGTGGCAGTGCGCCTGCGAGAGCGCCGGCATCGCGGCGCACGAGGTGGTCTTTGCCAGCGATGGTGTCGAGGCCTTGAAGACCCTGCTCACGGCGCACGACCACGAGGGCGGCATCCGTCTCGTGGTGACCGACCAGCATATGCCGAATCTGAGCGGCTCGGACCTGATTTGCTGCATGCACGACGACGTCAAGCTACGCAACACGCCGGTAGTGATCGTGACGGGCGTCCCGCGCCATGAAGGCCCGGTCGCCCCGCGTGGGTGGTACCGCAAGCCGGCGCATTTCGGCGATCTGATCACCCTGGCGCGCTCACTCCACGCGCAGGCGCTCACCGGCAGTCCGAGCCTTGGAACACGCTGAACCCGCGACGACCTGAGATGGGCCCGCCCACCCCCTCGGCCACCCGATCGCGGCCGCTGGGATCGTGCAGACCGCCCTCCTGTGCTTTCGTCCTACTCGCCCGTCATCCGCGTCCATGCAACGTAAGCACTCGTCCTTGGTACCCCTTCCGCTGATGATATGGTGGGCACGCCGCACCTGGAACCGGTTCCACGGCCACTCTCCGAAGCGATCATCATCCTTCTCCACAACCTCCCGAAAGGTCCGCACATGCGTCTCACCTCGCGCCTTCCCCTCATCGCCCTCGCCTACTGTGGCTTCGCCGCGCTGCCGGCCGAAGAGGGTGCGGCGCTGCCCGCAGCCGGCGCCGATGGCTTCATGACCATCTTCAACGGCAAGGACCTGACCTACTGGACCGGACTGCCCGAGTACTGGGAAGTGAAGGACGGCGTGATCAGCGGCCACGAGACCAAGGACAAGTCGAAGCAGACCTTTCTGGTGTTCACCTCCAAGGTGAAGGACTTCGAGCTGCACTGCAGCTACCGCTTCGCCACCCCCGACGGCAATTCCGGCATCCAGTTCCGTTCGAAGCTGATGGATCCGGCGACCTCGCGCGTCGGCGGCTACCAGGCCGACTTTGATTCCAACCGTGGCTACGATGGCTCGATCTACGACGAGGCCGGCATCGCCGGCGGCCGCAACACCATGAGCAATCGCGGCGAGAAGACGGTGTGGGACGCCGAGAACCAGCGCCACAACGAGAAGCTGGCCGATTCTGCCGATGCGCTCAAGGGCTTCATCAAGCAGGGCGACTGGAACGACGTGGTGCTGATCGCGAATGGCAACCACATCACCTACTCCATCAACGGCCACGTCACCACCGACCTCACCGATCAGAGCCCCAAGGCGCTGAGCGAAGGCGTGCTCGCCTTCCAGGTGCACGCCGGCTTCACCATGGAGATCCAGATCAAGGACGTGAAGATCAAGTTCCTCGACAAGAAGTGAGGGCTGCGCGGGAGTGCGCAGGCACGATTGGAGGGTGAGATCTCCGCGACGCGACTGCCGCATTTCCGCGGAGCAATGGTTCAGCATCGCATGGGCCGGCCGCTCTTGGCCGGCCCATGGCGTTTCACGCGCGTGACGATCACCTCGCCACCGACCACCACGGCATCGTCCGCATTTGTAGCGGTCGCGCCCCGGTGGATTTACACAAGGTCGAGCCCCAGTTCATCGGCGTCCGTGGCCAAAGTGTGCGTGCAATGCGGGAAGGCCTGGCGTGCCGAACTTGTGCGCGATCCCCGCCGGTGCCGATCACGCCCCGACCTGCCACGGCCAAGGTCATCCGCCATTGGCCCGGAGCGGAGTGAGTCTTAGGATGCCAGAGCGGGCGCCGGCCGCCGATGGCCGCCGCGAACCACCGCCAGGGATGCGCCATGAGCACGGAATTCTGGACCACGGTCGACCGCTACCTCTGCGCCACGCTGATCCCCGCCGATCCGGTGCTGGACGCGGCCCTCGCGGACAGCACCGCCGCCGGCCTGCCGGCGATCAACGTCGCACCCAACCAGGGCCGTATGCTGCAGCTGATCGCGCGCATCGCCGGGGCGCGGCGCATCCTCGAGATCGGCACCCTCGGCGGCTACAGCGCCATCTGGCTGGCGCGCGCGCTGCCCGCCGATGGCCGGCTGGTGACGCTGGAGCTTTCGCCCACGCACGCCGCAGTGGCGCAGCGCAACCTCGCGCGCGCCGGCCTGGACGGCCGGGTCGACGTGATGGTCGGTCCCGCCACGGAATCCCTGGCGGCGCTGGCCGCCGGCCCGGCCGCGCCCTTCGACCTGGTCTTCATCGATGCCGACAAGCCCGGCTATCCCGCCTACTTCACCGCGGCGCTGCGCCTGACGCGGCCCGGCGGCGTGATCATCGTCGACAACACCGTGCGCACCGGTTTGGTCGCCGATCCACTGTGCACCGACGCCAACGTCCTGGGCGTGCGCAAGCTCTACGAGCTGATCGCCGCCGAGCCTCGCGTCACCGCCACCACCGTGCAGACGGTGGGCAGCAAGGGGCATGACGGGTTCACGCTGATCCGGGTGGAATGAGCAGTCCGCGAGGACCGATTCCACCCGATAGTAAAAACAATCCGGCCTTTTCTCGTACGCGCCCCCTTCCACCCGCCACCCACCCCATCCACCCCGACTTGCGATCATGGCCGGAAGCCAGTACACTGGCTCTCTTCGCAATCGAATGCTCCCCTCAGCGGTTTTCTACGAGCGCCGTATCACCGCCCCTACCCAGCTCTTACACCGCGCTGCTCGGACGCTCCTGCGTCACAGTCGCGCGACATCCCCGTTCCACTCCCACTCGCGCTGCGAGCGACCCCCGCTCGCCACGCCGACCTCTTCCGGAGCTTGAATCATGGCCGATGCCCTGCCGCCCCGCCCGACGCCCCCCGCCCAGCCCCGCCCGGTGACCGCAGCCATCCCGGCCGCCGCCGCCGCGCCCGCCGCGGTCGGTGACAAGGAGCTGGTCGCCCAGGCGCAAGAGGCCTTCGAGCGCATCCGCGGCGAGCTCGCCAAGGTCATCGTGGGCCAGGACACGGTGATCGAGGAGCTGATCATCGCGATCTTTGCGCGCGGCCACTGCATGCTGGAAGGCGTGCCCGGCCTGGCCAAGACGCTGCTCATCTCGACCCTCGCCCGCACCCTGCACCTGTCCTTCAAGCGCATCCAGTTCACGCCCGACCTGATGCCCTCCGACATCGTCGGCACCGAGGTGCTGCAGGAGGACCCCGTCACCAAGGCGCGCGTGTTCAAGTTCCTGCGCGGCCCGATCTTCGCCAACATCGTGCTCGCCGACGAGATCAACCGCACCCCACCCAAGACCCAGGCCGCCCTGCTCGAGGCGATGCAGGAGAAGAAGGTCTCGGTCGGCAACGACGAATTCAAGCTCGACGCGCCGTTCTTCGTGCTCGCCACGCAGAACCCGATCGACCAGGAAGGCACCTACCCCCTGCCCGAGGCGCAGCTCGACCGCTTCCTCTTCAAGGTCTTCGTCGGCTACCCCAGCGACGAAGAGGAGCTGGAGGTGATGCGCCGCGTCGCCAGCCCGCAGATGGCCTCGAACGAGAAGGCCGTCCGCCAGGTGCTCGATGGCGCCCAGATCGTCGCCTTCCAGCAGCTGGTGCTGCGCGTGCCGGTCGCCGACCACGTGCTGCAGTACGCCAAGGCCCTGGTGCGCGCCACCCGCCCCGGCACGGAAGAGGCGCCCGACTTCATCAAGGAATGGATCTCGTGGGGCGCCGGCCCGCGCGCCAGCATCAACCTGATCCTGGCCGCCAAGGCGCGCGCCGTGATCCACGGCAACTTCCACGCCACCATCGAAGACATCGACGCCGTCGCCAAACCGGTGCTGCGCCACCGCATCGCGTGCAGCTACACCGCGACCGCCGAGGACGTCACCACCGACCACGTGGTCGAGCGGCTGATCGAAAGCATCCCCAAGCACGAGAAGCAACCTTCCGCAACGCCGGCCGCGAAGGCCACGGCGAAGAGGTGACAGGGTCCTTCGGACCGTCCGGAAGTCCGGACGTCCGGAAGTCCGGAAGTCCCGTAGATCTACGCCCGAACCGGCCGCCTTAGTCCCACCTTCCCACTCCGCACACCAAGACTTCCGGACTTCCGGACTACCGGACTTCCGGACTCGTTGCCCTGGACTTCCGGATCCCACGCCCATGTCCGCCTACCTTGATCCGCAGATCCTCGCCAAGATCGGCCGTCTTGACCTCAAGGCCAAGTACGTGGTCGAGGGCTTCATCGCAGGCATGCACAAGAGTCCGTACAAGGGCTTCAGCGTCGAGTTTGCGCAGCACCGCGGCTACGTCCCGGGCGACGACCTCAAGCACCTCGACTGGCGCGTCTACGCCAAGAGCGAGCGCCTGTCGATCAAGCAGTACGAGGCCGAGACCAACCTCGTCACCACCATCCTGACCGATGCCAGCGCCTCGATGGCCTACGTCAGCCCGCGCACGCGCGGCGCCAGCGCCAAGCTCGAGTACGCGAAGCTGATGACTGCCTCGCTCGCCTACCTGGTGCTGGGCCAGAGCGACGCGGTGTCAGTCGCGATCTTCGACCAGGAACTGCAGGAGTTCATCCCGCGTTCGACGCGCAAGGTGCACATCAACCGCATCTGCGCCGCGCTCGACAACGCCACGCCGCAGAACAAGACCGGCGTCGGCCGCATCATGCACACCATGGCCGAGCGCGTGCGCCGCCGCGGCGTGTTTGTGGTGATCAGCGACCTCTTCGACAAGGTCGAGGACGTGCTCAGCGGGATCCAGCACCTGCGCCACGACGGCCACGAGGTGGTGCTGCTGCACCTGCTCGACCGCGACGAACTCGACTTCCCCTTCGAGGGCATGGTCCAGTTCAAGGGCCTCGAACTCGGCGAGCAGGTGCTCTGCCATCCGCGCATGGTCAAGAAGGCCTACCTCGACGAGCTGCACAAGTTCCTCACCAAGGTCAAGGCGGCGTGCACGCGCAACGGCGCCGACTACGTGCAGATCTCCACCGACACCCCGGTCGACGTCGCGCTGTCCGCCTACCTCGGCAGCCGCGAGCGCATGCTCCTGAGCGGCGGACGCGGGCCCGGCCGATGAGCTTCCTCAACGCCTTCCTGCTGGGTTTCGCCGCGCTCGCCGCGATCCCCATCATCATCCACCTGCTCAACCAGCGGCGCTTCAAGGTCGTCGCCTGGGCGGCGATGGAATTCCTGCTCGCCACGCTCGAGAAGAACTCGCGCCGCGTGCAGATGCGCGACCTCATCCTGATGCTGCTGCGCGCCGGCGCGCTGGCGCTGCTCGCCTTCGCGCTCGCCCGTCCGACCATCGCGCCCGGCGGCCTCAGCCTGATCGGCCAGCAGGGCGAGACCGACGCGGTGGTGGTGCTCGACAACAGCCTGTCGATGGGCTACGAGACCGGCAACACCACGCGCTTCGACCTCGCCAAGAAGAAGGCCAAGGAGATCATCGAGCACCTGCCGCGCGGCTCCGGCGTCGCCCTGGTGCTGATGAGCGACATCGCCCAGGACGAGATCCCTGAGCCCAGCCACGACCTCGACTTCGCCATCGCCGAGGTGCAAAAGGCCGCGCTCAGCGACGGCGGTACCGATGTCGCCGGCGGCCTGGCCACGGCGTGGCGCATCCTCAAGGGCGCGCCGGCCGCGGCCAAGGAGATCTACCTGGTCAGCGACCTGCAGACCGCGGGCTGGCCGGCGCCGGACAGCGCGACCTGGGCCAAGCTCAGCGACGAGCTCGCAGCTGGCCGCCCGGCGGCGCGGCTGTTCGTCGCCGACGTCGGCGACGCCGGCACTGCCAACGTCAGCATCGATGCGCTGATCGCCGAGGACGAGCAGGTCACCACCGAGAGCGACACCGCCTTCGTCGCCACCGTGCGCAGCCACGGCGGCGCGCCGGCGCACGGCGTCCAGGTCGAGCTGCAGGTCGGCGACCTTGCGGGCGGCGAACTGCGCACCGTCGCCAGCCAGGTGCTGGACCAGGTCGACGGCGTGCAGCAGGTGCGCCTCGAGACGCGCTTCGCCGAAGGCGGTGGCCACCGTATCGCGGTGCGCGCCGGCCTCGATCACCTGCCCGCCGACAACGCCCGCTATCTCGCGCTGGACGTCATCGACCGCGTCAAGGTACTGATCATCGACGGCAGCCCGGCCGAGCGCGGCCAGGGCTTCGGCGGCGAGGCCGACTTCCTCAAGGCCGCGCTCGCCCCGCGCGACGGCGACAACGAGGAGCACAAGGGCCTGATCGACGCCGACGTCACCAGCGTCGCCGGCCTGGCCGAACGCAACCTGCGCGACTACCAGGCGATCATCCTTGCCGACGTCGGCGACCTGTCGCCAGGTCTGGTCGACGGCCTCAAGGCCTTCGTGCGCGCCGAGGGGCGTGGCCTGATCATCTTCCTCGGCGACAACGTCCAAGCCGGGCGCTACAACCAGCTGCTCTACGACCAGGCCGGTCTGCTGCCCGGCAAGCTCGGCGAGCGCGTCATCGAGGCCAGCGAGGAGATGGAGACGAAGGACCACGGCTTCGGCTTCGCCACCGCGCAGCTCAGCCACCCGGTGGTGAGCTTCTTCGCCGACAAGGAGACCCAGCCCTACCTCGCCCAGCCGCGCTTCCACAAGGCCTTCCCGATCGAGATCGCCGAGGCCGAGCTGGCGCCCAAGGTCGGCGCCGCGACCGCCGCCGATCCGGCCAAGGCCGCCGCGGCGCCCGTCGCCAAGGGCCCCCAGGGCGTGGTCAACGTGGTGGCGCGCTTCACCGGTGGCACCCCGGCGATCGCCGAGCGCATCGCTGGACGCGGTCGCGTGCTGCTCTTCGCCTCGACCGCCAACCGCGCCTGGACCGACTTCCCGCTGCGCCCGGCCTTCCTGATGGTGGTGCGGCGCGCGGTCAGCCACGTCGCCCTCGGCCACCGCCCGGAACAGACCGTCGCGGTGCACGAGCCGCTCGGCCTGGGCCTGGCCGCGAAGGACGCCGGCGCGACCGTGGCGGTGCGCGACCCGCGCGGCAACGCGCGCCAGGTCACCGCGTTGCTGACTCCGGCCGGCGATCTCGCCCAGGCCGAGTTCGGCGACACCCACTTCGCCGGCTTCTACCAGCTCACCCGCCCGGGCGGCGCCGCACCGACCTGGTTCGCCGCCAACCCGCCGCGCGCCGAGAGCGAGCTCGAGGCCCTCGACGAGGCCGGCTTGCGCTCGCGCTACCCCAAGTTCGACTTCCAGTGGCTCGACGGCCACGGCGACGTGGCGTCCGCGATCGCCCAGAAGCGCGTCGGCCGCGAGATCTGGCCGCTGCTCTTCGCCCTCGCCCTGCTCTGCCTCGTCACCGAATCCTTCCTGGCCCTGCGCTGGGCGCCGCGAGGGGCATGACATGAAGTTCCTGCTCTGGCTGCTCTTTTTCCGGGACATCGGCGGCAAGGACGTCGAGATCGTGTGGCCGCCCAAGCTGCCGAATGCCGCGACGCCGCTCGCCAAGCTGCTGTTCCTGGTGCTGGCCGCCGCGGTGGTCGTGGCGATCGTCTACGTCTACCGCAAGGAGCCCGACTACGTGCTGCCGCGGCGCAAGCGCCAGCTCACCGGGCTGCGCGCCGCCGCCGGCCTGGTGCTGCTGTTCATGCTCACCGGCGCCTTCCTCGACATACTTCACCGCGAAGAGTCGAAGGGCACCCTGGTGGTGCTGGTCGACAACTCCGCGTCGATGTCGATCGCCGACCGCCAGGGCGACGGCGCCGACGCCAAGGCCCTGCGCGCGGTGCTCGGCGCCGGCGCCCCGGCCGCGGATGCCGACCTCGACAAGCTTTCGCGCAGCGAGCTGGTCAAGCGCGCGCTCGCCAACCAGGACCTCGGCTTCCTCAAGGACCTCGCGGGCAAGTTCAAGCTCGAGGCCTACACCTTCGGCCAGGCCGCGTCGCTGGCGCCGCTCGAGCTTGGCGCCAGCGACGCGAGCGGCGGCCCGCTCGCCGGTCTGCCCGCGCCCACCGAGACCGCCACCCAGCTCGGCGGCGCCCTGCGCGACACCGCGCGCCGCCTCAAGGGGCGCAAGGTCGACGGCGTGCTGGTGCTCACCGACGGCGGCTGGAACCGCGGCGAGGAGCCGCTGATCGCCGCCCAGGACCTGGGCGTGCCGGTGTTCCCGATCGGCGTCGGCGCGCCGCAGACGCGCGACATCGCCATCCCCTTCATCTCCGCCGACGACGTGGTCTTCAAGGGCGACAGCTTCCCGTTGACCGTACGCGTACGCCAGCGCGGCTACACCGGTCAGACCGTGCGTCTGGTAGTCAAGCAGGTCGACGAGGCGAGCAAGGCCGAGGAGATCGTCGGCGAGCAGCAGATCGAGTTCGACGACCAGGGCGAGCGCACCCATGTCATCGAGATCGCGCCCAAGAAGGCCGGCACCTTCACCTTCGTCGCCGAGATCGAGCCGCTCAAGGACGAGCTCAGCGCCGACAACAACCGCAAGCAGAAGCCCGGCGTCACCGTGGTCGACAAGAAGATCCGCGTGTTGCTGGTCGAGGACGGCCCACGCTGGGAGATGCGCTTCCTGACCTCGATCCTCGAGGCTGACACCCAGCGCATCGACCCGTCCTTCGTGATCCGCCAGCTTGACGAGCGCGTCGCCGCCGGCGACCCGCGCTACAAGCGTGAGTTCCCGCGCACGCTGCCCGAGCTGCGTGCCTACGACGTGGTGGTGCTCGGCGACATCGGCGGCGATTCCTTCACCAAGGACGAGCTCAAGAACCTCTCCGACTACGTGCAGAAGGAAGGCGGCGGGCTGCTGCTGGTGGCCGGGCGCAATCACCTGCCCGACACCTATGCCGGCACCCCCATCGAGGACCTGCTGCCGATCGAGTTCGACCCGCAGGCGCCGTTCGCGGTCGAAGACGAATTGCAGCGCAGCATCCGCACCGCCTTCCGCCCGGTGCTGACCGCTGAAGGCAAGCGCTCCGCGGTGCTGCGCTTTGCCGCCGACAGCCACGAGAACGAGCTGCTGTGGGAGAAGGCCGAACCGCTCTACTGGTGCGTGCCCGCGCGCCGCCTCAAGCCTGGTGCCAGCGCCCTGCTGGTGCAGCCGGGTGGCGGCCGCACCGGCCAAGAGGCCGGCACCCCGGTGATCGCCCAGGAGCGCTACGGCAAGGGCCAGGTGCTGTATGTCGGCAGCGACGAGACCTGGCGCTGGCGCTTCAAGCCGGGCGCGCAGTACCAGCGCCGCATGTGGTCGCAGATGATCAGCTCGCTGTCGATGGCGCACCTGCTCGGCAAGGCCAACCGCGTGCAGATCGAGACCGACCGCAGCGAGTACGCCGTCGGCGACAAGGCCGAACTGATCGCGCGCATCCTCGACAAGGACTTCAACAAGCTGGTCGCCGACAACGTCACCGCGGTGGTCGATCGCGGCGGCCTGGGCAAGGACAATGTGGTGCTGACCGCGGTGAAGGACCAGCCCGGCATGTTCAAGGGCGAGTACACGCCCGCCGCCGAGGGCGACTACAGCATCGCCATCCAGGGCGAAGAGGACGAGGCCGACCGCGCCTTCAAGGCGGTGGTGCCGCGCATCGAATTCGACGACCCGGGCATGCGCGCCGAACTCCTCCAGCAGCTCGCCGGCGCGACCAGTGGCACCTATCAGCCGCTGTCCGGCCTCGCCGCCATGGCCGACGTGCTCAAGGAACAGAAGCACGTCCTGGAGCCGCGCCGCGAGGAGCGCACGCTGTGGAACGCCCCCGGCCTGATCGTGCTGGTCGCCATGCTGCTCGGCCTCGAGTGGTTCCTGCGCAAGCGGGCGGACCTGCTATGAGGACGACCACATGAGCTCCGACGTCCTCCTCCAGAAACTCGACGCGGTGCGGCGACGCCAGCGCGCGGTCGCGGTCGGCGCAGGGGCGTGCAAGAGCCTGCTCGCCGCACTCCTGCTGATCGCGGCCTTCTTCCTGCTCGACTGGCTGGTGCTCAGCCGCTCGGCCGGCGAGGGCGGCGGCGACCGCGCGGCGCGCGCCGTGCTGCTGCTCGGCATCCTCGGCACGCTCGCCTGGGTGGTGTGGACCACGATCATCGCCGAGCTGCGCCGCGTCGCCGACGACGACGAGGTCGCGCTGCGCGTCGAGAAGGGCCACCCCGAGCTGCGCGGCCGCCTGATCTCGACCATCCAGCTGGCGCGCATGCCCAGCGCGGCGGCCTCGCACGAGCTGATCGCCGCGCTCGAGGAGGACACCCTCAGCTTCACCGGCGGCCTGTCGTTCACCGACATCATCGACGTGCAGCTACTGAAGCGCATCGCCCTCGCCGCCGGCGGCCTGCTGCTGCTGTCGATCGCGCTCGGCGCGTGGCGCTCGGACTTCGCCAAAGCGATGCTCGCGCGCCTGGCACTGTCTGAGCGCCAATACCCGACCGCGGCGCGCTTCGTCACCGTGACCCCGAGCGGCGTGGTCGCTAAGGGCGATCCCCAGACCATCACCGTCACCCTCGATCCGGACGGCGTGCTGCCAGAGAGCGCCAGCGCGGCGCTGCGCAGCGCCGGCGGGCAGACCACCCAGCTGGTGCTGGTGCGCGCCAAGGGCGCCACTGGCAAGGACGGCAAGCCGGTGGAATACAAAGGCATCCTTGAGCACGTCCTGGAAGACGTCGAGTTCCGCCCGGCGGCGCACGACGCGCTGTGGCCGCGCTGGGAGAAGCTCACCGTGCTGCAGCGTCCGGCGGTCAAGGCTTTGGCCGTGGTCAGCCACTTCCCCGGCTACCTCGGGCGCGCCGACGAGACCTCGTCGATCGGCGACCTGCGCGTGCCCGCCGGCACCCTGGTGCGTTTGACCGCGACCCTGACCAAGAAGGTCAAAAGCGCGCGCATCGTCACGCGCGACAACCAGCAGGCGCACGCACCGCTGGAGATGACCCTCGACGAGGCGCGCACCACGGCGACCTTCGGGCTGACCGTGAACGAGGCCGGCTACTACAAGATCCTGCTGCGCTGCGTCGACGACCTCGACAACTCAAGCCCGGTCGAGTACTCGATCGACGCGGTCAAGGACCGCGCGCCGACCGTGCGCATCTCCTTCCCGGCGCAGGACAAGACGGTCACGCGCTTCGCGCACTGGCCGGTGCGCTTCAGCGGCCGCGACGACTACGGCATTGCGCGCGCCGCGCTCAAGTACCGGGTGATGAGCGCTCCCGCCGAGGGCGCCGCTCCGGCCGAGGCCGACACCGCCCCTGACGCCGCCGATGCCCCGCCGGCGCAGAGCCTGGCCCTGGAAGGCTTGATCACCGTCAAGAACCAGAAGGAGGCCAGCGGTGAGGCCAATTTCGACCTGCGACCACTCAATCTCCAGCCCGGCCAGCGCGTAATCTACTGGATCGACTACGAGGACAACCGCGAGCCCGACGCAAACCACGGCAAGAGCCAGACCTACACCTTCAACGTGGTGGATGTCGCGGTCCTCCAGGAGATGCTCGACCGCGACCGCAACGCCGTTCTGGAAGGCATTCAGACGATCCGGGACAAGGAAAAAGACACCCGCGACGGGGTCGACCGCATCCGCCGCGACCTGCCCACGAATGCACAGCCAAACGTCCCGGCGCAGGGTAAGTAACAGATGCTGCCCCAACCCGTTGCCGTGAATACGAGACCCGTCCCCCCTGCGCGCGAGGTGTCCATGATCCGTTCCAGCACGAGCCGTACCCTCCTCGCCCTGGCGCTGCTCGGCGCCGGCGCCGTCCAGGCCCACTCCCAGGCGCAGGAGTCCCAGCCGGTCGGCCGCGCCGTGCGCCTGGAGGAGAACCGCCAGAAGGGCGTCGGCACACTCTCCGGCGGCACCGCCCGCGAGCTGCAGACGCTGATCCAGGAATACCAGTTCAACGGCGTCGGCCAGGAGAACCAGCTCGCGGTGATGGGCAGGCTCTCGACCGCGCTCGGCAAGCTGACCGACGCGGCGACCGCCAACGGCGGCGACCCGAACGTGCCGTACGTGGTCCAACACCTGACCACCGCGCGCGAGCTGCAGGACCTCGCCGAGATCCGCAAGGAGCTGCTCGCCGCCTCGACCGGTCAGGACAAGATCGTCAAGCACCTTGGCGACCTCATCGCCGACATGCAGAAGGAGTTCGGGCGCGTCGGCGTGAAGAGCGACCTCAAGGAGATCGCGCAGGAGCAGGCCAAGCTCAAGGCCACCGCCGAGAAGCTCGGCGATGCGACCCTCGGCAAAAAGACCGAGGACCTGACCCCCGAGCAGAAGGCCGACCTTGAGAAGGTCGCCCAGCAGCAGAACGCCCTCGAGCAGGCCACCCAGGCCGCCATCGACAGCCTCAAGGAACAGGCCAAGGAGATCGCCAAGACCGATCCGGCCCAGGCCAAGGGCGTCGAGGACGCGGTCAAGGCGCTCGAGCAGGCCAAGGTCCAGGACGCCATGCAGCAGGCGGCCGACAACGCCGCCGACAACAAGCTCGCCCAGGCCGAGGAACAGCAGCAGAAGGCGCTCGACGCGCTCAACAACGCGCAGGCCAAGCTCGACCAGGCGCAGGACAGCCCGCTCGCCAAGCTCGAAGATCAGCTCAACAAGCTGAATGATGCCGTGCAGCAGCAGCAGGACCTGCTCGACAAGACCAACGCCCTCGACGCCAACAGCCAGCAGCAGGACTTCAACCAGCTCCAGAAGCAGCAGGCCGACCTGCAGGGCCAGCTCGCCCAAGCCGAGGCGCCGCTGCAGAAGGCCGAACAGGCCCAGCAGAATGCGATCCAGAAGCAGCAGGAGGCCCAGCAGGCGCAGCAGAGCGCAGACCAGGCCCAACAGCAGAAGGCCGCAGACGCCGCCCAGAAGCAGGACGCCGCCCAGCAGGCCCAGCAGGCCGCCGACCAGGCCGAGCAGCAGGCGGCGCAGGCCGCGCAGGACGCCGGCGCGCCGCCCGATGTTCAGGCCGCGCAGGCCGAGGCCGCCGCCGACCAGCAGGCCGCCGACCAGGCGCAGAAGGACGGCCAGGGCGCCGCGGCCGAGAAGGACCAGGGCCAAGCCCTCGCCGCCATGCAGAAGGCGCTCGGCGAACTGCAGGCCGCGGACGCCGCGCAGGCCATGCAGCAGGCCCAGGCCGATCTCGGCAACATGGCGCAGAAGCCCGCCGCCGGCGATATGCAGAAGGCGCTCAGCGCACTGCAGCAGCAGCAGGCAGCGATGCAGGCGCAGCTCGCCAAGCTCACCGGCGAGCCCACTCCGGGCAATGAGCCGCCGCACCCGGTGACTCAGGACAAGTCCATCCAGGTCAAGGATCCCAAGGAGTCGACCGAGCTGGGCGCCAGCCTGAAGTACGGCGACAAGAAGGCCCAGGGCGCCGCCGCCGCGTGGCAGGTCGGACTCGCCCCGCAGGAGCGCGCCACCCTCGCCAACGCCGGCAAGGAGCGCTTCCCCGCGCGCTACGAACAGCAGCTCGCCCTGTACTACCAGAATCTCGCCGCCCCCAAGTAGGCCGTCTGGCCCCCAGGGATCCCATGCCCGCATCTTCGCCCGCAGCCCGCCTGCGGACTGCCGCCCTCCGCGCACTCGCGTGCACCGTCCTCGCCGGCGGCGCCGGCGCCTGGGCGCTCGAGGCCGCCGATGCGGCCGAGATGTCGCCAGCCGCTGCGGCGGCGAGCAAGAAGGGCCTCGCCTACCTCGCCGCCAGCCAGCGCGAGGACGGTTCGTGGCCGGGCCAGTACGGCGCGAGCGACGGCATCGTCGCGGCGTGCTGCCTGTCCTTCCTCAGCGCCGGGCAGGTGCCCGACCGCGGCGAATACGGCGTCAACACCGCGCGCTGCATCCAGTTCCTGATCAAGACCGCGCAGCCCAACGGGCTGCTCTACCGTCAGACCATGCCCGGCGCGCCGATGTACCACCACGGCCTGGCCGCGCTGTGCCTGGCCGAGGCCTGGGGCATGACCCAGGACAAGTCCATCCGCGACGTGGTGAAGCGCGCGATCGAGCTGATCGTCTCGACCCAGAACCAGAAGGGCGGCTGGCGCTACCAGCCGCGCGTCTCCGACGATGACCTCTCGGTCACGGTGATGATGCTGATGGCGCTGCGCGCCGCCAAGGACGCCGGCATCTACGTGCCCAAGGACGTCATCGATTCCGGCATCGAGTACGTGAAGCGCTGCCACAACGGCAAGGCCGAGGGCAAGGACGGCGGCTTCGCCTACACCCCCGGCGGCGAGTCGGGCTTCGCGCGCACCGGCGCCGGCGTGCTGTCGCTGCAGGTCGCCGGCAACTACCGCGCCAAGGAGGTCAGCGAGGGCGTCGAGTACCTGATCAGCTTCAAGCCGGTCGGCACGAAGGACCCGGGGCAGGAGCACTATTTCTACGGCCAGTACTACGCCGCCATGGGCATCTACCAGTCACAGAGCGCGGGCGAATGGGGCCGCCGCGCGTGGAACGCCTGGTATCCCGCAGTGACCAAGGAGCTGATCACCAGCCAGCAGAGCGACGGGCACTGGAACGGCGGCTTCGAGCAGTACCCGACGGCGATGGCGCTGCTGGTGTTGAACATCCCCTACCGCTACCTGCCGATCTACCAGCGCTGAGCGGGGGAAGATGAGCCCGGCTACGCGGATCTTAACCGCCATCGCCGGCGCGCTGCTGGGCATGGGCCCGGTCGCGAGCGCCGCGGAGAACACCACCGGCGAAGCCGACGCGCTGACCGCCGCGGGCGTCGTGCTGCACGGCAGCCCGCGCATCGCGGGCGGCACGCTGAGCATCGGTGGGGCGAGCGTGCCGGTGGAGCAGATCGTCGCGCTGCGCTTCGCGGGGCGTGCGCCGGCGGGCACGCTCGACCAGGGGCTGGTGCTGCAGGATGGCGAGGTGCTCGGTGGCGTGGTGCGCAGCGTGCAGGCCGACCAGCTGGTGTTCGCTGCCGACCAGCTCGGCGCGGTGACGCTGCCGCTGGCGCGCGCGCAGCTGTTGGTGCTCGCGGCACAGCCGCTGACCGCGCTCGGCACGCTGCCGGGAGCGGGCGCCGAGGCCGGGACCTTCCAAGGCGCGTTGCTCGGCAACGGCGACCAGGTCGCCGGCACGCTGGCCTTCGTCAACGACCAGGCGGTGGGCATCAACACCGGCCGCCGCATCGTCGAGATCGCGCGCGCGCGCGCCGCGCAGGTGCGTCTCGCGCGCGCGGCGCCGCCGGCCGCAGCCGGCGCGCTGCAGCGCCTGCGCCTGGTCGGAGGCGACCTGATCGCCGGAAAAATCACTGTCCTCGATGGTGAGCGCTGCGAACTCGCCACCACCTGGGGCGGCACGGTCAAGATCCCCGCGTCGCTGATCGCCGCGTTGTGGAGCGAAGGTGGCCCGCTCACCGCGCTCAGCTCGCTGGCGCCGCAGGCCGCGGTGCAGACTGGCGAGTTCGACGAGACCTTCCCCTACCGCGTCGACCGCGCCGTCGACGGTGGGCCTCTGCGCATCGGCGCCGCGCGCGCGGAGCGTGGGCTGGGCTGCCACGCGCGCAGCGTGCTTACCTGGCAGCTCGACGGCGGGCGCAGCGCGCTGGTCGCCGAGCTCGGCGTCGATGACGCGGTCGGCGCGCGCGGCGCGGCGGTGTTCCGCATCGTCGTCGACGGCAAACCGGTGCGCGAGCTGCAGGCCCGCGGCGGCCAGGCGGCGCAGGTGGTGGCGGTGCCGCTCGCTGGCGCGAAGTCACTGCAGCTGATCGTCGACTTCCCCGCCGGCGCCGCCGCCGGCAGCCACGGCGACTGGTGCTGGCCAGTGCTGGTCACCGGCGTCGCGCCGGCCGCCGCCCCGGCCGCGCCAGCGCAGCCCTGAGCCCCTGACCATGACGAGATCCCCGATGAAGCCACGCCTGGCATGCCTGCGCGCGACCCTGCTCACCGCATGCCTCGCGTCTGCGGGCCACGCTGCCGAGCTCGCCTGGCCCGCAGACGCCGATGGCGCGGCGCTGCCGGCCGGCTGGGAGTTCGCGCACTCGCCCGCGGCCAAGGACGCGGCGGCCAGCTTCGCGCACGGCAGCCTGGTGCTGCGCGGCGATACCGCGCACTACGCGCATCTGGTGCGCGCCCTGGGCGGCATCGACGGCACCGACCAGGCGCCGCTGCGCATCGAGTGCCGCATCGCCACCGCCAGCGAGGGTGAGCTGGGTGGGACGCCCACCGCGATCGCCCTCTACTGGGGCCCCGGCAATGCGATCGCCGTCGGCCTGGGCGGCTGGAGCCAATACTTGGAGCGCTACGAGCCGCAGCGCCGGCGCGGCTGGTGCACGTGGCTGGCCGGGGCCGAGCACGGCAGCGGCCAGACCGAGGGCCCGCTCTTCGCCGGCGTCGCACCGTCGTGGTTCCGGCTGGTCGTCGCCACCCGCGACGTCAGCGCTTACGCCAGCACGGATGGCCTGCGCTGGCAGGTGCTGGGCAGCTGCGCACGCGCACCCGGCCGCTTCGCCGGGGCGCCCGGCACGCTCATCGTCGGCCGCGGCTGGGTCGGCGACCGCCCCGAGCAGCAGCAGCCGCTGCTCGCCAACGACGTCGGCGACCCCAACCAGGCGCAGGCCACCGCCTGGACGATCTCGGACCTCGTCATCACCACCGCCGTGCCGGCGCTGCCGGCGGTCGCCGACTACCACAAGCCGAAGAGCTGGGACGAGGCGCGCGAGGCGCAGCTCGCGACCTCGCAGATCCGCCGCTGGTCGCTGCTCGGCCCCCTCGCCCCCTCCGACAAGCCCTACGGGCCGGAGCGTGCGGTCGACCCGGAGGCGGCGTTCCGCCTGGTCGACGGCAGCACCGGCCATTGGCAGGCGCGCCAGACAGACGAGAGCGCCGGGCCGACCATCAACTTCAAGACCCTGCTCAAGGTCACCGGCGAGAACCAGGTGTGCTACGCGGTCGCCACCATCGCCGCTGACGCCGACCGCGAGGAGCGCCTGCTCTTCGACGGCACGCGCCGCATCTGGGTCTACGTCGACGGCCACCCGGTCGCCGACGGCCAACGCGATCTGCCCAACGTCCAGCCCGACCGCCTCGCGGCGAGCGTGCGCCTGCACCGCGGCGACAACCAGGTGGTGGTCAAGGTCGCCGCGCACAACTGGGATCTGGCGAGCATGTTCACGCTGCGCCACGAGCCGGCCGCGCTGGCGGCGCGCATCGCCTGGCTGGCGCGCGTCGCCGCCGATCTGCCCGAGGATACCGAGAACGCCGCGGCCGCGGTGCAGGAGTGCGCGCGCCTGTGGGAGGCCCAGGGCCTGCTGCGCCAGGCCGCGGAGACCCTCGGCGCGCTGCTCGACAAGGAGGGCGCCAGCGCCGCGCAGGTCGACGCCGCGTGCTTTGAGCGCGCGCGCCTGCACCGCCTGCTGCGCGACCGCGACGCGGTGGTCGCCGACGTCCAGGAGCTCGCCAAGCGCCGCCTCGCGGCCAAGGGCGGCGACACCCTTGAGGCGCGCTTGACCGTGGCGCAGCTGTGGGACCAGATGGGCTTCCCGGACAAGGGACTCGAGGCGCTCGACCAGCAGCAGGCGCCAGCACCGGGCGCACCTGGTGCGACCGCCTCCGTCGAGGTGGTCATCGCCGCCGGCCTGGCGCGCGCGCGCCTGCACCAGGTGCTCAAGCAGGAGGACCAGGTGCCCACCGACCTGCGCGCCATCGCCGCGCAACTATCTGCCGCATCCGTTGCTGCCGGCACTGGTGACGACGAGCGCGCCTTCGCCTTCCGCCTGCAGGCGCTCGCCAGCGATCTCGCCGCCGGCCGCGAGGGCGACGCCGCCGCGCTGCTTGCCGCCGCCGCCGCGGCACCGCACGACGGGCCCGCGCGCGTGGCGCGCGTGCAGGGCGTGCTCGCCGGCGCCAGCGAAGCGCGCGGCGACCAGGCCGGTCGCATCGCCCACCTCCAGCAGGTGCTCGCCAACCGCCGCACCGTCGAGTCGGGGTGGGAGAGCCTGCACGTTGAGCTCGCCGAGGCCCTGCTCACTGCGACCGGTGCCGGCGCGCCCGCCGAGCCCGCGGTGCGCCAAGCCATCGACCACTACCGCCAGGCCCTGGCGTTGTGCGCGGCCGGAGCCGAGGTCGGCGTGCAGAAGCGCCGCGCCAGCGCCGACCAGGCGCTCGCCGATGGCCACCTGCCCGAGGCGCTGCAGGCGCTGCGCTCCGCCTACGCGCGCGCCTGCCTGGCCGAGAGCGCGGCGGGCGCGCGCATGCTGGCGCGCGCCGATGGCGCCCCTGCGCCCGCGCCCGGATCCGGACGCAATCTGCTGCTCGCGCCGCTGATCCGCGACTTCGCGGTGATCGGACCCTTCGATAACCAGGACTTCAAGTGCTACGACCACCCGCCGGTGGTGGGCACCGGCCAGCGCGGCCGCGTCGCCGTCGGCAAGGATGTGCAGGGCCTGAAATGGCAGCACCCCGGCCTGGATGCCTACCAGGACGGTGTGCTCGACCTGCAGCGCCTCTTGAACCACAACGACTGCGTGGCCTTCGCCTACCGCGAGATCGACGCGCTGGCGGCGGGCGACGCCGAGCTGAGCTGCGGCGCCGACGACGGCCTGGTGCTGTGGTTCAATGGCAAGAAGGTCCACGAGGATCGCCAGAGCCGCGCCGTGAAGCCCGGCGACATCATCGTGCCGGTGCACCTTGAGGCCGGCCCTAACACCCTGCTGGCGATGATCCAGCAGGGCAACGGCGACTGGGGCGTGACCATCAGCATCACCAGCGCCGGCGCGCAGGCGATCGACCTGGCGCAGGTGCTCGGGCTGCTTGAGCGCTCGGCCGAGGCACGGCCCGCGGTCGCTGCGGCCTGCGCCGAGATGGTTTCGGCGGCGCTGAAGGCCGGCCAGGCCGACGAGGCGGTGGCGCTGGCGCGGCTGCTGGCGCGCGCCTTCCCCGAGCGCCCGGAACTGCAGCTCGCCGCCATCGACCGCCTGCTCGCGGTGCCGGAGCGCCCGGCCGACAGCGAGTCGGAGGCGGCGTCTCCGCGCCTCGGCCCCGAACTGGTCGAATGGCTGGAAGGCTATGGCGAGCGCCGCGGCTTCGCCGGCAAGGACGCCTTCCTCGCCGGCTTCCGCCCGCGCGCCGCCGCCGGCCTGCGCGCGCTCGGCGACTTCGCGGGCGCCGCCGCGGTGCTGCGCCGCATCCAGGTCACCGCTTTCGACGGCGACGCCCAGACGCGTGTGCTCGCCGAACTCGGCGAGCTGTACCGCATCGCCGGCTACCCGCGTACCGCCGTCGACTACCTGCGCCGCGCCAGCGAGCGCCCGATCGGCGATGAGAACCTGCGCAAGCAGGTCCACGACGGGCTGTTCCTGGTGCGCGGAGCCAAAGGCGACAACGCGTCCTTCGAGGCCTCGCTCGACGCCGCGACCATGGTCCAGACCGCCGACCGTGCGATCGCCGCCGGCGACCTTGAGCGCGGCCTGCGCACCTACCAGCGCGCGCTCGACGGGCACGCCGCCGAGCTGGTGCGGCTCGACGCCGGCATCGTGGTCGGCGTGTCCGAGTACGTCGCCGACCGCCTGCACGGCCTCGGCGCCGAGGCCACCGCGGCGTACCGCAAGCTCTACGACGCGCGCGCCAAGGATCTCCTCCAGGCGGCGCGCGCCGCCGGCGATGCCGCGCTGCTCGCGCAGGTCGCGCGCACCTATCCCGGCAGCAGCGTGGCCGGCGACGCGCTGGTCGCGGCCGCCGATCTGCTCAGCGACGCCGGCAGCCCGCGGCGCGCCGCGGCGCTGCTCGCGCAGGCGCTGGCCGCGCGCCCGGCCGACGCCGCCGCCACGCCGTTGGTCGCCAAGCTCGCCCAGGCCTGCCTGCAGGCCGGCGACTGGGCCGGCGCACGCGCCGCGCTGGCGCGCCTGGCCGCACCTCCCTGCGCCGCCGTCAGCCTGACCATCCGTGGCGCGCCGCAGTCCGCCGCGGATTTCGCCACCGCGCTGAGCCGCACCCTGGCCGCGGGCGAGCAGGCCGGACAGGCCTCGTGGCCGACCGTCGGCGGCAGCCCGCTGCGGCGCGGCGCCAGCGGCGCCGCGCCGGTGCCCGTCGGCGTGCGCTCCGCCACCGTGCTGCCGGTGCACCCGGCCGAGCAGATGGCCGCCGACCGCTTCGCGCCGGCGCCGTGGCAGCAGCTGATGCTGCACGCCGCCAGCGACGGGCGCACCGCCTGGCTGCACACCCTCGACGAGACCTTCGCCATCGATCTGGCGAGCGGGGCGCTGCGCTGGCGCTCGCCCAGCGCCTTCCCCGGCCTGCGCCGCGGCCTGCGCCAGGACGCCTTCGCCGGCCTGCCCGAGACCATGACCACGGTTGCTGATGGCCGCGTCTACGCGCGCGCCCAGCACCGCAGCGGCGCGGGCGCGGGTTCCGGCGCGGCCTACGCGGTCGAGGCGCGCGACGCCGCCAGTGGCGCACTGCGCTGGTCGAGCGAGAGCGAGCCCGCCACCGCCAACGCCAGCGCAGTGAGCTCGCCGGCGTGCTCCTCGGGCGTGGTGGTCGCGGTCTTCCAGCAGCGCGACGAGCGCTCGCGCAGCTTCGTCGCGGCTTTCACCGCGGCCGACGGCCGCCTGCTGTGGCGCACCCCGCTCGCCTTCGGCCTGGCCAGCCTGACCCTGACCAGCCAACAGGAGATCTACCTTGGCGACCACCTCGCCGCGCCATCGATCGCCGGCGGCGACGTCTACCTCGCCACCGACGCGGGCAGCGTGGTCGACCTCGACCTGGGCGACGGCACGGTGCGCTGGGCTGCCACCTACCCGCGCGCGCTGCTCGACGGCGTGGCCAGCCGCAGCGCGGTGCGCCAGCTCGCGGGGCGCGCCGCCAGCCGCGTGGTGGTCGGCGACGAGCTGCTCTACGTGGCGCCGCGCGACACCCTGGCGGTGCTGGCGATCGCGCGCGCCAACGGCGCCATCCGCTGGAAGCAGGAGCTTTCCGACGCGCGCGCCGTGATCGGGCTGAGCGGCGTGGGCGCCGCGGCCGGACTGGTCGTCGAAGGCCGCGGTGTGGAGTGCCTGGGCGCGACGGGCGGCGAGCGCCGCTGGCGCTGGTCGCCGGCCGGCGAGGACCAGCTCTACGGACTTGCCGCCATCGGCGGCGCCAGCGTCTACGTGCCAACGCGCAGCGCGCTGGTGCGCCTCGCCGCCGACGATGGCCGGCCGCAGGCCGTGGACGCATGGAGCAGGCTCGGCCTCGACGCGCCGATCGGCAACCTGGTGCTGCTCGACGGCCTGGTGCTGGGCACTGGCCCCGACCGCCTGGTCGCGTTGCAGGAAAAGCCCGGCGCTGCGCCGGCCGCGGTCATCGTGCCCGGGGACGTGGGCGATGCGGCGCTGCCGCTGAGCGGACTGCCCGCCGCCGAGTTCGCCGCGCCGCTGGCGCAGCGCTGGCGCCTGGGCGACGGTGCGGGCACGGTGGTGCGTCCGGGCGACGCCGAGGTCGGCGACCTCTACCTCGACCTTGGCGACCGCCTGGTGCGCATGGACGCCGACGGCGGCAAGATCGTGTGGCAGGCGCCGATGGCGCCCGGCCTGCTGCGCGCCGAGGTCGCCGATGGCCGCCTGCTGACCGTCCACCCGCGCAGCCTCGCCGCCTTCGACCTCGCCTCCGGCCGCCTGCTGTGGTCGCACGCCCTGCCCTACGACGATCCCGGCTTCTTCGTCGAGAGCGAGAACCGCGAAGACCGGCGCCCCTATGGCCAGATCGCCGCAGGCGGCGGCCTGGTCGCGGTGTGGAGCCGCACACGCCGGCATGTCGAACTGCTGAATTCCGCAAACGGCGCCTCCGCCGGCGGCGTCGACCTGCCGGCCGAGCCGCGCTGGCTGGGCCTGAGCGCCGCGGGCGAGGTCATCGCCGTGCTGATGCGCGGCGACCACGGCGCCATCGAGGGCCGCGACGCGCGCAGCGGCGCGCAGACCTGGCGTCTCGACCTGCCGCTGACCGAGCGCAACCCACGCCGCTTCGCCAGCATCCTCTCGGCCGACCGCACCACCGTCTACCTGTGCGCCGACCGTAGCCTGGCCGCGGTCGACCTCGCCCAGCACAAACTCGCGTGGAGCGTGCCCACCAGTGGCGGCGAAGACCTCAGTCTGCACCTCGACGGCGGCCTGCTGGTGGTCGCGGCGCACCAGGGCGACAGCTGGCGCAACCACGCGCTCGAGCCCGCGGCCGGCAAGACCGTCTTCGACGGCGAGGTCTACAAGGGTTGGCGCCCGTACCTGGCCGACTCGTTCCGCTTCGTCGGCGACCGCGCCATCGGCATGAATGACCAGCGCGGCGGCGGCCATCCCACCGTGATCTGCCGCAGCCTGTCCGGCAATAAGGAGCTGTGGAGCGCCGACCTGGGCGACGCCTGGCACCACCGCTGCGTCGGCTTCCAGGCGGCCGGCAAATACCTGGCGGTGATCGAGCACCCCGAGGACGACCTGCGCCTGCGCTACCTGCTGCTCGACCTCGAGACCGGTCGGCCCGCCGGCAGCGGCATGCTGCCCGGCACCGACATCGCGCACCGCGAGAGCGTCATGCCGACGGCCTTCGTCGCCGGACAGCTGGTCTACGCGGCGCGCGAAGGCGTGTGCGCGGTCGGCGGCCTGCCGCCGCCCCCGGCCGGCCGCCTGGCGCTTGAGGCGGCGCTCGATCAGGTGCGCGTGACCGCGGGCCAGCCCGGGCCGGCGCACGAAGGTGCCAGCGAGTTCACCGCGCTCTACCGTCCCGACACCCGTCCGGCGCTGTTCACGCGCTTTGGACTGCGCATCGATGGTCAGCTCGACGACTGGGCCGGTGACGAGGCCATCGTCCTCGGCGACGCGCTCGACGTGCGCAGCGTGCCGGGCGGGGCCTGGGGTGGCGCGCAGGATCTCAGCGGCAAGGCACGCGTGGCTTGGGACCGGCGCTTCGTCTACCTCGCAGTCGAGACCGGCGACGACCGCCACGAACCGCCCGCGCCGGGCGGCAGCCCGCTCGACGGCGACAGCGTGGTGGTCGGCATCGATCCGCAGGGCAGCAACGCGGGCGAGCAGGCGCCGCTGGTGTTGGCGCTGTCGCTCTCCGACGGGCGCACGCGCGTCACCCAGCTCTCCGGCGCGCCCCTGCCGCTGCCCGACGCCGCCGACGAGGCGGGCAAGGGCGATGAGGACCGCGTCACGGCGCGCGCCGTGCGCAAGGCCGGTGGCTGCACCTACGAACTGGCCATCCCGTGGGCCGCGCTGCGCGCCAATCCCGGCGAGCGGCCGGGCTACCGGCTGGCGATGGGGCTGGGCGTGGCGGTGGTGGACTGGGATGGGGGCAAGCCGAAGGCGGCGCTCGAGTGGGGCTACGGCCTGATGCGCGGCATCGCCGCGAACCGCATGGCGCGCATCCAGTTCGTCGACCTCACCCCCGAGCGCATCGCCGGCTATCGCAAGTTCATCGCGCTGATGCCGACCCACGAATTCGCGTGGCGCTTCGTCGAACGCATCGCCGCCACCCACATCGGTCCGGCCGGCCTGCCCGGGCGCGTCGGTGAGATCGAAGGCTACATCGTCGCCAACCCCGCCGGTGTGCACACCGCCACCGCCATCGCCGGGCTTGAGCGGCTCTACCGCAGCGGCGGCTCGGCCGAGCCCGGCGAGCAGGCCGCGCGCTTCGCGCTCAAGGCCGGCGTCGCCGCGCGCCTCGCCGGCGACGCGGTCGGCCCGGGCGCGGCGAGCGGCAACCAGGGCCGCGCCATCCGCCAGTGGGTGCGCATCGATCCCGCCCATCCGGCCGACGAGCTGATGGTCGAAGTGCGTTCAACCACCGAGGACTGGCGCCGCGCGCTGTGGGGCCAGGACCTGCTGCCGTGGGGCGAGCCCGGCAGCGTGCAGCGCTGGCCGCGCGGCCCCCTGCCGAAGTCCGGCGAGTGGGTGGCGCTGATCGTGCCGGTCGGCGCCATGCGCCTGGACGGCCATCTCATCGACAGCATCGGCTTCGCCTCGTACGGCGGCAACGTCGCCTGGGGCCGGACCGAGTTCATCGAAGACGGCAAGGTCCAGGTGATCATGGACGGCGACCTGCCCAAAGGCGCCAACTGGGGCGGCGGCGTGACCTGGACCGACCAACCGGCGCAGGACGGCAAGCGCAGCCACGGCATGGGCCTCCAGGCCGCCGAGAGCGAACACCGCCTGGGCAACGGCGGCATCCAGATCGACCTGCGCGCCAAGACCCCGCCGCCGGCCGCGCCCGCGGAGCGGCTGCAGAAGGACCTGGAGGCGGCCAAGCTGATCCCCGAGACCGAGGAGGCGCTGCAGCTGCTGCGCGAGGCCGAGGGCCAGTTCAACGGCCAGCCCGAGGACCAGCGCCTCGAGCACATCATCGCCATGTACGCCGACTTCCTCAAGTCCGACCCTGCCAACCAGCAGGCGGCGCGCGTGCTGACCACGGTGCGCTTCCTGATCGAGGGCTGGAACGACAACCGCAAGGCGCCACCCAAGCGCGGGGCCGCGCTCGCCCGCTGCGAGGCGCTCATGGACGAGGTCAAACTCGGCCGCGAGCCGCGACGCCAGTTCTATGCCGAGCTCGCTGCGCCGCTCGCCGAGTGGAAGGTGGTCGGTCTCTTCGACGCCCCCAAGGGCGCGCAGCCACTGCAGGAGGCGCTGCCGCCGGAGCGCGGGCCGATCGATCTCGATGCGCGCTATCCGACCCTGCGCGGCAGCGAGGTCACCTGGAGGGACGCGCGCGCCGATGTCAACGCGCTCAACGTCACCGCGCGGCTGCGCGACCACGAACACCGCCGCGGCGCGGTCGCCTACGCCTACACCCGCCTCGAGGCATCAGCCTCGGCCGAAGCGGCGCTCTACCTGGGCGTGCGCGGGCAGGCGCTGGTGTGGATCAACGGCAAGCGCGTCGGCGCGCTGCTCGCCGCCGATGGAACCCTGCAGCGCGATACCTTCGTACTGCCGTGCAAGCTGCTCAAGGGCGCCAACGAGATCCTCATCAAGCTCAGCGGCGGCGAGGGCGGCGCACCGCTGCTGACCGCGCGCATCGCCGACCTCAATGGCAAGCCGCTCGAAGGATTGAGCGTGCGCCTGCCGCCGAGCCTGGTCGCCGCCAGCGCCGGCAATCCGACGGCGGTGACTGTGGATTTCTCAGGGCCGCTCGATCCCGCGGGCGCCGAGGATCCAGCCAGCTACGCCGTCGACCACGGCGTGACCGTGGCCAAGGCGGCGCTCATCGGCAAGGAGCGGCGCAGCGTGGCGCTGACGCTCTCGCCGCTGGCGCCGGACACCGAGTACACGCTGACGGTGACCAACGTGAAGAACGTCGCCGGCACGCCGCTGCGCTCCGGTGCGCGCACCCGCTTCCACCTGCTGGCCAGCGGCGTCGGCAGCGGCCTCAAGGCGGAGTTCTTCAGCGGGCACGAATTCAAGGAGCTGCTCACCACGCGCAACGACGAGACCGTCGATTTCGAGTGGGGCGACGGCGAGCAGCCCGACCCCGCGGTGCCTGCGTCCAACTGGAGCGCGCGCTGGAGCGGCCAGGTCATGCCGCTGTTCACCGACACCTGGACCTTCACCACGCTGTCCGATGACGGCGCGCGCCTGTGGATCGACGGCAAGCTGGTGGTCGACGCCTGGCGCGACCAGGCGCCGACCGAAAGCACCGGCACCATCGCGCTGGAAGCCGGCAGGCGCTACGACCTCAAACTCGAGTACTACCAGGGTGGCGCGTCGGCGGCGATGAAGCTGATGTGGCAGTGCGCGCGCCAGGATCGCGAGATCATCCCCAAGACGCAGCTCTTCGCGGGAGCGCCCCCCGCGGAGGCGCCGGGCGAGAAGCCGAAGCACCACAAAGAGGGCAAATAAAGGTCGCACGCCCCACCATGTTCCGATGCCGGCGCTGCGGGTGGGCGCCCGTGTAGATTCCCTGCAACGTTCCGGAATGGCGCGCGGTCTATTCTTTGCGGTCGTGTGCCCGTGCCGCATGATCCGCACACCATCATCACCCGGCCTCAACGTCGGGCGGCCGCAAGTGGTAGAAGTGCACTAGCGGCGACCTAAACCAGCAGCGCGCGACCCCTCCTCCCTCCCCGCAAACCACCCCCGAGAACCCCCATGTCCCGATCGCTGACCGTCCTGCTCCTCGCCGCCTCCACCTGGACCGCGGCCTCGGCCGCCGACACCGCGCCGCTCAAGGTGCTGCTGTTGACCGGCGGCTGCTGCCACGACTACGCCCACCAGAAGGACATCCTCAAGCTCGGCCTTGAGCAGCGCGCCAACCTGGTCATCACCCAGGTGCACGTCGACGACCACGGCACCAAGCCGCCGCTGCCCATCTACGGCCATCCCGACTACGCCAAGGGCTACGACTTGGTCATCCACGACGAGTGCGCCGCCGACATCAGCGACCCCGTGGTCATCGCTGGCGTGCTCAAGCCGCACCAGGACGGCATCCCGGCGGTCAACCTGCACTGCGCCATGCACTGCTACCGCTTCGGCGACTTCGGCAAGCCGGTGACGGCCGGCGCGCCCAACGCCGCCTGGTACGAGTACATGGGCATGCAGTCGACCGGTCACGGCGCGCAGCTGCCCATCGCCATCACCTTCGCCGACGCCACCAGCCCGATCGTCAAGGGCCTCGAGAACTGGACGACCATCAACGAGGAGCTCTACAACAACGTGCAGATCCTCGGCGCCCACACCCTGGCGAAGGGCAAGCAGATGAGCGAGCAGAAGGCGGTCGAGACCGTGGTCGTGTGGACGCACGAGTACGGCGACAAGAAGACGCGCGTGTTCAGCACCACCATCGGCCACAACAACGAGACCGTGGCCGACGCCCGCTACCTGGACCTGGTCGCGCGTGGTGCGCTGTGGGCCACCGGGCACCTCGGCGACGATGGCAAGCCGGCGGCCGGTTACGGCAAGTGAACCGCGCGGCGGTGCACCGGGTGGGCCAGTGATGGACCCGGTGGCCGCCACGTTTCGGATCAGGAACGGCGCGCGTCGGTTGCCGATGCGCGCCGTCGCCGTTTTCCTGGCGGCCTGCATCGCCTGCACGTCCGCTGCCGCGCGCCTGGGTGCGGAGGAACGTCTGGTTTTCACCGCTGACACCGTCGCGATCAACGCCGCATCGACGCGCGCGCCATTGCACGCGACCTTCCCTTTCCGCAACGACGGCTCTGCCGCGGTGGCCATCACCGCGGTCGAAAGTTCTTGCGACTGCGCGAGCGCCGCGCCGCCGGAGGAGCCGTGCGCGCCCGGGCAGACCGGTTCCCTGGACGTGGTCTTCGCTCCGCGCGGCCTGGGTGGCGAGCACGCGGTGCTGCTGAGCGTCCACCTCGCCTCTGGCCGCGTCATCCCCTTGCACCTGCGCGTGACGCTGCCGCCCGGCACGGTGCTGGACCAGACCATCCTGGTGTGGGCGCTGGGCGAGGCGCCGACGACGCGCACGGTCGCAGTCCAGTGTCATGGCGTGGTGACCGGGGCACGCAGCTCCGATCCCAGCTTCACCGTCGCGGTGCGTCCGGTCGAGGCGGGTGCTCGCTACCTGGTCGACATCACCCCGCGCTCGACCGCGACGCGCCTGCTCGCCACCATCAGCGTCCAGGTGCAGGCTGAGGGCGACGTCAGCCTGTTCGCGGCCGTCGGCGGCGCGCTGGCCAAGTGACGGTGCGACGACAAACGTGCGTGCACATCACGTGGGCCCGGACCGGTGTAGCGGCAGGCGGATGATGAACGTCGTCCCTTTGCCGATCTCGGTCTCGAAGGAGATCGTGCCGCCGTGCCGCTGCACGACGATCGCGTGCGCGAGGTAGAGGCCCTGTCCCGTGCCCTGACCGACCGGCTTGGTCGTGAAGAATGGGTCGAAGATCTTCTTGCGCGCGCTCTCCGGAATGCCCGTTCCATCGTCGCGAAAGCGCAACTCCACGAACTCGCCCGCCTTACGGGTCGAGATGGACAGCGTGCCCTTGACGCCATCCCCGTGTGCAGCGCGGATGGCATGTGCTGCGTTGACGATCAGATTGAGGAAGACCTGGTTGAGCTCGCCAAGGAAGGAGGTGACCTGCGGCAGGTCCGGGTCGAGGTCGGTGATGACATCAGCCACATACTTGTATTCATTGCGCGCCACCTGCAGGGTGGTCTCAATGGCATGGTTGAGGTCGGTCGGCTGGGCACCCTCCTGGCCTGGGTGCGAAAACTCCTTCATCGCACGCACGATGGCGGCGATGCGCTCGATGCCTTCAATGGATTGCTGGGTGGCCCGTGGGATCTCCGCACAGAGGTACGGCAGGTCAGCCTTGCGCCAGGCATCTGCAGCCGCAGCGGTCAGTGCCGCTGCATCGTGCGACGATGCAGCGCCGTCCTCCAGAGCGCGCTGCTGGAACCCGAACGCCGCGTCGAGGCCAGCAAAGGAATCGCGGAGGAAACGCAGATTGTCACCGATGAATTGGATCGGCGTGTTGATCTCGTGCGCGATGCCGGCGGCTAGCTGGCCGATTGATTCCAGCTTCTGGCCCTGGTTGCGCTGCATCTCAAGGACCTTGCGCGCGGTCGATTCGATGCCGATCAGAAGGATCTCCGAAGCCGCTTTCGCGGAAGCGCCTGCCGCGAAGTTTGCAACGATGGCGATGGTGAGGTACCCGGTCCGGCCATTCGCGTCCTGGTAGGGGACGTCCAGAAGTTCCCGCGGGCGACGGTCTGCGCGGCATTGGGCGATGGCTCCCGTGACCACGTCCAAGGAAACCGCCAATCCGCTACCCGCGAGCGTGCCGCCGATGACCTTGCGCGCGGGCGCACCGAAGATCTGTTCGGCGGACGCGTTCCATTGCGAAATGGTGTCGTCGCTGCGCAACCCGATGAGCACCACGGAGATGCTCGAGAGCAGCAGTTCGGCCTCCGCGTGCGCGACACGCAGCGTCCTCTCGGCAGCGCGCCGCTGCCAAACAGCGATGGTGAGCAGGCCGCCTATCAAGCCCACCACCCAACTGGTGAAAATCGCGTTTTCCTTCATGAATTGCGGACTTGGAGTGGCGGTCACCGCCATCGTCTTCCCAAAGACGAAGAGCGGGCGCGTGTGGTTCATGCTGCCATCCGCCAGCGCAGGGTTCTTGTCCGAACTCGCCAGCACCTGGGCCGGTGCATCCGGGCGCAGCAGGGATAATTGCAGCTGCGCTACCGGTCGTTCAGAGGAAAAATTGAGCATGGACTGCAAGCGCAGCACGGCCGCGACATGACCCTGGAGAGGTCGCGCTGCGTTGTCGACAAAAACGCGCTTGTAGACCACCAGTTCGCTGGCCTTGGCGTTCTCCTCGACGATCATCACGGGATCGGTCGCAATCGCGAGATCGATGTGCGCCGCGAGATCGAGAGCAGGCTGGTGCCGCTGATCGGAACGCAGGTCGTAGCCCAGGGTCGCTTCATTGCCGACCAGGGGGGCGATATTCAGGATCGGGCCGTAGACATCACGACCGCCCACGGCGGCCCGCAGACCGTGGGCGTCCTGTTCCCAGATGGCGAAGTCGGTCATGCCCATGCCGCGCGCCGCACTCGTGAAAGCCTCCTTGTCCCCGAGCGCCACTGAGGGTATCCACTCCCACGACCTGACCGCGGGATTGGCGGTCAAATAGGTGGTCAGTCTGCGGAATTGCTGCGGGGTGAGGGCCGCTTCGTGCTCCATGAAGCCCGCCAGGCTCTCCAACTCGACGTCGCGCAGTCGATTCAGCCTCTTTGCCGCCCGGTCGGTCAGACCTGACGCCAATTGCGCGAACCGCGAACTGCGCTGTTCAACCTCGGACCGATGCGCCACCCACACGGCGAAAGCGGTGATGGAAAGCCCTGCCGCAACGACCAATGCGGTCTCGATGTGCCACTGCCACTGCGGTGCGGCCGCCCCGCTCCTGGACAGCCGCCCGAGCAGGAACGGGCCCAGCACCAGGATGATCGTGAGCATCACGGTGAAGATCACCGGCGGCGCCGCGGCGCTGACCAGGCGCATGTTCCAATCGCGGGCATCGAAGTCGATGCCGAGCGCGGCGATGATCTTTCCCGAGCCCTTGTACGCACCCGCACAAATGATCAGGTCATCGGTCAACTCGAAATAGGTGGTCTTCGCTTCGAGGACCTTGGTCAGAGGATTCTTCTTTTCGTAATCCACCCAACCCCTGCCTTTGGTCAAGGCGATGGTCTGCATCTCTTGACGGAAAAACTTTCCGCCTGGTCGATCGGGGACGTTCAGGAAGTTCTTTCCCACCATCTCCGGTTGCGCGGGATGAGCGACGGAGTTGAGTTGGAGATCGTAGGCATACGCATAGAGGTCGCCTTGCATGAATGCGCCGTTGCGGTCGTTGGCTTCCTGCAGGAAGGGCGCGCGGCCATGCTGCCGATAGTACTCCACGGCCTTGTGCACCAGGGCCTCTGCATCCTGGGGAGTCGCCAAACCGATCCTGGCCGTCAACGGATCGTTGATGGGAACGACGACGCTGATCCACGTTCCCCAACCATCCGTGTAGGGACCGGTGGAGGCGGGGGTGCGCTCCGCAAACACGCGCTGCGCTACTGGCAAAGTTTCGCTCAGGACCAGTCCGGCACCCGAACCGTCGGGAGCGCCGGATGGTCCGCTTTCGGCGCTGGAAACGAGCTGACCATTCGGCTTTCGGCCAAGGACATAGACACCGCGATTGCTGGGAAGCGCTCTGCGGACCGCCCTCAGCTGCGACGTGACAATCTCATGGATGGGTGCGGACTGATCGCCAGCAGTGCCAATCAGGGCGGCGACCTCCTGGGGATTCGCCCCCTCGGCGGTCAATTGCGTCTGGCGAAGGAATTCCTCGCGCATGTCCCTGGCCGCATCCGCCACATAGGACCACGTCAACAGCGCACCGCCGGTCAGGGTAGCGAGCGCCACCAGCAGCAGCCTGCGATACCAAGGCGTTGGAGAGCGGAAACGGCGCGTCGTAGCCTGCGCCAATGCGGTGGTTTCCGGAATTCCGTCAGATAATGGCGGCATCGGTATCACCCGCACCATGGAAGTGCATCGACGCGGCCGCGCATTTGATACCACAACAACGATCCCGCATGCCCCATCGACAACGGGCGGTCCAGCGCGGGGACGCGCACGAACCCAGACCACGCAGGAGTTGATCCACGGGCGATGTTCATCGTACCAACGGCCAAGGGGGAGTGGGCGGCGCACACCACATGCCGGTGTTGCCTGCGCCCGGCCTCGCCACCATGGTCTGCCAGCGGGGCGCGCAGCGCATGGACCCTCCGAAGACGACGGCGCGTGGCCGCGTGCGGACATGGGACTGGACGCTACACGATATCAGCATCTTCGACGGTGGCCGGGAGGTATATACCTTGAAAACAAGGCCCTTGCCAAGTCCCCGTGCAACGCGAACGCGCGCTGTCGCCCGCTTCAGGCGGAAGGACGACTCCATGCCGGCGACAAGCTGCGCGTCACCTGCGGAAAATAATCCGATGACGTGGCGCATGGCCGCTGGGCGAGAGCGTGAAATCGATTTCACGGCACTCCCGAACTGCTGCGTAGGGACGGATTTGCAGGCAAACTGTGGGTGGTTTGCCACAGCGCAACGCCTCCCTGCCCCACGGGTATCGCCTGCGGTATACTGACCACCCGGAGTCGCCATGCCCTTCCCCGCGCGCTGCGCCCAGATCGCCCTCCTCGCCACCGCGTTCGCGGCCCCGACTGCCGTCCATGCGGCGGAAGACGGGTACGTCTACGGAGGCGACCAGACCTGGGCCTTCCAATATCCAGCTGACGGCGTGCGCGAAGGCGCCCTGCTCGACCTGCGCTCGCTGAATGAGAAGGTCGCCGGCGAAAAGGGCGTGGTCACCATGTCGCCCGGCGGCGGCTTCCTCGACGGCGCCGGCAAGCCGCTGCGCTTCTGGGCGATCAACGCCAAGTTCGACTACGAGAAGCCCGAGGAGTTCGACACCTCGGCGCGCTTCCTCGCCAAGATGGGCGTCAATCTCGCGCGCCTGCACTGCGACCTCTCGCCCAAGGACGCCAAGAGCCCGCTCGTCGAGCCCGACGTGAAGGAGATCGACCGCATCTGGCGCGAGGTCGCCGCGCTGAAGAAGCAGGGCATCTATAGCGTGATCTCACCATTCTGGCGCATGAAGCTGCAGGCCGCGCACGGCATCGAAGGCTACAACGGCGACGCCGACAGCTGGGGCGTACAGTATTTCAACCCGACGTTCCGCACCGCCATCAAGGCGTGGCTGACCAAGCTCTACAGCGAGAAGAACCCGTACACCGGCATCCGTCTCGCCGATGATCCCGCGGTCGCGGTGATCCAGACGCAGAATGAGGACAGCGTCTTCTTCTGGACCTTCCAGGGCATCAAGCCAGCGCAGATGAAGCTGCTCGGTGCGCAATTCGCCACCTGGCTCAAGAAGAAGTACGGCGACCTCGACAAGGCCAAGGCGGCGTGGGGTGGCGAAGGCGCCGCGGGCGACGACCTGCCGGGCGGCGTGGTCGGGCTGATGCCGACCTGGGCGGTAAACCAGGCGCCGGCCGGCAAGGCCAACCGCGCGGCTGACCAGGTCGAATTCCTGGCGCACACCCAGCATGATTATTACCACGACATCCACGAGCACTACCGCTCGCTGGGCTGCAAGCAGCTGATCAACGCCAGCAACTGGCAGACCGCCGACGCCATCCGCCTCGGCGACGTCGAGCGCTGGACCTACACCGCGGACGAGGTCATCGCGGTCAATAAATACTACGGCGGCAAGCACGACGGGGACAACAACGGCTGGCGCATCGATCCCGGCCACACCTTCACCAATGAGACCGGCGTGCGCGATCTGCGCAGCCTGCCGACCAACCTCAAACAGGTCGCCGGCCACGCGATGATGATCACCGAGTCGTCGTGGGTGAACCCCAACCGCTACCAGACCGAGGGCCCCTTCCTGATGGCCGCCTACCAGGCCCTGACCGGCGTCGACTGCTTCTTCTGGTTCGCCCAGAGCAGCGCCACCTACGACGATGGCCTCGCCCTCGGCCTGCCCTGGCTGCACATCCAGAACCAGAACCCGATCACCAAGTGGAGCTGCTCGATTCCCGCGCTGATGGGCGCCTTCCCGGCCAACGCCCTGGCCTTCCGCCGCGGCGACGTCGCCCAGGGCAAGCCGGTGGTGCACGAGGCGCGCTCGCTGGCGAGCATGTGGAAGCGCGAGTACCCGATCATCGCCGAGGCCGTGGAGTTCGACCCCAACCGCCGCGAGGGCGGTGAAGCGCAGGCCCAGGCCGAGAAGGCCAAGCTCACCGGCGGCGTCGACCCCCTCGCGTTCCTGGTCGGCCCGGTCGAGGTCGACTACGGCGCGGACGCCGCGAAGACCGTGATCTCGCCCGAACTCGCCAAGCACATCGATACGGCGAAAAAGACCGTGACCAGCATCACCGGCGAGATCGCGATGGATTACGGCCGCGGCGTGTGCGTGGTCGACACCGCGCGCAGCAAGGGCGTGTGCGGCTTCCTCAAGGATGCGGGCGGCACCTTCACCCTCACGGATCTCACCATCACCAGCGGCAACCGCTACGCGACCGTCAACGTCGTGGCGCTGGACGACCAGCCGCTGAAATCGTCGAAGAAGGTACTGGTGCAGCTGGGCACCATCTCGCGCCCGACCGGCTGGGACACCAAGGAGACGGGCGGTGGCACGGAGCAGATCGTCAACGTCGGCCACAAGCCATGGCAGGTGGTGAAGGGCGATGTCCGCGTGGTGCTGACGAATGCGGGGCTGACCAAGGCGGTCGCCCTCGATCCGGCGGGGTTCCCGACGGCAGTGGCGGTGACGGCTGCGCAGGCGGGCGGGAAGTTCACCGTGACCATGCCGGTGGATGCGCTGTACGTGGTGCTGACGCCCTGAGAGATCCTGTAAGCTCCGGATATCAACCATCACGGCGCCACGCGTCGAGTGGACGAGCATCTGGGCCGGCGATTGAGGTCTGATCTGCTGCACTGAGCTGCAGGTGGGTTCGTGCACCTGGCTACCTTGCGGAGATCGACGCCCCCTCCCCGGATAGCCAACGTTGTCCTCCACCCATGGCGCACTGGCGTACTGGTCAGGAGGGTTCCGAACCGCCCGAGCCGACACCAGGTACGGCGCGTGTTGCGATCTGCACTTTATTGAGGTTTGGTCGTTTGCCTCCGCGCGCATCACAAGTTTTGTGATTGCGCTTGTGAAGGTCGTGGGTGAACCCGACCCGGAGGCTGTGCCCGCCGCAGTAGTAAGCGCGGCGCTGCCCAGGGAGCAGCCCCGGAAAGGAGCGGGCACCTTGCCCTGAAAAAAATACGTAAGATACTGTGTTATAATTATTTATGAATAAGTTGAGGCTGCGGCCAATCCGCGCTGTCGCAGCGGCGTTGCTGCTGATACTATGTGCACAATTGTACCTGCCCACCATCACTGAGCGGCTGCCCAGCCCATACCCCGCGACCGGGGGCGCCATGACCATGATGCGTATCGGCTTCGTACTGCCCTCGCACTTCACCTTCACGCGCGGTAACGGAGTCCGTCAGGAGGCACTGCTCAAGCAGCGCGGACTGCTCGCCCTCGGCCATCAGGTGGAGCTGTGCTCGCCGTGGCAGACGCCAGAGCGAGGCTCCTTGGACGTCGTCCATTTCTTCTATGGCGGGCTGCCCATGGTCGGCATCGACGCGGTCGCCCAAGTCGAACCGCGGCGACTGGTCTATTCGCCGATCATCGATTCCAACCAGGCCTTGCACGCATACCGGCTGGCCGCATTGCTGGGATCGCTGGTTCCGCGCATCCATACCACCCCCGGCGAGTTCCGCAGGCAGTGCCGGCTCGCCGACGCGGTGGTGGTGCGCTCGCGCCATGAACAGCGGCGCGTTGTGGTCGGACTGGGCATCGCACGGGAAAAGGTCCACCTCGTGCATCTTGGCATCGACGTCGCGCCTATCGATGTGCGCCGCGCCGCCGGCACCGACCGCGAGGGCATCTTCCACCTCAGCGCCTTTGGGCAGGCGCGCAAGAATGTCCTGCGCCTTATTGCCGCCGTCGGACCGACCGGCTTGCCGCTGACCATCGCCGGATCGTGCGGGCCGCTTGAACTGAAGCGCGTGGCGGCCGCGGCCGGGCCGTTCCCGAACATCACCATCCGCGGCTTCCTGAGCTCCGAGGAGCGCGACGAGCTCTACTACCGCTCACGGGTGTTCGCGCTGCCCAGCATGCACGAAGGCACCGGGCTCGCGGCGCTCGAGGCGGCCGCGCGCGGCTGCGGCGTGGTGATTACCAACAGGGGCGGGCCGCCGGACTACTTTGGCGAGGTCGGCCACCTGGTTGATCCGGACTCGATCGACGATGTGCGCGCGAAGCTGGTAGCCGCCTATCGCGACAGCGCGCCCGCGCAGATCGCGGCGCATATCACCTCGCGCTTCGCCAGCGCGACCTGCGCCAGCCGGCTGGTCGACGTCTACCTCGGGCGGGCCGCGTGATCATCCCCTGGCTGCTCGTCGCCAATCTCGGCAACCGCGTCCTGACCGTGGCCACCCAGCTGCTGGTCGGCTTCCTGCTGGTGCCCGAGCAGGTTGGCCTGTTCGCCGTGGCCTCCGGCTTGGCGATCATGGCCACGCCCTTCCAGTCCGGCGATCTCGGCCGCATCGCGCTGCAGGACCACGTCGATCCGCACGGTACCGCGGCGCGGATAACCTCGTGGCTGCTGGTCGGCGCGCTTGCGGGTGGGTTGCTGGCGGTTGGGGCCGCCGCCATCCCCGCTCTCGGTCTCGGCGTCGCGCTGGCGCCGCTTGCCTGCCTCGCCGCATTGGCGGTGCCACGCGTGCTCGGCAACGTGCGCATCGCGCTGCTGGCGCGCGCCGGGCGCAGTCGCGCCCTGGCCGGGGCCAGCGCCTGTGAAGGCCTTGCGCGCAGCGTGGTGGTGGTCGGCGGCGCCTGGCTCGGCGCCGGCGCCTGGAGCCTGGTGATGGGTGAGGCCGCAGCGGCACTTGCCTCGCTGGGGCTGGTCTTCGCGCTGCACCCCGGGCCGGCGCCTGGTCCCTTCCGGCTGGGGCGTCCGATCGCCAAAATGCTCGGCGCTGCGCTCGGCATCTGCCTGCTGGTGGGCATCGGACTGAGCTGCTCGGCGGTCGCGATCGGCCGGCTGTGCAGCACCGCCGACGCCGGCAACTACTCCTTCGCCAACCGCATCGCCGCGCAACTGACCGTGCTGCTGCTGCCGCTGATCACCCTGGAGGCGATCCCGCGCCTGATCGCGACCCGCGGCCGCCGCGACGAGTTCGCCGCGGTCTCGCGCCGGGAGATCCGCCGCCTGCTCATGCTGATCGGCCCGCTGGTAGCCATCTTGATGGTCGCCGGTCCCTTGGCCATGGAACTGGTGTGGCACGATAAGTGGCGAGACGCCGGCACCATGCTGCGCTGGCTGGGGGTGGCCACTGGCCTGCGCCTCGCATTCGCCCTGGCCAAGGGCCACCTTGAGGCCCTTGGCGCCTTCCGCGCCATTCTGGTGCTTACCGCGCTCGACACCGCGATGATTCTCGTCGCGGTGCTCGGGGCCGGCACCTCCGGCAACGCGCTTGTGGTCGTCCTGGCTCTGGGGGGTGCGGCCGCACTGGCCCTGGGGCGGGCCATGTGGGCGGTGCGCCGCAGCCTGCGCGCACCGCACGCAGCACCCGCGCCGCTGCACACCGCCACAGCGGGGACGACCAGCGCCGCCAGCGTAGGGCCTTCCGCGCCGCCATTCATGGGGGACAGCGGCCGCTGAATCCCTACCTGTGCTTGTCCTTCTGCACCTGCACCAGCGGCTTGCGCTTCGCCCAGCGGGCATCCGGTAGCGCCTCCCACATCTTCAGCTCGTCGTACCAGCCGTACTGGCCGCCGACGATCAGCGCGATGCGGCCCTTGTCGATGTCCAGGCCATCGGCGGTGCCGTAGAGCACGTACTGCTCATCGACCGAGGCGATCAGCTCGTTGGCGAGCAGCTCGATGGTCATGGTGTACCACTTGGTGGGATCCCACTTCACGGTCACGCGGTCGAGACGCTGGCCCTTGGTGGTCGGCCCGATGCCCGACATCTTGACCAGCTCGAAGCCGTCGCTCTGGATCATGATGCGCGCGACGTGCTCCTTGTCGCTGAACGAAAATCCCATCCAGTTGCAGCCGTCGTACTTGAACTTGAAGCGCACGATGACGTTGTGCACCGGCCCCTGGTGGCTGGCTTCGGGATGGTGGCCGTCCGCGGGCTTTTCGGCCACGCGCAGCTGATCGCCGACACTCTGGAAGTCGCCTTTGTAAGCGCTCCAGTTCTTCTTCCAGCTCTCTGCGGTGAACGGCTCGTCGAGCAGCAGCTTGCCGGGGGTGGCCATCAGCACCTTGGGCAGATCGGGCGCGTCGTCCTTCTTCTTGGCGTCCGCGGCCGGCGCGGTGAGCGCGCAGGCGAGCAGGGCGAGGATGCAGAGCGACAGCGCGGGGCTGGACATGGCGGAAGATTCCCTGGAGCGGCCGTAATATATCACCGCCTTCTGGAGCATACCAGGGCGGGCCAGCGCTGTCGATCCGAGGGGACCGGGCCGCTGAATCTTTTGCCGGGTTCCCGCCGGACCTGACACTCGTAGTCGCCATCTGTGCCATCGCCGCCGACACCGCACCCCGGTCAAGGTCGCGGTTCACCCCTCCAGCCCTGCAGCGCAGCCATCGCTGGTATCCGTTGCCCTGCCTGGAATCCGCACAAGTCTCGCGCATGACCGCGCAGCCGAACCAATCCCTGGCTGACGGCATCGCGCTCCTGGGCCTGCTCTGCGCCACCGGCCAGCTGGGTACCAGCGATGCGGCGAAGGCGCTGGGGTGGGATCCGACGCGCGCGAACCGGCTGCTCGGGACGCTGCGCGACCTCGGGCTGGCGGAGCAGAACTCATCCCGGCGTTACCTGCCGGGTCCCGGCGTGCACGTCCTCGCCGCCCAGTGCCTGCAGGGTTCGCGGCTGCTGACGGTGACGCTACCCATCCTGCGGGGCATCGAGCGCGACGGCCTGGGCGTGGCGATCGGCGTGCTCTGGCGCGGCCAGGTGTGCTATCTGCTACACGCGGGCATGGCCGAGAGCCTCGATGCCGGGTTGACAGCGTTTGCGCCCTACCAGGCAGATGACTCCAGCATCGGCCTGATCATGGAGGCGCATCTGAAGCTCGGCCCCTATGCGAATTCCGCCGCCGCCCGGACCAAGGCCAGGAAGGACGGCTATGCGATCCGCCGCAACGACGATCAGGTCCACGGCTCGGTAGCGGTGGCCATCTTCGGCGGCAGGGACCAGGTACCCATCGCCGGCCTGGCGTTCATCGCCGACCTGACCAAACACCAGCCCAAGGACCTGGGGGAGCGGCTACGTGGCATCTCTGACGTCATCGCGGAGGCCCTGCGCGCCTCGAGCGAGCGGCCGGCACGCGGCGGAGGCGGCAGGAGGAAGTAGGTCGCGTGCCCCGGACTCCGCGGCACAGGATCGCCTGCGCCCGGGCGCGTTTTTGCACGGTATCCTACCAGGCGCACCTCACCCATACCCATGCGGTTCGCGGTTGAACGGAGCCCGCCATCGCCAGTATATTGCTAATAGAGCGATTTACGACCACCCCCCGCGAGCCCGCCATGCCCCTCTCCCGCCGCGACTTCCTCGCCACCTGCGCCGCCGGCATCTCGCTCGCCGCGCTCGGTTTCGATGATCCCGCCGGCAGCCATGGCGCGGCCTGCCTGCTGCTTGAGGCGCGCGCCTTCAGTGATCACGGCGGCTGGATCCTCGATCCGCAGTTCGAGGATCTGATGGGCTCGCCTTACCTGCTCGCGCACGGCCTGGGCAAGCCGGTCGCACCGGCGCGCACCACCGCGCTGTTTCCCGCAACCGGCACCTACCACTGCTGGGTGCGCACGCGCAACTGGTGCCCCGGCGCGTGGGACGCGCCCGGCCGTTTCCAGGTCGCGGTCGCCGGTCAGCCGCTTGCCACGGTGTTCGGCACCGAGCCCGGCTGGGCCTGGCAGCGCGGCGGCACGGTTGCGATCACAGCGGCACAGACCGCGCTTGAGCTGCGCGACCTGACCGGCTTCGCCGGCCGCTGCGACGCGCTGTTCTTCACCCAGGACGCGGCCTTCGTGCCGCCGGCCGAGGTCAAGCCGATGCTGGCGTGGCGGCGCCAGCTGATGGGCATCCCAGAGGTGCCCAAGCGTCAGGAGAGCTTCGACGTGGTGGTGGTGGGCGGCGGCCTGGCCGGCTGCGGCGCGGCGCTGGCGGCGGCTAGGTCGGGACTGCGCGTGGCGCTGCTCCACGACCGGCCGATGTTCGGCGGCAACGCCAGCAGCGAGGTGCGCGTCCATCCCGAAGGCATCGCCGGGCGCAACCAGGGCATGGTCGCAGCGATCGACACCAAGCACTGGAAGGACGGCAACGGCTCGGCGGAATCGCTGGTCGATGACGGGAAGCGCCAGGCCACCATCGACGCCGAAAAAGGCATCGTGCAGTTCCTGCAGTGGCGGCTCTACGACGTGCAGGTGGCGGGCGGGCGCATCACCAGCTGCGATGCACACCACAACCTTACCGGCGAGGGTCTGCGCTGCAGCGCGCCGGTGTTCATCGACTGCACCGGCGACGCCTGGCTGGGCGTGCGCGCCGGCGCCGAGTTCCGCTACGGCCGCGAGAGCCGCCACGAGTTCGACGAGGGCTGGGACAAGCATGACGCGCTGTGGTCGCCCGAGCAGCCCGACAAGGTCACCATGGGCGTGTCGGTGTTGTGGCGCACGAAGGAAGGCGATTCCCCCAGCACCTTCCCCGCGGTGCCCTGGGCGATGCCGGTGGCCAAGAACAATGCCGCGGTCACCAGCGAGTGGCAGTGGGAGTTCGCACGCCCCGATCTCGACCAGATCGCGGACGGCGAGGAGATCCGCGACCACATGTTCCGCGCCCTCTACGGCAGCTTCGCCAACGCCAAGAAAGACCCCAAGCACGCGCGCCGCGAGCTCGACTGGGTCGGCTTCATCTCGGGCCGCCGCGAATCGCGCCGCCTGATGGGCGACTACATCTACTCGCTGAAGGACATGAGCGAGAACCGCAAATTCCCCGACGCGGTGGTCGAGGAGGTGCGCAACGTCGACGTGCATTACCAGCGCGTGCTCACCGGGCTGCCGGTCGACTTCCTCAGCGAGGCGATGTTCATGAAGGTCGGCACCTACTGGCTGCCTTTCCGCTGCCTGTATTCCAAGACCATCGCCAACCTGATGATGGCCGGGCGCTGCATCAGCTGCACCCACGTCGGCCTGGGCGGACCGCGCGTGCAGCGCACCACCGCGCAGATGGGTATCGCCACCGGCTACGCCGCGGCGCTGTGCAAGCGCCACAACGCCACCCCGCGCGAGGTCGGCGCAAGCCACATCGACGAGCTGCGCCGCCTGATCGGCTACCAGGACCAGGGCAAGGCGCCGTGAGCGCGGCGCTGGTCGACGCCAGCCCGGGTCGGGTCCACGGCTTCCGCTTTCAGGTGTTCGGCAGCACCGGGCGGATCCGCGTCGCGGGCGTCGACGCCGAGTGCGCGACGCGCTTCGTCGCGGCGACCGTGGCGTGGCTGCGCGATGTCGAGCGGCGGCTGACGCGATTCAGCGCGGACAGCCTGATCGGTCAGCTCAATGCGCGCGCCGGCGCCGGGGGCGTGCAACCCGACGTGGATCTCGCTGCGGTGCTGGACGCGGCGGCGCTCGCCTGGCGACTGAGCGATGGCCGCCTGGACGCCACCATCCTGCCGCTGTGGCGCTGCTGGCACGATGCGGCGCGCACGACCTGGCCAAGTGCTGCGGAGCTGGCCGCGACGCGCGCGCTGGTCGACTGGAACGCGGTCCTGCGGACGCCGGACCAGGTCGCGCTGCCACGCGCCGGTATGGCCCTTGACCTCGGTGGTGTCGGCAAGGAATGGGCGGTCGACCGGGTACTGGCGCGCGCCGCCGCCGCCGGCCTCGCCGACTGCCTGGTCGAACTCGGCGGCGACTGCGCGGCGCGCGGCCGCCAGCCCGGCCGCGGCGGCTGGTGGATCGCCCTACCCGGCGCCGCGGCAGCGCTTGAACTGCGCGACGAGGCACTCGCCACCAGCGGCAACGGCGTGCGCGGCCGCGTGCTCGCAGGGCGGCCCGTGTCGCACCTCATCGACGCGCAGAGCGGCCAGCCCGCGGGCGGCGGGCTGCGCACCGTCTCGGTACTGGCCGCCACCTGCCTGGAGGCCGGGATCCGCGCCAGCGACTGCTGCCTGCTCGCGCGCGCCGACGCGGCCGCGCTGGCGGAGCGCAGCGGTGCCCTGCCGCTGTGGGCGCAGGCGCACACTGGCGGGCTGCTCGCAGACCCGCGCCTGGCCGCGCGCGTCCACCCCATCGCCACCGCGGCAAAGGCCGCCGCATGAGCGGCGCACCGCGGCGGAACGTGCTCCGCTGGGCGTTGGTGACCGGCTTCGCCCTGGCAATCTGGCTGATTCCACTGGTGCTGGTGCTGCTCACCAACCGCGGCCCGCGTCGCGCACTGCCACCCGCCGACGGAGGCCCGCCGCTGCCGGCGCAGGCGCCCGGTCCGCTGATCCTCTACACCGCGGCCTGGCCGACGCGACAGGCCGTCGACCTCGCCGAGATCCAGGGCATGGCCGCGGAGACCGACAACATCCTGGCGCCGCAGAGCATCGCTACAGATCTGGCGCTGGCCCTGCGCCAAGCCGGCATCGCCAGCGAGACCCAGCGTCTCGACGAGCGCTTCGCGCTCGCCGCGCCACTCGCGCACCGTGACATCGTGCTGGTCTACCCGCTGCGCCACGGCGCGCCACCGTGGCCGGTGATGCGTTTCGTCGATCACGCGCTCGAACCGGCGCTTGCGCGCCTGGATCCCGGTCTGACCGGCCTGACCATCCATGACGTGGCGATCGCCGAGAACGCTGCCGCGCCCGCCGCGGCACAGGCCGCGCTCGCCACTGCGCTGGCGTACTACCACATCGCCTACCAGGCGGGTCCGGCGCTCGACCAGAGCCTGACCTCGATCGCAGTCTACAAGCGCCTGCAGGCGCTGGCTGCGACCATGCACGCGCAGCCGGGATCCGCACCGCCCGCGCCTACCACCGATGGCGCCGCCGCGCCCAATCCCGGATCTCGCCATGAGTGACGATCCCCGCCCTGGCCTGCAACAATGGATCGATCGTGGTATCAACCTCGCGATGCTGTGGGGCGGCTCCCTGCTCGCCGGTTCTGGCCTGGTGATGGAATACCGCCTGGGCCCGGACCAGCCGCGCGGCTTGACGGTATGGGGACTGGGCTGGCAGGGATGGGCGCTGCTGCACCTATGCCTGGGCCTGACCATGCTCGCACTGCTGTCGCTGCACCTGTGGCGCCACCGCCGCTGGTGGTGGGCGGTGCTGTGCGATCGCCGACGTTGGGCGCTGCTGGCGGTGGTCGTGGTGGCATTGGTGCTGCTGATCGGACCGCTGGTGAGTGCGCGCTCCGGTTAAAAAAGCAGGAGCAGCGGCGGAATTTGGTGAGGTGCGGTGCATGGAGCGGCAGGAAGCGGCAGGGAGCGGCAGGAAGCGGCAGGAAGCGGTCCAACGGGCCGCGGTCCCAGGTGCGAACAGAGACGTCCAGGAGTCGCGATGGCGCCTGTTGCTTGCCCGGGTTCGCGGCGCGCTGGGACACTTTCGATCTGAATTTGTCAGGGCTTTCCCTGGCATTCCAGTCACCGGACAGCGGCCTCTGGGCGCCTGATTTGCAGGCTCGCGCAGGATCGAAAAAAAAGCGCGCTCCCTGCGGAGCGCGCCTGCGGATAGCGTGATCGGGCAACGCTCAATGCGAGCGCCCCGCCTTGTTCGATTTGGCGGCCGTCTTCTTCTCCCGGGGCGCATCCGCAGATTCCTCGTCCTCGTCCTCGCCCGCCACCGTGTCATCCTTCGCTTGCTGGTAGCTCTCGCCGAGCTTTTGCAGGGTCTCTTCGTCGACCGCCTTCTTTAGCTTGGGGAACAGCGTGCCCTCCTCCTCCTTGATGTGATGGAGCAGGTCCTCGCTGAGGACATTCATCTTGGCATTGCAGGTCTCGTCCTCGTCGTCCATGGCATTGAGCGCTTCGAGCAGGGTCTTTACCTGCTGGTGCTCCTCGTAGGCCTCCAGGGCGATGTCCTTGGTCTCCTCGTCATCTTTGAGAAGCGGATAGACCTCTTCCTCTTCGAAGCGCGAATGGATCTGCAGGCTGGCGTAAAGCTTCGCGAACAAGGCGTCGCAGTCGGCCGGTTCCTTATCGGCGGTGAGCTTCTTGAGCAGGTCCTTCACTTCCTTGTGATCGGCCTTGAGCAGCGCGATGATGTCAGGCATGGGATGTTCCTTAGCAACCGTGGGTGATGTGCGGATGGCCGCGACGTGCGGTCAGCGCAAGGGTACCGTCACCAAGCACGCGCTGTGCCGCCGGAGCTCTTAGATGCTTGCGCGTCCCGGTACCGGACTGGGTTGTGCACGGCACGGGTTCCATCGCGGGAGGTCGCGTCCGCTAGAAGTGCCCGCAGCCGCGGTGATGGCCGCAGGTCCCGCGCGCCCGCACATTATGATGAAGATTTACTGAGGATACGACCGGCGCAGCGCCAGGAGCGCGCCGCAGGCGACCACGACCAGGCCGCCGAACATCATCCAGCTCGACACATCGAACTGCGCATTGGAGGCGGACCTGCCGCGCCCGGGCTGCCCGTCAGTGAAGAAGCCCAGGATCATGAGGAGGGCGCCGATGGCGAGCAGGATGATGTCCAGGCGGATACGCAGGCGCGTACGGACGTGGTCGCGTATCATGAAGTTGAGGGGATTACGCAGCGGGTTGCGAATAGGGATGCGCATGACGACCTCGCGGGATGAGCGGTGGTACCTGCTCATTGCGCTTGCGCATGGTGTGCCAACGAATCACCCAGCAGGAGGGCTCCCTATGCCGTCCGGCACTGCAGCGGGCACGGATTTTTTCTGAGGACTCGTGCCATCTGCGCGCGCCCACCCACGGCCGCGCAGTGGTGCGAGTTCAGTGCGGGGCCGGCGGGAAGGGCTTGCCCAGCTCCAGGTCCGCCACTTTCAGTCCCGGAAGATTCCCGCCAAAGCCATAGGCCGAGGGCGCGTACGGATCGATCAGGGTGACGTCTGCGGCGGCGGGGACTTCAAGCCCGACCCCCCAGATGACGCCGTTCACGACCAGCCGGCGCAGGCCTTCATTGCGCAGGTCGGTGGCCGCACCCATGGTCGTGCACAGCACGCGATTGGTCTTGCCGGCCGCGTTCACCAGCGCGCGTGTCCATGCCACCGGCATCATCGGCTCATTCTTGGGTCCCTCGACCGCCGCGCTGTCCGGTTGCAGCGAACTGGTGACCTGTCCGCGCAGCAGGATGCGCGCATCCGCCGGGGGCGCCGCGGTGTAGACATCGGTGTCGCAGAAGATGCCGCTGACGCCGCGCAGCACCTCTGCATCCGCATGCGCCGCCTCGATGATGGCGCGCGTGCCCTGCTTCTTGTGCTCTCCATGATGGCTGACCCAGGTCTCGCCCAGCACCTCGCGACCGAAGCCACCCGCCCACGGCGCCTTGGCGTCGTACGAGTAGGCAGCGAAGGTGCCGGTGGTCTTGAAAGCGTGGGTGGACGTGCGCAGCGCGACGATGGGCGTGCCGGCGAGGTAGGCGTCGACGAAGTGCTTCATCGCTTCATCGGGCCAGTGGCGGAAGCGCGCCAGCATGACGATCGCGTCGGCGCCGTCGAGCGCCTGCGGATGGGTCAGGGACTCACCCTTGGTCGGCGCGACGGTGCCGTCGGCCTCAGCCGAGAACAGCACGGTGCAGGCGAACCCGTGACGCTTGCTGAGGATCTTTGCCAGCATCGGCAGCGATTCCTCGGAGCGGTATTCCTCGTCGCCGGCGATCAGCACCACGCGCTTGCCCTGGCCGATGCCGGGGCCGCCGGGGAATTCCAGGTAGTCCTCCGCACCAGTGGCGGTGCTCATGGCGATGAACGCCAGGCAGAGACCCAGGCCGGTGGCTGCCGCCATGGCCTGAAAATGCGGAAATACGGGCATGGTAGCGCTCCCACGGGGTGTTCTGGAGGATTGCCCTGCGCCGGATCCCGGCAAGGTCAATCCGGCCGCGCCGGTGACGGTGCCGCAGCGTGACTCAGAAGCCGTCCGCGCCTTTGCGCTCCTCAGGCGCCAACCGGGGGTCGATGACCACTTCCAGCACCCGACCCGGGACGACCACGTGCCGACCCGGCGCGACGACCTCGGCGGCAAGCATGCGCTGCCACAGCTTGGGCTGCATGCCCACGGGCGGTGGGACCTGGTCGGACACGAAGAGACGGAAGGCGTGGTCGGCCAGAAACTGGTAGGTGAGCGGCACCATGGTCGACCCGAAGGGGCAATCCAGGCGCCCGAGAACCGCCAGGGCCTGCACCGGCGTGCGCGGCAGCTTGCCATCCCGGGCGAGGAGCTGCAGGCGCGCAGCGAGACGCGTCAGCACCTGCTTGGCCTGGGCGGTCCTCATTTGCACATACGTCATGCCGATGTCTTGCATCACCATGCTGGTGAGCGGGGAACCCAGGTCCTCCATGCCCGCGAGTGGCGCGCGCTCGCCACGCTCGAGCTGCCGCTGGTAGGCCATCATCAAGGCCAGTTCAGCCGCCGTCGGCCCGCGCAGCGCGTGGGACTGCAGCAGGCCCATGCGCAAGATGGGCGCGACCAACGCGGCCCCCGAAATCGCCGCGGGGACGGCGCCCTGATCCAGCCAGCACGCTGCCGCGCGGCCGGTCATGAAGACGCGCTCGCCGCGCCAGGTGCTCGCGCAGTCCAGCTCTTGCGGTGCCTCGCCCAACCAACGGTCGAGTGCGACCCGTTCGGGATCCGTTGCCACGAGGGTGACCAGCCAGGCGTTGTCGCGCTGCGCGCAAATGCCCAGCTGGCTAAACAAGCCGATCGTATTCTGCGGCGCCTGCACCAGCCTACCGGCGCGATCGGCCAGGATAACGCCGCGGCGATCGCCATGGCTGACGAGGACCATGCCCAAGCTCGCCAAGGCCCGGGCCGCAGCCAGATGAGGCATGCGGAAGTCGAAAGACCTACGCGCGGCCGCGGGTTCGGTGAGGAGGTCGAGGACCCCACCGCCGGGAAGTCCGGGCTCGTCGAGCCCCGCCGTGGCCTCGACGAGCTTCCGCCCCTGGTTGAGGAGCTGGCGATCCGCGTCGCCTTCGGGCCAGGGGAGCGGCTCATCGCCCAGCCGTTTCTGCATGGGCTGGAACGGCAGTCCCTGTGCGCGCCCGGCGACGGCTACTTGAGCACTCCACGCGCCAATCCGCTCCGGCGCGACCGCGGGCAGCGCGGCGACGAGGTCGCCCGGTGTAACGGCCTGTCCATCTGCCCGCAGCCGCGCGATCTCCGCCCGCAACCGCACCCTGCCTTCCTCATCCTGGGCGTGGTCTGCGCACCAACGGATGGCAAAACCGGGGATCAGCCAGGGCAGCAGCGGCCCTTCGAGGGCGCAGCGCAGGTGACCCTCGGCGGCTTGGCCGACGATGCGGTGGTCGCCCGCGCCATCAAGGGCCGCCGCCATTTGCGGCCAGGCGAACGGCGCATCCTTGCCCCTGGCCCCCAGTTCACGGCTGAGCTGTGACGGGCTTCCCGCCCGCGCGGGCAACGGTTCCCACCACGGCAGCACGGGCTCGCACTCGGCGAGCGCAGCACTCGTCATTCCCTGACTCGCCTGTCCGATCAGCAGCGCGCCATCGGGCACCGTCACAGCCAGGCGCGGCGTCGCCGCGAACCATGCCGCGACGGCCTCCGGTGAGGTCGCGGCGACCCATTCGTGCGGTGCGCGCGCCCAGAATATCCCGCTGTCGAGTTCTACCGCCACTTCATCCACTGGCACCCGCACCCCGGCGATGGCGGCAAGGCCCGCGAGGATCGCATCGAGCTCGGGTGAGCGCGGCGCACGCGCGAATGCGGCATCCCCGGACCGCGCGACCAGCCACGTGCCGTCAAGGGCGGCGGCCACTGCAGTTGGCTGGAGCAGCGGAATCAGCGTCGCCAACCACGCGCCCGTCATTGCAGCGCGCGCCGGATCGGTGGCCAAGTCCTCGCGCAGGTGTCCGCCATCGATGCCGATAGCCGCCCAAGCGCTGGTGCCCGCGGGTAGACGGCCCACCACCGCGGGATCGACTGCCTTGAACCAGCGGTCGGGCAGGCCCGTGTCCAACCACCCGTGCGGGCCGCCTGGGCCGGGCTCGATACCAGCAACCGGGTTCCATCGCGCAGCCTCGGCAAGGCGCGCCGCCAGATCCTCCGCGCTGAGCCCGGTCGGCTGGTCGGACGAGACGCGGCGCCGCAACTCCTCGGCGAGGCCCGCGCCGCGCAACGCGATGCGTAGGCCTGGCGGCGGTTCGCTCTGGGCCGCTGGGATCGCCAGCGGCCCGCGCAAGATGCTCGCACCACCCTCGTCCTGCGCTGAATACCCTGGCCAGCGCGCGGCGACCGTCGCCAGCGTCGGCCCGAGCAGCGGCACCGCTTCACGTACCCAGATGGCGATGGCGGGGGTCAGCTGGCCATCTGCGGCTGGTACGCCGCTGACCAGGATGCGCAGGATGCGCAGATTGCTGAGCGCTACCGCGCCATCGACTGGGGTGTTACTCGTCGCACCCCACCAGACCGCGGACTCGACGACCGTTTCGCGCCACCACTCACCCACCGGCGCAGGCGGCATCAGGCCTTCGGCAGCGCCATAGGTGAGTTCGAGGAAAGGCACGGGTTCCGCGGCGCGGACCTGGGCAGCGCTGCTCAGCATAAAGATGAGGACCGCGCGGCACGCGGTGGCACGATGCGCGGCTGACGTCTTCGTGCGCATGAGCGGTTCTCCAAGCTGCGAGCATTCAGAATTTCCGACCAAGGCAATGGTCGCAAGGGAAGAGGCGGCGGATTCCAGCTCGTGGCTTTCCCGATGGGGATCGCCAAGGTCGGCTCCCCAGGAAGCCCACATGGCCCTGAGCCACGACACTGATCACCTCATCCGCTCCATCGCCTGCGGCTTCCTCGCCCTCGGCGGGGCATTCACCATGCTCTTCCCCAAGCGCGTGCGCTTCTGGTGCTACCGCATCGAGGTCGGCAAGGGCAAGGACAAGGCGGAGATGCGCGAGCAGATCTTCAATCGCTGGTACAACCACCCGGCGGTCTATATTTCCTTGGGACTGCTCGCGCTGGTGCTGGGACTGGGCATGCTGCTGGGGTACATCGATCCGACGGACACGGTGCGTGAGGGCGGGCACCACACCGGGGATCCGAAAGATTCCACGTGGCGTCCACCCCTCCCGCATGTGAACGATGCATGGATGGATGCACACAGCATGACCGGAAATCCAGGCCTTCATGTGGCCAGCGTCAAGATTATCACACCTGGGATAATGACGCTTTCCAGCCGCTCAGACGCACCGCGCCCACGTAAGCTCGCGTCAACACCCTGCGACGCCCACGGTTAACCTTCAAGCACCCTCGTACCCGGAGCTTCGCATGCGTCCTTGGTCCACCGCCCTCACCCTCCTCCTGCTTGGCGCCGCCCGACTCGGCGCCGCGGACGCCCTCGGTGCGACCCGTGTCGCGACCTGGCAGGATGACAAGCAGGCCGCGATCATGCTGATGTTCGACGACAGCTGCATGACCGACGTCACCAACGCGATTCCCGAACTGGTCAAGCGCAAGCTCACCGGGACCTTCTACCTGAATCCGGGCAGCGGCCATTACGCGGCGAAGAAGCAGGATTGGGAAGTCACCATCCCCAAGCTCGGCATGGAGTACGCCAACCACACCTTCACCCACAAGGGCGCCAAGGACGCGGCGGACCTTGATGATGAACTCGTCAAGGCCAACGCCGCCATCGAGCGCATCGCCGGCGCGAGACCGCCGACGCTGATCTCGTTCGGTCAGCCCGGCGTAAAGGAGGGCGCCTGGACGGTCACCGACCAGGAGCTGAAGGACGCGCTCGCCAAGCACCACCTGATCATGCGCCCCGAGGTCAACGGTCGCTTCAGCTTCATCAACCTCAAGACCGTCGACGAACTCTACGGCATCGTCGAGAAGGCCCTGGCCAAGCACGGCGCCGACTGCGTGATATTCCACGGCGTCGGCGGCGACTGGCTGACCACGTCGATGCCGATCTACACCGAGTTCCTCGACCGCCTGGTGGTCGCGCGCGACCGGCTGTGGATCGCCGGGCATATCGCCGTCTACAAATACGAGATGGAACGCGACGGCGCGACCGTCAAACCCGGCCACGCCGGTAGCGACGTCATCGCGCTGAGCCTGGCGACCAGCGCCGACGCAAAGATCTTCGACGCGCCGCTGACCCTGGTGACGGCGGTCCCGGCCGCGTGGAAGCACTGCACGGTCACGCAGGGCAAGACCACGGCGACCGTGGACGTCGTCGACGGCCATGCGGTCTACGATGCGCGGCCGGATGGGACGGCGATCACGCTTAAGGCGGGGCATTAAAGCCACCACAATGACGCTACTACGGACATCACTTTGGGAAGGTCGCAGGCCTATGACCACAACGGATGGGCAATGCCGTAAAACCGCAGGGACTCCAGTCCGGCGACCGCGCCATCCGGCGCAGGGCTTTTCATGTCCTGGTCAGGAGATTCGCCCGTGGTGCCCATCAACCATACCAAACACCTGTGCCTGCTGATGGGTGCTCGGTAAACCGCGGCCCAGGTAGCGCGCCCGTCAGCCCCGGCTCGGATCTGGATGTGCGCGTGCGTGTGTACATCCCCTAGCGGGGACGGAATTCTTCAGGTAGACACGGCGATCACGCGCTATCCACAGAAATTTCTAAACTGCAGGAGTTCGTGGCACTCCTGCAGTGCAGCCTGCCCTACGCGACGCCAATGCCCAGGACGTCGTGGTTGGCGAAGGTGCCGGATGAGATGCGGTTGCGCCACGGGGCTGGCTTAAGTGGATCTGAAGACCCGCCTTTCCCTTCTTCACGAGAACGCCATGCCACCTGACGAGGTTGATCGAGATCACGCCAATGCCACGGATTCCCTCGCCGAGCTGTCAGCACTTGTCCGCGAGATGGCTGCGGATTTCACGGTGATACAATCCGACCTTCGCGAGCTGTTCGTCCTCTGGCGTGGACTCGATCACGATATGTGCCTGCTGTATCGACAAGCGCGGAATCCTGGTGTCAATGCCTTGTGTCGCATGAACGCGTACGCGCAATTCGTTCTTGGCCACGTCGTAGTCATCACCATTGCGAACTGCCGTCGTGACAGTTTATCCAAACGCTACTTTGAGCGAAAGCCCATCTCCGATGTATTTCGCGGCGGCGCCGTACTGGCCGCGATGAAGACGCGTGTGAACAAGCGCGCGCGGATGCGGGGAGTGCTGCGCCCTACCGCAGCTTCGCCTCATTGATCATCGAATACGGCCGGTCCGAGGTCAGCCGGTAATAGGCCACGCCGGCGCGATCGCGCGAGGTCATCACGATCTTCGCGCCGCAGAGGTACGTGAGCGCGGCCTCGATGGCCGGCATCTGCCAGGCGGTGTCGACCTTGGCGAGGATATCCGAGCGCAGCACGGCTTGGCCCTTCCCGCGTTCAAAGCAGTTGAGGATGGCCTTGAGCAGTTCCTTATCGATCACGGCGCCCCCTGCGGCCGCTGATGGTCAGGGGCGGCGGGCGGGCACAAGGGGCGGGGGAGAGCCGTGGATCCGCTGGTCCAGCGGTCACAGATATGGCGTCATGATGAGCGGATGGGCGCTTGTCTCATGCCGACAACGGGTCCACAGCCTGGAAGTAGGGAATGCTGGGTTGGGAGTCCCCCGCCTTGCGGCCATCCGGTCTACGACGCGGCACAGCTGCGAGGAGCACATGCATGTCGACTGACCGCCCGCAGAGCCCTCATCGCCATCGTGGATCCCGCATCTTTTTCTGGTTCGGCCTCGTCACCTGCCTGCCGACCGTCCTTGCCGGCGCCACGGAAGAGCCGCCAGTCTTGCCCGTCGGACTCGACGCCTACCGCGCCTGGGACCACTGGGCGGACCAGCGCATCGGCCAGCGCGCCTACCTGCGCAGCACCTACGACCGCGGCGGCGGCAACCTGCACGTCGACGCCAGCAACTTCCTCTACCAGCTCGCCGACGACGCCAACGTCACCCTCGACCTCGAGGGCCGCGGCATCGTCATGTTCATGCGCTACAACCACTGGCACGGCAGCCCGTGGCACTACCTGATCGACGGCACCGACCACATGCTGGCCGAGAGCATGACCGCGCAGCCGGACGCGAAGCCGCATCCCAGCACCTTCATCCCTGATGGCCCGTTCCCAGAGCCGCTCGCCTACACCTGGTCGACCACCAAGGGTGCGGACCTGATCTGGACGCCGCTGCCGTTCACCAAGTCGTTCCGCATGGCGTACGAGCGCACGCGCTACGGCACCGGCTACTACATCTACGATCTGTTCACGCCGGGCGCGCGGCTGTCGCAGCCGCTCGCGGCCATGGACTGGAGCGCGGCGCCCGCCCAGGATGTGATCGCCTTGATCAATCGCGCGGGACAGGACCTGCTGCCCGCCGCAGGCTCGCCAGAGGCCGAGCGCCTGGCGCTGACCCAGCAGGACGGGACGGTGACCGTCCCCAAGGACGACGCCGTCCACGTTGCGACCCTCGCCGGCCCGGCGCAGGTGCGCGGGCTCGATTTCTCCGTCCCCGTCGATCAGGCCATCGCCTTCGGGCGCACCCGCCTGCGCGTCACCTGGGATGACCGCGCCAAACCCTCCATCGACGCGCCGGTGGCGCTGTTCTTCGGCACCGGGACGCTCTACAACCGCAAGCAGGCCGCCGATCTGGTCAAGGCCTTCCCGGTGCACGTCCACTTCAGCGCCAGCACCGAGCGCGCCGAGCTGGCCTGCTATTTCCCGATGCCGTTCTTCGCCAGCGCGCGCATCGAGCTGGTCGGCAATGGCGAAGAGCCGGTGCAGGGAGTTTCGTGGAAGGTGCGCTCCACGCCGTTCAGCGGTGTACCCAACCAGGTCGGCTACTTTCACGCCACGTTCCGCGACCATGGCACGCCCA
>JBBQSO010000024.1:0-65059 GCA_038213805.1 Planctomycetota bacterium | reverse complement strand
GCGGCGACCGGCAGGTGACTTCGCACGCGTTCATCAGTTGCCCGCGCTCGACGAAGCGCCGGACCGCGTACGAGACGTCGGGCCAGGTCGACGGCATCCCGCCGAGGACGTGCGCGGTCGTGGCGCTGTTGGCAAGGAAGGTCTTCATCACCGCCAGGTCGTAGTTGGTGTCGCGGCCGTTGTAGCCGATCGACGCCCAGGTGCGCGCGATGTTGGAGGCGGCGCTCTGCGGCCCGGGAAGGAAGACGCGGCTGCCGTTGGTGTTGCGCACCCGGCCCTTCATGTTGCAGTCACCGCCGTCGCGGGAGTCGAGCCACAGGCCATTCTCGAGCAGGCCGATCGGCATCCCCGCCCACGAAATGGTGGCCGGCGAACCGAGCGGCGCGCTGCCGCCGTGGTAGACCACGAAGCTGTTCGAGGGGAGGTACTCGTACATCCCGTAGAAGCCCACCGCATCGAGCAGCCCGCGCACTTGGCCGTCGTACCAGTGGTGCCAGGATTTGCTGGGGTCGAGGTTGTCGTAGATGGCGCCGGTGCCCCAGCACTCGGTGGTGTTGGATTCCTCGGCCGGGCAGGCCCGCGACCACGCGCGCGGGTCCCACGCCGCCCACGCCAGCGGATTGGCGTTCCAGCCGCCGCGCGGCGTGGACGGGTCCTCGGTGAGGCCAGCCCTTGCGTCGATGAAGGCGCCGTGGGTGATCGCGTCGGGCGTCGCCGCGAACGGACTGAACGGCAGATAGCCGCCGGACGTCTCGGTCCCGCGCAGGGGCTGCAGGGCGGGGTGCTCGGGATCGTCGGTCGCAGCCCAGAAATCGACCTCGTCCAGCGCCTGCTCAACGCCGGTGCGCAGCAGGGCGTTCTCGAGCGCGATGCGCCTGGTCACCGTGATCGCCTGGGTCGTGACCCGCACCGCCGAGAACGCCGTCAGCATCAGCACCAGTCCGAGGGACACCGCGATGGTCAGTTCGATGAGCGTAAAGCCCATGGTGCGGCGCGCGCGTGATGTCGACGTGGGCATAAGGCTCACTTTCGTCGCGGCTCAACGCAGGGTGATCGGGATGCGCGGATCGTAGAAGTTGAAGCGCGCCACGAGGTTCGCGCGCAGCCGGACGCTGCGGCTCTGCGCACCGCGATCGAGGACGTAGTTGTGGTTGCGGTCGGCGCCGTAGACGCCGTTGAGGATGTTGAGGTTGCCCATGCCGTTGCCGGAATCGGGAGTGCCCCAGTCGGTCATCATCAGGCTCTGCACCGCTGTGCCGGTCGGCAGCGCGCTGACGGGGCCGGTGAAGGTCAGCAGGCGCTCGGGATTGCGCAGGAACAGGCCATCCACCGGGGTCCATCCCGGATTGTTGCGGGCGTTGTAGTCCGAATCATTCCGCATGTTGGTGGCGTCGAGCCCGAACAGCGGAGCGCGGCTCGCATCCAGCGGTGCGCTCGGCGCGGTCTCGGCGTCCTCGTAGGACTGCCAATCCACCGACCAGAACACCAGCTGCCGGCAGCGCTCCGCCGGGGTGAACGGCTTGGTCAGCGTGAAGTGCGCCGCGTCGCCCCACAGCGGCTGACCGCCACCGCGGGTGTCCATCGGCTGGAACGGCGACCTGGTGTTGTCGAAGCTGTTCCCGGTGAGCGTGCCCGGGAAGATCTCGGGCAGGCCGATGCTGGTGATGGTCTGCGCGGAGACCGGTTTCCACATCGCCACCGGCACCCCCGCGAGTCCCACCGTCGTGCCGGTGCGCGGGGCCGAGAACAGGTCGTACTCAATCAGCGGGTAGTCCATCATGATGCTGCGCGTCAGCGGCCGCGGCGCGCCCCAGTCGTAGGGGAAGCTCGCCGCGTAGCGCATCGCGAAGCGCGTGCAGCGTTCGTGGTAGTAGCGCAGGCGGTCCTTGCTCAGCGCATCGTTGACGGGCACGGGCAGGACGGGTGCGGGCGAGCAGTCGCGGAAGGGGAAGACCATACTCAGATCCGGTTCGGCCTCGCCGGTGTCGGTGCGGTGGATGTAGAACGTCGACATGACGAAGGCCATAAAGCGCATGCACTGCACGCGCTGCGCGATCTCGGCCCGCACGCTGGCCTTCGCCAGCACATAGGCTTCTCCGGGCACGACCTCTGCGCGCCGGCAGAGCGCCGCGAAGTCGTCATCGTACTGCTGGCCGAGGGCGACGAAGTCGGTGATGCCGGGGGCGAGCACGTAGTTCTTGAACTCGTCGCTGGGGCCGAGGCCTGAGACCGGCAGCGTGCCAAGGGCGTTGTGGATGCGCGACTGGAAGACATCGCTGCAGAACGCCAGCACCGCGACCAGCAGAGGGTCGCGGACCGGCTTCAGCGCGCTGTCGCGCGTGGCGGCAGCCGGAATGTTGCCGCTGGTGATGGCGTCGTAGGCCACGGCCTTGGAGAAGATCGTGGCCAGCAGTGGATCGCGGTCGCTGGGCGGCTGGGCATCGGGGCGACCGGTGCTCCACCCTTCCAGGCATGCCACCGTCGTGCCGGCCAGCGAGCTGGTGAAGGGCGCCGGCAGGGACGGCGGCACCATCCGTCCGCTGTCGAAGGCGGCGTAGCGCGGGGGAGAGGGATAGGCGGCCCGGTACGGCCACGCCTTGTCGGACAGCACCGGGATGGCGTTGTTCTGGGCGTAGCCGGTCACCGCGAAGATCAGCTTGAGGACCTCGCTCGGAGCGCCGGGATTGATGTAGTGCGGATCGATGCCCGGTACCGCCCGCGGATCGGCATAATACAGACTCCCGCCCTGATCGAGGATGGTGCGGATCTCATCGCTCTCGGAATCGAGGCGCCGGGCGATCTCGGGTGGCACTGCCATGACGCCCGAATCCCAGCGCGTCAGTCGCGTTTCGAGATCCCAGCGCGTCCCGGAATAACAGAACGGCCGCGCCTCCCACGGAGCCGGCGTCTCGAAGTCGGCGCAGCGCTCGGAGTTCGACTTGCCCGCGAACATCTCGATCATCTGCAGGGTCTGCGTCGCGGCGAGGAGCTCGAACCGGGCCTTCTGCTGGGCCTTGATGCCGCTGGGGATGAGCATGATCACGCTGACCACGCCGAAGGTCAGCAGCGACAGCGAGATGGCGATCTCAAACAGGGTGAAGCCCTGGCGACCGCCAGGGCGGCGCGAGCCGAGCTGCGCGCCGGGGCAGCACGGACCATCGCGATGGATTGGAAAGGGGTTGATCATGGAGCACCGGTGGGCGACCGATGCGCGGGAGGCGCATCCACTCGTTGCGGGTTCGGCCAGCAGGGCGGTGACCGCTAACTGGTAGGTGAGACGAGCGGTTTTCGCAATTCCGGACATACGGTGTATGCCGAAAAGCTTGATGTGCACTAATATCTCTAATGGATCGACTTCGAAAATGGATACATTCCGGAATTCCGCCAGCGCCACGTGATGGTCGCCCGTTCGAGCATGGGGCGATCGAATACCGGCTCACGCATCGGGCCATCAGCAGCGCATGGAATAATGGCGTATCCCAAAATCTGCGGTGGGTCGCGTCCCCCTCCTGCAGCCGCCATCAGGAGCAGCCGCGCACCAGCGCGACGACCAGCAGGATCGGCATGGTGACGGGCAGCGCCCACGTGAGGATGGGCCAATGTGCTATCTGCGGCAAGGGACCTGCCTGAGCGCCTGCCATCCACCACCATAGGCGATGCGTGAGTCGACCACGGCCAGCTCGCGGAGGCCCTCTCCGCATATCTTCAGGTCGAGACTTCCGCACGCGATCCTGGGCAGATCGATGCGGCGCGGTATCGACGTGGCATCCTGCTTGCGCAACAGGACCACTGGACGGATGCCACCAGCACCTGGTCCGGGCTCGGCGATGAGCGGGCTCGGGGACTCTCGGCGTGCCTGACGCTCTTCCACCTACTTCAGACCAGCGGTCATCGATCCGCTCTCACTGGCGCAGCGCCGCTGGACTACACGCACTCTGATGTCGAGGCGCGCTTCGCTGTCTTCTTCCAACCATGGTCAGCAGGCCCAAGATGAAGGCCGCCAAGCCCGAACCGATTCCACATCGATGACTTGCGCCGGAATCCGCCTGAGCTGCCGTAATGCCGGGTGCGATGGTGTACGTCGCGCTCGCCACCGCGCTGTCGCTCAGTCCCGACGCGGTGGCGATCATTTTTATCGTCGTTGTGTTCGCCACGGTCATCGCGCCGCTGGAAGTGCTCGACGAGGCCGTCGGGGTCGACCCGTCGGTCGTGAAGTGGATGATGGCACCGCCGGTGGAGCAGCTGAGCGTCACGGCTTGGGGCGAGGTGTAGGTGCCTCCCGCGGGCGAGAACGTCGGCGTCGCCACCGTCCCAGGAGTCGAGATGGTGTAGGTTGCGCTCCCAGCCGCGCTGGCGGTCATGTTCGATGCCGTAGCGATCGCCGTGATCGTCATCGTGCTCGCCACGTTGATCGTGCCATTGTAGGTTGTCGACGAGGCCGTCGGGGTCGACCCGTCGGTCGTGAAGTGGATGATCGCACCGCTGGTGGAGCAGCTGAGTGTCACGGCTTGGGGCGAGGTGTAGGTGCCTCCCGCGGGCGAGAACGTCGGCATGGCCACCGTGCTGCTGCCACCCGTCGTGCCGACCAAGGCGATCTCGGTAGCGTCGCACAATCCGCCCGTGGCACTGAACATGCGCACCCAGCGGTAGGAATTGGTGTCGGTGATGCCGTATGCGACCGTGCGATTTGAGAACGGTACCAGCGAAACCAGGGCGATGTCGATGAACCCGGTGGTCGCGCTGCTGTTCGAGCCTTGCAGTCGTGCGCCGAAGCTGCGGCGGTACAAGCGGTTCACGGGGTCCTGGTTCGCCAGGAAGCGGTAGCCGGTGATACGCTTCGGTGCGCCGAGATCGAGTCCGGTGTAGCCATTCGAGCCACTGTCGCTGCCGCTCTCGTACATGGTGTTGGGATTACCATCCCAGGCATATTCAGGAGGCGCGCTGCCATCTCCGAAGGGCACCCCGCTGAGGGCGCCATCGCCGTTCGGATAGGCTGTTGGATCGGCCGGAGCACTGCCATAGCCACTGCCCTGATCGGCAAGGGCCAATGGCAGCACCGCGTCCAGGACCGCCGACATCTTGGCGTAACCTTGGGTGCTCGGATGCAGGCCGTCGCCGAAATCGCCAGCGTTGTACGGCCACATCGCCGCATGGTAGTCGGCCACCCGCAGTCCCTGGGAAGCGGCATAGGTGGCAATCCAGTCATTCAGGGCGTCGATCAGGCCCGTCGGGCGGACAGTTGTATTTCCCGCCGGCGGCACGGTGCCGAGAATGACTCCGATGCCGTTGCTCCTGGCCGTCTGCACCATCGCAGTGAGGTTGGATTCGATGGTGGGCACGGTCACGCCATTGGCGATGTCATTGGTGCCGATCATGATGGTGACCAGCCGAGGACGCAAGGTGATGACATCGGCAAAGAAGCGCTGGCTCGCATTGCCCGACTGGTCGCCGGGGATGCCCTTGCCGACCGTGTTCCTGCCACTGCTGGCATAGCCCCAACCGTAGGTGATGGAATCGCCGACCATGACCAGGTCGACCAGAGCGAGCGTGGCGACGGAAGCGCCGACCCACGCCGAGGATGAGGCGCCGTTGGTACAGCGCACCCGCAGGAAGTAGGTCATCGATGGCGTCAGGTGCGCAATCTGGACATGGTCGGTGGTGGCGCCAAGGATCAGGCTCGTGGGAGCGGGGTACCCCGGATCGGTGTCGTACTGCACCTCCACCGCGGTGGCGCCGCCGGGGTTGGTCCACGTTGCGTTGATTTGGGTCGAGGCCTCGCCACTGGCCTGCAAGCCTGTCACTGACGCCAGCCCAGAGCCGGCGGTGATGGTGTAGGTCGCGCTCGCCACCGCGCTGGCGCTCATCCCCGACGCCGTAGCGATCGCCTTGATCGTCGTCGTACTCGCCACGTTGATCGCGCTGGTGTACGTCGGCGACGAGCCCGTCGGGGTCGTGCCGTCGATTGTGAAATGGATGGCCGCACCGCCGGTGGAGCAGCTAAGCGTGACCGCCTGCGTCGAGGTGTAGGTGCCTCCGCCAGGCGAGATCACCGGCGTCGGCACCGTCGCCGGGGCCGCGATCGTGTAGGTAGCGCTCGCCACCGCGCTGGCGCTCAGTCCCGACGCCGTAGCGACCGCCTTGATCGTCGTCGTGCTCGGCACGCTGATCGCACCGCTGTAGGTTGTCGACGCGGCCGTCGGGGTCGAGCCGTCGATCGTGAAGTGGATGGCGGCGCCGACGGTTGCGCAGCTGAGCGTGACCGCCTGGGTCGAGGTGTAGGTGCCTCCGTCAGGCGAGAATGCGGGCGTCGATAGCACACTGCTGCCGCCAGTCCCGGTGGTGGCCTCACTGGGCGTGGTGTTGGCTGAAGCGCCGGCTGCGTCCACTGCGCGGATGCGCAGGTAATAGTGCGTATTGGCCAGGAGCCCGGTGATGCTCGCACCATTGCTGCCCGCCGGCGCCGTGACGGTGGTGATGCCGTTCTGGAAAGCCGGATCGCTGGTGGCGTCGATCTGGAAGCCGGTCTCGTTCGCGCTGTTGCGCGTCCAGGCGAGATCGAAGCCTGCCCCATTCGCGGTGGCGATCAGGCCGCTCGGCATGGTCGCAAGCACGCTGCCGTCCAAGACCCCGCTGGAGACATCCTGGATGGCCCGCACCAGCGCATTGCCCATCGCCTCATAGGTACCGGCGGTCGGATGCACGCCATCGGTCAGCACCGCGGTGTCGTGGCAGTTCGCCGGAGTGACCACCAGGTTCAAACCATCATAGAAGCTGATCCGCCTGCCAGCGCGCTGGTAGCCAGTGATGATCTGGACCAGCCCTCCGTCCAGACGGGCAACCACGACGTTCTGACTGTTGATGAAGCGGATGTCGCGTCCGCCGTAATTGACATTGTCCCCTTGCACATCGGCGAAGATCGAACAGTAGATAAAGGGCATGACAATGACCCTGACGGTTGGCTTCTGCACGTAGATCGCATCCAAAAGCTGCCGGTAGAGGTTGGGATCGATGCCCATGCCATTGGAGCCGAGCATGTCGTTGGTACCGATCATCAGCATCACCACGTCTGGATTCGCAGTGGTGATTACCTGGTTGGCGCTGGTCGAGTTCAAGCTGAAGCTGCCGGTGACGATGCTGGTGATCTGCGGAATCGTCCACCCGCTGTGGCCTTCGTGTGCCAAGCTGGGGTCGGAGGTCAGATTGAAGGTGGACTGGCTGCCCACGAAGACGGCATTATAGCCGGCGCTGGCCAAGCGGTTTTTCAGCTGTTCGCGATAACCGCCCACATCCGCGCCATATCCCGCCGTGATGGAGTCGCCCAGCGGCATGATCCTGATGGTGGTCAGGCCGTCGATGTTCGGTTCCGCTCCAATCAATAGCGATGCCCATGCCAGCATCAGGACCGCAAGGCGCAGCAGCCGCCCGCGTCGGCCGGCAACCACCGTCAATCCCACCAGCAGCACACGGCCCCGTTGGAGGCGCGCGCAGCAGGCGATACGCGCCCACGCCGAGAGGCTCCACCTGGTAAGCAGCGCCGCATACGGCGGATAGCGCAGGATATCCTGGTGGTTGGAGCGAATGTACTGGGTCATGTCTGGCTCTCCGTCGCGCCGTGACTCGTTGGTCGCTAGCTGAACTCGGCGGACCCAATGGTCCTTACAGGAAAACCAGGCTCCAGACTGTCGGCTGAGGCCACCCCGGGGGCGTGCGGAATCGTTCATCCGTTCGCCGGCAGGTGCTGACAGGAACGACCCTTCCTAGTGGCGTCCGGTTTGTCCTCCGGTGGTGCACCTGCGATATCATTTGGAACACCTGCCGGTCCTCGGCCCGTTCACCCGGGAAACTCGCACGAGCAAGCCCGGCCGGCCGATCACCTCACTTGCGACCCGGAATGCCCGGCACCGGTTCGCTGGCCGCTCCGTCCCAAGACCGATACGGCAATGAATGGACCGGTGTCACCACCAGGTAGTACGTGACACCCTCGCTCAACCCGCTGATCGTTACCGGGGGGTGCACCTTCTCGATCACCACCGGGTATGGACCTGCAGGCAACAGGCCGTAGCTGACGCGGAAAGTGGTGACGACGGCAGGATCAGCGGGTGGCGTCAGCCGATTCCAGTGCAGGGTCAACGTCCCTGGGCCCGGATCGGCGACGAGTCCAGTCGGATACTCGTTCATCTCTACCGCGATATCCCTGCTCACGTGCAGGCCCGACTCGCTGGTGACCGTGAGTCGCACCTGATAGGTGCCACTGCGATCGAACCCCAGGACGGTGCGGGGCTGGTCGGCCGGAGCAAACGTCGCCTTTCCCGGCCCAGCGACCTGGGACCAGCGGCAGGTCAGGGTGCCGTGACCGGCGATGTCCACTTCCAGCGGCAGGCTTCCCGGCCAGCGTCCGGCAGTCATGCCGCCGGCCTTTGCGAAGCCAAGCGTCGGAGCGGTCGCAGCAGTGCCGGCGGTGCCTTCGACGATGGCGTTGAAAAAGCCGTTTGCGATGCGGCGATACGCATCCGCGCTGGCCGGATGGACACCGTCTGGGAGATCGAAATCACTCTGGGTTATGGAACCGCCGGTTCCGCCACCGGCATTGGGCGCCCAACGGACATTCTTGCCCGCCGCAGCCCGTTCAGCAACCACCGCACTCATCGCCACGCTGACCGCATCGCACTGGCCGGGGTCGACCGCCCCGCGGCGGTAGGTGATGGGAGCGATGATGACCGACACGGTCGGCTTGAGTCCCAGGATCTGGTCGAGCACCAGCGCAAATTCGCGACCGCGCTGCTGCGGGTTGAGATAGTCAGGATAGAAGAGGTCGTTGACCCCGATCATCAGCAGGACGACATCGGGATCGGTCGCCATGGCCTTGACGATCACCGTGCCGTAGATCTGCTGCTCAGCACTGACGGAGATGCTGTCGGAGGCCATTGAATCCTGATCCGTCCCCGCTGGCGCGCTGGCCTTGATCATCTGGTAGCCGGGCCAACCATCATGCAGGGTGCCGCCATGGTCCATGCGGGTTCCGACATAGCTGATGGTGTAGCCCGCCGTCTGCAGCTGTTCCTGGAGGAGCAGGCGATAGGCATTGTCGTAGGCCCAGCCCGTGGTGATCGAATCGCCCAAGCAGAGCAGGCGCAGGGGGCGGCTCTTGTCGATGCGGCCGTGCTGTCGGCCCTCGGTCACCGCCGCTGCATGCAACGGAGCGAGGAACAGGGCGCAGGCCAGGAGCACGATCTGGCAGAACAACCACGAATGCCGGAGTGACGATGCATGCCCCTGCCCCCGGCTGCGATGATCCCATGCCCCGCCCGGGGCGCTGGGGCGGACACTCCAAACGTGTTGGCTGACGGCCGGAATGGTCGAGCCGATCCGCTGACGCCCGCATGGGCTGCTCGTAGGCTGCATAGCAGGGTTTCCGCATGGTCTGGGGCGTGACCACCACAGACTCGGCGGCGACGCGATTCCTTACAGGGCGAGTACGCAGCGCCCTCTCTTGAGTGGCACCGGGAGACCTTGCGGATCAACCTCAGCGGATTCCTGATCCAGGATCAGGCTGTCGTCAATTCCCTGATAATCTCCGGATTTCTCCGTCACCCAGGGGGCGGTCATACAGACGCACCTCATCGATGAGTCCTTCGAAATTCCATACCAGGCGATCGCTGGCCGCTCCGATGACCCATTGCCCGTCCCAGGACCGCTCATGCTGGATGGAATCACGTTCCCTGGCATCCACGAGGCCATCGATGAAAATCGCACGCTCCCCGTCAGCGGCAGAGAAGCGCCAGGCGACATGGTGCCAGGTGCCGTCGTTGATCCGGTGTCTGGAATCGAGGCTCTTCTGGGCGTTGCCGGCCTCCAGAAAATTCACGTATCCGGCATGCGCGTCGGCGCCCGGCAACACGGATTCCGGGATGCCGAGGGTGCTGGCTCCCGCGCCGATGGTGAAACTGCTGCCGAAAACCGTTCCGAAACGAAGTGAGGAGGTCTTCACCCAGGCGCTGACGGTTAGGCCTAAAATTGGTCGGAGGGAGTGGGGTCCGAGATCGACTTTATCACCACCGAACTGGCCATTGAAGGCAAGCGCGGCTCCGAACCGGCCCGCGCTCCAGGAGGCGTTCATCAGACGGCCGTCGCTGCCATGGCCCGACGCGTCATGGACCACCTCGCCGGAGCCCTCATCCATCGGCCAGTACCCGATCAAGCCACGATTGAGCTCGGCACCGGGAACTTGGGCGCGCGCAACCACCTCCGTCCCTGCCCGCACCATGGCATACTGGTCGGCTGCCACGCGCGTGGCGACCCCGTCCTCATGGGCGACCTCGATCGCGCCGTGGGCCACGGACACATAGGTCTCATCGCTGCCCGCCACAACAGTCAAGCGGGTGCCCAGCACGGTGATGCGGGCCGTTGGCGTCGCGAGCAGTAGCGCTCCATGCAGTTGCGGCGCGACCTCGGCGGTGATGGTCCCGCGCGTTATGGTGATGCGCCTGCCCTTGCCCTGGTCGACGATGCTGAGGGAGCCCGGTGCCTCGATGTCGAGCGTGGTCGGCTCCCCGCTGAAGGTGACGAGCAGCCTGCCGGACGAGACCGTCAGCACCTCACCCAGGTTCAGTTCCTGGGGAGATGCGACCTCGTTCCCACCGCGTGCGACACTGAAGGCGGCGGCGGCGCTCCTGGTCACGGTGGCAAACGGCTCCGCTCGCAGCGCCTGTCTGAGCCCCGTCGCGAACAGGCCGATGGTGATAACCAGTGCCGCCGCCCACAGGATGCGGGATGCCCTCGGCCGTGCGGTGAGCCATCGCGATGAACGCCACCGTTGCGGTCGCGACGCCGATGCCGGGAGGTCAAGGTCGGGGCGGGAGAACCTTTCCATGTCGGCACTGCCGTCATTGGCCGCACGCAGACGCAGACAATCCACCAGCAGGCTCTGCTGGATGAGGAGTCGACCGAGATGGATCCTGCTATCCGGATCATTGCGCAGGCGCACGAGGAACGTTTCCAGCTCGGCATCCGACAGGCTTCCGCCCAGGTAGCGCTCGATCTCCTCCGCCAGCAGCCTATCCATGTGCGCCCCGCTCGGCGTGCAGACGCTTGTCCACGCACTGCAACAGCGCCTGCCGCGTCCGCGTCAGGAGGACATACAGGGCGTTGAGGGTCATGCCCAGGCGTTGTGCCACCGCACCGCAGTCCAGGCCTTCGCCGTAGCGCAGTTCGATGGCGCTGCGTCCACGCTGATTGAGCGCAGGGAGGCAGCGGTTCAGCGCTTCTCGTTGGGCTGAGACTTCGACGGGGCCATGGTGGGCGGCTTCCAGGGCGGACTCCAGCACCTCGGCTTCGACGGCGATCAGGCGATGGCGGGCTGGATCGACGGAGGCCAGGAATTCATAGCGCGCGATGGTGCGGGCCCAGGCCAGGAAGTTCGTCCCCGGCTGGTACTGCTGCCATTTCTCACACAGGATCAGGTAGGTGTTCTGGAACACATCCTCGGCCTTGTTCGGGTCCTTGGTCAGGCCGAGTAGCAATCCCCAAATCTGGGCGCGATGCTCGATGGCCAGCTTCATGACTTCGCGTCGGTGATCTGATTCCACGCAGTCTCCAGCGGACGGATGGGAGCTTACCGGCGTCGACACCCGCTTCGAGTGCGATTCCTGGCATAAGCAACCGTGAACGGACCATTACGATACTCGAACATCCCGCGAATCCTTACGGTCAATCCGCCTGCCTCGATGTGATCAGGGTACCGCGTGGCGGCGTGCCGCGCGTAGTCGGCCGGCCTGCTACCCATGCATTAGGCGTCCGCATGGTTGGGGCCTTCAGTGTTGAGTCGATTCTGTCCCGACCCGGAATGTGCAGGCAAGCTCTTGGGAGTGGTCGGGCTTTACATGAAACCATGGGAGAATGCCTTGGTTCTCTGCGAAGATGGAAAGACCGGGATGCAAACCATCATCCTACTTAGCCAGTCATCCGACCTGGTCCGAGGAGATCCCGGGTGTGTGGACGTAGGCGCCGAAACCAGACAGGGAAGTGGTCCAACGTATCAACAAATTGAGTGCCGATCTGCGGCAGCGGCTTCCCGTGTGGGCCAAGGCGCTCGGACTCAGCCAGTTCACTGAAGCGCTCCTCCAAGGACAGGGTATCGGGGAGCAAAAGCCGCCCGCGGCGCTTGGTGCGTGGCTTGGCCGGTGCCGGTACCACCGCACCAGAAGGCGATGCTCCAGTGGTCATGGCCGTCGAACCGGCACTCACCACCGTGGCGGCGGTCGCGTCATCCGGTCGCAGGTCATTCTCGACTCCAATCTGGCGCCTGATCTCGTCGAGGTGCCGTTGGTCCGGATAGTGCGTCTCGCTCGAGGCGCCGAAGACGCGGCGAGTCATCCGGGCCATGCGGGATGTCATGACCTGCAGCTTCTCGATTAGGTCTGCGACCTGGGCGCCCAGCGAGGCGTTCTCGATCACCACATCAGCCGGAGCGCCGGTAGAGGCGAGGTGCGTTAGAGCTGACGTTTTCTGACTCAGCGTGCTGCCGGCGGAGAATTTCCTCTGCCAGGGCATTGGTCAGCTTCTTCCGCACATGCCATGCGCAATGGCCTGCTGCACATCTGCGGTGCGGCGCTCTCATGCGGCGATGACGGCAATGACGGCGATCGCAAACTGATGGAGTTGGACGGCGGTGCCAGGGGTCGCAGGGAATCGGAGGGGACTCGGTGATGGAGGGCCGCTCAGCGGTCGCCCCTTGCCCGGACTTCACCCACTGAGCGCGCCGAGGGGCCAAAAAAAATCCCGGCAGTCACCTGCCGGGAGTCGTTCAGCGACGCTCCACCGGTGTGGGCGGCGGCGCGCAGCCGTGGACCGCGGGCATGGTCCACGCGCATGTGAAGCGGGGATGAAGGTCGGGTCAGCGCGGCGGTACGGCCAGCGCCAGCAACTGCTCGTCGTAGTCAAGCAGCTGGCGGGCGTTCTCGAGCACGCGCGGGTCGTGGTCGCCGAGTGCGGCGTAGGCGGGGATGTCCTGGGCGAGCAGGTCGTGGGCGTGTTGGAAGTGCGTGCGCGCCTCGGCCAGGGCGGCGCGCTGCACGGCGACGGTGGGCGCGGCCGCGGGCGCGCCGCGCTTGAAGGCGTCAAGGCCGGAGCGGAAGCTGACCTGGGCGTAGGCCAGCTGACGCTCGAGGGTGGCGCGATCCACCCCCGGCCTCGCGCCACCCGCCGGGGCGACTGCGATCGGCGCGGGCGCAGCTGCGCCGGGTGCAGCTGCGGTCGCGGCAGCTCCGCGGCCCCACCAGGTTTCAACCTGCTCGACCACACCGCCCGGTCCCCACAGCTTCTCCTTGGCCTGGGCCGCCAGCGAGCGAGCGCCGTCAAGGGCGCTGCCACCCGGGTCGTTGAGCGCGCGGTCGGTCGGCGCCGGACGCGCCGCCCACCAGGCAGCGTCGAAGGGATGGAAGGTCAAGGTGCCGGTGGCGCGCCAGTTCACCAACGTGGTCCAGGTCAGCAGGCCGAGCGCTGCGACCACCGCCAGCGCGAGCAGGGTGCGGAGCAGACTGAAGCCCGCACGAACGCCGGCCAGGCCCAGCCCGGTGCGCAGCTGCGGGCCGCTCACGGCACGAATCCGGGATCCGGCTTGCCGGTGGGAGGAAGCGCGGGCGCTGGGGCGGGGAGAACGGGCTTCGCCCCGCCGCCCGGGTGCGCGGCGTCCGGCGCCCGCGGATGCTTAGCCCCATCCAGCGCGGCCTCGATGTTGCGCACCGTCTCCTCGACGGTGGCGCCCATCAGGTCGTTCGCGGCGATGGTGCCGTCGGCGGCGACCAGGATCAGCGCCGGAATGCCGTCGACGTGCCACGCATCGTCGACCTCGCTGTCCCAGCCCAGGCCGTCGCCAACGACCGGGTAGTCGATGCCGTTCTTGGCGATCCAGCCGGCGAGGTTGGGCAGCGAGTCCTTGGTGTCGAGGGTGATGCCGATGGTGACCACGCCCTTCTCGGCGAGCTTCTTCGCCACCGCCGCGACGATCGGCGCGACGCTCGCGCAGGGCTTGCACCAGGTGGCGAAGAAGTCGATCAGCACCGGCTTGCCCTTGAACGTGGCGAGGTTGATCTCGGCGTCGCTGCCATCGACGCGCTTCATCTTGAGCGCCGGCGCCGGCTGGCCGACGAGCTTCTCGCCAGCGGTCAGCGCCGAGGCCAGCACCTGCGCCGCGGCAGGGTCGGCGACGCGGCCTTGCAGCCACGCCTGCACCTCGTCCGGCTTCTGGCCGAGCTCCTCCATGGCGAGCAGGCGCAACGCGTAAAGCGGCACGCGCTCCGCCGGGGGCTGCTCCTTGAGCAGATCCAGCGCCTGGTCGTAATGGGCGAGCACGCCGTCCGGCTGCTTGACCGCGAGCAGGCGCTGCGCCTCGGCGCTGTGCGCGCGCGCCGTGACGCGCTTGCCGAGGTCGCCGAGCGGCGCCAGCGCAGCGAGCGCCGAAGGCATCTCAGCGGGCTTCTCGGCGAGCTTCCATTCCGCCTGCCAGACGGCGACCTGGGTCAGGCCCGCGTTTTCGCGTTGGGCCGGCGAGGCCTCCTTGGCGGCGAGCACGGTGGCGAGCTCGCTGCGCGACTCGGCAAGCTTGCCGGCGTCGAGCCAGGCACCGGCCAGGGCCAGGCGCAGGTCGAGCAGTTCACCCTTGGACAGGCCGAGCTCCTCCTTGAACAGGCCGGCGATGGCCTTGGCGCGCGCGGCGTTGCCTGGCTCGTCGTTCTCCTCCTTCACCGTCTCGCCGACGGTATGGAGGAGGTCGGGCACGGTGGCCGCGCCGGCCTGGCCCGTCGCGACAGACAGCAGGGCGACCAGGGGCAGGGCGAACAGGGCGGCGGGGAAGCGGGCGTTCATGCCGTCATGTTCGGCGCGGGGGGCGGAGCGGCAACCGGTTCATGGACCAACCACGTACCGCTGAGTGCCCCCCGCCGCCTGGTCGGCCCGAGGTGGGCGGCGAGCCGCCCCACCGCAATGGGGCAGAACGGAAGACAGGCCGCCTGGGAGGCGCTTGGCCTGGTCCCCGTGCCGCCGATGGTCACCGTTCGCACGAAATCGCCAAGCCGGGAGCCGACGTCAATGGGCGGACATGCTGGATGCGATCCAGACGGTCCCGGAGAACGGTGACCACGCGTAGGACGTCCTGCTCGCAAAAGACCCGTGACCACGGCTCGCTGCGACGGTGAAGAAGAACACGCAGTAGGACGTCTCCTGGAGATCCGCGCGCCTCCAGGCGAAGCCGTCGCATCGGCACGTCCTGTCCTCCTGCTGCGGACCACGACCTGGCCCGTCGAACGCGAGGACCGCGCTCCTGCCATGGTGGATGAGTGCCAGCACCGCGAGCGCCAGGACCACGGCACTGGCGACCACCCAGATGCACACCCTCATGACGGTCTCCCTCTCGACGGGAAGGATCCGGATCACCGCACCCCGCCCAGCACCTTCCGCCATCGCCCCACCCAGGTCTGGGCGACCGGGCTGATCTGGTCCTCGACGAGATTGCCGCGCGCGCACTCGAAACCCTGGCGCAGCTCCTTGACCTGACCGCGCGCACGGTGGAAGCGCTCGGCGAGCTCGGCGTCGTTAGCGTTGTCGAGAAAGGCGTCGGCGAGGGCGCGCAGGTCCTCCTCGTGCCAGGCGCGCCCCGGCGCCTTCGATCCGGCCTTGCGCGGCGGCTCGGCCGAGCGGGGCCTCAACAGCACCGCGGGATCATCGACCGGCTCGTCCGCGGCCAGCGCCGCGCCATCGAGGTGCAGCACGGCGATCTGGTCGAGGCGCACCAGCAGCGGACCTTCGCTGCCGGAGAGCTGCAGCCAGCCGCCGGTGACGAGCATCACCCGACCGCACAGCAGCTCGCCACCGGACAGCAGGCGGATGGCGACGGGTCGACCAGCAACCAGGACGGACGGGGGGAGTTCCATGGGCGGCAGGCTGGCGCGGGGGGTGGGCTCGGCAAGGGTGGGAGGTGTCGAGGCCGAGCCACGCGGTGCGAGCGGCCAGGTGCCAGGGCGGCGGGCACGTCCGCAGGCGTGCCCGCCGCAGGTTCCGCAAGGGCGATGGTGCCAGATAGAGCCGCGCAAATCCTTGCCGGCAGTGCATCTTGGCATGGGAATCTCGACGCGGCCAGGAGGCGAACGGGGGCTTTCGAGGTTGACAGCTTCCCGCGCGCGGCCTATGGTCACGCCAGAGCGCGCGTATGTGTGCGCTCTGTTCTCCGGTCCGGGTCGGCCTGCTGTCGCCCGCACCCCGCGAGACGTTTCCTCCAAAAAACCGCTGTTTCCAGTGCGATCACCCTGCGTCTGAACGCAGGATCCGCACCCACTCCCCGGGGCTGCATGCCGGCTGAGACTCTGGCCATCATCGATGGCCACTATTACGCTTATAAATTCTTCTTCGGCATGCCACCTCTGACCGGCCCCGGCGGCCGGCCCACGGGCGTGACCTACGCGTTCGCCAATCTCTTCAAGGACCTGCGCGCGAACGGCGACATCACCCACCTCGCCTGCGTCTTCGACCACGACGAGGACAGTTTCCGCCACGAGATCTTCCCGGACTACAAGGCGCAGCGCGACCCCATGCCGGATAACCTGCGCACGCAGATGGCCGATCTGGTGACCATCTGCACGGCGAGCGGGATCCCGCTGATCTGCGTCGCACGCTTCGAGGCCGACGATGTGCTGGTCACGCTCGCCAAGCAGGGCGAGGCGGCCGGCATGGACGTGCGCATGCTGACCAAGGACAAGGACGTCGACCAGGTGCTGAGCGCGCGCATCCGCACGTGGGATCCGGGCAAGGGCCTGCTGCGCGGGCCGGCCGAACTGCTCGCGGAAAAGGGCATCACACCCGCGCAGGTCGTCGACTACCTGTGCATGATCGGCGACAGTTCGGACAACGTTCCGGGCATCACCGGCGTCGGCCCCAAGACCGCGACCAAGCTGCTCGCCGAGTACGGTAGCCTTGAGCAGGTGCTGGCCAACAGCGACAAGCTCAAGGGCAAGCAGCGCGAGAACGTCGAAGCCTTCAAATCCGTCGCCGACCTGACGCGCCGGCTGATCACGCTGTCCGAGGTGCCGGACCTGCCGCCGCTCGCGCAGCTGCGCCTGGATCCCGCTTACACCTGCGACGAGGCGGTATATTCCGGCTTCGGCTTCAGCAAGGCCAAGTTCTTCCCGGTGCCGGCCAAGGCCGCGAGCGCCAGCGGCGCCTACCGCATCCTTGCCGCGAGCGACCTGCCCGGACTGGTCGCCGACCTGCGCGCGGCCGGGCGCTTCGCGATCGACACCGAGACCACCGGCCTGGATCCGCTCAGCGCGCAGCTGGTCGGCATCAGCTTCGCCTGGGGCGCCGCGGACGGGCACGGCGCGGTGTACCTGCCGCTGCGCGGTCTCGACCACGCGCTGGTGCCGTGGGCCGACGCGCAGGCCGCGCTCGCGCCGCTGCTCGCCGATCCCGGCGTGGCGAAATTCGGGCAGAACACCAAGTACGACCGCCGCGTGCTCGCCGCGCACGGCCTGGTCATGGCCGGCATCGACGGCGACACCCTGCTCGCGAGCTGGCTGCTCGACCCCTCGCGCGAGAGCCACGGGCTGGACCACCTGACCAAGCTGTTCCTGGGCGAGGACAAGATTCCGACCAGCGCGGTCATCGACCTCGCCGCCGGGCAGACCATGGACCAGGTGCCGGTCGCCACCGTCGCGCAGTACGCCTGCGAGGACGCGCAGTGCACCTGGCGCCTCGGCCAGCTGCTCGAGGCCAGGCTCGCCGAGGGCCATCTGCTCGAGGTCTACCGCACCCAAGAGGTGCCGATCGCCGCCTGCCTGGCGCGCATGGAGGACGCCGGCCTGCGCGTCGACCGCGCGACCCTCGCCGCCACCCAGCGCCACCTCGAGCAGTACCTCGAGCAGGTCACCGCCAGCATCCGCGCCGTGGCCGGGCCGACGTTCAACCCCGCCAGCCCGAAGCAGATCGGCGAGCTGCTCTTCACCAAGCTCAAGCTGCCGGTCATCGCCATGACCAAGAGCGGGCCGTCGACCGACGCGTCCGTGCTCGAAGCGCTGCGTCACCAGCACGAACTGCCCGGTCTGCTGCTGCAGCACCGCACGCTGTCCAAGCTGATCGGCACCTACCTGACGAAGCTGCCTGAGTACATCCACCCGCGCACCGGTCGCATCCACACCAACCTCAAGCAGAACGGCACCGAGACCGGGCGCATCAGCAGCGACTCGCCGAACCTGCAGAACATCCCCAAGAAGAGCGACGCCGGGCGCGAGATCCGCGCCGCCTTCATCGCCCCGCAGGACCACGTGCTGCTTGCCGCGGACTACAGCCAGATCGAGCTGCGCGTGCTCGCCCACCTCTCCGGCGACCCCACCCTGCGCGCGGCCTTCATGGGCCAGGCCGACATCCACCGCTTCGTCGCCGCCCAGGTCGGCGGCGTCGACGAGGCCGCGGTCACGCCCGCGCAGCGCAACGCCGCCAAGGCGGTCAACTTCGGCATCATCTACGGGCAGACCGCCTTCGGCCTGTCGCAGCAGCTCGGCATCCCGCGCGGCGACGCGCAGCGCTTCATCGACAACTACTTCGCGCGCTTCGCCGAGGTGCGCGCCTACATCGCCAAGGTCATCGCCGAAGCCGCCGAACGCGGCTACGCGCAGACCATGGCCGGACGCCGCCGCTACATCCCGCAACTCGCCAACGCCAACCGCAACGAGCGCCTGCAGGGCGAGCGCATCGCGCTCAACAGCACCATCCAGGGCAGCGCCGCCGACCTCATCAAGCGCGCCATGCTGCGCTGCGAGCAGGCCCTGCCGGTCGGTTCCCAGCTGGTGCTGCAGATCCACGACGAATTGCTCGTCGAAGCCCACGTCAGCGTCGCCGACCAGGCCGCCAAGGCCCTCCAGACCGCGATGAGCGGCGCCTGGACACTCAAAGTCCCCCTGGTCGCCGAGGTGCGCCGCGGCGCGACCTGGCTGGAGGTGAGTTGATGCAGGTGCAGCGCAGCCCTCGCCGTGCACACCTCGCGATGGAAATCCGTGGTCTCATGTCTCATGTCTCGCACTCCGCACTCCGCACTCCGATGCGCGCCTCCAATTTTTCCAAAACCGTGACCGCGCCCCGCGCCTGATCACCACCAGCCCCGTCCCCACCTCTCCCGAGTCCCCATGAACGACCAGCGCCCCTCAGACAACCGTCCCTTCAGCCGCAACAACCGGCATCGCCGCCGGCGCAACGGCCGCGGCGACGGCCCGGCTCCCGCCGGCAACGGCGACGCGGCGGACGGTCCGCAGGGCAGCGATGACTACGATCGCGGCGAAGCCCCCGCCGACGGCAACGACGCGCAGAGCGCCGCACCCGGCGGCAATGGCAATGGCAATGGCAACGGCGACGCCCCCGCGGGCGAACCGACCCTGACCGTACCCGCCGGCAAGACCGTGGTCATCGGCATCACCGGCGAGCCCGGCGCCGGCAAGAGCGCCCTGGCGCGCCAGATCGCCGGACTCGGTGGCCAACTGGTGGTGGTCGACGAGGTCGGCCACGAGCTGATCGAGACCCCGATGGTCAAGAAGGCGCTCGTCAAGGAGTTCGGCGAGGACATCCTCGGCGAGGACGGCGGCATCGATCGGCGCAAGCTCGCCGCCAAGGCCTTCGCCAGCGCCGAGGCCACCGCCGCGCTCAACGCCATCGTCCACACCAAGCTCACCGCCAAGGTCAAAGCCCTGGTCAAGAAGCTCGGCAACTTCGTGGTCATCGACGCCGCCCTGCTCCACGAGCTGGGCCTGGGCGAGCTGTGCACCACCGCCATCTACGTGCGCGCCAACCGCGAGGCGCGCCTGGTCCGCCTCGCCGAGCGCGGCTGGGACGAAGCCGAGCTCGCACGCCGCGAGACCGCGCTTGGCAACGCCGACGCGCGCCGCAAGTCGTGCCAGCTCGCGGTCGACAACTCCGGCGACCCGGCACTGCTCGCCGCCTACGCCAAGACCATCCTCGCGCGCCAGCTCGGCGTCGATCTCGCCGCGCTGCGCCGCCAGGCCAAGCCGGTAGTCGAGGACGCCGCGGACGACGACGGCGCCGGCGACCAGGGCGACGAGCCGGCGCCGCCGCGCGCCGAAGCGCGCCCCGAACCGCGACAGGAGCCCCGCAACGATGGCCGCCAGGGCTTCGACCAGCCGCGCCAGGGCTTCGAGCCGCGCGGCAACTTCGCCCAGGGCCAGGGCCAGGGCCCGCGCCCCGGCCAAGGCGGCCAAGGCGGCCAAGGCAATCAGGGTGGCCAGGGTGGCCAGCCCAACCCGAACGACCGCGCGCCGGTCAAGCTCGACCTCGACGACTACCTGCGCCGCACCCTGCCCGATCTCCAGGGCGAGGCCGACAAGTACGACGTCCGCGACGTCAAGTGGCTGAAGAAGCACGACCTGATCTGCGAGATCCTGCGCCGCGTCGCCGCCGGCCGCGCCGACGAGATCCTGGTCGAGGGACACATCGAACTGCTCAAGGGCGAGCAGGCCTACATCCGGTCGCCGCTCAACAACTACCTGCCGGTGAACACCGACACCTTCATCGCCAACCCGCAGATCCGCCGCTACGGCCTCAAGGCCGGCATGCACGTCACCGGCTCGGCGCGCGCGCCGCGCGGCAACGAGCGCTGCCCGCAGCTGCTGAACATCTACACCGTGATGGGCGAGCCTGAGAACAAGCGCACCGCGGTGCAGGACTTCGAGCACCTCACGCCGCTGCATGCGCACGAGCGCCTGTTCATGGAGCTGGCCAACGACCCGACGGACTATTCGCTGCGCATCATCGACCTGGTGGCGCCGATCGGCAAAGGCCAGCGCGGCCTGATCGTCGCCCAGCCCAAGTGCGGCAAGACCGTGTACATGACCAAGATCGCAAAGGCGATCACCACCAACAATCCCGAGGTCGAGCTGATGGTGCTGCTCGTCGACGAGCGCCCGGAGGAGGTCACCGACATGCAGCGCAGCGTGCGTGGCGAGGTCGTCGCGTCGACCTTCGACCAGCCCGCCTCGCGCCACGTGCAGTGCGCCGAGATGGTGATCAATAAGGCCAAGCGCCTGGTCGAGCGCGGCCGCGACGTGGTCATCCTGCTCGACTCGATCACCCGCCTGGCGCGCGCCTACAACAGCGAGGCGCCCAACTCCGGGCGCATCCTCTCGGGCGGCATCGACTCGAACGCGCTGATCAAACCCAAGCAGTTCTTCGGCGCGGCGCGCAAGATCGAGAATGGCGGCTCGCTGACCATCCTCGCCACCGCGATCGTCGACACCGGCTCGCTGATGGACACGGTGATCTTCGAGGAGTTCAAGGGCACCGGCAACATGGAGCTGGTCCTGGACCGCCGCCTGGCCAACCGCCGCGTCTTCCCCGCGGTCGACTGCGCCCAGTCCGGCACGCGCAAGGACGAGCTGCTGATCAAGAACGACGACGAGCTGCGCCGCGTGTGGGCGCTGCGCAAGTTCCTCGCCGACCGCAACGGCGCCGACGCCATCGACTTCCTCAAGTCGAAGCTCAAGAACTCGAAGACCAACATCGAGTTCCTGCTGACCGTCGACCCGGACCGGCTGTCGAGCTGGTAAACCGCCGCTAGTGAGTGGAAAACGGCCCCGGACGACGCTGTCGCCCGGGGCCGTTCGTTTTCCGTCGGGCTACGAACAACCAGCGCGGCACGCCTCGGCCCCAGCCTGCGTCAGCAGCGCATCCAGCAACGGCTGCATCGCCGCCCAAAATTCAGAAACACCGGCCGAGGGGTCGAGAGGCCCACATGTCGCCGCTCGCCATCCGCGACCTGCACCTTTGCCGTAGCCCAACCGCTTTCGCGCAGCGGTGGTTCAGAAGCGGTAGCCCAGCTGCACGGACACCGTCGCGCCATCGGTCCTCACCAGGGTGTCCTGGTTGACGCCGCCGGTGGTCTGCGACTGCTCGGCACGCGTCCACAGGTAGGCGTAGGCGACGCCCAGCTGCCAGCGCGATTCCGAGGTCCAATAGATCCCGAAGCGGCCGCCGTACTCGCTGTAGCGGCCCAAGCCGGTGCCCGAGTTCATCTGCGTCACGCCCAGGCCGAACAGCGGGTTGACCTCGAGATGGAAGTGCGGCGCCAGCACCCAGCCGAGGCCGAAGTGCGCGGTGATCGCGTAACTGACCACGTCCAGGGTCGGCTGGCTGACGGACGCTTCCTGGATGTAGCGGTTGCGCGAGAGTTCGAGGCCCCAGATCCAACCGCCATCGTTGTCGAGTTCGCTGAGCGGCAGCATCCACTGCACCGAGGTGCGCCCGGTGAGGTCGAACTGGCCGCGCTTGCGGAAGGTGGTGACGCCGTTGGTCTGGGTCTCGGTGTTGGACGAGATCGGCAGCAGGCCGAAGCCGAGGCGCACGTCGTTGAGGGTCAGGCCGCCAGACTCGCCGATGACGTCTTCTGCGGCGAGCGCCGGAACGCTGGCGGACATGAGCAGTCCGGCGACGATCGTCCCGATAGTGGATGCGCGCAGCAGGGCGGTGGTCATGGCCGCGTTTCTAGGGCCGACCGCACCCACCTCAAGAAGGACCCGCGGAGCCGCCCGGGCGCCCGCGCCCCGCGCGTGGCACACCGGGGCACTCCCGGCCTCACGGCGCCGGGGTCAGGCGGGCGGCGGGGATGACCTCGCACTCCTGGCTGGGGCTGGTCCAGCTGAGCTTGAGGAGCATGCCCGAGCGCGGCTGGTTGTACTCCAGGCGCAGGGCGTAGCGGTGGCCGGCCTGCAGGGCGATGGCACCGGTCTTTTCGCACACCGCGCAGTGGCCCCAATCGTCGATGATAGCGTGGTCGTCGATGAACAGGCGCAGGCCGCTGTCACTGCGCGTGTAGAACGAGTAACGCTCCGAGAAGCGCGGCTCGATGGTGCCTGTCCAGCGCACCGAGAAGCGCGACGGGCGCATGTCGTCCTGCCAGGGTGTATCGAAGCCGAGATCGAAGCTGAGCGAGGAGTCGACGCGCGTGAACATCGTCGGCGGCGTCAGGTCGAGGTTGCCGAAATACTCGCCCTTGAGGCCGTGACCGCGCTCGACCAGCACCGAGGGCGCGCTGACGATCGATTTGGCGACGAGCTCACCCTTGGAGCCGTACGGGATGGTGGCGTACTCGCCGGCGCCGACCTCGATGCCGGTCGGCTCGTCGCGGCGCGTCAGACCGACGCGCCCGCGCTCGACTTCGAGACGCGTCGACATCGGCGTCACCTCGAGGGTGATCTTGGTGCCCAGCACCGTGGCCGCCGCGGTGGGCGTGGTGAAGACCATGCGCCGCTCGGGGGGCTGCTTGGCGATGTCGGCGGTCAGACTGCCGCTGGCGATGTGCACCCGCTTGCCGAGCTTGTCGGGCTGGGTGAGGGTGACCTCGCTGGCCGGCGCGATGTCGAGCATGGTGCCATCGGCGTAGCGCACGCGCGCCCACGATCCCGGTGGCACCGAGACCGTGTCGCCACCCTGCAGGGCCTGGCCGTTGGCGATGTCGAGGCGCTGGTCGCCGCGCTGGATGCGCGCCGCGGCGTCGGCGACCGCAACCGTGGCGATGCCGTCGCTGCGCGCGCCCTGCATGAGCGGCAGCAGCCAGCCCCACGCGAGCAGGGCGCAGGCGGCGAGGGACCCGGCGGCGATCAGGAAGCGCCCGAAGGCGCCGCGGCGGCGGCTCGGCTGCAGGCGCAGTGATGGGCGGCCACTGCTGCGGCGCACCTGATGGAAGGCCTCTTCGAGCGCGCCGTCATGGGCGGCGGCGCCGTGGTCCTGCGCGCTGTCGAGCTCGCCCGCGGCATCGCGGTCCTGGGCGGCGGTGCTGCCGCGTTCCTGCCACGGCATGCCGCTGTGCACCTGGCGCGCGACCTCGGCGAGGGTCTGCCATTCCTGCAGCACCTCGACGAAGCGCGTGCGCGCGGCGCGTGAACCGGACAGCACCTGCTTGAGCTGGACGATGTCCGCGGACTCAAGAGTGTTGCCGAGGTACTTCTCGTACAGCTGATCCTGGCGCAGGTCGCTCACGGGCGCACCCCTTGCTGCTGGAGACGCTTGCTCAGGCAGGTGCGCAGCTTCTCGCGCAGGCGCGACAGCATCAGGCGCACCGCATTGATGCTGCGGCCGTGCTCCTCGGCGAGGGCCTCGCAGGATTCCTGGCGCCAGTAGAAGCCGGCGAGCAGGCTGACCGAGAAGCGGTTGAGGCGCGACATGCACTCGCGCAGCGACACGCCGAGCACGCGCTGCCGCTCGGCCATGGCCTCGTCGAGGTTCTCGCTGACCGCCTTCTCGACCAGGCCGAGCAGCTCCTCGTCGGGAAGCATGGTCTCGCGGCCGCGCGCGCGGATCGCCTCAAGGGTCTTGAAGTGCACGATCTGGCGGACCCACAGGAAGATGCCGGCGTCGTCCTTGAGGTCCTGCCACTTGTTCATCACCACCAGGAAGGACTCCTGCACCACGTCCTCGGCGAGGGTCCAGCTGCGCAGCATCGAATACGCATAGCCGAGCAGCGCATCGCGGTACTTGAAGGCGGTCTTGACCACCTCGTCACGGCGCGCCGCATCGCCACCCGGTGGGGTGGCCATGTCGACGGGCGGCTCGCTGGTGCTGGTGGTCATGGTAGGAGGGAATGGTCCGGGCGCGGGCGGCATGTCGGGAGAAGTCCCCATGCCGTGACCGGCGCGGACGGACCGTCCCGCTGCGGGAACGTTCGCCGCAGGCTGGCGCCCGGAGCCCCGCGTACAAGCCGTTTGCGGTTGTTCTACGCCTGGCAGATCAGCAAGTCCGAATCGGCAATTAGTGTCATAAATATAGTTTTTATAGTAACTTATGATATAATCGTGCGGCGCGACCCGCCACGGGATATATGATCGGCGGTCAGCGAGGTGGCGTCATTGGGGCGACAGCCGACGGTCTCGGGTCTCACCATTCGCGTCTCAGAATGCCGTCCGGCCACCCCTGCCCGCCTCCCGCTCTGCGCTGACCACGCCGTTGGCGAAAATCGTGGCCGCAGGCATCAATCCATCGGCCAGGTAAGTTGGAACTCGCTGCCTGCCCCCGAGGTCGCGACCAGGGCGAGCTCGCCGAGCTGGCGGCGCTGGCAGCGCCGGGCGACGGTGGCGCCCAGGCCCAGGCCGCGGGTCTTGCCGGTGATGAAGGGCTCGAACATGCGCTCGCGCAGGATCTCGGGGACGCCGCTGCCGGTGTCGCGGACGTGCATGCCGCCCTGGGACACGGTGATGGTCACGCTGCCGCCCTCGCGGCAGGCCTGCACGGCGTTGCGCACGACGTTGAGCAGCGCCTGGCGGCTGAGCTCGCCATCGCCCATGGCGCGGCCGCTGCCCTTCCATGACAGCGTCACGCCGGCTTTTTCCGCATCGGACTGCGACAGTTCGCAGGTGGTGCGCGCCACCCACGAGAGGTCGAGCGGTTTGCGCTCCGGCTCGCGCTCGCGGCTGTAATAGAGCAGGTCGGTGACCAGGTGGCCAAGGCGCTCGACCTCGGCGAGGATGATGTCGACGCTCTCGGCGTCGCCGTCGTCGGTGACCGCCTCGCGCAGCAGTTCGGCATTGGCACTGATGCCGGCCAGGGGATTGCGGATCTCGTGGGCCACGGTCGCGGCCATGCGCCCCATCTCGGCCAGCGGGCGCAGGCGCTCGACCTCGGCGGTCAGGGCGTCGTGGTCGCGCAGCTGGGCGGGATCGCTCACGCGGCGCGCCCCGGGCGGGGAGCGGACGGCAGGCAGGGTCGCGACTGACGATGCAGGGGCATGGCCCGGGACTATACCATAGGATTGGGGGCAGGGCTGATGGCTGATGGCTGATGGCTGACTACCGACAGCCTTTGCAGTGGAGGTGTTTGCTGGGAGCTGGATGGGTCCGGATTTCCCTAAGTACCTGGGAAAACGAACCATCGACCATCAGCCATCAGCCATCAGCAGCCGGCGCGCGCAGCGCCCGGTCTCACGGCAAGCGCGCCGCCTCCGCCGTCTCCACCTCGCCGATCGCCGGCATCAACCCCAGTTCCCGCAACTTGTTATACAATGTCGTCCGATTGATGCCGAGCAGCTCGGCGGCCTTGCTCTTCTGCCCGCCGGTCTCATCCAGCGCGGCGCGCACGACCAGCGCCTCGATGTGCGAGAGGTTGCGCTCGCCGGGGGGGATGAGGAGCGTGCCCTTGGGCAGGGCCGGGGGCGCCGGGAGCGCCGGCGCGGCGGGGGCGGCGGCCGCTTGGGCAGGGGCGGCATACGTCTCGATCGGCGGCAGCTCCTCGTCCATGCACAGGTCGTCGCTGGTGATCTCCTCGCCTTCGGCGGCGATGACCGCGCGCTCGACGGCGTTGGCGAGTTCGCGCACGTTGCCGGGCCACGCATAGGCGACCATCGCGGCGCGCGCGGCGGCAGCCAGCTTGAGGCCGGGCCGGCCGAGTTCGGGCGCCAGACGCTTCAGCAGGTGGTCAGCGAGCGGCAGGATGTCATCGGTGCGGTCGCGCAGCGGCGGGACGTTGAGCGGGACCACGCGCAGACGGTAGTAGAGGTCGCGGCGGAAGCGCCCGGCGGCGACCTCCTGGCGCAGGTCGCGGTTGGTGGCGGCGACCACGCGCACGTCGACGTCGACGTCCTGCAGGCCGCCGACGCGGCGGAAGCGGCGTTCCTGCAGGGCGCGCAGCAGCTTGGTCTGCAACTGCAGCGGCATCTCGCCGACCTCGTCGAGGAAGATGGTGCCACCGTCGGCGACCTCGAAGAGCCCAGCCTTGCCCTTGCTGTCGGCGCCGGTGAAGGCGCCCTTCTCATAGCCGAACAGCTCGGCCTCAAGCAGGTTCTCGGACAGCGCCGCGCAATTGATGGCGACGAAGTTCTTGTCGACGCGCGACGAACGCTCGTGGATGGCGCGCGCCACCAGCTCCTTGCCGACGCCGCTCTCGCCCTGGATGAGCACGGTGGTGCCGGGCACGCCGGCGACGCGCTTGACCAGGGCCATGACGCGTTTCATCGCCGAGCTGTGCGCGACCAGCGAGACCCGCCCGGTGGCCTTGCCGGAAAGGCGCGCGACCTGGCGGCCGAGGCGCTGCTTTTCGAGCAGCAGGCCGACGGTGTGGCGCAGGCGTTCGAGCTTGAAGGGCTTCTCGATGAAGTCGGCGACGCCAAGCTTGAGCGCGTCGACCGCGAGATCGACGCTGCCGTGGCCGGTGAGCAGCACCACCGGCAGGTCGGGATCGATGGCGTGGATGCGCGCGATCAGCTCCAGGCCGTCGCCGTCGGGCAGGCGCTGGTCGAGCAGCACCAGATCGGGATAGGCGTCCTTGACCAGCAGCAGGGCGGTCTTGCCGTCCTCGGCCTCGCGCACCGTCAAATCGGCGAAGGCGCGCACGATGGCGTGGCGGATGGAGGGTTCGTCATCAACGACCAGGATGGTTTCGGCCATGGGCTTCCGTGCGGCGAGAGTTCACCGTTGGCATACCCCGGAAACCCGGATGCCGCAATCGCGGCGCGGGGCTGTGGGCGCTGGGCGCCGGCCCCCTGCTACTGCGGCAGCATGACCAGCCGTTCGGAGCGGGCGCCCTGCCCGGTGATGGCCAGCTGACTGAGGCCATGCAAGGGTTCGGGCGCCTGCAGGAGGAGGCGTTCCCAGTGCCAGCCGTCACCGCGCGGACCGCTCCAGTGCAGGCCGGTGGCGCTGGCGGTGATGGTCAGGCCGTCGATGGCGGTGAGTTCGGCGCGGTCGACCGTGATGCCGATGGCGAGGTGGTCGATGGCGACATCATGGAGAGTGGCGCTGACGTGCGCCCCAAGAGCCAGGCCGGTGCCGGCCTCGCCGGGCCAGCGCGCGGTGATGACGACGGCATCGAGATCGATGCTGCCGGCCGCGGCGCCGACCACCGTGCCGGCCGTGCCGCCGGTGCCACACAGCCAGCTCTGGTGCACTTCAGCATGACCATCGCGCAGGACCAGGGCGGTGGGACCGGAGAGCAGGCTGTCGTCGAGGCGCAGGCGCGCCTGATTCTCGACCAGCATGCCGCCGGTGGCGCGCAGGTTGGTGAAGTGCAGCTGCGCGCCGCTCAGGGCGATGGGCGCCGCGGTCGAGCAGTCGGCGATCTCGGCGCGCGCTGAAACCAGCGCCTCAAGGGCCGTGCCGGGGGCTTCGGCGAGCTCGATGCCGGCGAGGCGGAAGCCGGTCAGACCGGGTTCGAGCCGCACCAGCGCGGTGTCGGCGCCCAGGCCGGGCCCGATCACGCGCACGCCATGGCCGCCGGCGCGCACCGTCAGGCCGCTGTGCGCGACGCCAAAGCGCCACGGCCCCGGGTAGTCGCCCGGCGCCAGCACCAACTCCACCGCGTGGTGGTCGGGCCGCTCCGCCGCGGCCTGGGCGAGCAGCGCGCTGAAATCGGCCGGGGTGGCGGCGACGCTGCGCGGCCCGGAGGCGGCGCGGGGCGCGGCGTGCAGGGCGATGGCCGCACCGGCGCCCGCGCCAGCCACCACCAGGAGGACGGCCCCGACCAGCAGCAGCCGGCCGCGCCGGCCACCGCGTGCCGGGGTCGCCTGGTAGGGGTCAAGACGGGCCATCGGATTTGCCGCCCGCTGCGCCGCAGGCATCGCCGGCGGCGTGCCGGGGCGACGGCTCTCGAGCGCGCCGGTCACCGGCTCGGCGGCGCTCGGCATCACCTCGGACGCGGTGACGGCCTGCAGGCGGCTGCTGCCCGCAGGCCGCGGCGGCATGGCGGCCAAGCCGGCGCCCAGGGCGGCCTGCTGGGCGCCGGCGATGGCCGGGGCGAGCTGGGCGAGCCCGGTGAGGACCTCGTCCCAGGTGGCGAAGCGGCGTTTGCGGTCCTTGTCGAGCATGCGCGCGAGCAGCTTGATCAGGGCGGGCGTGATCCCGGCTTCGCGCAGCGGCTTGAGGTCGGCGCTCTCCGTGACCTGCTTGTACATGATCACCGTCGAGCTCTTGCCGCTGTGCATGGTCTGCCCGAGCAGGGCGTGGTAGGCCGAGGCGCCGAGGCTGTAGATGTCGGCACGCTGGTCGAGGTCCTGCTCGCCCGAGGCCTGCTCCGGCGCCATGTAATGCGGCGTGCCCAGGGCCATGCCGGTGCCGGTCAGCTGGCCGTGGCTCTCGGGCTCGTCCGCGCCGCCCTGCAGGACCTTGGCCAGGCCGAAGTCGCAGACCTTGGCGCAGAACGGTTCGGCCACGCCGGGCCGGGGCGGGGCGAGCATCAGGTTGGCCGGCTTGACGTCGCGGTGCAGCACGCCGTGGCCCCAGGCATAGGACAACGCGCTGGCCATCTGCCAGAGCAGCGCGATGAGGTCGGCCTCGGGCATGCGCCCGTGATCGAGCAGGCGCTGCTTGAGGCTGGTGCCTTCAACCAGCTCCATGATCAGGTAGCGCTGGCCATCGCTGTCGCCGGCGCTCAGCGAGCGCGTGATGTGCGGATGGAGCAGGCGCATGCCGGCGCGCGCCTCGCGCTGGAAGCGCCGGCCGTGCTCCTCGTTGCGCGCGAATTTGCTGGCCAGCAGCTTGACCGCGACGCGCTCCTTCGCGGCGTTCTCAGCGCGGAACACGTCGCCCATGCCGCCGCTGCCGATGCGCCCCTGCAGGACGTAGCCCTCGACCTCGAGCGCGCGGATGCCGGAGGAGCTCATGTGCTTGCGCAGCTCGCGGATCTGCGCATCGCTGATGAACCCGAGGTCCTGGAGCAGGAACCACACGGAGTGCTCGAGCCCGCGGTCGGCGAGCTCGCGCTGCTGAACCGTGGCCTGCTCCACCTGCTCCGGGGTGATGAAGCGGTGTTCCAGGGCGAGGCGGACGAGGCGTGGCTCTTCCATGTGCCGGTACTGTACCTCCGGAATGGCGCGCGCGGGAGGGCCACGCGGGAAGGGCACGCAGGAGTGGCGCGCGAGCAGTGAGCGCGGGAAGACCCCTGGCGGCTACCGCGAGCGGGGATGGAAGCGCCGGTGCACCTCGATGAGCCGTTTGGCATCGACGTGGGTGTAGCGCTGGGTGGTGGTCAGGTTGGCGTGCCCGAGCAGCTCCTGCACGGCGCGCAGGTCGGCGCCGTTCTCGATCAGGTGGGTGGCGAAGCTGTGGCGCAGCAGATGGGTGAAGACCTCCTGGTCGAGGCCGGCGCGGCGGCCGGCATCCTTGACCAGGGCCCACAGGCTCTGGCGGGTGAGTGGGCGACCGCGCGCCGAGAGCAGCAGGCGGTCTTCGGTCGGCGTGCGGGCGAGCTGCGGGCGGAGGTCGGCGAGGTAGCGGCGCAGGCAGCCGCGCGCCTGGGCGCCGAGCGGCACCATGCGCTCCTTGTTGCCCTTGCCGTGCAGCTTGACCAGGGCGGCGCCGGACTGGAAGTCGGCGAGCCCGATGCCGACCACCTCGCTGGCGCGGCCGCCGGAGGCGTAGAGCAGCTCCAGGGCGAGGCGGTCGCGCATGTACAGCGGGCCGGGCTTGGCCGCGGCGAGCAGCTCGACGACCTCATCGGCGGAGAGCACGCGCGGCAGCTCGTTCCACAGCGCCGGCATCTGCGCGAGCTGGATGCGGTCGCGCGGAATCAGGCGCTCCATGGCCAGATAGCGCGCGAACATGCGCCAAGTGACCAGCAGGCGCACCAGGGTCGCGGGCGCATTCGCGCGCTCGTCGCGCAGCCACGCCAGCACCGTGCCGACCTCATCCGGTCCGCATGTCGCCAGTTCGAGCCCGAGGGTGCCCAGCGCCAGGCGCAGCTTGTCCAGGTCCAGGCCGTAGGAGACCAGGGTGTTGGCCGACAGCCCGAGCTCGAGCCGGCAATAGGCGAGGAAATCGCGCTGCGCCTGGACGGCGTCGAGATCGGGCATGGCCTGCGATGCTCGCCCCGCCCGGCGGGGGGAGAAGCGAGAAGGGCGGACGCGGCGCGCGCACCGCCGCGCAGCGGCACGCCGGCCGGTCGCGACCAGGCGCGCGCTGCGGCGACGAGCGGCTTCGCCGCTTTGCCCCAGACAACCCCGGCGTATGGTCCCGTTCCGGCGCGGTACGCGCGCCTGCACCCAAGGTCCGACCATGTCTCCCCGCCCCCCTTCCCGCCCGCGCAGTCCCTCATCGTCCGATCGCGGCGGGAAGCATGGTGGTAAGGGCCGCGGAGCCGGCGGCGAGCGCCCGGCCCGGAGTGGTGGCGAAGGTCGTCCGCAACGCGGCGGCGGCGAGCGGCCCCCTCGCAGTGCCGGCGAAGGCCGTCCGCAGCGCGGCGGCAGCGAACGGCCCGCCCGCAGTGGCGGCGAAGGCCGTCCGCAGCGCGCCGAGGGTGCGCGACCCGCGCGCGCTGGTGCGCGGCCACCGCGTGGTGACGGCGCCCGCGCGCCCCGCCCCGGCGAGCGTCCACAGCGTGCCGATGGCGGTCGGCCGCCGCGCAGCGGTGAACGGCCGCAACGCGGTGGCGCTGGCGGCAAGCCCCCGCGCGAGGGCCGCGGACGCGCCGGCGGACCGCCCAAGCGCCTCCTCGATACCGCGCGGCCCGAGGCGGACGCGGACGCGCCCGCCGCCCCCAGGGCGGACCGCCACGCCGCAAAACCGGTGCGCCGCGCCACGCCGTGGCGGCCGCCGGCCGAGATCAAAGGCGCGATCTGGACGCCCGGTCCCGGCGCGCGCACCATCCGCACCGAGGTCGGCATGGACCTCGGCCACTTCCTGGTCCAGCACAGCCGCGGCAAGCTCTCGGTGCGCGCAGCACGGCGCCACCTCGAGAACGGCTGCTGCCGCATCGATGGCCGCGTCGAGACCTACGGCAGCCGCCTGCTCAAGCGCGGCGAGGTGGTCGAGTTCTTCCTGCCCGAGGAGCGCGAGCACCACTTCGACCGCAAGCGCATCCTGCTCGACGACGTCGGCGTGCTCGCCTACGACAAGCCGCCGTTCCTGCCGGTCACGCCCACCGATGGACCGAAGAGCTGGAGCTTGCTCGACATCCTCAAGGCCGAACTGGGCGCGATCTTCCCGGTGCACCGCCTCGACGCCGACACCTCGGGCGTGGTGCTGTTCACGCGCAACGAGGATCTCGCCAAGAAGATGGAGGTGCTGTTCCGCGACCACCAGGTGCGCAAGACCTACCACGCCATTGTGCGCGGCCACCCGCGCGAAACCGGCTCGCACCGCAGCTACCTGGTCAAAGTCGAGAGCCGTCAGGGCTTCGAAAAGTGGAAGAGCGGTCGCGGCGCCGACGCGCGCGAGGCAGTCACCACCTGGACGGTCGAGGAGCGTCTCGGCACCTACGGCAGCCTCATCCGCGTCGAGCCGAAGACCGGCCGCCACCACCAGATCCGCCTGCATTTCAGCGAACTGGGCTTCCCGCTCTACGGCGACCGCCTCTATGGCGACCGCCGCGACCCGGTGCACGCCATGCGCCAGCTGCTGCATGCCTCGCGCGTGCAGTTGCCGCACCCCGCGGGCGGTCCGGACCTGGATGTGCAGTCGCGCCTGCCGCGCGAGTTCCTCGAGCTCGGAGAGCAGCTGCGCAAGCTGTGATTCGGCTGTCCTGCGGATTTTAACCGCCAAGGCGCCAAGGAAGCGCGGAGCGGAGTCGGGCCTCCGGGAACGAGTCCGACTGGGCTCCGCTGCTCCGTCCAACTTCCCGATCCCGGTGACCAGGCTCGGCGACTCGACGGACGCAATCCGCCGATACACCATGAATCGCTACTTCGCCGGAGCGGGAGCGGGTACCGTGCGGTAACGGGCGGGGACCTGGGCGCCGATGCCGGACTTCGTCGGCGCGGCCTGGTATTCCGCCACGGCCTTGGGCATCAGTTCGCCCAGTTTCTGCGCCCGATCGCCGGATTGCGGGTGGGTGCTGAGGAAGGCCGGGCCGCTGGAGCCGAGCTTGGCGAAGCGCTGCCAGAAGCGCACCGCCTCCTGCGGGTCGTAGCCGGCTTGGGCCATGTACTCGAGGCCCATGGCGTCGGCCTCGGACTCGTGCGTGCGGCTGAACGGCAGCATCACGCCGACCTGGCTCAGCCCGCCGAAGGCGGCGAGGCTGAGATTTGCGTTGGTCTCGCTGACACCCTTGGCCTTGAGCACCTCGCCGAGAGTGGTCTCCAGACCGCTCATGATGACACCCTGGGTCATGCGCCGGCCGCCATGGCGGGCGACGGCGTGGCCGATCTCATGGCCCATCACCGCGGCAAGCGCCGCCTCGTTTTCGCAATAGGGCAGGATGCCGGTGTAGACCGCGACCTTGCCGCCGGGCAGGCAGAAGGCGTTGACCTCGCTGGACTCGAGCAGATTGAACTCCCAGGCGAACTGCTGGTCCGTCTTGACCACCGCCGCGAGGCGCTGACCGACGCGTGCGACCAGGGCGTTGGCTTCGGCATCCGTGCACCGCTTGCCTTTGGCGAGCACGTCATGGTACGCGTCGGTACCCATCTGCGCCTCTTCCGCCGGCGAATAGAAATTGACCCGGCGATCAGCGTCCGCGAGCGAGCAGGCAACCGTGGCGCAGGCCAGGATGGCGGCGAGGGAAGCGGCAAGGATGGGGCGGATCATGAGGGACTCCGGGACGGTAGGGACGGGATGCACGATCGGCTGGGGGATCGGCGAGCGCGGCGGCGCGTTCAACTGCGGTAGTCCGCGTTCTCGCTGATGTATTCATGGCTGCGATCGCCGCCGATCACCGTGGTCGCGACGTTGCCCAGGCCGAGATCGACGCCGATCTCAACGGCGCGCTCGTGCGGCGGCCACGACACCGGCGGCTTGAAGGTCACGCCGTCGGCGGGCGGCGTGCTGGCGTAGAGCTCGGCGGAGCGCAGGTGGTCGACCAGCAGCTTCTCGGTCGCGGGATCGAGATGGAAGGCGCCGGCGCTGAAGATCGTCGCGCCGCCCATGGTCAGCACGGTGCGGTGCAGGTCGAGGTCCGGGCGCACCGCGCCGACGTGCTTGCCGATGGCGGCGACCAGGCGGCCGACGTTCGGGTCGTTGCCGCACACCGCGCACTGGAACAGCGGCGAATTGACGATCGCCTTGCCCACGCCGCGCGCCAGGGCGTGGTCGGGCGCGCCGGTGACGCGCACGCGGATGACGTGGTGGACGCCCTCGCCGTTGCGCACCACGTCCTCGGCGAGGTCGGCGCACACCTGCGCCAGCGCGGCGCGGAAGGCGCCGAGGTCCGGGCACGGCACGGCGCGCGACGACAGCAGCGCCACGGTGTCCGAGGTGCTGGTGTCGGAGTCGATGCTCATGCCGTTGAAGCTGCCCTCGACCGCGTCGGCGAGCGCGGCGCGCAGCTCGCCGCGCGGCACGTCGCAGTCGGTGAGGATGTAGACCAGCATGGTCGCGAGGTTCGGCTCGATCATGCCGGCGCCCTTGGCGATGCCGACGATGCTGCCGTTGCCGACCGCAGCACGGCGGATCTTGGGGTAGAGGTCGGTGGTGACGATGCCCTCGGCGGCGGGCAGGATCGAGGCGGCCTGCAGCGCGGTGGCGGCGGCGGGCAGCCCGGCGATGATCGGATCGACCGGCAGGCGCCAGCCGATCACCCCGGTGGAGCTGGGCAGCACCTGCTCCGGCGCCAGCGCCTGGCCGGTGGCGGCGCTGATCGCGGCGGCCGCGGCGGCGCAGATGCGCTCGGCCGTGCCGATGCCATCCGGGGCGCAGACGTTGCTGATCTTGTTGTTCACCACGATCGCGCCCAGGGTCGGCTCGTCGCGGCGCTGGCGGCCGACGATGATCGGCGCACCGGGAAAGGCGTTGCGGGTGAACATGAGGGCGAAGGCGTCGGTCGGGCGGTCGAGGGCGATGAGCGTGAGCGTCATGCGCGCCGGCTTGTGGACTTCGGCCGGCACGAACTCGAAGCGCGTGGTGCCGACGCTGAAACCCTGCGGCAGGGTCGCCTGGCTGGCGAGCCAGGCGCGGTGCTCGGCGGCGGAGCGGAACATCATGGCGGTGCTGGGCATGGCGGAAGTGTCGGGCGCGAACCGCGCAGGCAAGCCCGCCATTGCAGCAACGTACCAGCGACGCAGCCGGCGTCCTGCAGGCTGCACGGAACGCCAGCGCATCTCCTCACTGACAAGGGGTTGCGCTTGGCACGCAGCGTGCCAGGGAATCGTCAAGAACACCCACCAGCCCAAGGTACGCGCCATGCTCGTCGTCGCCCCCAGTGAGACCATCGTCGCGGTCGCCGCCGACCACCACCTCGCCGCCGAGATCCTGCACCAGCTGCGTACCGTAGGCTTCCCCGATCCCGAATTCATCGGACACGACCCCGATGATGGCGGTGTGATCCGCTTCCTGGTGCGCGTGGACGGGCCGGCCGAGCGTTCGTACGCCAGCGACCTGGTGCGCGATGCCGGTGGCGAAGTTGAACCGGGACGGCGCGAGAGCGGAACGCGCAGCTCGCTGGCGATGAGCAGGACGATCGACCGCGCCGTCGCCTGAGCGGCAGACGCGATTCCCGATCTCGCCACACGCCGCTATTTTCGCATGCAAGCACACGAGGGTAGGTTGTCGGGGCCCGCGTGATTCAGGCCTTGGCGAATGCCCATGGAACGCCTGATCCAGCCAGCGGCGGGATTAAGTGGATCGTGTCCCAACTCAGTTGGGTCTGATAGTCCGTCCCGGAGTCGCCCGCTCCACCAGCGGATTTCGAGCGCCCCGATAGCGCTCACTTCGTAGTGGCGTCCTGAATCTTCTCGCCGGCCTTCTCGACTGCCGCACCAGTCTTCTGCGCGCCTTCCTTGAGGACTTCGCCGGTCTTTTCGGCGGCCCGGTCCACGGCCTTACCAGCCTGCTGGGCTGGCCCTTGACCGGTGGCGTCACCGCAACCAGCGAGCGCGAAGAACCCCGCAACGAAGAGGAGGGTGCGTGCATTGAGTGGGCGTGTCATGTAAGGGACCTCGGGAGTTTGGCGTGCGAAGCCGCGAACTGGCGGGGTGCCGAGTCCGCGACACGCGTGAGCGTCAACTGATCGGTTCCGCATACGGCGTGCCATATCACCGCTGTAGCAACGGCCCGATCCGCGCTCACACTCCGCCGCGATGCAGAACGCTATTGGACAGCCCGGAAGTTGGTGGCAGGGCTTCTGGTCCGAATCGTCGGTGGCGCTCGCGGTGCTCGGCGCCGACCACCGGTATCGCGCGGTCAATCCCGCCTGCTGCCGCCTGCTGGGCGCGGACGAGGCGACGCTGCTCGGCTGGTCTTATGAACGCATCGGCCACCCCCTCGACCTGGATGCCGAGCTCGACGCGCTGGTGCGCATCGCCAGCGGCGCCGCCAGCGCGCAGTACAGCCGGCGCTTCCGCCCCGCACGCGGCGCCGAATTCGCTGCCATGGTCGAGCTTTGCGCCGCACCGGACGGCATCCTCCAACGCGTGCAGCCGCTCGTTGGGACGCCGGCGCCGGCCGTGGACGCGCTGCCGTGGCAGCGCCTCGCCGAACTCGGCGGCGCGCTCTCGCACGATGCGCAGGAGCCGGTGCGCATGGCCAGCGTCCATCTCAGCCTCATCGAAGAACGCCTTGCGAGCGGCGGCGACATCCGGGCCAGCCTGGCCAGCGCCACCGCCGCCACGGCGCGGGTGCAGCGCCAGCTGCGCGCGCTGGTCGACTACGCGCGCCTCAGCCCGCCGGCCTGCGACGGCAGCGTGGCGCTCGCCACGCTGATTGAGGCTGCCCGCGCCCTGCTGCCGATGGACGCGCAGGTCGCGGTGAACGTCGCCACCGACGGCACGCTGCGCTGCGATGCGCGGCAGGTCGCGCTGGCACTGGCCCAGCTGCTCGGAAACGCCGCGACCTTCACCCTGCCCGGCACGCCGGCTCAGGCGGTGATCAGCCTCGTCCATGCGGATGGGATGTCCGTGCTCAGCGTCGCCGATAACGGACGCGGCATCGAACCCCGCGACCAGGCCCACCTCTTCCGGCTGTTCGCCACCGGTGGACGCGGTCCTGAATATGGCGCCGGAGTCGGCTTGGCGCTCTGCCGCGCGGTCGCTGAGGGCCATGGCGGCCGCGCCTGGCTAGAATCTGCAGCGGGACGCGGGACCACCGTGCGACTATCGTTCGCGGAGCAGTGAGCGCTGCATAGTGCACGATCTGGGCCATGACCAGACCGCACGCCGCAGTGGTGGGGCTGACTCGGGCTGCGCCCTTGAGGTACTTTGGCTCCACTGATGTCGCCGCTATCGGCCGCGCCGGCCTGCGCTTTGGACGCCGGTCTGCACTGATGGCACGCGATGTGCACTGATGCCCGCGATGTCGAACCGCCTTGCTGCCATCCGCCCGTATGCGAACGACTGCTGCCCGGCATCAGCCGCCGGGGATGCGCACGTGGCCGTCGACCAGCTCGCGGGCCCATGTGCGCCAGGCATTCCAAGTCTGGGGCTTCGCCCGCCACACGGCCGGCGCGGGCAGCTCCGGTGCATGGGTGTCGCCCGAGAGCATCACCAAGCCGAGCAGGGCACCCCGCGGCTGCGCGAGCACGCGGCGGATCAGCTCCTGGCCGCTGAGGTCGGGCAGGTGGTGATCGGTTACCAGCACGCGCGGCCATTCGCCAGCGCCTGCGAGCAGCTCGAGCGCGGCGCCGGCGCTGCCGGCCACCGCCACGCGCACGTCCGCGGCGACCTCATCGAGTGCGGCCCGGAACAGCTCGGCCTCGTCCGGGTTGTCCTCGACGATCAGGATCTGCGCTGTCATGACCGCCCTCGTCCGGCTGGTGTGGCCGGGCGGCGGACGATAGGGCCGGCCTGCCGGTCCGCCACCACCACCCGGACGCCAGTCCACAGCTCAGCATCAGCGCTTGCGCGCACCCCGTGACGGACACCTAATGACCGAACTCATGACCACCCCGACCGTTTCCGCCCAGCCCGAGGCCGCCCCCACCCCCCTGCGCATCCTGGTGATCGACGATGATCGCCAGCTGTGCGCACGTATGGCCATCGACCTCAAGGGGATGGGCTGCCAGACCGACATCGCGGCGGCACCTGAAGCCGCGCTCGCCTACCTGCGCGACCATGTCTACGACCTGGCCTTCTGCGACCTGCGTATCGCCGAGCACGACGGGCTGACCTTGCTACCGCGCCTGGTCGCCGCGAATCCAAACCTGCAGATCGTGGTGATCACCGCCTTCGCCTCGTACGAGACCGCGGTGCAGGCGATGAAGGCCGGCGCCAGCAACTACATGCCCAAGCCGTTCACCCAGCTGCAGGTGCGCGAACTGGTGGCGCACGTGCGCGAGAGCCGCCGCATCGCCAGCAACCTCGCGGCCTTCGAGCGCGGCGGCGGGCGCCTCGAGATCGACACCAGCTCGTCATCACCGTCGATGCGCGCCGCGCTGGAAATGGTTGGGCGTGCTGCGCTCGCCGACATCCCGGTGCTGCTGCGCGGCGAGAACGGTACCGGCAAGAGCATGTTCGCGCAGGCTTTGCACCAGCGCAGCGAGCGCGCCAAGGGGCCGTTCGTGACTGTCAACTGCCCGGCCCTGGCCGACGAGTTGATGACCAGCGATCTGTTCGGCCACGTCAAGGGCGCCTTCACCGGCGCAGTCGCCGATCAGCGCGGCAAGGTCGAGGCCGCCGAGGGTGGCACGCTGTTCCTCGACGAGCTCGGCGACCTCAGCCAGGCGGTACAGGCCAAACTGCTGCGCTTCCTGCAGGAGCAGCGCTACGAGCGCCTCGGCGACACGCGCACGCGCCAGGCCGACGTGCGCATCGTCGCGGCGACCAACCGCAACCTCGAGACCTCGGTGACGGAAGGGCGCTTCCGCGAGGACCTGCTCTACCGCCTCAACGTCGTCGAGATCACCCTGCCGCCCCTGCGTGACCGCAAAGAGGACATCATCCTGTTGGCGATGAAGCTGCTCGCAGGCTTTGCCGCGGCGACCGGGGCGCCGGTGCGCGAGCTGTCGCCGGCGGCGCGCGACCTGCTGGTCGCCTACACCTGGCCCGGCAACGTGCGCGAACTGCGCAATGAACTGCAGCGCATCACTGTGCTGTGGCCCTCGCGCACCATCGAGCCCGAGGCCTTCTCGCCGCGCCTGCGCGGGCAGGCCGAGCCGGCGCCCAACCTGGGTGGCAACTGCTCGCTCGACGTCATCGAAACCGAACACATCCGCAAGGTCCTGGCGCGCACCGACACTTTCGACGAGGCTGCGCGCATCCTCGGCATCGAGCCGTCCACGCTGTGGCGCAAGCGCCAGCGCCTGGGGCTGTAAGCAGAATTGGTATCGCGTTCGCGGTACTCGTGTGCGCCATGTACATTAGGGGCGTCGAGAAGGGTCTGACCACCCTCTCGGCGACCCCATTTATTTGAATCACGTTCCGCTGTGCGACAACCTCCGTGCGGGCCAGCGGGCCAGTACGCATGACGTGGCGTTGCGCTGGCCGAGCATGGCGACGGGTCCAAGCAAAGACGCCGGGCACGCCATCACATCGGTGAAGTGACAGCACCCGCTCATGGGCGTGCTTACGTGCAACGCCACCTACGCTGCATCATGCGTGCGCGGATGACGTCGGGCGGCCCGTCATTTTCCCATGAGATACGGCTGCAGCGAGCGGACCATGTCCACCAGGTCGCGGATCAGCTCGGGCTTGGTGCGGAATTCGCGCGCCCCCAGTTCCAGGCAGCGGCGGCGATCCTCAGCCTGGCGCGAAGTCGACAGCACGATCACGGGGATGCGCGCACTGAGGCCCATGTCGCTCAGGAAGCGCAGGACTTCGAAGCCGTTGGCGCGCGGCATGTTGAGATCGAGCAGGATGAGGTCGGGCAGCGCCGCAGCGCTCGTCAGGCAGCGTTCCAGGCGGCGCATGGCCTCATGACCGTCGGTCGCCCAGTCCAGGCGCACTTCGATGTCACTCATCTCGAACGCGATGCGCACCAGTTCGATGTCGCCGGGATTGTCGTCGACGACCAGGATCGCCGGTGCCAGCTTGGTGGTTGTGGCTGCGCCCGACGGCTGTGGGAGTGATGGCGGATGAGCCTGGTCGGTCATGACTGATCGTAGCCGCTGGTGGCGACATATGCCATGGGGTTGCGCAGGGCGTGCTGATTGAGGTGGATCACGGGCCGGAACTGCGGCGCCATCCGTGCCAATCACGCAGTCAGGCGATTCCGTCGCCGATCGGCGTACCCTGCACCGCCGCCATGACCCCACTGGTGTCACCATCCGGGAGGGTGAACCAGAACGTCGCGCCCTCACCTGGCTGCGATTCGACGCCGATGGTGCCACCGTGCGCCAGGACGATCTTTTCGCACAGGCTCAGGCCGATGCCGGTGCCTTCGAAGCGCTCCCGCCCGTGCAGGCGCTGGAAGACCTGGAAGATCCGGCGGTGGTGTTCGGGCGCGATGCCGATGCCGTTGTCGGCGACGCTGACCCGCCAGCCCGACTCCTCGCGCAGGGCGGCGATGCGGATCAGCGGCGGGCGGCCGTCGGTGAACTTGAGGGCGTTGCCGACCAGGTTCTGGAACAGCTGGAGGAACTGCAGGCGGTTGCCGCGCACCACCGGCAGGATGCCGACCTCGACGGTCGCATGCGCGGCATCGAGCTGCGGTTGGAGGTTGCTGAGCGCCTCGTCGAGCGCCTCGCGCAGCGCCAGCCGCTCCTCGGCGCGTTCGCCGCGGCTGACCCGCGAGAAGGACAGGATGTCGCGGATCAGGTTCTGCATGCGGCTCGCCCCAGCGACCGCGCGGGCGATGAAGCCGCGCCCGCGCTCATCGAGCTGCTCGCGGTAGCGCTCCTCGAGCAGCCCCAGGAACGAGCTGATCATGCGCAGCGGCTCCTGCAGGTCGTGCGAACAGATGTAGGCGAACTGCTCGAGCTCGGCGTTGGAACGGGCCAGCTCCCCGGCGCGGTTGTCGGCCAGGCGGCGCTGCCGGCGCTCGCCCTCGAACAGACGGGCATTGTCGAGGGCGATGGCGGCCAGCGCGGCGATGCCCGCGACCAGGCGCTCATGGTGCAGGCTGAAGCGGCCGGGCTGGGCGTGCGCGCAGTAGATGCCCCCGATGATGCGGCCGGAGCGCGTGCGCAGCGGAACCGCCAGGTAACTGCGTACCGCCATCCCCCCCGGCACGTGCCCGCTGACGGCGGCCGCGTAACGCGGATCGACGAGCACGTCCTCACAGCGCACGATCGCCTGCCCGGGGTACTCCGTCGGGAACAGCGCGGCCAACTCGAGTGGCGGGAAGTCGACGGCGGCGGTGGCGGGCAGACCGGCGACATGGTGCAGGTGCGGGCCATCGCGGTCGGAATCGCTGACGTCGAGGAACAAGGCGCCGAAGTCCGCCCCGGCCAGGGCGGTGGCCGCGGCGGTGACGCGCTGGCAGAGGCGTTCGACGTCGACCTCGGCGACCAGGTCGAGCCCTGCCTGATTGAGCAGTTCGGCTTGGTTGCGCGAACGGCGCAGGTGGTCCTCAAGGTCCTTATGCTGATGGATGTCGGCAGCGGTGCCGACCCATAACACGAGGCGGCCCTGCGCGTCGCACAGCGGCGCCACGCGCGCCAGGTGCCACCGCCATTCGCCGCGGCAATCGAGGCGGAACTGGCACTGGATCGGTCCGGCGCCAGCCAGGGCGCGCTTCCAGGTCTGCCGCCAGAGGGACGCGTCGTCCGGATGCAGCAGTGCGGTCCAATCGAAGCCGGGCGCGTCGGCATCGACGCCGAGCTGAGTGCGCCAGGCGCGGTTGAAGGCTTCGCTGGCGCCGTCGGGGCGCGCCGCCCAGACCAACCCCGGCAGCGCGTCGATGAGCTGGCGCTGGCGCTCCTCGCCGGCGCGCTTGGACTCCTCGGCCTGGAGCAGGCGGCGCGATTCGCGCAGCTGCCCCACCATCCGGTCGAAGGCCCGCGCGAGGTCGCCGATCTCGTCGGCGCGCATGTCGCCGGGTTGCTGGTCGAGGTTGCCTGCGGAGACGCGCTCGGTGCTGCGCTGCAGCGCATCCAGCGGCAGCAGCACGCGCCGCCGCACGTGCATGAGCAGCCAGGCGAGCATACCGAAGGTCGCCGCCAGCGCCCCGATCGCGATCAGGCTGTCCCGCGACTGCACGGTGGCGCGCTGCCGGATGGCGAGGCGATGGATGCGCGCCGCCTCCTGAGACATCGCGCGCGAGCCCAGCAGCATCTGTTCGGCGATGCGGCTGCGACGCGCGGCCAGAGCAGCCTGGTCGGGGCCACCGCCTTTCATCTCGTCGACCAGCGCCTCGAACAGCTCGTGCGCCTTGCCCAGCTCGCGGCGCAGGCCCGCGACCGCTGCAGCGTCGCCGCCAGCCGCCTCCAGGTCGTCGAGCTGGCCGCCCAGCTGCGCGCTGAGCAGGCGCCACTGCTGCGCGGGGCGCGCGTGTGGCTGCAGCAGGTACTCGTAGACCAGGTGGTCCAGCGAGGACACGGTCGCAGTGATGCCATTGGCCTGGGCGCTCAAACCGTCCAGCCGCCTGGTGGTGTCGCCGGAGCGGATCAGCTGCACGAGCAAGAGCAGCAGCAGCAGGCTGACCGATACGACCGCGACGGTTGCGGTGCGGCGCAGCGTCATCGCGGGTCCTTGCCATCGATCAGCGTGACCAGCGCCGGGTCGATCCCACGCAGCGGGCCCGGGGCCATCGCCGGCAGGAAGTCGGGAACGGCACCGGGCCTGGCCAGCCCGCAGCCGATCGCCCAACGCGCCTGCATCTCGAGGTTGACGATCAGGGCCTGATCGATCGTCACCTCGAAGTGGGTGTGGCGCCACTCGTCCGGCAGCGACTGGGCTGGCAATCCGAGCTGCCCGGCGACCTCGGTCGCGACCCCGACGGGATCCGCCAGAAGGTCCGCGGCCGCGCGTCGCAGGGCGCGCAGGACCCCGGCAGCGCCCGGGTTGTCCCCGACGCCGGATGCAACGAGGTTCCAGGTCCAGCGGTACATGCTGCCGACGCGCATGCTCACCGCACGGTCGCCCAGCAGTGCTTTCGCGCGTACCGAGTACGGCGTCCAGGCCGCGATCGCATCAACCCGTCCGTCCGCAAGCGCCGGCGCCAGGTCGTCGGTTTCCAGGGCCACGCGCTCGATCACGCCGGCGGCGAGGCCACTGACCTCCAAGAAAGTGTCGAGGAAGTACTGCGAGTTCGTTCCCGTTACCACGCCGACACGGTGGCCCGCGAGGTCGCGCCCGGTGGCGATGCCACGGTCGCGGCGCGCCACCATCTCGACCGCATCGCTGCAGGTGACGAGCGTCGCGAGCACGCGCAGGGGCAGATCGTCAACCAGCGCGAACATGATGGGAGTGTCGGCCGCCGTGGCGAAGTCGACCTTGCCGGCGAGCATGTCTGCGAGGGCAAGCTTGCCGGAGCCGTAGGGGACGACCGTCACGGCGAGTCCCTCGGCGGCAAAATAACCGCGAGACGCTGCGAGCCATACCTCGGCTGAAAAGGGTGTGCGGGTCGTACCCAGGCGCAGCGCAAGCGGGGTCGACGATGGGCCATGGAACCACCATGCCAAGGTCATCGCCGTAGCCGCGGCGATGATGAGGACACGGAGGAGCATGGTGTTCATGGGCGTCGCCGGAACCTGGTGCGGGCCGGCCTGGAATTCTCGACCGGTGCAAAGAGATGACAAGAAGATGCCGCCCGCGGGCACAGCCGCGACAGCGCGGTGTGGTGGTGAGCCAGGAGAGGCGTTCCACCAGCCAGGCCAGTTGCAGGCGACACGGCTTGAACCGCCGCGGACCGGCCCGCCCGCCGACGGTGTGGGCGTCGGCGGACGGCCGGTCCGGGCGGGTTTCAGCAGTTGTGGTCCGAGGCTTAGAACTGATACGAGTAGCCAACACCGATGGTGCCGCCGAAACGCGTCGCCTTGTCGTTGTCGTTGCTCTTGTCCTCGACCAGACCCGCGACGCCGATCACTTCAAAGAAGTGGTGACCGGGACGGTCGTTCATAAAATCGAACGAGTAGAGACCCATCAGGCCGCCCTCAAGGCCGTGATCATCGCTGTTGTGCCACGCGATGCGCGGACCGACGCTCAGGGTCTGGTTCTTGGGCAGGTTGAGCATGTCCAGGTTCCAGCTGACCGAGATTGCGACACCCGGGCGCGAATCCTCGCTGAGGGTCAGTTCGGGACGGATGATCATGGTCGAGGACATGGTGTGGAAACGCCATGCGGCGTCGATGCCCGGCTCGAAGCCGCTGGTGCCGAACAGCACTTCGCCGCCGACGCGCGGGTACGAGCTGTCGGCGCCCAGGTTGTCCATGGCGGCGAGCGGGGCCATGGCAGCGGCGAACAGGGAGCAGCCAGCGACGAGACGCAGCGGCAGAGGACGGGTGAAGATGGACATGATGTCTCCGGTGAAGGAAGGGCGGTGGTTGGGAACTGTCGGGTGGGGTCGGCATGACCGACACCACCGGCATCCGACCAGACGCGTGCGGCGCCTGCTGGACTGCTGTCCATTGGCGCAAGACGTGCCAAAGCCCTGGGGGCCGTGCCCATATCTCCAACAGAATGAATTCGCCAATAGGAAAAAACGCGGAATTTATGCGGTTTTCTGCGTCTCGCAGCGCGCTTCAGCGCGGCACGCTCGATGCCTTTTCTGGGTCCGAAGTGACAGCCTCTAGCGCGTAGATAACACGATCCCACGTCCATGGTCAGGGTGCAGACTGCACCCTGGAAAGCAGTGGCCATCGGGCATCCTGCATGGGGATGCGTGGATGCTCCCACTGTCAGCGCGAAATTCCCAGCGGCACCTCGGGCTTGACGTCGTCATCTTCACGAGAAGCCCGTGATGCAACCGCCTTCGACCTCCATCCATGGTCCTGCACGCATCGGTGGGCTACTGGTTGGCGAAGAGATAGGGCCGTTGGCATACCGACACTTGTAGCATTGGCACAAACCTCGCTTATGCCTTTCCAGGCGTCCGCGACGTGTTTGCCGATCGTCCACATTTTCGGTCATCACCGTACGGAGTTCCCTGCGACAGTTCGCGAGTCCACCATGCTCTACTGGTCCGCAGCTTTCTTCATCATCGCGCTGCTCGCGGGGCTGCTCGGGTTCGGCGGCATCGATGGAAGCGCCATCGAGATCGCCAAGGTGCTGTTCTTCCTGTTCATCGTGCTCTTCATCCTCTCGGCGATTTTCAGCCTGTTCCGCCGCGGGTCGCGCTGAAGATGGTGCAGACCGCTGCGCTATGCGGCCGCGGTACGAGCCCGTTCGCACGTAATCAGGAGAGATGAGGAACATGCCCGCACACCATGATGATGCACCGACGGCTCCCCCACCGGACGATGAGCTGGACGCGGAAGCGCCGGAGGCGCACCCCCTGGCCAGCCTGTTGGAGGGAGTACGCACCATCATCGTCCAACTCGGACACGAGCTGCGCGCAAGTCTGTTGCGCGGCCTAGCCGCCTCCGCGAGCGCGGTGCTGATGACCCTGGTCATCGTCGCCGCGGGCGTTGCCATGGCCGCTACGGGCGCGATCCTCATGGTCCAGGGGGTGGCCTTGGCCTTATCCAGCTGGCTGGGCAGCGCGGCCGCTGGGTCCTGCGTCGCCGGCGCCCTCTTCCTGGCTCTTCCCCTGGTGGGGGGATGGCTCGCCTACCGCTCTTGGCGCCGCTGATCATCCGCCAGTGCCACGGGCGCCATCCATCACCATCACCTGCGGTCGCGAAAGTCTCATCCCAACATGCAAATCTTCGTCTGCCAGAGCTGCAAAACCCGGGTCTTCTTTGAGAACTACCGCTGCCTGACCTGCAACCACGAGCTCGGCTACCTGCCCGAGCCGAGCACCGTCGCTGCACTTGAACCGGCAGACGACGGTACTTTCACGGCACTCGGTGATAGTACGGCCACCTGGCGCAAGTGCCGCAATTATGGCGTCGAGGGGGTATGCAACTGGATGGTGCCCAGCGATGACGCGCACGAGTTGTGTGAGTCGTGCCGGCTGACCCGCACGCTTCCGGATCTCAGCGCGGCGGGCAACCGCGGACGTTGGGCAATACTTGAGGCGGCCAAGCGCCGGCTGGTCTACTCCCTGCGCAGCCTTGGCCTGCCACGCGCCGGCCTGGAAGAGGACCCCAGCCATGGGCTGGCCTTCGACCTCGTCGCGACGACCAACGGTAAACCAGCGATCACCGGCCACGACCACGGCATCATCACCATCAACATCGCCGAGGCCGACGACGACTTCCGCGAGAAGCAGCGCGTACGCCTGGGCGAGCGCTACCGCACCCTGCTCGGTCACTTCCGCCACGAGAGCGGCCACCACTACTGGGATCTGCTCATCGATGGCAGCCCTTGGCACGAGCCATTTCGCGCACTATTCGGCGATGAGAGCATCGACTACCAGCAGGCCATGAAGGAGCATTACGACGCGGGCGGGAAGAGCGGCTGGCAGGAACAGCACGTGAGCGCCTACGCCAGCATGCACCCCTGGGAGGACTGGGCGGAGACCTGGGCGCACTATTTGCACGGTCGGGATACCCTGGAGATCGCCGCGCAGCTGGATCTGGCGGTCAAGGCGCCCAACGGCACGACCACCCGGGTCACGTCCGCGGCCGCACGTTCTTTCGATGAGATGATCGCCGCGTGGATGCCCATCACCTTCGCGCTCAACAGTCTCAACCGCGGCATGGGCCTGCCTGACTGGTACCCGTTCGTGCTGTCGCCGACGGTGCTGGCCAAGCTGCGCTTCGTGCACGACGTGGTCATCGCCACCGCCTCCGTGGCAGAGGCAGCGCCTGCAGCAACGGCCGGCCAGAGCCAGGACCTGGGGAAGCATCAAGGAAGTGGACAGAGCCAGACCGCTACCTGAATGGCGGGTGCTGCGGTCTCAGTCTGAAATCCGCGGTCGGCGTCCAGAGCAATGGATCAGTGTCAGGCAACGAGACTGACCAAGCGTCGGGCCAGCTCCAGGTAACCGGCGTGGTCCTTCGGTTTCTGCCAGATCTCCTCGACACCCAGCTGCCGACAGCGCTCACGATCGCATTCCTCGATCAGACCGCTGAGCATCACGATGCGCGTGCCGGCGAGGTCGGGCTGGGCGACCAGTCCGCGCAGCAGGTCGGTCCCGCTGATCATCGGCATGCGCACGTCGAGCACCACCAGGTGCGGCGCCGGTCCCCCGCTGCAGGCCACCTGCAGCAGACCGAGGGCGAGATGCGCCGAAGTCGAACTGTCGATCTCTGCCAGCGGCGCGACCTCCAGCAGAGCCTCGCTGATCAAGTCGATGTCCCCTGGGTTGTCGTCAACAACCAGGATTCGGGGGCCTTTTGCGGTTATGGCGGAATCGACAGGTGCTGGGGCGGGCATGCGGTCATCCTGAGCACCGCCAGAAGGCGGAGCAGGTGAGTAGGGCCAATCCCGGCAACTGGGGATCTGGCCATTCCCTAGCAACAGCCATGCCAATATGGGCGATACGAGGCCAAGAGTGTCAGCTGCGCGTCACGCACAGCTGTACCTAAACCATCAGCAGTCGGGCAGGAGCGTCTGCAGCACGAAACCTGAGACAGCCGGTTCGGAATCCATGGGGGCGTTTTGCATCCTTTGGGCCAAGAATGCGCACTCCGTCAGGTTGCCGCATGCAACTCGCATGCGTCCCAGCCCCCTTCAAAGCGCACGGCTGGGCCTGCGAATCAGCTAACGTTCCTGCGTCAAGTCATTACCATAAAATGGTTTGCGTCATCCCGCGCGACGCGGTCACCGTTGGCACAAACATTGCCATGCCTGTGGACAGGAACTCCCTCCGCAAACCCGCGCCATGCGCGACAAGGAAGATCACATGCACATGCACATCAAGACCCTCTCCACCTGCGCCTCGCTGACCCTCCTCGCTCTGGCCTCGCACGCCGCCGCGGCGGAGATGAACCTGGCCGATCTGCGCTTCGGTGCCGGCGTCCTGTCCAACCGTTTCAGCGGCGAGAACCATGCCACCGCCACCAGCGGCCCGGGCTCGGGCACAACCACCTCCTCGTCCGACAGCGGTCGCAATTCCGACCACAATTACCGTGGGCAGATCGAATTCGTCGGCGGCCACCTCGGCGATGGCGGCGGCCTGATCTACGGTGCAGGAATCGCGGTCAACCAGGCCAAGTTCAACAACGGTAGCCAGGTGGCGACTTCGACCATCCCGGTGGTCGACATCATGCTGGGCTACGGCTACGCATTTACGCCGAATTGGCACTTCGAGGTCGCGCCCTTCGTTGGTGCGGGCCGCGCCTATTACAGCGTGACCGACCACGGTGACACCCAGACCTCGAAGAACTGGGACAAGTACATCGAGTTCGGCGCTCGCGTCGGCACGTACTTCACTCTCCCCGGCGGCCTGCAGTTCGGCGTCGAGGTGCCCTACCTGATCGGCAGCTACTCCCCGGACTACTCGCGCGCCGACGGGACCGCGGTCTCGGACAAGCGCGAGAACCGCGGATTCGGTCTGCTCGTCAGCGTCGGTGGTCGCTTCTGAGATCCATCAGCGGCTGATAGCTAGCCTGACCGGCATCCTGGACGGCCCCGTGCCGACCAGGATGCCGGTTTTTTTTCGGCTCTTCGTCTTTCACTTAGGCACGATTGCCTCCTCGGACTCGTCGATCAAAAACAGTAAAGAAAGGATCTCACAAGAGGAACGGAGAAACGGACGACAGCCAAGAGGTGGCGATGCCATATTCCCGGTTTCGCTCTGTCACCGGCTCGCTGTCTTCCTCCGTTGCTCCGTTCCTCTTGTTTGATCAGGCATGCTTTCCCCGCGATGGGCGGATAGCTTCCAACTCGCAAGACCAGGAACCGTTTTTCGTCGTGGCGCACAGCGCTGATGCGCTCAAGACGGCACATTCTTGGCCAATACGCAGTCAGATGGCACCGCTGTCGCAACCTACCGGCGGAAGGGATGGTGGTGCAGGATGCGTCTGGCCCGCGACTCGTCGCGTCGAGGGCCGGGCGCCAGCGACGGATCTTCTAGCGCTTCACCGGGAACAGGAACGGCAAGGGATCAGAAAGCGCGTCTGTGACCAGACCGCGCACCATCCAGCCACAGTCGCGTACACGCATCCCGCGTGCGCGCATCGCCACCAGCAGACTGATGACGAAACCGACCCCGAAGTTGAGCAGCCCAATGCAGGCGATGCCGACGAGCGCCCACGCCACATCGGCGCCGAAGAGCTGGTCCGGCCGTCGCGCCAGGCATGCGAGGGTGATGCTGCCCGTGGACAAGGTGATGTGACGCACATCGAGCGCGGTTCCGGTGAACTTACCGAACATGGCGATGGTGGCGAGCAGCACGCCCAGCGCGATGCTGCCCGTGATGCCGCTGACCTGATGGGCGAGCCCGTCGCCGGCCGCCTGCGCGCGGCGCGTGCCGAGCAGCCTGGCCAGGCCAGGGCTTTGGCGCACGGCCTCCGGCAGGCGGTGGTAGGACGAGAGGTTCTCGCACCAGCCGGCGATGGCGCTGGAGAGCCACAGCGCGAAACCGGTGATCACCGCGAAGAACAGCGTCCCCGAGGCCAGCGGATGGAAGCTGGCGATGGCGTGGTCCGCGTACGCCGCCTCCAGGAGGTGGCTACCGCGCCAGAGGACCCAGAGCGCATCCAGGGCCCAGGCCGACACCACCACCAGACCGAGGTTGCCGATGACCGCGGCGAGCTGCGAGCGCACGATGCGCGCCGACAGCACGCTCAGTGGGCGGGTATTGCATTCGCTGCGCCCCTCGTCCATGGCATGGGCGAATGCCGCCGCCGTCATCGGCGGCTGCTTGGTGGCCAGGGTGAAGCCCAGACCCTGCATGAGCAGGAAGCTGCCCGCGTAGTCCAGGGCGCTCGCCGCCCAGTCCAGGAACAGCGGCAGGTGCAGCGCGCCGATGCCGATCTTCAGCGCCGCGGTACCGGCGGTGATGACGCCGCCGCCGGCGGCGGACGCGAGCATGCCGCGCCACTCAGCGCCGCTGCTGGTGATGTAATGCGCACCAGCGCGACCCGAACTCGCGACGATGCGACGGGTGAGCATGGCGAGGCTCTCGGTGATCAGCCCCCGCACCCGGGCCTGCCGGCGCATGTCGGCGAGCAGCGCAGCGATGAAGTCCATGGCGCGTCGACGCTGCTCGAGCGGGGCTGTGCCCGGATCGATCAACGCGGTCAGCAGCACGATGCGCTCAAGCTGCTGACGCATGCGGTCGAGTCGGAAGACCACGTCGACACTCACGCCGTGGCGGGCGAGATGGTCCCGGATCACGTCGATGGCGACGCGGCACTCGCCGAGCGGCGCCACCACCGCCCCGAGCGCCGTGGCCGCGTGGTCGCCGCTGCGCACCGCCGCCGCGGCCGCCGCGACGGCGCGCAGCAGGCGGTAGAAGGGCGAGTCAGTAAGCTCAGGATTGCTGGCGCGGTAACGCAGCTCGGCGTCTTCGCTGCGCGCGGCCAGGCGCAGGGCGAGCACCTCCAGGGCGTCAGCGATGGCGCGCGGCAGCGCGGCGAAGGCGGGGGCGGCCGTGGGCAGCGCGGCGAGGACTTCGCCGACCCACACCGGGTGCAGAGCGGCAAGCCACGCCGCGGACGCCTGGCGTAGGGCGATGCGCGAGATCAGCGTCGTCGGATCGCGATCGATCAGCGGCGGCGGCAGGATGCGGTGGACCAGCCGACGCCCCGCCTCCTCGAGGAAAGCCGGTCGCGGCGGCAGGCCAGCGTCGCAGAAAATCCGGCTGATGTCGCCCTGGGTGAGGAAGGCTACGAGGCGCGCCGCCAGGGCCGCGGCCAAAGGTGGCTCCTGACGCAGCCGCTCAAGCAGACGCATGGGGCGCCGCGAACCGGGACCCGCGTCCGCCAGCCAGCGCACCAGGCGCGCCAGGGACTGCGCACCGGGCACGAACCCATCATCGTTCAGCGGTGGCGAGAGAATGCGGTCTATCGCGGCATCATCTGCCGCCGATGGCGGCATGGCGGAGCTCGGGGAGCTGACTGGCGGGGCTGTTGCGAGGTCGTCCACGGGCACTGGTTGTATGGGGCCGCCAGCCATGGCCAGGGCAGTCTTCTCCGTAATGCGGAGTGCGCATCGTGCCTGCTGGTACCATGCTGCGAGGTGACCACCCCCACCGGCGCACTCACGCCAACTGGCCCTGGACGAGCTGGCGGAATTCGCCATCGCGCGCCATCAGCTCGTCATAGGTGCCCGATTCGACCGCCTTGCCGTCCTTGATGACGATGATGCGGTCGGCCTTGCGCACCGTCGAGAGGCGGTGCGCGATGATCAGGGTGGTGCGGTCCTTTTTGACCTCTTCAAGGGCCTGCTGCACCAGGCGCTCACTCTCGAGATCGAGCGCGCTGGTCGCCTCATCGAGGATGAGCAGCCGCGGATCGCGGTAGAGCGCCCGCGCGATGGCCAGACGCTGGCGCTGGCCACCCGACAGCCCGGCGCCGCGGTCACCCAGCACGTGGTCGAGGCCGTCGCTGAGCTTGTCGATGAACTCCATAGCGTTGGCGCGCTCGGCCGCCTGGCGCACGCGCCGCAGGTCGGGGCGGCGGTCGCCCCAGGCGATATTCGCCATGACGGTGTCCTGGAACAGCACCACGTCCTGGTTCACCACCCCGACATGGCGACGGAAGCTGCGCTGGTCGAGCGTCGCCAGGTCCTGCCCGTCGATCAGCACACGACCGCTGGTGGGCGCATAGAAACCGAGGATGAGGCTGGCGATGGTGCTCTTGCCCCCGCCCGACGGGCCGACCAGGGCCACCGCGGCGCCGGCCGGCAGCGTCAAATCGATGCCGGCCAGGCAATGGCGCCCGGCGTTCGCGTAGTCGAAGGTGACGCGCTCGAAGGTGACCTCGCCGCGCAGCGTGCGGATGCGGGTGCGTCCCCGGGCGCTCTGGCCGTCGTTCTCATCCGCATAGATCTGCCCGAGGGAGGAGATCGCGTCGCTTGCCGCGGCGACCTGCGGCAAGCTGCCGAGAATGGCGCCGAGGGCGCCGCTGATGGTTGCGTAGTAGCTGATCAGGATGGTGAACTCGCCGATGGTCAGGGGCGCGAACGTGAACTGATGGCCAAGGACCGTGATCTGGTGGCCCTGGGAGGCCATCAGCCAGACGCCCAGGCCGATCACGCACATGTTGAGGAAGGTGCCGATCGCCCACGAGCCCGAGCCGAAGAGGTTGCTCATCAGGTCAAGGCGTATGGCCTTACGTGCGACCTTGCCGGCGGCGCTGGAGACGCGGTCCTCGATGAAGCGCTCCGCGGAATGCGCTCGCGTCAGGCGGATGCCGTTGAGCGCCTCGTTCAGACGGGACAGGAAGCTTGATTCGGCCTCGCGGTACTCGGCGTTCAGTGCGGTTATGCGGTCCCAGAACAGTCGCACCATCAGCAGGTTCAGCGGCACCGCCACGGCCAGGACCAGGAACAGCAAGGGGTTCGTGTGCAAAACCACACCCAGCATGATGATTACGACGGTACCGTACATCAGCAGCGCATCCGCGATGAACGACTCAAAGCCCTCCAGGCGGGTCATGTCGAGAGTGAACTTGTTCTGCAGATAGCCGAGTTCGCTGCTGTCGTGGAAGGCGAAGTCGAGCTTGTTGACGCGCCGCATCAGCGCCGTGCGCATCGACGCGGTGAGATTGCGGCTGATGCGCGAGAGCATGATCCGGCCGACGGTGTTGCTGGCCACGGTCAGGACGCACAACCCGAGGGTGGCGAGCAGCACCCAGGAGAGCGCCCCGGCGAGATCGAAGGTTGCCACTCCGGCCTTGCCAGTGGCGTGGTCGATGAGGTAGGCGGTCATCAACGGCAGCACGTAGACCGGGCAGTAGCGCACGTTCTGCAGCGCCCAGATCACCGCCCATTCCCACCATGCACCAGGCTGCAGCCGGAAGTACGCGCGCAGTGTAGACCAACGCCGCGCGCGATCAGCTCCACTGCCGATCACGGCCTGCAGGCGTGCGCTGCCGACGACCGGCACCGCCATCTCGGCGGATCTCGAGGTCGCTGCCGGCGCGTGCTCAGGCGCGGCCGCTGGCGGTGGCACATCGACTGGTGCCGCAGCAGGAGGCGTATCGGCAGGAGGCACTTCAACGGTCAGCGGCTCGGTCATGGCGTTTCCCACTCGGCGCTTTCGGACGTGCGGTGGATGCCATTCCCGTGCCAAGTGCAGCGCACCCCCGGTGTCAGAGGAAGCAGCGTGATTCCGCGCCGAACGCTCACATGCATCGTCATTTCTGTGCAACGGCTGCTCGACGAGCCTGCCGAATCGGCAAATATGCACCCTGAAGCACTGCAATTTGAACGGTTTCTTACACCATCCCGGATCAGAGAGCATCTTGGTGCCAGCGTTGCAGGCGCGGGATGGGCGCGATGCCGCAGCTCGGGAAGCGGCTGAATCGCTGCAATGTCTGCAACATATCCTGAGCTCTGATATGGAATTGCCTCACTCATGCCGCCCCTGCAATGGCGCGTCGATGGATCCCCGCCTTGCGTACGTGCGGAATTGGCATGGCGCACGCATTGGGAAAGCCAGAACCATCACCCACACATTTGAGGTCATCATGCGCAATCCCCTCGGCATCATCCTGCTCGTCGTCGGAGTCCTCCTCCTCATTTTCGGCATCAGCGCCAGCGACTCGATCGGCTCAAGTTTCTCCAAGTTGTTCACCGGCGCACCCACTGATAAAGCTATCTGGCTGCTGATCAGCGGCGTGGTCGCCATCGCCATCGGCGCGACGGTCTCGGTGCGCGGATCGCGCGCCAGCTGAACCGTCTCGTCATCTCCACCCCACCCTAACCTCCTCCCCGGGAATACGGACATGAACCGCCTACGCGCCGCGAAAGTGAATCTCACCATGCTGCTGTGGGCGATCGGCGTTCCGATCCCCCTCGTCCTGATCGTCGCACTGATGCGCGGCTGTTCGTAACATCTCGGGTCAGTGCGCAGCCGGCATCTCATGGCCGACAGCACTTGGGGGCATACAACTAATACGACAGGCCTGACACGGCACAGCGAAACAACGCTGTGCCGTGTCGTTTTCTTAACGAAACCGCAGATCAGAAATGTCAGACTGTCTAGGTGGCACCTAGACGAGCTTGCTGCAGATACCAGGTACCACACACCAGAATATCAACCCTGCAGCAGAGCAGGCCGGATGCCACTGCGATGGTGTTAACGGGTGCTGTCACACGTACATGCATCCGCCGCATTCGTGCCAACCGGAGTGATCATTCACACGTCCGACCCTGGTTGTCGACGCAATACCAGGAGCGCCGATCAGCGCGTGCCACGGACACCGTATAGCACTCCTTGCCGGCGAAGGTCCCCTGTGTGATCCGTTCGATGGGGTCTCCAGCCGCTTCATTGAGGATGGCCTTGCGCACCGGTTCGGGCGTCTGGTCGAGGGTGATGGCACGGCTGCCCTGGCCGCCCTGGCCGCACGCAGCGGTCAGAAAGACAGCGGCACTCAGCATCAGAATGCGGATGGCGATGATCATGAAAATCTCCTGAGCGAATGCTTGGGGCGAACACACGTGTGCTGTCACGTCCCGCGGCGGGTTTGCCGTGGAGGGAAGCGACCATCGTGCCAGGAAATACTTCCCTGCGTCGTTGCAACGCACCCTGTGGAACGCCTGCTTTACAGCAGCACGTCTGATGACCGGTCGTGCAAGGCGCACTATCTTCGGGGTCCGATCCTGCGTTTTTACCATCATTTCCCATGAATGGGCGTCCAAAAAACGATAAATCCCGCAGTCGAACGCAATTGGTCCGAACTTTGCTTTGAACATAGCGTCACCGGCTTTCACCCACATCAGCACGCCTCGGACGCACCATGAACACCCACACCATCCTCGTCGTCCTGCTGGTACTCGTCCTGCTCGGCGCTCTGCCGCTGTGGCCCTATAGCCGCGACTGGGGCTACGCGCCGACGGGTGGGATCGGCCTGATCGGCATCATCCTCGTCATCCTCCTCCTCACCGGAACCATCTGAGTTCCATCACCAACGCTCCAACCAAAGGAACATCCCCATGGCCAGCAAAGCCGTCACCGCCAAGAATTCCATCTCGGACATCAAGTCCACCCTCCTCTCCTCCATTTCGACGTCGCTCGAGAGCACCCTCTCAGGCAGCTTCGAGACCCTCAAGGAGAAGCTCGCGGGTGCCATCGGCGACAATGGCGAAAAATATCTCAAGGACGCCGTCGAGAAGGTCACCGACTCGGCGACCCATCTCGCCAAGTGGGCGAAGAAGAACCCGGTCAAGACCACCGTCGCAGCCGCGGGCCTGATCGCGGTCTCCGCCTACCTTTACTCGCTCAGCCGCTCGCACGCCAAGGATGCGGACGACGACAGCGCGGCGCCGGCGAAGAAGCCCGCCGCGAAGAAGGCGCGCGCGAACGCCTGAACGGCGTGCGTGTTCATGACCCCGGATCCCGCGTGCGGGATCCGGGGTTTTTTTGTTGGTTCCTCGTGATTCGTGGTGGATTCAATGCCTACTCGGTTCTCGTCGATCAAATCATGAAAGACCTGATCTAACAGGAGGAACGGAGAAACGGAGGAACGCCAGGAGATGGCAATGCCGTTTTTTCCGGTTTTCGCATTTTTCACTGGTTCCCTGTCCTCCTCCGATTCTCCGCTCCTCTTATTCGATCAGGTCTCGCCTACCCGGCGATGGACGGAAAGTTTCTGCCTCGGACGGCGAGAAGCCTTTTTGTTCCTGGTCGCGGGCGCCTGTGCGCAGCCCCGTGCGGCACAAGGGAGAGGCGGGCCAGCCCGCCAACCGTGCGAGCGAACAACTGTCAGCCAGCATGCGAGGTGAGCAAAAAAACTGCGCGCTGCGTGCTGCGGACTGCGGGGAAATGGAAGCCCCCCGTAGGTCGCAGCACGCAGCGCGCAGCACGAAGGCGTACGCGCAGCGGAATCCGTGCTCAACGCACGGACAGTTGATCCACCACGCTCTTCACGCCTTTGGTCTGTCCGGCCCGGGCGATGACGGCGTGGCGGTCATAATCGGAAGGCACGGTGCCGGTCAGGGTCACCACTCCGTCCCTGGTGGTGATGGCCACATCCGAGGATTTGGCCGCAACGGCCTTGTCGCCATCCAGGTCCGCGCGCACCGCGGCGCTGGTCTTGCGATCGCTCTCGAGCGTGCGGTCCTCGCTGGCGTGCGTCTTCTCCATGCGCGACTTGCTGTCGCCTTCGACACTGGCGACCTTGCCATTGACGTCCTTGTCGACCGCGAGCTTGTCCGCGCGCGCCTGGTTCTTGGTCTCGGTCAGCTGACGGTCGCAATCTGCCAGGTCCTTGGCCTCCTGGGCGTCGACGTCGTTCTTCTTCTTGGCGGCGGTATCGTCGGCGGAGCGGATGTCCTGGTCGATGCTGACGAATTCCGCGGTCTCCTTGCGGTCAACCTCGGCGGTCTGGGCGGCGGCGTCCGCCAGCAGCTTGGGCGCCTCCTCGGCGGTATTATCCTTCTGCTTCTTGGCGAGCGCAGTGGCGATCTCCTGCTTCTGCGCATCGTATTTGACCTTGGTCGCTTCGCGCTTGGCGCTCAGCGGAGCGACAGCCTGGTCGTGGTCGAGCGCGATCTTGGCCCGATCGGCCTTGGCCTTGTCCGAGATCTGACCGCGGTGGAAGGAGATCGCGGTCGCCCTCTCCTCAGCGCGCTTGTCGATGGCCGCCCTGCGTGCCGTCGCGTCCGCCTGGATCTCGTCGATCTGGCGGTGCGTCTGCGGGGAGTTGTCGGGGTAGTCGCTGCGCGCAGCCTGCTGATCGCAACCCGTGGTCGCGAGGATGAGGCCGGTGGCGAGGACGGGCACGAGGAAGGCAAGGGTAGGACGCATGGTGTTATTCCTTTGGTTATTGGGGACGGGAGACCGCTGAGAGCGGCAAGCGTGCCATTGGCTCACTGCCGCTGGGCGAAAAGTGCGGCCGCAACCGCATTTTTGCGGTCGATAGGCTCCCGGGACCCGTCGCGGGGGAACCACTATCGTGCAGCGTGCAACCGCTCTCGCCAAATCCGCCTGCAGCATGACGGGGTCGATGCGGGTCCACCCGCGATGGCCGCGTGCGACGCTGCGATCCGCACCGCCCGGGCCCGACGGTGACGATGATTTGCACTCCGGATGCCCCACGTGCCGCCGATCCGCTCCGCCGATCCGCTCTAGGTTGTTGACGGATGGCAGCCTAAACCGCTGTTACGGCGTTCTTCCCTTCAGCGTATATGCTGAACGATCGCGGCGGCATCCCTTGGCATGTCCAGAGCTTCTCCTCTTAACACCCGAACGGAGAACCGCCATGACCACACCATCAGGCAAGTCGGCAAAGTCCGCTCAACCTCCGCATAACAAGAAGGTGACTGTGAAGCCCAAGACGCTTTCCTCACCCGTGTCCACGAAGACGGCACGCGCACATCTGGCCAGCGCGGAGACCTCTCGGGGCGGCGCGGAGGATGATCGCAGCCTGCCGCCATCGCGCTTGGAGACGCGCCACCCCGACGACGTCAGCGATCGCGCCCGCGATGACCGACTCGCCAAGGAACTCGCGAACAACGCCGCCGGCAGCATCGCCGACCGCCACCGCCACGGCCTGACGGCGACCGAGAACGAGGAGGACGACCTGCCGCAGGACCTCGACGGCGATGCTGGTGAAGAATTGCCAGAGCCGACCGCCCCCGGGGCGGAAGACGATGACCTTGCTGGCGCCGTCCGTCCGGAACGGGTGGAGCGCCTCGATCCCGACCACCGTGACGGACGGCGACGCAGCGCCGGCGGTCGGGCAGCCAAGGATGGATGACCCGAAGATGGAAGCAGCCACCCTGTCGCGGAGGTCGCCATGATCCCCAAACGCGCCACGGTCACGATCGCGGTGATCCTGGTCATTGGTGCCGTGCTGGTCGGCATCGCCTACCTCCGCGGCACCCGCTCGGTTGAGGACGGCCTGGGGCACACCATCACCCTGCCTGAAGCACCAGTTCCCCCTCGCAACTAAGGCATTCGTCGAACGCTCAGCCGCTCCGGCGCGCAACCACCACCACCAGCCCCTTTGCCCAGCCGCCGTTGCCGTGATGCTACGCGCATGCGCTTCACGAAGATGCATGGCTGCGGCAACGACTACATCTACATCGACGCCTGGGGCGAGGCTCTGCCAGCCGACCTGCCGGGGCTGGCGCGGGCGGTCAGCGATCGCCACAACGGCATCGGCGGCGACGGCCTGATCATCATCGGGCCGGATGCGGTGGTCGACGCGCGCATGCGCATGCTCAATGCCGACGGCAGCGAGTCGGAAATGTGCGGAAATGGCATCCGCTGCGCGGCCAAACTCGCCTGGGACCACCACCGCGTGCGCCGCCCACGCATGACCTTTTCCACCGGCGCCGGGCATCTCGATGTCGACCTGCACCTGGATGGGGAGCGCTGCACCGGCGCCACCGTGGCCATGGGTCGCCCACGACTGGTTCCGGACGAGGTGCCGGTCGAGCACGCCGGGCCCGGCCCGCGCCTGGCCCTGACCATCGTCCTCGACGGCGAGCACCTGCATTTCCTGGCGGTGGGCATGGGCAATCCCCATGCGGTCTGCTTCGTCCCAGATCCGGACGTCTTTCCGGTAACCAGCGTCGGCCCCCAGGTCGAGCACCACATGCGCTTCCCGCGCCGCACCAACGTCGAATTCGTCGCCCGCCTGCCCGATGAGCACGGCCTGCCCGTCCTGCGTCAACGCACCTGGGAACGCGGCTCGGGCGAGACCCAGGCCTGCGGCACGGGGGCCTGCGCCGTGCTGGTGGCCGCAGTGCTGGAGGGTGTCATCCCTGGCCGCGAGGCGGTGGTGCGGCTGAACGGCGGCGACCTGCGCATCGCCTGGCCGGGTCCCGACCGCCAGGTGGTCATGAGCGGGCCCGCAGTGACCGTGTTCACCGGAGACTGGCTCGTCCCAGGCTGATGCCCGCACCTTGCGGGACGCGGTGTCCAGATGGTACACATCCCGTGCCGCTCATGCCACCCGCCCTCCCCTATGCCCTGGTCTTCCCGGCCTACCCGTTCAAACCGTCGTGGAACCGCTTCTGGACCTCGCTCCTGCTCGAGGCCACCACCGGAGCACACTTCCCCGGCCGGGCGATCACCCCGTATTTCGGGCTGAACGGCCAAGCCGACGAGCCCGACCACCAGCGCCTGCTGGAAGACCTGCGCCAGCGCCGCCTGGGCGGCATCATCTTCGCTTCCAATCCCTTCCCGATCGCCGACACGCCGATCGTGCGCGGCCCCGGCCCGGTGCGCGTCGGCATGATGCGCCACGCCGGCCACCCGACCTGCCTGGAGGTCCACCTCTCTGACGAGGAATGGAGCCGCCGCGCGCTTGAGGACCTCGCCAAACGCGGCCGCCGCCGCGTCGCCGTGCTGACGCCCGCCAACCATTACGGCAACGCCCGCCTGCCCGCCGAGATCACACGCCGCCGTCTGGAGTTGGTGCCCGGTGGCCTGCGCGCGCTCACCGAGCCACGCGAGGCCCTGGACGCCGCGCGCGAGCTGCTGCGCGCCCCCGCCGACGTGCGCCCCGACGCGCTGCTGATCACCGACGACAACTTCGCCGATTACGGCATGATGGGCGTACACCGCGCCGGCATCGCGCCCGATGAACTCGACGCGGTGGTGCACTGTAATTTCCCGTGGAGCAACCCCACCGGCTTCCCGGTGCGCCGCCTGGGCTTCTCCGCCCAGCAGGTGCTGGCGACCTGCATCGACGTCATCGAGCTCAAGCGGCGCGGCGAAGCGGTGCCAGAGCTGACCGAACTGCCGGCGCTCTTCGAAGACGAGCTGCCCGATTGACGCGCTCGTCGCTCGTCGCTCATAGCTCGTAGCTCGTAGCGCGTAGCTCGTAGCTCGTAGCTCGTAGCTCGTAGCTTCCAATGAGCCTGGCCGACCACCATTTCATGGCGAAGGCGTTGACGTCACACAGGGCGGCGGCATCCGCGCCCCAGGAGCAGACAAACGCCGCGCGGTGGGTAGTCTCTGCCCATGGACATCGATTCGCTCATGAAGGGCCTCGGCCCGCTCCAGGACACCATGAAGAAGGCCGATGCCGAGCGCGGCAAGGTGCTGCTCGACGGCAGCGCCGGCGGCGGCGCCGTGAAGGTCCAGATCAACGGCGAGCTGACCGTGACCAAGGTGGTCATCGCCCCCGCCGCGGCGGCCGCGGCCGGCGGTGACGTGAGCATGCTCGAGGATCTCGTGCTGGTCGCCTTCAACGACGCGCTCCGTCAGCACAAGCAGCGCTTCGGCGCCTCGCCCGAGGAGCAGGTCCAGAAGCTTCTCGGCGGCAGCGACCTGGGCGCCCTGATGGGTCCGCTGATGCGCGGCCTGGGCCGCTGAACGCCTGACGACCCGCCTCCCTCCGGGGAGCGCGGCCCATTGGGCCACAAGGTCATCGTGGCAGCAGACGCAGCCTGGAGCCCACTCGGGGATCCTGACCTGCCGGAACCCATACAAGGGCCATCAGATCCGGCGCGCGGCGCGCGCCTCAGCCCGTCCGGACGAACCTGATCGCCTCGCGCGCGCCGCCTTCCAGCAGCGTGCGGATGCGCTTGACGATGCTGGCCTTGTCCAGCCCGTGGGCCGCCAGCTGCACATCGCGCGCGGCATGCGGCACCAATTCGTCGCGCACACCACCGCGGTGGATGCGCAGGGCCAGACCCAGGTCGGTGGCGGTCTCGGCGACGATCGAGCCGAAACCCCCGGGCAGGGCGTGGTCCTCGAGGGTCAGCACCTGGCTGTGGGTCCTGGCCTGCTCCGCGAGCAGCGCGCCGTCGATGGGTTTGGCGAAACGCGCGTTGACCAGCGTCACGCGGGCCAGCTCCGCCGGCGTCAGTTCGGCGAGCGCAGCATGGGCAACGTGCACCGGCATGCCGTAGGCCCACACCGCGAGACGGCTGGCGTTGTCGGCGTCGCTGACGGTGGCGGCGTGGAGGACTTCGGCCTGACCGAGCGCCAGCGGCTGGTCGGCAGCGGCACGCCACTGCACCTCGGGGGCCTCGTCCTTGGGATAGCGGATCAGATACCCGGCGGCGCGATGCGGGGTCTGGCGCTCGGCGTGCGTCCAGCGCAACATCGTAGTCAGCTCGGCCCCGTCCTTGGGTGCCATCAGCACCAACCCCGGGAAACAGCGGCTCCAGCTGATGTCGTAAAGGCCCTGGTGGGTCTCGCCGTCCTCACCGACCAGGCCGGCGCGGTCGAGGGTGACGACGATGCCGAGATTGCGCTGCACCACGATCTCCTGGAAGATCTGGTCGAAACCGCGCTGGGCGAAGGTCGAGTAGTGCGCCACCACCGGCAGCTGGCCGCTGATCGCCAGGCCCTCGGCGAATGCGAAGCTGTGCTGCTCGCAAATGCCGACGTCGTACATGCGCTCGGGATAGGTCTGCGCGAAGACGCGCAGACCGGTGCCCGACGGCATCGCCGCGGTGATGGTCACCAGGCGCTGGTCCTCGCCGGCCATGGCGAGCATGGTGTCGGCGAAGATCTGCGAGTATGTCCGGCCGGCCTTGCTCTTGGGGTGGAAGTAGCCGCTCTCGACGTCGAAGCCCTTGGGCCCGTGGAATTTCAGCGGGTCCTGCACGGCCGGCTCCCAGCCACCGCCCTTCTTGGTCAGGACATGCAGCAGGATCGGCCCGCGCAGGTCGGCGACGCGGCGCAGCGCGTCCTCGGTGGCCTTCTCGTCGTGGCCGTCGACCGGGCCGAAATAGCGGAAGCCGAGGTCCTCGAAAATGTAGCCGGGCGAGATCAGCTTGTGCGCGGCGTGCTCCATGTGCTCGACAAAGCGCTCCAGGCCCTTGCCACGCGGGATGCGCTTGAGCAGCGAGACCACACGCGTACGCAGCTGGTCGTACATGCGCCCGGTGCGGATGCGGTCGAGGTGGGTGTGCAGCGAACCGACCGGCGCGTCGATGAAGTTGCCGTTGTCGTTGAGCACCACCAGCAGATCGCTCTTGAGCTGACCCGCGTTGATCAGGCCCTCGAAGGACATGCCGCCGGTGAGCGCGCCGTCGCCGACCACCACCACCGTGCGGCGGCGGCTGGCTTGGCGGCGGTAGCCCTCGGCCACACCCACTCCAGTCGAGATCGCAGTCGAGCTGTGACCGACCTTGGCGAGGTCGTAGGGGCTCTCTTTGGGATCGGGGAAGCCGCTGATGCCGCCCTGCTGGCGGTTGGTGTTGAAGACCCCGGCGCGGCCGGTGAGCAGCTTGTGGGGATAGGCCTGGTGGCCGACATCCCACAGCAGGCGATCGCTGCTGAAATCAAAGACCCGGTGCAGGGCCAAGGTCAGCTCGATGGTGCCGAGGTTCGACGACAAATGCCCGCCGTGCTGCGAGACCGTCTCCTTGATGCGGTGGCGCATCTCCTCAGCGAGCTGAGCGAGTTCCGCCGCGGTGAAGCGGCGCAAATCCGCCGGCGAGATCAGGCCATCAAGGAGGGGCAGGGGCTTCATCGTCATCGTGCGCAGATCATGCGTCGTACCGCGCCTGCACCAGTGATAGGTGAGCAAAGCGGAACGACCGATTACAGATTGCCGAAGCCTAGCCCATAGACGCTAGACTCTCGTCCGCAGGTCGCTGTCCGCAGGTCACCCGCGACCATGGAGAAGTGCCCGGAACCCCAGGAATTCTATCCCGGGCCTTGCGGCCAGGAGCGGGGATCTCCGCTCCCCGATGGCCTACTTGATCTCTACGGTCCCCGCATCCACCTCGGTGTCGACCTGGAAGCCATCGGTGGAGATAGTCTCGCCGAGATTGCCGGCGGCGTCGAGAGCGGTGACCTTGATGCGCGCGCTGCGGCTGGCGTGGGCGTCGGTGATCGCGAAGCGGAAGGCGGCGTCGACGGGTAGCCCCTTGCCGAGTTCGATCCAGGGCTTGGCGGGATCGGTCTGCAGGTACACGGACGCGGAATTCGCCTGCAGGTTGACGTCCTTGATGCCGAAATTCACCGCCACGCGGTCGCCGGGCTTGAAGGCGCGGCGGGTCGAGCTGGCCTTGTCGGCTTCGACGATGCCGACCGGCGAAGCGAGGGTGATGACTGGCGCGGTGGTGTCGATGATGACCTGGAACTGGTCCTCGCCCTTGCCCTTGGGCGTGGCGCTGACGTTGCCGGCCTGGTCGGTGGCGACGATCGCCAGACGGTAGCGGCCATCGGCAGGCGCCTTCCAACCCACGGTCTTCCACGGCGCGGCCACCGCCGGGCCCTCGGCCCAGGTGACGCCGTCGTCGCCGCTGATCCACAGCTTGGCCGCGCTCAACCCGGCCGGGCCGGCGTCAGCGATCTCGGTGCTGTAAGTGGCATCGCTGCGCGCGCTGATCGCGGGCGCCGTGATGCGGCCGCGCGGGCTGATCGAATCGACCAGCACCTGGCTGCTCTCGGCGCTGCCGACATTGCCGGCCTTGTCGGCGACCAGGATCTGGAGCTGGCCAGCGTTGGTCATGTCCTTGGGCACGGTCCACTCGTAGGTACCGCTGTTGGGCAGATCCGCGGCGATGGTCTCGTAGACGCCCTTGCCGTCACGCGACCAGCGCAGGGTCACCGGCGCGGCCTTGAGGTGCAGGTCGCTGGCCTCCCACTTGATGGTGTACTTGCCGCCGCCACGCAGCTTGGCCTGGGAACCGGGGAAGCCGATCGCGACGGTGGGCGCGCTGCGGTCGATGATGAACTCGCCCGCCGGCACCGTCGCGGGACCCGGCTCGGGATTGGCGAGGCCGGAGATCTTGATGGTGCGGATGTAGATGCGCCAGTGGCCCTCGGTCGGCTCCCAGGCGATCGGCGCCTCGCGGGCGAAGATGATGCCGTGCTTGGACCACGCGCCCCAGGCCTTGCCATCAAAGGCGGCGTACCACAGCTCGCGCGACTGCACGTCCGCCTCGTCCTTGGACTTGACGTTCATCGAGAGCGCGCGCTTGGCCCACACCTTGACCTGGCGGTCATCGACCTGCTGGGTCTCCTCCGCGACGGTGGGCACCGCCGGGGTCTCGGCGCCACCTTCGGCGGCAAGGGCGCGCCCGGTCAGGGCCAGCGCGAACAGGGTGGCGGACGCCAGGGTGCGGACGGTCATGGTCGGGGCTCCAGGGGCGTGGCGGAGGGCAGGTGGAAGCGGGTAGGCGGATCCGCGGGATCAGGCGGAGAGGCGGCTGACGGCGGCGCGGAAGAAGCGCACGCCATCGCCTTCGGCGCGGCGCGGCTCGCGCGTCCAGCGCGGGTGGTTCTCCCAGCGCAGGAAGCGCTCGGGATGGGGCATCAGGCCGAACACCCGCCCGCTTGGATCGCAGACGCCGGCGATGTCGGCGGTCGAGCCGTTGGGATTGGTGCCGCCGCTGTAACGCAGGGCGACCTGGCCGTTCGCGCCGAGCTGGGTGATGACCTCGGGCGCGGCCAGGAAGCGGCCCTCGCCATGCGCCACCGGCAGCTCGACCTCGGCGCCGTCAGGGATCCACGCGCAGCGCGTGGCGTCGCCGGTCAAGCGCACCCAGCGGTCGGTGTAGATGCCGCTGGTGTTGTCGGTGAGCGTGGCGTGCTGGCTGCGGTCGCCGGCGAGGCGCGGCAGCAGGCCGGCTTTCACCAGCACCTGGAAGCCATTGCAGATGCCGATCGCGTAGCCGCCGCGCTCGACGAAGGCCTGCAGTTCGTCGCCGAAGCCGGCCAGCAGTTCGTTGGCGAAGATGCGCCCGCTCGCCACGTCGTCGCCGTAGCTGAAGCCACCGGGGATGGCCAGGATCTGGAAGTCGCGCAGCAGCGCCGGCCGCTCGCGCAGGCGGTTGACGTGCAGCGTGGTAGACTCCGCGCCGACCAGGCCGAAGGCGTAAGCGGTCTCGACATCGCAATTGGTGCCCGCAGCACGCAGCACCAGGACCTGTGGCTTCATCGTCGCTCCCTCATCCCGCGCGGGGATGAGGGGCGGATTGGAAGGGCTGCCCGGAGGGAATCAACGGGCGCGGGGGCCTGGAGCGGAGAGCCTAGACCCTAGACCCTAGATCTCATCCTCGGGTTGCGGGTTGCGGGTTGCGGGTCACAGGTTGCGAGTCTCGGAATCAATGCGGCGCACCTCCCTAGGGTCTAGGGTCAATGGCGTTCACTTATCACCCGCCCCTCTGGACGGACCTTCCGAAGGGCATCTTGGATTCCCTGGGGGCGTGTCTATTGGGCCGAGGTGAGTAGGCAAATTGTCGGAGAACGCGGATGCACTGTTCCGTCATTTCGGC
>JBBQSO010000023.1:0-65150 GCA_038213805.1 Planctomycetota bacterium | reverse complement strand
TGCTCGCCTACTCCAAGGGCATGGACGTGCACCCGGAAGCCTGCGATCTGCGCGCCGCCGCCGAGACCGTGGTACGCCTGCTGCGCCGCCAGGCCGATCACGCGGGTGTGGCGCTCGCGATCAGTGGCGCCGCCACCGTGCACGCGGATCCGGCGCGCCTGCGCCAGCTGCTCATGAACCTGGTGCTCAATGCCATCCAGGCGCAGCACGGCGACGGCGAGGTGCGCATCGAACTGCTGGCGGACGGGCTGTGCGTCCGCGACACCGGTCCCGGCGTCGACCCTGCACTGGTGCCCCAGCTCTTCGAAGCCTTCGCCAGCAAGCGCCCTGGCGGCATCGGCCTTGGCCTGCACCTGGCGCGCGCCATCGCCCAGGCCCACGGCGCCCGCCTGGAATACGAGGCTCAGCCCCGCGGGGCGTGCTTCGCGCTGCGGGGACTCGCCCCAGTGTTCTCCGCGACGTGACCCCGGACCATACGTACAAAACCAACCTTGCGCCCCTGCGCGCCCTGGATAGGGTCATTACGAACCCATTCAAGGAGCCGGCCATGTCTTTCAATCTCAACCATGTCCAACTCGCGGGGCACCTGACCCGCGATCCGCAAGTGCGCGTCATCGCCAACGACCGCACGGTGGCGTCCTTCAGCATCGCCATCAACCGGCGTTGGAAGACCCCTGAAGGCGAAGCGAAGGAGGACAGCACCTTTGTCGACTGCGAGGCCTGGGGACGGCAGGGCGAACTGGTCGGGCAATACCTCGCCAAGGGCAGTCCCTGCTATGTGGAAGGGCGACTGCGGCTCGACCAGTGGGACGACAAGGACGGCAGTAAGCGCAGCCGCCTAAAGGTGGCGGTCGATACCGTGCAGTTCCTCGGGCGGGCCAAGGAACGTGAGGGGGGCGCACCCGCGAGCGGCGTCGCCGACGCGCCGCCTGATTCGTCGCAGGACGCCGCCCCAGGAACCGCCGCTGGTGCTGCTGCCAAGGACGGCGCGGTGCGGGCTTCGGCCGCTCGCGGTTCGGCCGTGGCCGGGGCAGGGCGGACGCCGCGGGGCACGCACGCGGTGGCGGGCGATGAACCGCCGTTCTGAGCAGCGGCGGGGCCTGCGTCGGAAAGCCTACGTCCGGCGGCGACGCTCGCGGCAGGCTTGCCGGCGCGCCCCTCTCGGGCGTGCGCCGCTCAGCACCGGTCAACGGCCCAGCATCGTGCGCAAGGCCGCCTCCAGATCGGGATCCGCGAAGCGGAAACCGCTTTCCTGAAGGCGTCTTGGCACGGCCCGCACGCCGGTCAGCAGCAGATTGCGGCCCATTTCGCCGAACAGCGCGCCGACCGCCCAGGCCGGCATGGGCAGCAGGTGCGGGCGGTGCAGAACACGCGCCAGCGTCGCAGTCAGGTCGGCATTGCTGGCTGGCGTAGGGGCGGTGGCGTTGACCGGACCGGACAGATCATCACAGAGCAGGGCGTGGTGCAGGGCGTAGACTAGGTCGTCGAGACTGATCCAGCTCATCACCTGGGTGCCGGAACCGACGCGCCCTCCGCCCCCAAGCCGGAACGGCGGAAGCAGCTTCGCCAGGGCACCGCCCAGGGGGCTGAGCACCACCCCGATGCGCAGATTGACGACGCGGATGCCGGCCTGCCGCGCCGGCTCGCAAGCGTCCTCCCAGCCACGGCAGACGTCGGCGAGGAAATCGTGGCCTGCCGCGGCCTGTTCATCGACCGCACCGTAGCCACGATCGCCGTAGAACCCGACGCCCGAGGCGCACACCAGCACGCGCGGTCGCTTCGCGCGCGCCGCCAGGGCCGAGCACAGCGCGCGCGTCGGATCGACGCGGCTGTCGCGGATCAGCGCCTTGCCCGCAGCCGTCCACCGTCGCGCAACGTTGGCGCCGGCGAGATGCACGATCGCATCGCAGCCATCGAGCGCCGTGTCGTCGATTTTTCCGCTCGCAGGATCCCACGCGGCCTCGTCGCCGTGTCGTGCTGCGCCGCGGCGCAGGCTGATCACGCGGTGGCCGCCGCTGGTCAGGAAGGGGCGCAACTGTCCGGCGACCATGCCGCTGGCGCCGGTGATCGCGACCGTCAGCGGTGGCCGTCCGGCGCCGCGTGCGAGGTGCTCAAGGTCGAACGCGGTGCGGCGCTGGCGCCACGCGAAGACGCGCGCGAGTTCGCGACCGGCCTGCCCACCCGCCAGCAAACGGCCAAGCGCTCCGCCAGGCAGCGCATACGTGACCTCGTCCTCCAACGTGCAGCCGCTGGCCGACGGCAGGAAGCGGTGGACATGCCGCCATGCGGCGAACGGCCCGCGCTCCTGGACGTCGCAGAATGAGCTGCCGGGCTGTGGCAGTTCGTGGCGGGCGATCCAGCGCGTGCGTAGCGGCCCGAGCAGCGGCACCGAGAGTTCGGTGCGTGCGCCCTCACTGATACCCCCGGCACTGCCGCACAGCCGGACGCCGGAGAAGGGCGGCAGCAGCCGCTCCAGTGCGCCCGCGCCAGCATGCCAGGCATAGGCGGTGGCGGCGTCGACCGGCAGTTCACGCGTGGCGCGGAACGTCGTCATTCGGCATCCCCCATGAGATTGATCGCCAGGGCTCGACGGTGCCGAGGGACGGTCAACCTGGGTGGGCTCACGCTGGGACGCATGCACCGACCGCAAGCGGCAGGTCCAGAGGTGGCGAAGCTGCGGAGCATTGTGGCCGAGCTTGGCGACGTGGCATCTTGGCGAGGATAACCATTCGAAAGAATCGGCGTCATGGGTTGAACAGGCGCTGCTGACCATCAGGGGTCCCGGGCGCAGCGGGGGCATAGGTGGCGATGTACTCGGTGACGCGCATCTTGCGCGCGGTATTGGCGGAGCTCATGTAGCGGATCTGTCCAAAGATCGGCCGCTGCGGCGCCCACGGCCGGTCGAAGCGCCCCAGGCACCAGAAGATCCCGCTGTAGCTGTTGGGATCGCGCCCGTCGAGGGCATAGCGGTTGTTGAGGTCGATCATCACCGCCAGCGCCTCGCGCGGGTGCGCGGTCCATTCCAGGATCTTCTTCCCCCACAACATGCGCAGGTAGTTGTGCATGCGCCCGGTGGTGCGCAACTGACCCTGCGCGGCGTTCCACAGCGGATCGTGGGTGCGTCCGGCGGAGAAGTCGTCCAGGGAGTAGCGGTGCTGGCGCGCGTCGGCGGTATGCTGGTCGAGGGTCGCGCGCGCCCACGGCGGCAGCGACTCGTAGCAGTCGTGATCAGGCGTGCGCTGACAGAACACGTAGCCGAGCTCGCGCCACGTGACCAGTTCGTCGAGGAAGGACTCCGCGCTCGCACTCAGCCCCCACCAGCCCTCCTTCTTGCCGTCGCAGCGCTGGCCGAGTCGCTCGGGTGACCAGTCCTCGCGCGCCAGCACGCGTGCCAGCACCGCGTGCGCCGAGATGTGGCCGAAATGCAGCCAGGGGGACAGGCCGCTCGCACAGTCATTCGCCACCAGGCTGCGCTCCTCGCCGTAGCGTGCGAGGCGCTGGTCGAGGAAGCCCTCGAGCTGGCGCTCTGCCGCGACCGCCCCGCCGGTCAACGCGACTGGCGCCACGCCGTGGTCGATGGGCAGCGCGGCGAGCGCGGTCGCGTCCCCGGCGAGCAACGCCGCAGCGGCCGCGGGCCAGCGCGTGAACGCCGCGGGCGGGGTGGCCAGGCGCGGCAACGGCGCGCCAGCGAAGGGCTTGGCGCGCGGCGCGGCGCCGAGGTGCGCCGGCAAGGTCTTTTGCAGGAAACGGCGGAATGCGTACGCCGTCGGGAAGGCGTGGTCGGCCGCGGCGAGCGGCAGCACGCCATTCCCATCGACCGCCTCGAGCAGTACCGGCATGCGGCTGGCCGCCGCCGCGACCATGCGCGGCAGGAAGAAGCAGGGAAACTCATCGGTGACGACCACGCAGGCCTCGCGCCCCAGGCTCTCGAGCAGACCAGTGCCGGCGCCCGGCCGGTCCTCGACGTAGGCATGGTAGGCGACTCCGGCGCGCGCGCAGGCCACGGCGTTGTCGGCCATGCCCTGCAGCACGAAGCGGTGCAGCCGCGCGCTCGCCCACGGGTAGCCGCAGCGCAGCGCCTCGAGGATGAGCAGCGGTCGGCCCAGTTCGCGCGCCCAACCGACCGCGCGGTCGAGGCTGTGGTTCCAGCTGGTGCGCCGATTGGCGATCATCCAGTAGAGCACGAAGGTGCCGTCGCTGCGCACCGGGCTGCGGTTGCATGCGCGGATGCGGAGGGCGGGTCCGGAGGTCCGGAAGTCCGGAAGTCCGGAAGTCCGCGGCGGCGCGCTGCGCGCAGCGGCTCCGGTGGGCGGCGGGTTGGCAGTCTGCTCGGCTGCGACCTGGGGCGCGGATGGACGCTTGCGGCCCGCCGCCACCGGCCGCAGTGACAGGTCCCCGATTTCCGGACTTCCGGACTTCCGGACCTCCGGACGCCTATTCGTCATCCTGCTGCGCCTCGCACGTCACGCCTGGACAGATGCCATCGATACGCGTCCATTTGCGCAGACCGCCGCAGAGGATCTTGGCGTCCTCCTCGCTCAGGCCGCGCTTCACCACCGCCTGCTCGTGCTGGTGGGCCTCCAATGCGACGGCTTCGGCGATTTCCTCGCTCAGGCCGGCGGAGCGTTGCAGGCCGAAGATCACCACATTGAGGGGCGTGACCTCGTCGTTGAACAGCACCGCCTTCCAGCCGCGGTCGGGCGCGACCTCGCTGCGGGTGACGGTTTTGGGAGCGGTGATGGTGACAGTATCGGGCACGGCTGCGGCAGCATGCCCGGCGCTGGCCAGCGGCCAAGCATGGAAGGGCGCACCACTCGGCGGCCGCGGAGGGGTAGGCGGTCAGCGCACCAGCCACAAGGGCGGCAGCCGCACCGGTGCGGTGACGCCCAGGATCGCCACCGCCACCTGGGCGTTGGCGCCGGCCGCCTTGCTGAGTCCAGCGGACACCGGCAGCGGATCGATCAGCGCCCAGGTGCGCAGTGCCGCGATCAGGTCGAGTGGCGCGACCGGGTTCGCCCAGGCGGTGCCGGCCCACACCAGGCGATCTTCGCCGCTGCGCAGGGCCTTGGCGCCTTCGAGCCCGAAGAGCGCGGCATCGGGAGTCGGGGTGCCGCCATCGAGCAGGATGAAGTAGGCATTCCAGATCGGCGTCTTCAGCGCTCCGCGCACCGCACCCTGCTGGGCCGAACGGTCGGCGGCGGGCAGGGCGCTCAGCAGCAGGGCCTGCCATGCCGGCTCCCTGCCATCGATGAGGAAGGGCTCAAGGGCGCTGCGTAGGGTGGGCTCGAAGCGATCGGCCTCAGCCAGCGCCAGTGCCATCAGCGTGCGCGCGAGGGGGGAGCGGCTGCCCAGGCCGGCGGCGTGCACCTGCAACCAGGCCAGTCCTTTGGCCGCGGCCGCGCGCGTCGCCGGTGCGGCTGGATAGGCGTCGAGTGCAAGCACGGCGAGCGCGGTCGCGGCGAGGTCGTCATCGCCGGGAAATCCGCCGTCGGCATGCTGCGCCGTGACCAGTTGGGCGATCCAGGAGTTGAGCTTGAGGGTGGAGATGCCCAATGCGGTGAGCGTGCGCGCGGCGGCGGCCTGCCGCCAGGCGGTGATCGGGCCGCTGGGCGCGCCGCCCGCGGGTGCGGTGGAGGCCGCCGGTGTGGCTGCCGCGCCGCTGGCCAGCGTGGCGCCCGTCCACGCGGGCACATCCTTGGGGAAGAGCGCGATGGGGGGCGCGAGCGGAAATTCCAGCAGCGGCATGGGTGGGACCATGACATAGCGTACGATCAGCGCGCAAATCAGCGCGAATCCGCAGAGCGTCAATGCGCTGCGGCCCCAGGTGAAGACGTGCTCGTCCTGGTGATCGCGCTTGGTGCCGGCCACCGACGCGGCGACGGCTTCGTAGTCGAATTCCAGGCGCGTGCCGCAGCCGCGGCAGAACGACGTGCCCAGGGGATTGATGTGGCCGCATTTCTGGCAGGGGATCATGGCGTCACCTGGGCGCTGGCGACGACCTTTTGACCGTAGCGCACCTCAAGAGCGCCCGTGGTCGCGCCGAGGTCCACGACCACCAGGCTGGCGAGGCGCTGGAGGCGCGCGGGATCGACATCTTTGCCGGCGAGGCGGATCTGGATGCCGGTGCGCGGCACAAGCCCGCTGGCGGTGGCGACGTGGAAGGCGGCATGGCCGCCCGCCACCACCACCGGCGAGATGCGCAGTTGCAGCTCGGGCTGCTCGCCGAGGAGGTGGATCAGGGTGTCGAGGTCGCCATCGGCAGTGGCGAGCTGCACCAGCACGGGTTGTTGCGCGTCGGCGGGCAGTTTGGCGAGGACCTGCTTCGCCAGGTCGGTGCGTCCCGCCTGCAGGGCGCGGTCGAGCAGCGCGCGCAGCGCGGCCGGCGTGGGCGAGGCCATGACTTTCTGAACCTGCTGATCGAGCGGGGTGCTGGTGCCGAGCAGGGCGGCCTCCTGCTCCTCGGGCAACTGACGCTCGGGAGGGATGAGGCTGATCAGTTGGTCGTGGGTCTTCACCGGGGCGAGGCGCAGCAGCGCGCGGATCAGGGCGAGACGTTCATCGAGGTTGCCGATCGCCCCGCCGGCGGCGTGGAGGACGCTCGCATCCACGGTTGGACTCAGTGCGGTCAGGATCAGCCGCAGGCGCGGGGCGTCTGGCGCGGTCGGCGCCATCAGCAGCAGTGGCCCGGCGCTGCGCCGGATGGCCTCACCATCGCCCGCCACCCATGCGGCGCGGAACTGGCGTTGCAGAGCGGCCTGCAGGATGGCGACGTGCGGCGGCAGATCGGCATCGTAGGTCAGCTTGGCAGGCGCGGCGTCCGCTTTGGCCGTCAGACGGATGGCGGTAAGCAGGGTGGCATCGCTGCCGGCGACCTCGACACCCGCATCCTGGCCGCGCAGGGCGCGGTGCAGGGCGAGCACCGTGTCGACGTCGTGACGATCGCGTGCCGGTACCCGTGCGCGCAAGGATTCGAGCCGCCCGGCGGCGGATTCGTCGCCCAGATCGACGCCCGGCAGGACCGTCGTCGGCAGCGTCGGCAGGTCATCGCCCGCTTCGCGCAGGTCGCGTCGCGCGGACTGCTCGTCCCCGCCGAGACGTGCCAGCTGTGCGCCCGACAGGGCTGCGATCGCTTGCCAGCGCGCCACGGCGTTCCAGGCGACCAGCAAGGCGATGACCAGCAGGGCCGCCGCCACCACCATCAAGATGATGCCGGTGGTGCGCAGACCAAGGCGTTCGATGAGGATCCTCATGGCAGCCTGGCCAGGCGCCCACGCACGGCGATGGCGGGGATCAGGCCGTGGGCCACGCTGTCGGCCTGGTGCCCGTCGCTGAGCACGTAGAGGTGTTGGGCGGGGATGCGCAGGGCGGCGCAGTCAGGGATGGGCAGCTTGCCACTGTGCGGGCTGGGCGTGCCATTGACCTGCAAGGTGCCGTCGCTGACCGCGATGTCGTCCCCGGGAAGCGCTGCAATCCAGCCGAACTGGACAGCGCGCTCGGTCTCGGGACCAAGTCGGTAGCAGATCGCATCGCCTGCGCGCAACTGGGTGAAGGGCAGGCCGCCGTCGATGCGATATGAGGAATAAGGTTCCAGCCCGTTGATGTCGCCGTAGTTCTCCGGCACGTGGACTATGTCCAGGTACTGGACGAGCTTCAGCACCCCATAGACGAGCGCCACGACGATAGCGTAGAACGCAGCTTGCCGGAAGGCTTCCATGGTCTCCACCGTCGCGCGGGGTGGGCCTCGCGAAAGGGCAGGGCTCGCGGACCGGTGGGGGGCGTATCACCCTGGGGGAAGGTGCGGGGTGCGGTGTGCGGCGTGCGGTGCGCGGGGAATCCTGCGTCATCATTGATCTCAACTGGGCAACGGCGCCTCGTCGGTCTCCGAGCGAGGCCAAGGGACCAGTACGCACTCCGCACTTCGCACTTCGCACTTCGCACTCCCCACTCCCCACTCCGCACCCATCCGTCCCCCCCATTGCGGGCGATTTTCCGGGACGCTAGGGTGCGACGATGTTGACGCGCTTCCCGTCCCACGGACCACAGGCCCTCTTCATCGTGCTTTCCGGGCCAAGCGGCGCCGGCAAAAGCACGTTGATGGACCGTTTCGCGTCAGAGCATGCCGATTTCGTACGCTGCCTGAGCGTCACCACGCGCAGCCCGCGCGGCGCTGAAAAGGACGGGGTCGACTACTTTTTCGTCAGTGAAAGCGAGTTCTCCCGCCGCGTCGAAGAGAACGATCTGCTTGAGCATGCCCAGGTGTTCGGTCGCCATCACTACGGCACGCCGCGCGCCTTCATCGAGACCTCGCTGGCCAGCGGGCGCAGCGTCATCAAGGACGTCGACGTCCAGGGCGCGCTGACCATCCGCGGCACCTTTCCCAGTGCGGTGCACGTCTTCGTGGTCCCACCCAGCCGCGCCGAGATCGAGCGCCGACTGCGCAGCCGCGGCACCGACAGCCCGGACGCCATCCGCCGGCGCCTGGTCGAGGCCGAGCGCGAACTCGGCCTCTGGGACCGGTACGATTACCTGATCATCAACGAAGATCTCGGTCGCGCCGTCCAGGAGCTGGCCACCATCGTCAGCGCCGAACGGCTCAAGGTGCGGGTCTGAGCGAGCGCTGGGGTCGGGTCGTGGCCGCGCGGGTCAGGGGAGCACGATCTGCGCTCCAAAAGCCAAATTGGCTGGGCGACTTGCAGGCTATCGATCAATTGACGCGTAGTTTTGGGTAAGCCCAGGGTTGCAGCGGAAGTCGCCATGCGACTCTCCGTTACCACCGGCATGGTCCGTCCCGGACTGCCGATTTGCGGACGTTTCCTGAGGGTCCGCACGCCAGGCTGTCCGGGCGCAGAAACACGCTTCGCGGTCATGTCGAGTGAAAGGTGTGTCCCTCAGCGCACATCTGGATGGGTGTGGGATATTCTGGTTCCACTCAACGGTGAGTCGACGCTCATGCCACCGCGGTGGAGGCGCGGTGAAGGAACTCCAACGAGCTGCGACCGATTGGCGCAAACCACCACGCATCATAATATTAGAACAGTCTTTCCGATCAGCGCCCAGCCGAGTTCCGATCAACGCAGACGCCACTTTGCATGTACCCATTGAGCGAGGATTCGTGCCCATGACCCCAGCTGCTGCATTGCTCTGCATCCTTGCCGGAACGACTGGCGCCCTGGCGGCGGCGGATGCCCCGATCCGCTTCAACCGGGACATCCGGCCCCTCATCGCTGAGAACTGCTTCCATTGCCACGGGCCCGATCCCGGCAGCCGCAAGGCCAAGCTGCGCTTTGACCGCGAGGACGGCTTTTTCGCGGCGCGCGGCAAGGATGGCAAGGACTCGCCGACGGTGGTGAAGGGCAAGCCCGACGAGAGCCCCTTCTATCAGCACATCACCTCCAAGGACCCGGACGAGGTCATGCCGCCGCCCGCGGAGCACAAGGTACTCAAGCCGGAGCAGAAGGAGCTGCTGCGCCGTTGGATCGCCCAGGGCGCGCCCTGGGAGGCGCACTGGGCATTCATCCCGCCTGAGCGCCCGGCGCTGCCGACGGTCGCCGCCAAGGGCTGGGTGCGCAATCCCATCGACAGCTTCGTGCTCGCGCGCCTCGAGGCCGCCGGCGTGGCGCCCGCGCCCGAGGCCGATCGCCGCACCCTGGCGCGTCGCCTCGCTCTGGACCTCACCGGCCTGCCGCCCGAACCCGCGACCGTCGATGCCTTCGCCACCGACCAGGCGGCGGACGCCTACGACAAGCTGGTCGACCGGTTGATGGCGTCGCCGCGCTACGGCGAGCACCGCGCGCGCTACTGGCTCGACGCCGCGCGCTATGCCGACACCCACGGCATGCACTTCGACAACTACCGCGAGATCTGGCCCTACCGTGACTGGGTGATCGACGCCTTCAACCGCAACGAGCCCTTCGACCAGTTCGCCATCGACCAGCTCGCCGGCGACCTGCTGCCTGAGCCGACCCGCGCGCAGCGCATCGCCACCGGTTTCCAGCGCTGCAACATCACCACCAACGAGGGCGGCACCATCGAGGCCGAGAACCTGGTCAACTACGCGCGCGACCGCGTCGAGACCACCTCGTGGGTGTTCCTGGGCTTGACCGCCAACTGCGCGGTCTGCCACGATCACAAGTTCGACCCCATCACGCAGCACGATTTCTACGCGATGAGCGCCTACTACCGCCACACCACCCAGGGCGGACTCGACGGCAACGTCAAGGACAGTGGCCCGATCGTGCGTCTGACCAGCGCGGCGGACGATGAGCGCCTGGCGGCCATCGCCAGCGGTCTTGGCGAGAGCGGCAGGCGCAAGGACGAGCGCACCAAGGCGCTGCGCGGCGAGTTCGAGACCTGGCTGAAGACCGCGACCCCCGCCGATTGGAATCAGGACCTGGCCAAGGGTGTCAAACCGGCGCTGCACCTGCCCTTCGACGCGGTGCCCGCGGACATGGCGCTGATCGGCGACTACTCCGGCAAGGCGCTGCGCGCGCAGACGGGCGAGCCGGTGAGCTGGGAAGAGGGCGGCAAGTTCGGCATGGCGCCGCGCTTCACCACCAACACCGCGGCGAGCTTCGATGACTCCACCATCGGCGACTTCGAGAAGGACCAGTCCTTCTCGTATGGGTGCTGGGTCAAGACCCCCAAGGAGGGCGGCGGTGCGCTGTTCTCGCGCATGGACGACGCCGACGGCTACCGCGGCTGGGACGTGTGGCTCGAGGGCAACCGTTTCGCCGCCCACCTCATCCACCACTGGAGCGACGACGCGCTCAAGGTGCGCACGCGCAAGGACACCGTCAAGCGCGGCGAGTGGCAGCACGTCTTCGTCACCTACGACGGCTCGGGCAAGGCCGAAGGGCTGCGCATCTACGTCGATGGCCAGGCGCAGGAAACCGACGCCGAGGCCAACACCCTCAAGACCACCACCCGCACCAGCGCACCCTTCAAGATCGCGCGCCGCAAGAACGTCGACGTCGTCAACGGCGTCTCGGTGCAGGACCTGCGCATCTACACGGAGCGCATCCCCGCCGACCTCATCGCGCGCCTGGCCGCGACCCCGCGTGTGCTCGCCCTGCTCGCCATCCCGCAGGACAAGCGCGAGGCGAAGGCCAGGGACGAGGTCTTCGCACTGTGGAGCGCTGGCGACGAGCAGCTTGCCAAGGAGCAGACCGCGAAGGCCGCCCTCGAACAGGAGAAGAAGGGCCTGCTCGAGCACGTGCCGGTGACGCACGTGCAGGAAGAGAAGAAGGACGGCATGCCGGAGGCCTTCATCCTCTTCCGCGGCCAGTACGACCAGCCCAAGGACAAGGTCGACGCCACGGTCTTCGGGTTCCTCAACCCGCTGCCGCCCGGGGCGCCGCACAACCGCCTCGGCCTCGCCCAGTGGCTGGTGGCCAAGGACAACCCGCTGGTCGCGCGCGTCACCGTCAACCGTATGTGGCAGGAGTATTTCGGCACAGGCATCGTCAAGACCGTCGAGGATTTCGGCATCATGGGCGAGGCGCCCTCGCACCCGGAGCTGCTTGACTGGCTGGCCGTCGAGTTCCGTGACGGCGGCTGGGACATGAAGAAGCTGGTGCGCCTGATCGTCACGTCGGCGACCTACCGCCAAGCGGCGGCGACCACGCCTGCGAAACTCGAGAAGGACCCGTCCAACCGCCTGCTCGCGCACGGCCCGCGCTTCCGCATGGACGCGGAGATGATCCGCGACTACGCGCTGGCTGCGGCCGGCGCGCTGTCGTCAACCATGGGCGGACCGGGCGTCAAGCCCTACCAGCCGGGTGGGGTATGGGACAAGGTCGGGATGCGCGAGGGCAATACCCACGAGTACGTCCAGGACCACGGCGACGCGCTGTACCGGCGCAGCATTTACGACTTCTGGAAGCGCATGGCGCCGCCGGCCGCGCTCGAGATCCTCAATGCCCCGGCGCGCGAGACGTCGTGCCTGCGTCGCGAGCGCACCGACACGCCGATGCAGGCGCTGGTGACGATGAATGATCCGCAGTTCATCGAAGCCGCGCGCCTGCTCGCCCAGAAGGCCCTGGCCGCCCCTGGCGACGATGTCGCACGCCTCGACGTGGTCAGCCGGCGCGTGCTCGCGCGCCCGTTGACCGCGCCCGAGGCGAAGATCGTCGGCGACTCGCTGCGCGAGCTGCGCACGTGGTACCAGGGAAAGCCCGACGACGCCAAGGCGCTGATCGCGGTTGGTGAGACCAAGGCCGATGCGGCCCTGGCGCCGTCCGAACTCGCCGCCTGGACCATGCTCTGCAACCAGCTGCTCAACCTCGACGAGGTCCTGAACAAATGAACACCGACAACCAAGCCCTCAACGCCGCCTTGCGGGATGGCCAGACCCGCCGCCAGTTCCTCGCCCGCGGCGGCAGCGTTGTCGGCTACGCCGCGCTCGCCTCGCTGCTCGGCGGCGGCGGACTGCTGTCCGCGGACGAGCCGGCCGCGCGCAAGCCGGGACCGCACTTCCCGGGCAAGGCCAAGCAGGTGATCTACCTGCACATGGTCGGCGGGCCCTCGCAGCTCGACCTCTTCGATTACAAGCCCGACCTGGTCAAGATGTACGACAAGGACCTGCCCGAGTCGATCCGCAACGGCCAGCGCCTGACCACCATGACCTCGGGTCAGACGCGCTTCCCGATCGCGCCGAGCAAGTTCGCGTTCCACCAGCAGGGCAAGTGCGGCATGTGGTTGAGCGACTTGCTGCCCAACCTCGGTAAGAAGGCCGACGAGATCTGCTGGATCCGCTCGATGAACACCGAGGCGATCAACCACGAGCCGGCGATCTGCGCGATGCAGACCGGCAGCCAGATCACCGGCCGACCGTGCATCGGCTCGTGGGTTTCGTACGCGCTCGGCACCATGAACCAGAACCTGCCGCCCTTCGTGGTGCTGGTCGCAACGCCAAGCAACCGCGAGCAGGAACAAGCGATTTCCGGCCGCCTGTGGTCGTCGGGGTACCTGCCCGGGGAACATGCGGGCGTGTCCTTCCGCAGCGCCGGAGATCCCATCCTGTTCATCAACAATCCGCCCGGCGTTGCACCGGAAGTGCGCCGCACGACTCTCGACGGGATCGGCAGGCTGAACGACATCAGCTACCGACAGACCGGCGACCCCGAGACGCGCACGCGTTCCGGACAGTACGAAATGGCCTACCGCATGCAGTCTTCGGTCCCCGAGTTGACCGACCTCGGCAAGGAGCCGGCCAGCACCTGGCAGCTCTACGGTGAAGAAGCGAAGAAGCCCGGCACCTTTGCCAACTCCGCGCTGATGGCGCGGCGCCTGGTCGAGCGCGGCGTGCGCTTCGTGCAGGTCTACCTCAACAACTGGGATCACCACAGCAATGTGGGTGGGCGTCTGCCCAGCCAGTGCAAGGACGTTGACCAGGCCTGTGCCGGCCTGCTCGACGACCTGCGCAGCCGCGGTCTGCTCGACAGCACCCTGATCGTGTGGGGCGGTGAATTCGGCCGCACCGTCTATTCACAGGGCGGTCTGTCGAAGGACAATTACGGCCGCGACCATCATCCGCGCTGCTTCAGCATGTGGATGGCGGGCGGTGGCGCCAAGCCGGGCGTCATCCACGGCGAGACCGACGATTTCAGCTACAACATCGTCAAGGACCCGGTCCTGATCCGCGACTACCACGCCACTATGCTGCACCTGCTCGGCTTTGACCACGAGCGCCTGACCTACCGCTACCAGGGGCTCGATTTCAAGCTCACCGGGGTCGAGAAGGCGAGCGTGATCAAGGCGCTGCTGGCCTGACGCACATGTGCGAAGTGCGGAATGCGTCGTGTGAATCAGCGCACTGCGCACGCCGCATTCCGCACAGGGGCGATCATACCGCCACCCACGCCGGTTCGGGATCGTAGCTGACCTGCTCCAGCACCAGCCCCCCTCCCGGCACGATGTTGCCGAAGCGCCGCGCGCTGCGACCGGCCTGCATCGCGGCGATGAAATCCGCGCACTCCGCGCGCCCCTGGGCGACGAAGACCATCGCCCCGACCAGCCCACGCACCTGCTTGTAGAGGAAGCCCTGGCCGGTGATGCGGAACAACCAATGCGTGTCGTCGCCGCGCGGCTCGCGCGTCCACCACGCACGCAGCACGCGGCGGTGCGGGTCCTGTGCGTCGGTGTCGTCGCCGCGCAGGCACGCGAAGCCCGACAGATCGAGGTCACCGCTAAGCAGCGCCGCGAGTTCATGCAGGCGCTCGACATGGTCGAGCTGGCGCACCCACAGGCAGTCGCGGTCGAGGACCGGTCGCACACCGCGTTGGACCACGCGATAGCGGTAGGTCTTGCTGCGCGCATGGAGCTTCGCGCTCCAGCCGTCGGCGACGCGCGCGACCCTGCGCACTGCGACGTCGTTGGGTAGATTGCTGGTGAACGCCAGGGCGAGGGTCGCCGGATCCCATTCCTTGGCGAGCATGCAGTCACCGGTCAGGGCCAGTGCGCTGACCTCCGCGTCAAGGCGGCTGCTGAGGCGCACCTGGACCTCCTTCCCGTCGAGGGTGGCCGCGGCGGCCTCAAGCACGCCCTGCAGGGTTCGTAGACCTGGAGCCTGGGCCTGCGTGCCCTGGAAGGCGCGTCCATCATATTCGATAGTGAGCGCGTAGCGCGGCACAGAGTGGTCCGATCGAGGGGGAGTCCGACAGCCGGATCCAACGCGAGGATGCGACAGCCGGATCGAACAGGAGTCGCGGAGACGCGGAGATCGGAGGAGGGGAGGGGGGACTGCCTGGAGCGCTTCCGCGATGCGCGTGGACGCCGCGATTCCGGGAGCGGCCTGGTCAGACGGTCAGGAACGCGGATGGCGGGGCGGTCCGAGCTCTCAGTCGTCCTCCTCCGTTCTCCGCGCCTCCGCGTCTCCTGTTTTATCCGGCTGTCCGGCTGTCCGGCTGCAGGGAGGTCCCAGGACGGGCTAGCGACGCCCGCCCTTGCCGTTGCCGTTGTTTCCGCCGTTGCCGCCCTCGGCCTGCCCCTCGGCGGGCGCGCCGTCCTCGGCCTCCCAGGCCGCGGTCTCCTTCTCGAGCCAGGCGTCGTCGCCGACCTCGTCATCGTCCTCGGTGTCGGAGCCGTGCAGCACGCCGCGGTGGCCACCGCCGCCGCGATGGTGGCGGCCGCCGCCGGTGGCGCCGCGGAAGCTGAAGATGTCGCGGCGGTCGGGCGTGCCGACGCTGCCGCCCAGCGGCTGACGCAGCGCCTTGCGCGCATCGGTCCAGGTCGCCTGCAGCTCTGCGAGCTCGGGCACGCCGCCGAAGGCCAGCTCGTTGACACGCAGCACCAGATCAAAGAACGGCGCGGTCACGTAGCGGCGCACGCGCTTGGGCAGGTGCGCGAAGAACAGCATATAGAGCTGGCCGCGCAGCAGTTCCATGGCGCTGTTGATCAGCCGCTTGGGCAGATCCATGCGGATGCCAAGGGTGCGGATCTCGCTGGTGACGCGCGAGGCGATACGGTGGAAGTGGTCCTTCTCGACGTTGACGGTGTCGAGCAGCGGCAGGAACAGGCCGGTGGTCAGGACCTCGAGCGGGAAGTAGCGCTCCTCCTCGGCGGCCTTGTCGACCGCGGCGAAGAACTCGGTCACCTGGGCGAAGCCGTCGGGGCCGATCGCTTCGAGCCACTCAGGATAGATGACGCGCAGGATGCCGTAGTCGTGGAGCAGGCGCAGGCCGCGCTCACGGTTGGCCTGGGTGAGGATGCGGAAGATCTCCTCGGTGACGCGGAAGCGGCTGGCCTTGTGGATCTCCTCGCCCAACTCGCGCAGCGCGCGATCGGTCTCGGCTTCGATGGTGTAGCCGAAGCGCGCCGCGAACTTGATCGCGCGCAGCATGCGCACCGGATCCTCGCGGAAGCGTACCTGGGGATCGCCGATGCAGCGGATGAGGTGGTCGTTCAGGTCCTGCACGCCGCCGGTGTAGTCGATGACCGCGAAGTCGCGGATGTCGTAGTACAGCGCATTGATGGTGAAGTCGCGGCGGAAGGAGTCGCTCTCCAGATCGCCCCACTGGTTATCTTCCTCGACGTAGAGGTCACCGCTGCCGTCGCTGCTCGCCTCGACCATCGAGCGCAGGGTTGCGACCTCGACATTCTTGGGGCCGAAGAACACGTGCACCAGGCGGAAGCGACGGCCGACCTCGCGGCTGTTGCGGAACAGCCGGCGCAGGTCGCGCGGCCGCGCGTCGGTGGCGAGGTCGAAATCCTTGGGTCTCCGCCCCATCAGCAGGTCGCGCACCGCGCCACCGACCAGGTAGGACTCGTAGCCGGCGTCCTTGAGCTTGTAGAGGACGCGCAAGGTATCGGGGTCGATGTCCTTGCGGCTGATCGCGTGGTCTTCGCGGACGATGATGCGCGGCTCGCTGGGGTTGTGGATGGGCAACGCACCGCTGTCATCGGTATGGGCAACGTGGTCGCGGGGCTGGCGCCGGGGATGCCGGGCGCCGCTGTTGTGATGGGACACGAAATGGATTCCTCGGGGGGACAGATGGGCTCGTCGGCGCCACCGGGTTCGCCCGACGCGCTGGGCGTGGGCCATGCCGGCGGGCGGGCTTCTGTATAATGGCGGGGGTCAGAGCTGCCCGCAACCGGTAAAACGGCATACGGGGGAGAGGCGGTCAGACGGCAGGCTGACGGCTGACGGCTGACGGCTGGCAGCTGGCAGCTACTGGTCCGGGGATTGCAAATCGATCGCGGCCGGCCCCTGCTTTCGGGTTCATGAGACGGCGCGAAGCGCCGTCGTCAGCCGTCAGCCGTCAGCCAGCAGCCTCCCAGGTGCGTCCAACTCCATTCTGTGCCATACTGGCCCATGTCCTCGCCGTCCCCTCTGCTCGCGGCATTCCTGATTCCGGTCTGGATGCTCCTCTACAGCCCCATGCTGGAGGCGGCTGACGAAGCGCCCCTGCACAAAGTGCAGATCGCCATCCACGCCTGGGAGGGCTACGTGGAGCCCTACGCCCCGGGCTTCATCGCGGCGATGCGCGAGCGTCATCACATCGAGGTCGAGCTCGTGCGCACCAGCGCCACGGGTCTCGATTCCTTTCGCAGCCACTTGCGCGACCACAGCGCCGACCTCGTCAGCCCGGCCAACGACCTGCTGCGCACGCTCAAGGATGAGGGTCTGATTCGGCCGCTCGAGACCGCCTTGGTCCCGAATCTGGCGCAGGTCAACCCGATCATCCTCGACAATGGCTACTTCCGCATCGACGGGCACACCTGGGGCGCGCCCTTCACCTACGGGCCGTACGCCCTCGCCTATAATCGCGCCAAGCTCGCGAAGCCGACCAGCTACGAGGTGCTGTGGGACGAACGCTGGAAGGGGCGGGTGTCGGTGAGCAACTACGACACCGCGAATATCTACCTGGTGGCCCTCGCCCTGCATATCCCGGCCAGCGACCTGTTCAGGCTCAGCGACGCGCAGCTCGCGCGCATTGAGGTCAAGCTGCGCGAGCTGCACGCCCAGGTCGGCCATTACTGGTCCGACAATCTCGAGCCGGACAGCGTCAAGACCATCGATGTGGGCACGGATTGGGGCATTGGCGTGCACCTCATCAACAGCAAAGGCGGAGACTGGGCGATGACCGTCCCCGCTGAGGGCGCCACCGCGTGGGTCGACAACTGGGCGATATCGAGCGCCATTGATCCCGCCAAGCTGCTGCTGGTCCACGAGTTCATCGACTACCAGATCAGCGCACGCGTCGAGGCCGAGGTCGCGCGCCACACCTCCTACGGGCCGGCCAACATCTACGCCACGCGGTTCTTGACCGTGGCCGAGAAGCTCGACTACCACATCACCGACGCGGATTACCTCGGGCGGCTCACCATCTGGCAGCCGCTCGACGCGGCGACCCTGGCCCGCTATCAGGCGGCCTGGAAGCGGGCGACGCGATGAAGGCCGGCCTGCTTGCACGCCTGCTGCCAAGCCTGCATCACCGCATCCTCGCCCTGGTCATGGTCACGGTGGTGCTGGTGACGGTGGCGCTCACCGCGCTGCAGCTCGTCACCACGCAGCGTGCGCTGAGCCGCAATCTTGCGGAGAAGCAGCAGCTGCTCGCCCATCATCTCGCCGACAACCTCGCCGTGCCACTCGCCGAACGCAACTACCCGCGCGTCGTCGAGCTTATCGACAGCGCGGTCGCGACGGGCGACCTGTCCTCGGCGACGGTCGTCGATCAGCGTGGGCGCGTGGTGGCAAGCAGTGCGCCCGAGCTCACCGGGCGGAGCTTCGAGGAGGTGAGCCCCCCGGTTTCCGACCTGGTCACCGCGCCCATCGCCGGCCAGGGCCTGGTCGGCATCACCAGCCGCGCCGCGGCCTCGGACGCCTTGCTGGGTACCATCCTGGTCGGCGCGGTCCTGGCCTCGGCGGTGGTGATCCTCACCCTGCTGCCGATCGTCCACCGCCTCAGTCGTGGGCTGACCCGGCCGCTCGACCAGGCGGTGCACGCGGCGCGGCGCATGGCGCGCGGCCAGTTCGCCGTCGTCGAGCTGCGCTCGCCGATCCGCGAGATCGACGCCCTGACCACCGCGCTCAGCGAGGCTGCGCGCCAGCTCGGCGAAGGTCACGGCCTGCTCGTCCAGGCACGTGACCAGCTCCACACCCAGGTCGCCTTCCAGCAGCGCCTGATCGACACCATCCCGGTGCCGGTCTTCCACTGCGACGGCGCCGGCCTGTTGCAAGGTTGCAACGACGCCTTCACGCGCCTCGTTGGTGGCGGCGCGGCAGCCGGCCGGCCGGTGTGGGAGATGCTGCCCGCCGAACTTTGGGAGCGCTTCGTCGCCGCGCACGCCGCGGGCGGCGTGTTCACCTGCGAGACCGGGCTGCCTGCCGGCAACGGCCTGCAATTCGCGATCTTCACCGCGGCGCCGCTGCCCGCCGGCGCCGGGCACATCGGCGTGATCTTCGACATCACCGCGCGCAAGGAGGCGGAAGAGGCCCTCGCGCGGACGCGCGACGAGGCGATCGAGAATTCGCGCCTGAAGTCCTCATTCCTGGCCACCGTCAGCCACGAGATCCGCACGCCGATGAACGGCATCATCGGGCTGAGCGAGCTGCTCCTCGAGAGCGGCGTCGATGCCATGCAGCGCGAGTGCGTCGAGGGCGTGCTGACCTCCGGGCAGGAGCTGCTGCGCGTCATCAACGACCTGCTCGATTTTTCAAAAATGGAGGCCGGCCGCTTCCGCCTCGACCTCACCGACATCGACCTCGCCCAGGTGGTGCGCGACGCCATGACCGTGCTCAGTCCGGCGGCGAAGTCCAAGGCGCTGCCGCTGCGCGTGGTCATCGACCCCGAGCTGCCGCGCCTGTTGCGCGCCGACGGCGGGCGCATCCGCCAGGTGCTGCTCAACCTGGTCGGCAATTCGCTCAAGTTCACCGACCAGGGCTCCGTCGAGGTGCGCGTCGCCGCGGCCGCCGCCGGCCAGGGCCGGGTCACGGTGCGCTGCGAGGTGCAGGACACCGGTATCGGCATCGCCGAGGCCGACCTGGGCAAACTCTTCCGTCCGTTCGTGCAGGTCGACGGCTCCTATTCGCGGCGCCACGGTGGCACCGGCATGGGCCTGAGCATCGTCAAGAACCTGGTCGAGCTGATGGGCGGCGCGATCGGCGTGGTGAGCACGCCCGGCAGCGGGTCGACATTCTGGTTCGAGCTGCCGCTGCGTCGCTCCGAGGCCGCGACCATGCTCATCGCCGCGCTGCGCGAGGCGGCACCCCGCGTCAATACGGCAGTCGACCCGACCCCGACCGCATCCGCGCTGCCGCTGGTGTTGCTCGCCGAGGACGACCTGGTCAATCGCACCCTGGCGGTGGCGCGCCTGGTGCGCCTCGGCCTGCGCGCCAGTTGTGCCGCTGACGGTCGGCAGGCGGTGGCGCGGTTCACCGACGAGCGGCCGGTGCTGGTGCTGATGGACGTGCACATGCCGGAGCTGGACGGCATCGCGGCGATGCGCGAGATCCGCGCGAGCCTCCCCGCCGGCGCGATCTGCCCGCCGATCGTGGCGCTGACCGCGAACGCCATGGTCGGCGACCACGAGCGCTTCCTGCAGCTCGGTTTCGACGATTATTTGGCCAAGCCCTACACCCAGGTGCAGTTCGCCAAGCTGGTGCACAAGTGGGTCCCCGAGTCGCAACCGGTGGCGGGGGGCTGAGCGTCAGATAAGAGGGAGCGTATAGTGCCGCCAAGATGCCAGGAACCGCGGTGATAGTGGATGGTCCCTTCTGGTTCTTCGGCGCGCAGAGTGGGTTGGAGCCCCTCCGCTTTCCGCCTCCCCCACTGATCACGGCAAAGGATTTCTTGGGGAGTGGACGGCCTCGCTGGCTGCCCTCGGCTGTGACTTGGCGCCTTGGCGGTTGTATTCTCGAGTCCGAGCGTTCAGAAATCGCGCGCGACGATGAATTCGGCGAGGTCCCATAGACGCTGACGGTGGACGCTCGCGGGGAAGGCGTCGAGCTGCTTCTGGGCGAGGGTGATGTAGCCACGCGCGGTGTCCAGCGCGGCGCGCACGCCGCCGCCATCCACGACCATGGCCCGGACTGCGTCGACGTCCGCGAGCGTGGTGACGCTGGTCAGGCGCTGAGCCGCGCTGGCGCGCTCGGCGCCGTTCAGACTCTCGAGCAGGCGGATGATCGGTAGGGTCAGGCGGCCGCGCTCGATGTCGGTGGCCAGGGTCTTGCCGACCTTCTTCGGATCGCCGCTGAAGTCGAGGCAGTCGTCGGCGATCTGGAAGGCCATGCCGCAGGCACGTGCGTAGGCGGCCGCGGCGGCGCGCTGCGTCGGGTCCCCGCGCACTGCGCCAAGCTCGCCGGCGCGTTCGCACAGCGCCGCGGTCTTGGCGAAAATGATGCGGTTGTACTCAGCTTCGCTGAGCGCGGTATCGCGCGCGGCGCACTGCTGGTGCAGCTCGCCGGTGCACATGACGTTGGTGGTGACGGTCAGGCGCTTCATCGCCACCAGGTCGCCGATGTCGGCCATCAGGTCGAAGGCGTGCGTGTAGAAGTAGTCGCCGAGCAGCACCGAGGTGGTGTTGCCGAAGACCACGTGCGCGGTCGGCTGGCCGCGGCGCAGGCCGCTATCGTCGATGAGGTCGTCGTGGATCAGGGTGGCGGTGTGGATCAGCTCAAGCGCGGCGCCCAGGCGATGGTGCACCGGCTGGATGCCGCCGGCCGCCTCGGCGACCAGCAGCACCAGCGCCGGGCGCAGCATCTTGCCGTGGAAGCTGCCGAGCCTGGCGATGAGGTCATCGACGCGCACCTCGGCGCTGGCCAGGGCCAGCGCCATGTGCTTTTCGACCTCGTTGAAATGCGGCTGCAGCGACTGCAGGACCTCGAGCATGGGTCGCCTATCAGCCGACCGCGAAGCTGCGCGCCAGCTCCTGCAGGCTCTTGCCCAGCGCGTCCACGCTGACCGGCTTGCGCACGCAGGCGGCGATCTGCGGGTTGAGGCGGCTCATCTCTTCGACGCGGTCGAAGGGCTCGTACGCCGAAATCACCACCACCTGGCTGCCGGTCAACTCGGGGCGGCGCAGCAGCTCCTGCAGGACCGCGAAGCCGTCCATGCCGGGCATCATGATGTCGAGCAGCAGGATGTGCGGATGGATGGTGCCGACGGCGATGCAGGTGTCGACGCCGTTGACCGCTTCGTGGATGATGGCGTTGGGCAGGTAACGCTCGACGACCTTGCGCAGCAGGAGCACCACGTCGGGGTGGTCGTCAGCGATCAATACCTGAAGCTTTCCGGCGGTGTTGGCGGTGATGCGTGCCGGCTTCTTGCCCACATCGGGGATGCCGAAGGACTGGCAGAACTCCTCAAGGTCCTCCGGCTTGACGCGGAAGTGGCCGCTGGGCAGGGCGTAGGCCTTCAGGTGACCGTGGACTATCCAGCGGTACACAGTGGTGCGGCTGACATTGCAGCGCTTCGCGACCTTGCCGAGGCTGAGGTGTTCATCCTTGCTCATGCGTTTCGCGACCGGGAAGGTCCCGTCCTATTGGAGTCGAGGTGGTCGACCCTTCTACAGCCCCCCGGTTCATGTCGCAAGGGCGCAAACCTCTTCCGGGTATCGGACTGTGGCCAGACCGGCGCCAGGCAGCGGAAAGTGGCAGGGAATGGTCATGGAAAACCGGAGGGACATGGGGAGCTAGGGGGTTGGCAGGGAGGTCCTTTGCTTCTCCTCCGGGATTCAGAGCGGATTCCAGGCGAGGTCCGGTGGTGACCCTGCGGGAGGCGACCGTCGCCATTCTCTGGCGCCCCGCTAACGTGCCGCGGATGCGGGTTCTGATCGTGCGCCTGGGGGCCTTCGGCGATATCGTCCACACTCTTCCGCTGGCTGCGGATCTGGCGGCGGCCGGCCATGAGCTGGGCTGGCTATGTGAGGACCGCTGGGCGCCGCTGTTGCGCGGCAGCCCGGCCATCGCCCGCCTCCATGAGTTGCCGCGGCGTTCCATGCGCGAGCCGGGCTGCACCCTCGGTCGGCGCGCCCTGCTGCTGCGGCGCCTGCTGCGCGAGGTGCGGGCCTGCGGCTACGACGCGGTGATCGATGCCCAGGGCCTGGCCAAGAGCGCACTGCTGTCGCGCTGCGCGGGCGCAGCCCGGCGCATCGGCCACCGCCGGCCACGCGCCCGCGAACTCAGTTGGCTGCTGTCGCGTCGGCGCACCCCAGCCTTCGCCGAACACGTCATCGATCAGCAGCGCGCCCTGGGCCTGCCCCTGCTTGGCGGCGGCCGTCCGGACGCGCCGTGGCGCTTCCCGCTGCCGGCGTGGACGGCCGAGCGCGAGTGGGTGGCGCGTTGGTTTGAGAAGCAGGGCCTGCCAGCGCACGGCCCCGGCCAGCCGTGGATGCTGAATGTCGGTGCCGGCTGGCCGACCAAGGTGTGGCCGGTGAAGCGCCAGATCGAGTTCGCGCGCGCCCTGGGTCGCCGTCGCCAGCCGCTGGTCCTGGTATGGGGATCGCCGGCCGAGCACGACCTCGCTGAGGAGATCGCTGGTGAAGCCGGCAGCGGCGTGGTGGCGCCGCCCACCACCATTCCCCAACTTGCTGCCCTGCTCGCCGGCGCGGCGCTGGTGGTGAGCGGCGACACCGGTCCGCTGCATCTCTGCCAGGCGGTCGGTACGCCGGCGATAGGGCTGTTCGGCCCGGTGCCGGCCACGCGCAACGGCCCGCGGGGCCGCGGCTACCGCACGTTGCAGGCGCCGGGCGCGGCCTGGGAGCGGCGCGACGTGACCAAGGTCGACATGGGCGCGATCAGCATCGAGGCGGTGTTCGCGCGCGCCGCCGACGCCCTGGCCGACCGGCCGTCGCTCCCAACCCATCCTTGACCTGGGCCGCATTCCAGCCGAAAGTGCGTGACATGTGGACTGAGACCATGGTTGGCAAGGTGCGGGTGATGCGTTGGTCGGTGTCGGTCGGCGAGCCCGCCTTCATCGACCGCGTCGTCGATGAGCTGAGCACGCGCGTGACCGCCAATCCCGCCGGGCGCTGGGTGATCGACGCGAGCGCCATCCCCGCGCTCGGCTCCGAGGTCATCGCCCTGCTCATCGGCGTGGTCAACCGGGTGCGCATCTCTGGCGGGCGTATGGTCATCGCCGAGCCCGCACCGAGCGTCGCAACCGTGCTGCGCATGACCCGATTGACCAAGATCCTGCCCGTCTACGAGCGCCTGCCCGATGCCGTGGCCGCGGTCGAGGCGGACGCCGAGAGCTGAGCGGGCAGCCCATGGCGCTGCCGCTCCAGGTCGACCTGCACCCGCGCCCCGCGTGGCAGCGCAGCGCCGCGGTCATCACTGCCCTGGTCCTGGCCATCGGCGTGGTCGGCTGGTGCGGCCGCGCCCGCTCTGCCCCGCCTGTCCTGCTGTTGAGCGGGCCGGGGCACGAAGCCGAGTATGCGCGCGCCGTCGAGCGCCTCGTCGCCGGGGCGCAGGCGCGCGTGTGGGTGCTGATGTTCGTCATCCGCGCCGATCCCGGCAGTCCGGTCATGGGCCTGATGGAGGCCCTCGCCGCCGCCCGGCGTCGCGGTGTCGACGTGCGGGTGGCCCTCGACCGGGGTCTGACCTACGACACCAAGGAGCCCGAGCACAAGCACGAGGCGCCCACCGCCTGGCTGCGGGAGCACGGGGTGCCGGTGCTGCTCGATGAACTGACGCGCACCAGCCACGCCAAGGTGGTGCTGGTCGATTCGCGCTGGGCGGTGGTCGGCAGCCACAACTGGACGCGCTCTGCACTGGTCGCAAACCGCGAGACCTCGCTGGTGCTCGATGATCCTCGGCTCACCGCGGTCCTGGAGCGCGAACTGGCGGCGATGCCGGGGTGGGACGGGTTGGCCGGGCTGGCCGGCCAAGTCGGCCAGGGTCCGGAGGTCCGGAAGTCCGGAAGTCCGGAAGTCGACGGCCCAGTTCCTCCCGCGCCATGCCCCCAGGCGACGCCTGAGGCTTTCGCGGGGTGCTCCCCCTGGTTGTTCCGTACTTCCGGACTTCCGGACTTCCGGACCGGCGCCGTCCCCGGCGCCGATGGGCTCCGCGAACACCATCCGCCCGTTGGCGGTCTGGTGCAGGCGCAGGATGGTGCAGCGCACGCGTGCCCCAACCAGGTGGGCGGCGTCGGCGACGATCACCATGCTGCCATCGTCGAGGTAGCCCACGCCCTGGTTGCGGCCCTCGCCGGCCTTGTCGATGGCCACGGTCAGGACCTCGCCCGGACGCACCACCGGCGACAGCGCGCTGCCCAGGCTCTGGAGGTCGATCGCGACCAGGCCTTCGGCGGCCGCCCGCTGGAGGATGTCGCGCTCGCTGGCGATCAGCCGTGCGCTCTCCAGCCGGGCGAGGCGGATGACCACGTCGGCGAGGCTCGAGGCGTTGGGGATCTCGGTCTCGTCGATCTCCACGCGCACCTGCGGCATCGCGCGCAGGGTGGCAAGGGCTTCGAGCGCCCGCCGGGCGCGGGTCTGGAGGGCGACATCAGGGCCGCTGGCCTGGTCTTCGAGAAAGAGCAGGACACGGCGGTGGACGAGCAGGCGGCGCGGCAGCAGCCCCGCGGCGATCAGCGCGGTCAGCCGCCCATCAGCAAGCACCCAGGCGTCGAGCACCAGCCCGCTCTCGTCGCTGCGTTCCGCGCGCAGTTCGACGAAGGGGATGACCACGCGCAGACGGTCGATGTTGCGCAGCACCGTGATCAGCACCAGGTAGACGGTGAGCAGCGCCACCGGCAGGTCGATGTTGTTGTAGAGCGTGTCATCCTGGATGACCAGATGCAGCACGCTGAGCAGCAGGTACGCCAGCAGCAGGCCGGCACCCAGACCGATCAGGAAACCAACCAGACCGCGCGAGAAATGCCGGCGAAATGCGTGCTCGCCCGCGATCAGGGTGATCGAGACGCCGAAGCCCATCGCTCCCCCGAACCACGGTGGCAGGACACCGTCCAGGGTGGCGTGGTAGAAGTGCTGTCCGCTGGTCAAGCCGATGAGCGTGGCCAGGGTCACGAAGCCGATGCGCAGCAGCAGGATGAGCATGCGGTCAGACCGTAGGAGGCGGGCTGGGATCGGCCAGCGTGACCTTGGATCAAGCGGGCGGGGAGTGCAGAGTGGGGCGTGCGAGGTGCGGAGTGCGGAGTGCCAAGGAGGATGGGGTGATGCGAGGGAAAAGGGGCGAGAATCCGGTCAACGGAGTGTCAGCCGAATTTGCCGGTCACTCCCCGCTCCCCGCTCCGCACCTCATCCCAAACCCCATCTCGCGGTCAAACCAGGCGCGCGACGACCCCATGGCTGACCCCGCCGAAGAAGCTCGTCCAGCGCGTCTGGGCGAACCCTTCGCGCAGCAGCAGCGCATCGGCCTCGCCCTGGGACAGGAAGCGCCCGATGCTGTCGTTGAGGTAGCGGTAGGCGCCGGGATTGCCGGCCAGGGCGCCGCCGGCGGCAGGGAAGATGAAGCGTCCGAAAGTGCCGTAGAACAGTTTCGGCCACCAGCCGAGCGGCCGGAAGAATTCCAGGATGAGCAGTTGGCCACCGGGGCGCAGCACCCGGCGCAGCTCACGCAGAGCCAGGGTCGGATCGCTGAAGTTGCGCCAGCCATAGGCGATCATGGCGAGGTCGAATGCCTGATCGGCGAATGGCAGGTGCAGGGCGTCGCCGACACTCGCGGAGAGGGGGTGGCCACGGCGCTTACCCGCTCCGGCAACCAGCATCGGCTGACAGAAGTCGCAGCCGTGGACGCGCATCGCCTTGCCGCGGGCGAGCGCTTCCAGGCCGAGGTCGAAGGTGCCGCAGGCGAGGTCGAGCACCGACTCCGGGCGGCCCTCGACCAGGTCCAGGGCGCGGCGGCGCCAGCGCACATCGCTCCGCGCCGACAGCACCCGGTTGAGCAGGTCGTAGCGGGGTGCGATGTTGGCGAAGAGGGCTTTGACGGTCTCGGACATGCGGGGGGCATGTTCGCGGGGGCGGCGGGGTGGGCAAGGAGCGTAGGGCTGGGCCCTTGCTGATGGCTGATGGCTGCTGGGTCGAGGGCAGAGGTGGGGGGGGTGACGTGGTGAGCCGTCCCATGGCACTCGCCTGAGGCGACCGGTGGTTGGCCTTGTTGAGGATTGATGGGGGGCCATCATGGGCACGGGCGGACCGCGGGCCGTTCCGGATTGAAGGCTGATGGATCGGGTCCTGGGTTGGCTGGCGCGATCAGCGCTGCCACCAGCCCCATCCTAATGCCGGCGCGTGTCGCCGGCATCAGCCATCAGCCATCAGCCATCAGCCATCAGCCATCAGCCATCAGCCACAGGTCCCCCATGGAACAATGGTCCATCCACATCGCCAAGGAGTACCTGAAGTTCTCCTGTGCACATTTCCTGATCTTCCCGAATGGCTCCAAGGAGCGTCTGCACGGCCACAATTACCATGTGGTGTGCGAGGTCGATGGCAGCCTGTCGGAGTTCGGCCTGGTGATCGATTTCAAGATGGTCAAGCCGATCATCAAAGAGCTGTGCGATCACCTCGATGAGCACTGGCTGATTCCCGGCGAGCACCGCGAACTGCGCTACATCCACCGCGACGATGGCCACACCGAGGTCGCCTACCGCGAATGCCGCTACCTTGCCCCGACCGCCGAGGTCATCGTTCTGCCCATCAACAACACCTCGGCCGAAAACTTCTCCGCCTGGATCGGCCGCAGCCTGTATGCCCGGCTTAAGGAGACCTTCGGTGCCGTGAGCGTCCGCCGCCTGCGGGTGGAAGTGTCCGAAACCGTTGGCCAATCTGGGGTCTACACCTATTCTGACGACTGATCGCATGGCTGGTGCCGGTGTCCGGTTCCGCATTCCCAGGAACGTCTCTTTCGCAGGAAGCCCATGCGCCAGGAAGACCGCCTCATCCAACGTCTCCGCGATGGCGAGCTCGGCGCAGCCGAAGCCGCCGGCCTCGAACGCCTGGTGCGCGACGATCCCGTCCTGCGCATCCGCGCGGAGCGCCTTGAGCAGCTCGACGACCTGCTGCGCGCCCGCACGCTCTACCAGCGGGCCAGTGCCCAGGCCGCCAGCGGCGGTCGGCGCGGGGATGCGGGGCTGGTCGCCGCGGTGATGGCACGCGTGCCGGCCGCGCCGCCGCGTCGCCAGATTCACCTCAGCATCGGTCATGTCGCGGTGGTCGCCATCGCCGGCATCGTCATCGCTGCCGGTTGGTGCCTGCGCGACCCAATGCGCGACTTGCTGCCGGTCGGCACCATCGCCGCGGTCGGCGCGCTGCTCGGCCTGGCGCTGTTCGTCGCCGCCAAGCCGCTGCTGGCGATCGAGGCGAGCCTGGTGGCGCGCATGCTGCGCAAGCGCATCCCGGTGGGTGACGGGGATGTCCTGGTTTGCCGGGTGTTGGGTGTTGCCCTGGTCATCGGCGCCGTCCACATTGTGATGGCATGAGGGTGAACATGAACGCGCCGCAGAACCGCCATCACGCCCCGATCCAGGGAGCGCGCCGCGGCGCCTTCACTATGATCGAGTTGCTGATCGTCATCTCGGTGATCGCCGCGCTCGCGGCGATGGGTTTCCCGATGTACAAGGTCATCCAGCGCAAGGTCTACATCGGCTCGACCGCCACGCTGGTGCAGGCGGTGTCGGCGGCGATCACCACCTATGGGCAGAGCACCTGGACGTGGCGGCAGCGCGTTCCTGGGGCCGGGTCCGCCTTCACCGTGCCCGATCCCCAGTGCAGCCTGCGCACGGCCTACCTATGGGATATGAACCAGTGGCAGGTGAACCAGAATGGCACGCTGACGGCGGATATGACCCTGTCAGGTAGGATCACGGCCGGTGAGATCCCGCCCGGGGCCGGAACCCCGCCGGCGGTGCCCATCCAGCCGAGCAAGTTCCGCTTCATCGATGGCCGGCCGCGGCAGGCCGCGTGGGACGAGGTCTCGAGTACGTCGAACGCACCCAATTTCGGCACCAGTCCGAACTACGCGAGCGTGGCCGCGACCGAGAACTTCGACGGCCCCTTCGACACCGACCTGATCATCTCGGGCTACAGCGGCTTCTATGACATGTGCCAGCCGTCCATCGCCAAGAAGTTCGTCAACAAGCGCCACCAGATCATCGACGCGTGGGGTCAGCCGCTGCGCATCGCCTACGCCGCGAAGACCTACGGCGCCTCGTCCTTCGGCGTGTGGTCGGCGGGACCGAACATGGTCGATGCGCAGGATGCCGACTCGACCGGGGCGCCCCTCGATGTCTTCCCGAACGGCGCCAAGGGGCCCAGCGATGACATTACCAGCTGGAAGAACAATGCTGCGAATTGAGGACTGCACCGCGCGGCGCCGCACGACTTCCGCGGGCTTCACCGCGATCGAGATGATCGTGGTGGTGAGCATCGTCATCATGCTGGTCGCGATGACCGTGCCGAGCATCTTCCCGGCGATCAAGAAGGGGCGCGTGCACGACGCGGCCAATGCCATCATGCGCGCCTCGTCGCAGGCGCGCCAGTTGGCCCGCAGCCACCAGCAGCCCTCCGGCAGCGGCACGCCGTCGTGCTACGGCGTGGCCATCGTGGTGCCGGCCTCAGGTCCGGCCTACGCGACCGTCATCTTCGGCACTCTCGACCCCAACACCTCTGCGGTGCTGACGAAGACCACCGATACCAGCGGCGGAGCCGGTGGCGAGCTGTGCGGCGACATCAGCACTCCGGCCAGGGCCAAGCCGATCGCGCGCTACGAGTTCAATCGCAACGTGCTGCCTTACCGTGGGGTCAGTGGCAGCCCTGGCACTCCCACCTACACCATGATGTCACCGGGCACGAGCGTCGGCTGGTTCTACCAGTACCGCACCGGTTTCGTCATCCAGTCGCCCACCGACATCACCACCACGCGCGACGTCGGGCCGCTGCCCTCGATTCCCGGTGCCAGCGGCGCTAGCCTCTCGCCTGCGCCGGTCAGCGGCCTCGGCCAGCTCGGCGTCTGCACCGTCGATTCCAAATACGTCGCCGCGGTCGCCATCTATAAAATCGGCCTCGGCAATCTCCAGGACCTGTAACGCCGTGGAACCCACGCCCATGACCATCACCGCGCGCCGCGGCTTCACCATGATCGAGCTGCTGATGGTGATCTCCATCATCGCGGTGCTCTCAAGCATGATCGTCATGGTTGCGATGGGCCTGGGGGGCGACGCCAAGAAGAAGAAGACCGGCGTCATCATCGCCACCATCCGCAAGGGCATCGAGCTGACCATCGCCGGCCGCGGCGGTTCGGTCAGCCCGACCGAGCATCCCTTCGCAGGCTCGCGCCAGACGCGCTTCCCCTTCCTCCGCGCCTTCGACGGCTCGGCGGTGTCCACCAGCGGACTCGCCTTCCGTGGCGTCGACCTCAGCCAGATCGCCTCCGGGGCGGCCGGGATCACCCAGGTTCTCGCCGATGACGACGTTTTCAACGATCCGCGCGTGCCGATGTTGTTCGGCGCCAAGCGCGAGGTCATGGGCATCCTGGGGGCGACCCAGAAGCTGGTCACCAAGTACCTGCAGCTGCCCAAGCCGGGACCGTCGGCCCTGACCGCCACGAATATCTATGGCAAGACCGTGAAGGTGGTGACGGATAGCACCGGCGGGACCAGCGGTCCGTTCAATGACACCACCTTCCCGAACGCCACCAACCCGACCGATGTCCAGGACGCCGACGGCACCTTTGGCCTGGCCTACGACAACAAGCGCGCCCTCGACTACATCTTCGGGGCGAGCGGCGCGGGCGCGGAGCTGAGCAGCCTCAAGGCCTTGGCGAGCGCTCCGGACGTAGACCCCGCGACGCCCGACGAGAAGCGCTTCAAGTACCCGATCCTCGGCGCGGGCGGGTCCGGTATCGACAGCTTCACGCCGCCGAGCCTGAATCGCAACATCGAAGGCACCACGACCCTCGACACCAGCACGGCCGCGCGGGTCTACACCAACGCCGCCACCGACAGCAGCCCGCAGATCAGCTCCTTCTGGAAGCCGGGCTTCATCAAGCACGGCACCGGCGGCGGTCCGGTCTATAAAGAGTACCGCCTGCCCGGCCTGGCGGTCTACGACGCCTGGGGCCACGAAATCCTCTACTCGATCTCGCAGAAGGGTGGGGTGCGCCTGATCAGCGCTGGCGCCGACGGTGTGCTGAAATTCAATCCCGGCAGCAACCACAATTTGGACACCCCGCTCCTCACCCCCAAGCCGCTGACCACCACGCCGCAGGGCGACGATATGGACGGGGCCAAGGACAACGTGGCCCAGGAAGTCGAAGACATATGAGAGCGGCGCGCGCCTTTACGCTCATCGAGCTGCTGGTGGTGATCGCCATCATCGGCGTGCTCGCTGGCATGCTGATCGTGGTCATCGGTCCGATCATGGAGTCGGCGAAGAGCGCGGTGACCATCCAGCGCATGAACGACGTGCTGATGGGGCTCAGCCAGAAGGGGCAGCAGGAGGGCATGACGGCGTTCGTTCTCCAGCAGGAATGCAGCAAGGGGTACAATGACGTCCTCGACAAGACGGTTGGCGGAGTGTTCACCTACAAGCCCGACCCGCTCGATGCCTCGGGTATCGCCCAGATCATCAACATCGATTCGGCTTACCTGAACGGCGGGTTTCCGAGCTCTGTCAGCGCCTATCTCGACGTCTCGACGGCCGACCTGCGCAAATACCACTTTCCCTATCCTTGGGGTAAGAAGCACAGCAGTTTCTCAGGAACCTATGCCGACATTGTCAGCACAGCGCCGGCGCCGACCACCCCCAGCGGATTGTACCAGCCCGACCGCCACGACCTGCGTGACATCAATCCGCTCAAGACCCGCGAACTGCTGCGCGCCGCCGAAAACATCCCGCGCGACAAGCTGTTCAAGGACTACATGAGCGACCGCAGCCCCAAGCAGAACTGGAATGACCGCTGGGGCAATCCGTTGGTCGCCGCCTTCGCCTTCTTCCAGCCGCCTCTCGACACGTCGCCGCCCTCCGGCACGACGGCGTCGAACGACCAGGGTCGCCGCGAAGCGCTCAAGCTCTACCAGTACGAGCGCCGTTTCTACGTCGCGATCGGCGCGGCCGGCCCGCTGGTCGATGCGACGGCGCCTAATGCCGCAGCGTTGCCGCCGACAGGGACTGCGCTGAGTGCGGCCAATCTTCGGGACAACAACGATTCGACCTGGTCCACGCCGGCCACCGGCAACCTGTCCCTGCTGTGGAAGCAAATCACCGACATCTGCGAGTACGAGCGGCCCTTCGACGAGCTGTCCTTCGACAATCCTCCGTGGTCTGGGATCAAGCGCGCGAAGATGTACCAGGCCGGCAAGAAGTTCATTTCCTTCCTGAGCACTCCGCTGGAGTTCTGAATGCCGTCGTTCCGCCGCCGTGGCTTCACTCTTATCGAACTGATGATCGTGATCGTGGTGATCGCCATCCTCGCTTCGATGATCCTGGCCACGCTCTCCATCCTCAAGCGCCTGTCGCGCGTCGCGCAGACCAAGGCAGCGATGGCCGACATCTCGTTGGCGCTGTCGACGTATTTCGACGCGTGGCCGGTGCTGGGCGATGCCGGTGACGCGACCGCGTCGGACTTCACCAAGGACCCCTGGAGCTACCTCTTCAAACGTGGCCACTCGGTGAACAAGCAGTTCATCGACCTCAGCGTCACCCGCCTGGTGAAGATGACCGGCGTCGGCACCTGTTCGCCGGCCGATGCCCAGCAGACCGCGACGCACATCATCGATTTCTTCGGCAACTACCCCAGCAATGTGTTCGAGTTCAAGATCGCCAATGGTCCCGTGGGCGGAGGCGCTGGAGGTGTCGCGAAGTACACCCGCGACATCATGTTCCGCAGCAGCGCCGGTACGCCGAACCAGAAGAGCGACGACCTCATTCTGCACTGGACCTCGGACACGTCGAAGTGGAACCCGGTGAAGGCCAGCGATTTCCCGCTGCCTCCCGATCCGGGCGCGCCGTCGACATCGCAGGACCCGAACGTCGCGACCTTGGACGATTTCAACGTCACCACCGTCCTGCCCGGACCCTGAAGCCGCGACCCGCGGAGGGCAGCCCGGTGGACCCGGGATTCGACTTGGCCGCAGCCTCAGGCCGTCGACGGTTAGGCCACATTGATTAAAGCCCCGCCCCTCGCAGCTTCCGCAGACCTCCGCCTGCAGCGTGGCCTGGTGCGCGTCGGGGGCGCTTGGCTGGTCATCCTGCCCTTGCTGCGCCCGCTGATCTGGAGCGGCGAGGCCACCGACCTCGGCAATCTCTTCTACCTGGTCCTGTTGGCGGCGGCGCTCGCCACCGGCCTGCTCTGCCGCGGCTTTGCGGCAGAACCGTCCGTGTCGGGGGCCGGATCGCCCTGGTTCCGGCTACAACCTGCCTGGCTCGGCGCGGCGGTCCTGATCGTGGCAGCGTGGGGGTGCTGGCGAAGCCCGCTGCCGGCTGCGGCGTGGGCGCTGTGGGCGGCTTGGGTGCTGCACCTGGGCGCGGCGTGGGCGCTGTGGCCGGTGATCCGCGCCCGGCCTGGGCTGCTGGTGGCGGGGTTGCTCGGTGGGCTGGCCGGCGAATTGCTCGTGCTCGTGGGGCAAGGCGTGTGGGAGCGCGCCGCGCTGCAGCGGGCCTTTCGTGACGATCCCAACCTGGTCGGCCGTGACGACCTGCGCGAGCAGTTCGCGGTGCGCGTCGCGTCGTGGCGGTTGGAAGGTTCGTTCCTGCTCGCCAACACCCTCGCCGCCTACCTGATCACGTTGTGGCCGCTGCTCGCCGACCTGGCGTGGCGCAGCCGCGGCGTGGCGCGCTGGACGGCGGGGACGCTGCTCGCCCTGGCCAGCGTCGCGCTTGCCTGCAGCGGCTCCAAGGCCGGCATCCTGGCTCTGCTCGTGGCGCTGGCGGTCACCGGCGTCCTGCTCATCCCCGCGTGGCGCTGGCGCGCGGCGATCGTCACTGGCCTGCTGGCGATCTGCGCGGTGGCGGCGTTGGTGCCGTGGGTGCGCACGCACGCGGTGGCCAGCGCCGATGTCCGGCTCGGCTATTGGCAGGCCGCTGGCGCCATGATCGCGGAACGACCGTGGTGCGGTTTCGGGGTGAACGGCTTTGAGACCGCCTTCCCGCGACTCAAGCCGGCGTGGGTCGAGGACACCATTTTCGCGCACCAGGAGACCCTGCAGGCGGCGGCCGATCTGGGCGTGCCGGTGGCGCTTGTCCTGCTGGCGTGGTGGGCGGTGCTGCTGGTGCGACTGAGGCCAGGTGCGGCGCGGGAGATCCGCGCGGGAGCTTCGCCGGAGGACACCGGCCCTGCGGCGCCACAGTCCTTTGCTGGTGAAGGGCAGCTGGGGGGGCGCGCCGACGCAGCCGAGACCCTGGGCGCCCTGGGCGCCGGGATCGCTGCGCTCGCCCTGGTGGTGGTGGGCCTTGGTCAGCTCGGCTCGGGTTTCGCATCCTATCCGCTCGGCGATCTGCCGCGGGTGCGGTTGGGCTGGGCGGCTGGTTTCGTCGTGCTGGTCGCCGCCGCTCTGCTGGCGGTACGTCGGCTGCCGACGCCGCGGCCGGCGGCATGTTTCGCCGGGGTGCTCGCCTGCCTGCTGCACGCCCAGGCCGACTTCCACCTGCACAGCGCCCAGGTCGTGGGCGTGTTGGCGTTGGTGGCGATGCTCGGGCTCGCGCAGCAACGCGGCGCGCAGGTGGTATGGCCGACCTCGCCGCGCCGGCAGACGATCGGCGCGCTCGCCGGGCTGAGCGTGCTCATCGCCGTACTGGCCGGGGTGGTGCTGAGCAGCCAGCGCGGGGAACTGCTGCGCGAGGGTCGCGGGCTGGCCGAGGCCCTGCGCCGCTACAGTCAAGCCGCCACGTCCGAGCAGCGAGCTGCGGCGCAGCAGTATCTGGACATCGCCCTGGAGCGGGCTGGGCAGCCGCCAGCGCGCTCAGTGCGCGACGAACAGGTGGCGGTGGTGGCGCTCGCCACCATGGGCGCGCTGATCGCGGAGGGCGGGCGCTTCCCGGCCGACCGCGACGTCGACCACGAGGCCGCAGCCATCGCCGTGCACCTTGCCGGCCTCGATCCGCGTCAACTCGATGCGGTCGGCCCCTTCCTGGAGGTGCTGGCAGCGCGCTGGCCGGGCGAACTGCTCTATGTCCAGGCGTTGGGCGAGCAGCGCCGGCGTATTGCCGAGCGCGCGCGGCAGCGCGGCCAGGGTGGAATGCAGGCGGCGCAGGAAGCGCAGGCGCTGGCCGCCCGGGTGGTGGCGCTCTATCCGACGCGGCTCTCGCTGCGCGAGGACCTGATCGCCGCGGCGCGCCTGGCAGGCGACGAGGCGACGGCGCAGCGCGAAATCGCGGCGATCCGCGCGCTGACGCCGCTGGTGTGGCCGCCGAACCGGGCCAAGCGCGACTGGTGAGGCGGTCAGCCACCGCCAACCAGGGTCACGACCTCGACGACGTCGCCGGCGAGCAGCGTGGTGGTGGCGTGGTCGAGGCGGCGGACGAGCTGGCGATTGACTTCGACCGCGACGCGCGTGCCGGGCAGGGCCAGGGAGGCGATGAGATCGGCGACGCTGGCGGCCTCGGGCAGCTCGGTCGGCTGGTCGTTGACGGTGATGTGCATGCGCAGCGGATTATCGTGCCCGCGCCTGCGGCTGCCAGTGGGGGGACGGGGTGGATGTGTGGTTCCAGACGGACGCTCGGGGACTGGCTACCGACGTCACGCGTTTCCGACGTCCGTTCCGTCTGGCGTTGTGGAAGCTGGCGCCAGGAGTGCGCGGGCGGCGGCGCAATCGGGGGCAACTTCAGTCGGCACAAGCATGAACGCACGTGCTCTCAGCACAAATCCATCAACGCGGCGGGCGCTCAACGGAATATCCTGGGGCATGAACCGGTCGGCAGCACACGAGAGCGCTTCGAAGTCAACGCCACGGCGCGCGGCGCTGCGGATCGTTGCGTGCGTGGCGCTGCTGGGTCTGGCCGGTGTGGCCGGTGCCGCCGATGCGGTGGCCACCGCACTCGGCGAACGCTACCAGCATGAGGTGAAGCCGCTCCTCGCAACCTACTGCGCGGGCTGCCACAACCTCGAAAAGCACAAGGGCGACCTGGACCTCGGCGTCTACGCCAGCGATGCCGAGGCCCTGCGCGCGCGCAGGCTGTGGAAGCAGGTAGCCGGCAAGGTCGCAGACGGCGACATGCCGCCCGAGGATGAGGCCAAGCAGCCGAGTGTGGACGAGCGCCAGGTGATCCGCACCTGGATCCTCTCCTTGAAGACCCTCGACCATCCCGACGCCGGCCCGACCACGCTGCACCGGCTGAACCGTGGCGAGTACCGCAATTCGATCCGCGACCTGCTCGGCCTCGACTACGAGGCGGGCGCAGGCTTCCCCAAGGACGACGTCAGCGACGGCTTCGACAACATCGCCGAGACGCTGTCGTTGTCGCCCTTTCTGATGGAGAAATACCTGGTCGCGGCCGACGACATCCTCGAGCGTGCGCTGCTCGCCGACAGCGTCGTGTTGCGTTGCGGCGGCGGCGCGCTCGATCTCATCCAGGACGGCAAAACGCAGGCCGGCAAGCCGGACGGCAAGCAGCGGCTGATCGAGGGTCCAGCGGACCTTGCCACCACGATCACCGTCGCCAGCGCCGGCGACCACGTCATCGCGGTGCGCGCTGGTGCTGAGCGCAGCGATGGCGCGGCGCCGCTGCTGCGCATCCGCGTCGACGGCAAGGAGGTCCACGCCGCGCGCATTACCGCCCCGACTACCGCTACCGACGTCATCACCTGCACGGTGCCGCTGGCAGCTGGTGGGCACCAGCTGACCGTGACCATCGCGGGGGGTGGACCGCCCGGACTGGTCGGCGACGCCGTGGTGGTCGAGACCGTCGAGGTGCTGCGACTTGCCGGCGGGACTTCACCGGCGGCGAGCAACGTGCTGATCGCCACCCCTGGGCCGGGGTTGGCCAAGCGCGCCGCCGCGGCACGCATCGCCGAGCGCTTCGCCAGCCGCGCCTACCGCCGGCCGGCGACGCCCGCGCAACTCGCCCTGTTGCTGAGCGTATTCGACCTCGCCGATCAGCAGGGCCGCAGCTTCCCGCGCGCGGTCAAGGAGATGCTCAAGGCGGTGCTGGTCAGCCCGGAATTCCTGTTCCGCATCGAGCGCGAGGGTGTCGCCGACCACGACGGCAACAGCCGCCTCGACGACTACGACCTGGCCAGCCGGATGTCCTATTTCCTGTGGTCGGGCCCGCCCGACGCGGCGCTCCTGGAACTCGCGGCAGCCGGTCAGTTGCACGAACCTGCTGTCGAGCGGGCACAGATAGTCCGCATGATCGCCGATGCCCGCTGCCAGGGCTTCATCGACAACTTCGCCGGTCAGTGGCTGCTGCTGCGCAACCTGGTCGAGCCCTCGGGGCGCGTCGAGAAGCACCACGACGACGGCGAGTTACCGGACGCCGTGCGCCAGGCGATGGTCGCCGAGGCCACCGGGCTGTTCGGGCACATCCTGCGCGACGGGCGCGGCGTTGGTGACTTCATCGATCCCGGTTACACCTTCCTCAATCAGGCGCTGGCGACGTTCTATGAGATTCCCGGCGTGACCGGTGACGAGATGCGCCTGGTGCCGCTCAGCGACGGGCGGCGCGGCGGCATCCTTACTCTCGGTGCGCTGCTGGTCGCGAACTCCCACCCGGACCGCTCCAGCCCGACCCGGCGCGGGCGCTGGATCGTTGAGGAGGTGCTCGACAAACCGCCAGCGCCGCCGCCGCCGGATATCCCTCAGCTGCAATTCACGCGCAAGGAGAACCCGCACGCCACCGACCGCCAGGTGCTGGAAATCCACCGCCAGCGCGCGGCCTGCGCCGGCTGCCACCGCGTCATGGATCCGATCGGCTTCGGCCTGGAGAATTTCGACCGCCACGCGCACTGGCGCGAAAAGCTCGGCGATGCGCCCATCGACGCCACCGGCGAGCTGCCCGGCAAGCTGAAGTTCGACGGCCCGGCGGAGCTCAAGAAGCTCATCGCAAAGCATCTCGACGACCTCGCGCGGGTGCTCGCCAAGCGTGTGCTGACCTACGCGCTTGGCCGCGCCCTGCAGTACACCGACGACGCGGTGCTCGACGACATCGTCGCCAAGGCCGCGGCCAGTGGCCAGCGCTTCGACACCATCGTCATCGAGACCGCGCTCAGCTTCCCCTTCGGCCACCGCCGTGTCGGACAGCAGGTCGCGGACGCCGCGGGCGCGTCGCCAGCCCACACCAAGGTCCAGCCATGAACCCGCCGCTCTCCCGCCGCACCGTCCTGCGCGGCCTTGGCGCCGCGCTGTCCCTGCCACTGCTCGAAACCATGGGCTGGGCCGACACGCCGGCGCGCGTAGCCGCATCGTCAGCGGTGAAGCGCATCTGCTTCATCTACGTGCCGCATGGCGTCGACAACGCCAATTTCTGGCCGACGCCGGCGCAGACCGACCTGACGCTGTGCCGCGACGCGCTACCCGCCGTGCTCGACCCGCTGGCGCGCCACGCTGCTGACCTGCTGGTGCTCGGTGGCCTGCGCCACCGCATGGCCGAGGGCGACAATCGCGCCCACCACGCGCGCGAGACCGCGACCTGGCTGACTGGCAGCGCCGCGCAGTCGGAGGTGGTGCACAATGCGGTTTCCGCCGACCAGCTCATCGCCACCCGCATCGGGCAGGCGACCAAGCTGCCCTCACTCGAGCTCGGCCTGCAGGCGGGGCGCTCTGCCGGCAACTGTGACCAGGGCTTCAGCTGCGCCTACCACGCGCACATCTCCTGGCGCTCGCCGTCGCAGCCCAACCCGCGCGAGATCGATCCGCGCGCGGTGTTCGACCGCCTGTTCTCATCGTCGTCGCTGACCGGGCGCAACGCCTATGGCGAGGCCTCGCTCAACCGCAGCATCCTCGACCTGGTCGGCGCGCAGGCGCAGACCCTTGCCCGGCAGGTGAGCAGCGACGATCGGCGCAAGCTCGACGAGTACCTCGACAGCGTGCGCTCGGTCGAGGCGCGCATTCAGGGCATCGAGCGCAAGGCCGCGGACAACGGCCACGCCGGCAACGTCCAGCTTGAGGTTCCGGCCGGCATCCCCGGGCGCTTTGACGAGCATGCGCGGCTGATGCTCGACCTCATTGCGCTCGCCTATCAGAGCGACAGCACGCGCGTCTCAACGCTGATGTTCAGCCAGGCTTTTGGGCGCAGTTATCCCGAGATCGGCGTGCCCGAGAACCACCACGAGATGTCGCACCACGGCCACGACCCGAAGAAGCTGGAGAAGGTCCGGCGCATCAACATCCACCACGTGACCCAGCTCGCCTACTTCCTCGACCGCCTCAAGGCCACCCGCGACGGTGCCGGCTCGTTGCTCGACCAGACCCTGGTGTTGTACGGCTCTGGCATGGGCGACGGAGATGCTCACGACCACGTCAATCTGCCGACGATCGTCGCGGGCCACGCCGGCGGCCTGCGCACCGGCCGTTACGTGCAGCAGTGCGAGGGCAATTTCTGCGACCTGCTGATGGCTCTGCTCGCGCGCATGGACTGTTCGGTCGATGCCTTTGGCGACGGCCGGCGGCCGCTGCCAGACTTGGCCTGACCCGTGGACGGCGCCGGTCGGCGCCGTCCATCAGCTGCGCTCACGGCCTCTGGCCGCGCAGGCGCATGCCCAGGAACGCCATCACCATGCTGATGGCGACCGCGAAGCCGCTGCCGCAGCCGCTGCTGCCACCCTGAGAGCCGGAGGTAGCGCCACCGCCTCCGCCGCTCCCGCCGCCACCCCCACCGCTGCCAGTGGAGACCGCGTCGACCTGGATCTTGTCGAGGTTGGCGCCCATGGTCACCGCATCGAAGACCACCGTGTAAACGTGGCTGCCCGCGCTCAGCGTGGCGGGGGTGCTGACGACCGTCCAGTTCTGCCAGCCCCCGGTACTGCTGACGGCGATGCTGCCGCCGAGGTGCGCGCCGGTCTCGTCCTCAAGGTGGATGGTGGCGCTGCCGCCATCGCTCGCGACGCGCAGTCCGAGGGTGTACTGACCCGTGCTGGCGACCACGACAGAGTACTTCAGCCATTCTCCGGTCGCCGTCCAACCGACGTCGGTGACGCCGGCGACGGTCTCCACGTCGACGCCATCGCTGGTCCGTCCCCCGCCATTGTTGATCACGTCACTGTCGTGGTAGGCGACGCCCTCGCCGCCATTGTCGAAGTTCTCGGCCTGGATGGTGCCGGGCAGGCTGATGGCGGTGCCGCTGAATGGGGTGCTCGAGCCACTGCCGGACCCACCGCCACCACCTCCACCGGCGCTGGTGACGGTGATGGCCCTGGTAGCAGGGGCGCTGTGACCCTGGCCGTCGCTGACGGTGACCGTGGCGGTAAAGCTGCCGGCGGCGGTGTAAGTGTGGCTCGCGGTGGCGCCGGTCGCCGTGGCGCTGCCGTCGCCGAAGGACCAGGCGAAGGTCAGCGGGTCGCTGTCGGGATCGCTGGAGCCGCTGGCGTTGAACGCAACCACAAGCGGCGCCGTGCCGGTGGTCGGCGTCGCGGTCATGACCGCGGTGGGCGGACTGTTGGCCGGAGTGGTGAGGGGGCCTGAGGGCGCGAACGGGGCATAGGTGACCGATGCGATCATCGCGACCTTGGCGGTGTTGACCGTGTTGTCCTCGTTCAGGAGGCCGCCGGTGTCGCCCGAGTCGTTGGTCCAGGTCCACCAGGTCCACGACAGCTGGTTGTCGTGGATGTACTTGCGCATCGTCGGGAACCAGTCATTCACTTCGCGGTGGGCGCGATCGGGCATCGAGGCGTTGTCGGGGAAGGCGGCGACGGTTTGGGATTCATTGAGGAAGCTGCCCCACTCGCCGACCCACACCGGACCGGTGCCGGATTTGAAGAGGTGGCCCCACAAGTGATCCCAGAAGCCGGGCAGATTGCCGGGAAAGCCCGCAGAAGCCTGATGGAACGGCTGGTCAAATACCACCGGGCCATAGTCGTGGATCTCGTAGAGCAGTTGGTTGGGCACGTCGAGAGTCAGCGGGAAATCGTGTTCTCCGGTATGGACCTCGCCCCACCACGCGCCTTCACCCTTGTATTGGTCGAGGCCCTGGGCGCAGATCAGGAAATGGGGGTTCACCGCAAGGATGGCGTTGCCGCAGCGCTTGAGCGCCCAGCGCCAGTTGTGGTCGGGATCGACGCCATCGGCGTTCCAGGTCACGGATGCGTGCACCTCGTTGAAGAGGTCGCCGCCGACTACCGTCGGGTTGTTCTTGTAGCGGGTCACGAGCGCCACCCAGTTGTCGATCCACTGGGCATCGGGGTGGCCGCCATCGTACCACAGACCGTCCTCGGAGGCCGAGCCGGCAACGCGGCGGTGGTAGTCGAGGATGATGCGGATGCCGCGCTGGCCCGCAGAAGCGACGATGCGATCGAGGATCTCCAGGCAGGTCTTGCCGAGCAGATCGGCGTTGACGGTGGAATCGATCGCTGACTGGTCCGGTTTCCGGCCGGGGATGAAGATCTCGGACGAGAACGGCAGGCGGATGAGATTAAGCCGGGCGGCCTTCATCTCGTCGAGGTGCTTCTCAATGGTGTGGTTGGTGCCGCCCCACAGGCGGTGCGGAATCAGGTTCGGGCTGTCCATGCCACTCCAGTTGGTGCCGCTGAAATGGACCACCTTACCCGCCGCGTCGCGCAACGTCCCGCCATCGGTGTGCCAGAAGCCATCGCCATCCGCGGCCATCGCCGTGGTCGAAGACAGCGCGAGGACCAGGGTGGCGATGGCCCTGGTGGGCGTGGAGAGCAGTGACGTGGGCATGGAATGGTCCTCGCAGGGATGGGCAAGCCACGACCGTGACTGCGGCCGAGACGGACCGGCGAGCGGTGCGTCCACAGGGCAGTAGGGGGATGGTCGGCGGATCTAACGCGGGGACCGGCGGGAAGCGCGCCACGTGGTCAGGTTGTGTTGCGCGACACGACGGGGTTGCACGGTTCGGACTTGCGACGGCGATGTCGATGGCCCACCAGGTTGTGGACCTTGGGTCACGACAGTGCGGTATGGTTCGTCGATCCTGAAAAGCAGCGCCATCAACAGGAACCAGAGCGATTCCAGGGAGTGCTATCATGAGCGCCGTTGGCGCTCGCGATTCAGCAGCCAAAATCTCCATCGCCCATTGGGAGGGATGCCGGCTCGGACATTGTGGATATTGCTAGGGCACTGCCCTTGGCTGGCTTGGGCCGCGCCGCTGGCACAGGCTGATGGTTTCGCGGAGACATTCCGCGCACCGGAACCATGTGCCGGTGCGCTGCAGGAATCTCACTTTCCGAGCAGCCCCTTGATCGCATCGAATCCCGGCACCTTGTCGACCGGCAGGTTATTGATCAGCGCATCGCCGAGACCCGGTACCGCGAAGATCTGCTGAAGCACCGAAGCGCCGGGCAGGCCCTTGAGACGCTCGCCGAGGTTGAGGGAGCCGCTCGCGGCCTGCGCCAGGGCGCCGGTCGTGGAGGGGGCCTGACCGCTCTGCAGGTTCTTGAAGTCGCTGAGTAGTCCGCTGGCGTCGTTGGCCTTGGTCGCCGCGGCGTCGGCGTTGGTCTTGGCGCTGGCGCCGGCGAATGGCAGGCCGGCAGCCTTCTGGGCGATGTCGGCGCCTTTATGAGCGGAGTCCGCGGCCTGGCTGGTGAGACTGATGCAGCGCTCGAGCAGGGTCTGGTTCACCGCGGGCACGGTGGCGGCCACGGCCGGGACTGCGGCATCGGCCGCGCTAAGGTTTGAGGTGGGGGCGCCAGCCAGGAAGGCGAGGGCGGTGACAAGCAGGAGGGTGCGCATGGCGGGATGATGGGTCCCTCACCAGGGTTGTCGAGGAGTCACGCGCCGGCCCTGGGCCGTGGTTCCGCTGGCGCCCGGCGCCCGCCCGCGCAACGTCGCGGCGTCCGCTCCGTAAGCTCACAGAACAGGGAGATGCCATGAGACGACGCGACCTCCTCATCGCCGGCGCGGCCGGCCTCGCCTGGTCCGCCTTTCCGGGCCAGCGCGCCGCGGCCGAAGACGCCGGGGCCAACGGCGGCCCCGGCGGCAAGCCGCTGCGCGTCGGCCTGATCGGTTGCGGGTGGTATGGCAAGTGCGACCTCTTGCGCCTCATCCAGGTGGCGCCGGTGCAGGTGGTGTCGCTCTGCGACGTCGACACCAAGATGCTGTCCGCCGCCGCCGACCAGGTCGCGCTGCGCCAGGCGTCGAAGCAGCGACCGCGCACCTACGCCGACTACCGGTTGATGCTCAAGGAGCGCGATCTCGACGTGGTGCTGATCGCCACCCCCGATCACTGGCACGCCCTGGCGATGATCGCTGCGGTCGAGGCCGGCGCGGACGTCTACGTGCAAAAGCCGATCAGCGTCGACGTCCGCGAGGGCGAAGCGATGCTGGCCGCGGCGCGGCGCACCAAGCGCGTCGTCCAGGTCGGCACGCAGCGGCGCAGCACACCGCACCTCATCGAGGCGCGTGAGCGCGTCATCCAGGCCGGCAAGCTGGGCACCGTCGGCTTGGTCGAGATGTGCAGCTATTACCACATGCGCAACCGCGACAACGCGCCCGACGAGCAGCCGCCGGCCAACCTCGATTGGGAGATGTGGAGCGGGCCCGCGCCGCTGCTGCCCTACAACCGTATCGTCCACCCACGCGGCTGGCGCGCCTTCACGGCCTACGGCAATGGCATCGTCGGCGACATGTGCATCCACATGCTTGATATGACGCGCTGGATGCTCGGCCTTGGCTGGCCACGGCGGGTGTCCTCGATGGGTGGCATCCTGATCGACAAGGCTGCGCGCGCGGACATCACCGACACCCAGACCGCGAACTTCGATTTCGACGGCGTCCAGCTGATCTGGCAACACCGCACCTGGGGCGCGGCAAGTGATCCGAAGTACCCCTGGTCGGCGACCTTCTATGGCGACAAGGGCACGCTCAAGGCCAGCGTCAACGGCTACGACTTCACGCCGCTGGGCGGTGGCGAGGCCATCCACCGCGATGTCGCCTACGAACTCGATGCGTATCCCGAGGACCGCACCGAGAAGGACCTCGAGACCCACGTCGCGCCCGCCATCCGCGGCCACATGCGCGACTTCCTCGCCGCCATCGCCACGCGCGGGCGGCCGGTGGCTGACATCGAGCAGGGCCACATCTCGACCACCAGCTGCATCCTTGCCAATCTCGCCATGCGCACCGGTCGCACCCTGGCGTGGGATCCGGCCAAGGGCGAGGTGACCGGTGACGCCGAGGCCACCGGGCTGCTGCGCCGGCCCTACCGCCAGCCGTGGGTGCACCCGGCAGGGCCGGGGTGAGCCCCAAGGCCACCAGGGCCTACTGGTTCGGCGTGGCCCCGAAGCCTGGTTAAACGAAGCGGGCCCCGCACCAGGTGCGGGGCCCCACGAGGCCTGGGCCGTTGGGCCTTTGATCAGGCCTTCTTCTTCTTGCCACCGGCGGCCAGCTTCTCCTTGATCGCAGTCTTCTGACGGCGGTTGCGGCGCTCGCGGCGACGGCGTTTCTCGACCTTGTTGTACTGCTTGCTCATGGGGGCTCCGTTGGAAAAAGCTTTGGCGGAACGGTGCTGCCGGCGCCGGAAGGGTCAAGCGCCAAGTCGGGCACCGGTGGCGATGCGCGCGAGCAGCCAGGCGCGGATGTCGTCGAGCTCCTGCGGCATGTCGAGATGGTGGGCCTTGGCGTATTCGCGCCAAGTCAGCGCCACGCCCAGGGCGACCAGGCGGTCCTTCTGTGCGCGGGTATGGGCGATGGGGATGAGCTGATCGCTGCGCCCGTGCGTCAGCAGCAGGTGCTGCGTCCGGGTGGCCGGGGTGAAGGCGGCCGGGAACTCGTCGAGCAGGCACATGAAGCCGCTGATCCCGATCAGGCCGGCGAAGCGCTGGGAGCTGCGCAGGCCGACGTCGAGAGTCATCAGGCAGCCCTGGCTGAAGCCGAGGATGAACAGGCGCTCGCTGGGCAGGTCGAGCTCGTCGAGCAGGTGGTCGATGAGCCGCACCAGCGCCGCCCGGCTGCTGCGCACCTGGTCCGGGTCGGGCGCGAATTCCGGGCTGATGTCGAACCAGCTGAAGCCGTCGTGGTACGCCTTGGGGGCCTCGGCGAAGATGAAGCCGAGCTGGGGCAGGCTCAGCATCGGCGCGACCGGCTGCCAGCCATGGCGGCTGTCGCCCAGACCATGCAGGATCAGGCAGTACCAGGGCAGACCCGTGGGCACCGAGGGTGGGATGAGATCGTAGCCGAGCAGCGCGGTCACCGGAGCGGTTCCGGTGCCGGATGCGTCAGCGCCGTGGCGCAGGAGGGGGACGGCCCGCCCTCACGGTGCGGGGACGGTGGCTGCGCTGGCGCGGCCGATTGCAGGCGTGAGATCATTCCAGCAGTCTGCTGGCCCGCGACGGACCGGAAGCGGCATCGTCCAGCGTCCTGGACGGTGCGGACCGCTGTCTAGGGTGCGGACGTGCGCGCGAGCACCGCCGCGACGATGCGCCCGCCGCTCCAGCGCAGCCGGGTGCGGAAGCCGTTCGCGCTGAAAATGATGCCATCATCGGCGTGTTCCAGTGCGCCGACGCCCGGGGTGCCCGCCAAGGTGCGAGCCGCCGCCTCAGGGTCGGTGGTGGTGACCAGACCGAGTGCCTCGGCCACCGGGACTGCGGAGCCATCGGTCGGGTAGTCCACGTAGGCGAGAGCAATCGGACCACCGGTGGGCGTGGACCAGTGCAGTTCGGCATGCTGTTCAGGGAACACGTCGACTAGGAAGGTGCGCACGGCCCCGCCGCTGCGGCCGTCGCGACGTTCCTCGTGATGCGGCGTGGTCGTTGGGATGGCGCCCTGCAGTTGCGTCCGCGCGTCGGACGCGGCGAGCGCGATGCCGAACAGGTGGCCGCTGACGACGTCGAGCTGGCTGGAGGACTGGTGCGGGCTGGCGAGCATGGCGTTTTCCCGGGAATCGTGGGTGCAGGCGGTGGATCCGACGCTGATGAAGGCGAGCACGAGTGCGACGGCGCGCCTCATGGATGACCGTGGGCCTGGGCCGCCGGTTCGACGATGCGCCAGAAGCCATCGTGCTGCTCCGCCTTGCCGGGGAGCTTCGCGCTCGGCACGCCGTCACGCAGCACGAATTCGATCTCGCTGGTCGAGGGCTCGGGATCGCCGCTGCGCGTGGTGTAGGGGGACTTGGTATTCAGGAAACTGGTGAAGGCCTTGTCGACGCTGCCCGCGGCCATGGTTTTGCGGAAGTCCCACATGCCCTCGTGCTCGGCCGCGGCCGCGACCTGCTCGCCGGTGGCATTGGCATCGCGCGTTTTCATGTCGCTGGCGAAGGCGTGATCGACGATCCAGCGCACGTGGGATTCATCGCGGATGGTGCTCTGCGACTCCTTGAACCCCCAGCCGGCGGGATCGGCTTCGTTGTGCTTGCCTTTCAGGACGGTGTGGGCTGCTTCGTGGACCAGGCGCCACACCGAGTAGTCCGCCTGCTCCGCGTCCGACTTGCCATCGAGTTCGGCGAGATTGATCTCAAGCTTGCCGCCCTGGCCCATGCGGTTGAGCGCGTTCAGCGTGGTGGAGCGCGTGAATGGTGCGCCAGAGCCGGCGACGCGCTCGAAATGTTCGCCGAAGGTGACCTTGCCGTCATTGAGGTCAGAGAGCGCCTGATGGACGCTGGCCGAGACCAGGGGATCGACCTTCGGGGTATGGTCGAGGGTGTTGGCGAGTTCGACCAGACGGTCGCGGCTGGCGTCCATGACCACAGCGGCATGGCGCTCCTTCTGATTCATGCCGGTGACATCGATGTGGCTGTGCGCCACCGGCAGCGGGCCGCCGTGGTCGGCGGCGACGTCGGCTGCCACGACCGCGCTGCTGGCGAAGGCCCGGGCGGCGAGAGCGCCGCCGACCTGCACGTCGCTGCGCAGCGCGTGTGGCATCGTGGTCTCGCCACCCTCTTCGGCGCCTGCTGCGTGCGGGCGCAGCGCGCGCCCGGGCGCGGCGCGCTGAGCCAGGCTCTCGCCGGCTTCGTTATCGAGCGTGTGGTCGCTGCCCATGGTCACCTCCGTGTGACCGATGACTGTATCCGCAGGCCCATCTGGACAAGATTGGCAGATGCGGGTCGCGCGGCTCGACGCTCGTCGGGCTCAGTACGGTGATCGTTGACAATCGCCGCTCAGCGCGGCGCGCTCACGGCTGCCAGTCGCGTGCCACCAGTTCACGGACGCGTCCCAGCGCCTGCGCGGCCTCGCCATGGTCGTGCTCGGCGGCCTGGCCGTACCAGCGCAGCGCCGTGAGGTGATCCACGCGTACGCCCAGGCCCTGCTCGTGGCAGCGGCCCAGCAGGAAAGCCGCATCCTCGCTGCCCGCGTCGGCAGCCTTGAGCAGCAGAGGGATGGCCTGCGCGGGGTCTCGTGCGATGCCCACGCCGTCAAGTTGGCAGCGTGCGAGGTTGGCCTCGCCGTCGGCATCGCCGCGCGCCGCCGCGCGGCTGTACCAGTCGGCGGCCGCAACCGGATCGGCCGCGCGTCCGATGCCGTGCTCGCAGCACAGACCCAGGCGGTTCATGGCAGCGTGGTGGCCGTGGCCGGCGGCCTTCTCGTACCAGGCGACTGCTTCAGCGGCGGCGATGGCCATGCCGATCCCCTGTTCGGCGTGCCAGCCGAGCATGTACTCAGCGGCCGAGGAGCGCTGCGCCGCGGCCTTGCGGTACCAGTCCAGCGCCTTGGCCGCGTCCTTTGCCACGCCGCGCCCGATGTCGAGGCAGATGCCGGCTTGGAACTGGCCTTGCGCCTCGCCGTGCTCGGCGGAGGCAGCGAACCACGTCCACGCGGCGGCCGGATCGGCGTCCTGGCCTTGGCCTTCGCGGGCGAGCATGCCCAGTCGGTACTCCGCCCAGGCGTGCTGGTGCGCGGCGGCCTTGCGGTACCACGTCGCTGCCTCTTGCGGGTCCACAGTGACACCGCGGCCGGTTTCGTAGCAGCCGCCGAGCGCGGCCTGCGCATCGGCGTAGTCCTGCTCTGCTGCTACGCGATAAGCGGCCGCCGCCGCGATGGCGTCGGGCCGTAGCAGGCCGATGCCGCGTTCCGCGCACACCCCCAGGCGGTAGGACGAGCGCGCGTGGCCAGCCGCCGCGGCGCGGCGGTACCAGGCGCTTGCGGCTGCGCCGTCACGGATGGTGCCGCGACCGTCCTCATAACACAGCGCGAGGTTGAACATCGCGCGCGTGAACCCCTGGTCGGCGGCGCGGCGGTACCAGTCCACCGCTGCGGCAGCATCGCGCCCAGTGCCGTTGCCGTTGTCGTACGCGAAGCCGACCGCGCACTGCGCCTCGGCGTCGCCCTGGTCTGCAGCCGCGCGGTACCAGCGCAGCGCGGCAACGGGATCCTTGGCCAACCCGCGGCCCAGTTCGTAGCACATGCCGAGGTCGTACTGGCCGTTGCTGTCGCCCGCCTGCGCGGCCAGCGCATACCAGTGCGCGGCCTGGACGTCGTCCTTGGCCACGCCGCTGCCGTTCTCGCAGGCCACACCCAGCTGGACCATGGCCTTGGCCAGCCCCTGGTCTGCGGCTTGGCGGTAGGCTACCACAGCGGCGGCCGGATCGGCGGCCACGCCGTCGCCGCGCTCAAGGTGTAGGCCGAGCCAGAAGCTGGCGTCGGCGTGGCCCTGCGCCGCGGCCAGGCGGTACCAGCGCACCGCGCCGGCCGGATCCTTGGCGATGCCGAAACCGCGTGCCAGGCACCAGCCCGCCAGGGCCTGGCCGTCGGCGTCGCCATGCATGGCGGAGCGGCGGAACCACCAGGCCGCGGCGCCCGGATCCAGCGCCAGACCCTGACCGGAGCGCGCGCACTGGCCAAGCCGGTATTCCGCCGCGCCGTCGTCCTGGGCCGCGGCGCGGCGCAGCCAGAGGGTGCCACCGACCAGATCCCGCGGCGTGCCGGTGCCGGCGATCAGACAGGTGGCGAGCGCGGTCATCGCCGGGGCATATCCCTGTGCAGCGGCCTTGTGGTACCAGTCACGTGCGGCGGCCGCGTCCTGCGGCGCGCCGTCGCCGCGCTGCAGGCACAGCGCGAGGTGGTAGCGCGCCTCGGGCAGCCCCTGGTCGGCCGCGCGGCGGAACCAGTCGGCCGCCGCGACCGCATCGCGCGGGCCGCCCACGCCGGCGAACAGCAGCACGCCCAGGCGGTGCGCGCAGTCCGCGTCGCCCGTGGCCGCGCCGCGAGCGTACCACAGCCGCGCCAACGCCGGGTCCGCCGCGATCCCGGCGCCGGCGACCAGGCGGTCGGCAAAGGCCTGGATGGCGCGCGGGCCACCGTGTTCGGCGGCGCGGTGGTACCAGGTGGTCGCGGCGGCCTGGTCGGCGACCACGCCGAAGCCGTCGGCGTAGCAGGCAGCAAGCGCCGCCTGCGCCGCGGCGTGGTCGTGGTCGGCGGCGCGGTGCAGCCACTGCGTGGCACCTGCGGGATCGACGGGCTCGCCGGCGGCGCCATCGCGCAAGCGGCAGCCGAGCTCGTACTGCGCCACAGCGTCGCCGCTCTCGGCCAGGGGCTGCAGCTGCGCGGTGCTGCGCGTCCCGCAACCAGCGATGCAGGCGCAGAGGACGGCGGTGAGCAGCGAACGCGAGCGGCGCATGGCGGGATGCTACGGCGACCTGGCCCTGGGGGGAAGCGGTGTGACGCAGATCATGCGGCGCGGACGGTGGTCACCGGCCAGTCTGTCCCAGGGTCGCTGCGACCACGCCGAAGCCTGGGGATCAGCGACGTACCCGTGGCCCCAAGGCGCCCGGAATGCGCAACGGTCAAAGTGCTCAGCGCGCGCTTTTGGCCTGAAAGGCCAACGCATAGGTCATGATCTGCCGGACCATCGCGCTCAGGCCGTTGGCGCGATTGGGGGTGAGATTGACGTTCAGGCCGAGCTCCTCGATGAACTCCGGTGGCGCGGCGAGGATGTCGCCAGGCGGGTGCCCGGAATACACTTCGAGCAGGATCGACACCAGGCCGCGCACCATCACTGCGTCGCTGTCAGCCAGGAAGGCGACGTTGGTGCCGTCGAAATCCGCGTGCAGCCACACCGTCGAGGCGCAGCCGCGCACCTGGTTGTCGGCGGTCTTGAGCGCGTCGGGCATGGGCACGAGTTGCTTGCCGCGCGCGATGATCTTCTTGTAGCGCGTTTCCCAGTCCGGGATCGCCTGGAACTCGTCGACCAGGCGCGCCATGTTCTGGAGGATGCTCATGGGCGGACCATGGTGGGCCGCTGGCCGGGGGCGCCAGGGGCATCTCGGCCCTGGATCGGCGCGAGTGGCGCCCTGGGCGCCGGCCGGCTTGCGCCCGCAGCGCTCCGCTGCACGGTGGCCGCATGACCGAGCCGCAGACCCCGGATGCCGCGCGGCTCGCCGACCTGGCGGCCCAGCTCCGCCACCACGACGAGCTGTACTACCGCCACGCGCAGCCGGAGATCGGCGACGCCGAGTACGACGAGCTGTGGGACCGCTATCAGCGCCTCGCCGACGAGCTCGAGGTGCCCGCCGCCGACCGTCACCAGCACACCCCGGGCGATGACCACAGCGAGGGCTTCCAGACCCACCGCCACCTCCAGCCGATGCTGTCGCTCGAGAAGGCCAATACCGAGGCGGGTTTCTTCATTGTCGAGGGCGAGGATGTAACGCCCGAGCGGCTTCCGGCTGACCGTAAGTTCCGCCTCCGCACCGCTTGGGGCAAGCTTGAGGCTTGGCAGCGCGCGCGTCGCAAAGACCTTGGGCTGAGCGAAGACCCACCCTTGTCGCTTTGTCTCGAACCGAAAATCGACGGCATGTCGGTGAGCCTGACCTACGAGGGCGGCGACTTGGCCCTGGCGGTTACGCGCGGCAACGGAGTGGAAGGCGACATCATTACCTCTCAGGTACGCGAGTCCGGCGCGGTGCCACTCAAGGTAGCGGTACCTGGCCGATTCGAAGTCCGTGGAGAACTTTACCTGCCACGCGCTGCCTTCCACAGTCTGAACCAGAAGCTCTCCGCCACTGGCGGCAAGGCCCTAGTTAACCCACGCAACGGGTGCGCCGGGCTGATGAAACGCAAAAATGCCGAAAGCCTAAAAGACTTAGGCATCAGCAGCTTCATTTACTCGATTCCGACTTGTGATCATTCACTTATGCTGCCATCTGGTCATGCGGCGAGACTTGAATGGCTGAAAGCACAAAAATTTTCGGTTCACAAAGACGCGCGGCTAGTCTTCGGGATGGCGGCGGCTTATGCAGCTTGCCTGGAATTCACGGTCAAGCGCGAGGAACTCGACCACGACATCGACGGCATGGTCATCAAGCTCGACGATACCGCTCTCTATGAGAAACTTGGCGTCACGGAGCACCATCCTCGGTGGGGAATCGCCTACAAATTTCCGCCCGAGCGCAAGGCGACTCTCCTCAAAGATGTGAGAATCCAGGTGGGAAAGACTGGCAGGTTGACACCAGTGGCTGATCTGGAACCGGTGTTCATATCTGGATCGACGGTCGCGCGGGCTTCACTCCACAACTTCGCTGAGATCAAGGCCAAGGGCATCCGCAAAGGCGACACCGTGATCATCCAGAAAGCGGGAGAAATCATTCCGCAGGTGATCGCCGTTGATCTGAGCCAACCGCGTGGCTTGCACGAGGTAGACTGGCCAGAGAAATGCCCGACCTGTGGCACAGAAGTGGTGGTGGAGCGTCGTCGGTATCCCGACGGCAAGGAGAACATCAGCCATTTTTGTCCGAACCCCGCCTGCCCCGACCAGGTACGCGAGCGCCTTCGCCACTTCGGTTCGCGCGCGGCAATGGATATCCGAGGGCTCGGACCGGCGGCGATTGATAAACTGGTCGAGACGCACAAAGTGGTCAGACCAGACCAGCTTTACACTCTAAGTGCTGAGCAACTCGAAGGACTTGAAGTCGAGGAAGATAGCAAATCTAGAGCGGATACCCCAGATACCCCACCCGACTCAAGTGGCGTCACGAATAAATTTGGGGCGAAAAGCTCAAGTAATTTGGTCGCCGCGCTCGCGGAGAGCAAGTCCAGGGGACTGGCGCGCGTGCTGGTAGGCCTAACTATCCCTAATCTAGGAGAAAAACTCGCTGAAGATCTCGCGGTTCATTTTAAATCCTGGGACAGTTTAGAGACATTTGCAAAAAAATACCTCGAGAAAGATGCCAGGTCAGTTTTGGCTATCTGCACTTTCAAGAGGGACGACCTCGTTAAGTTTGCTCATGGCGCTGGAGTGATGTTTGACGACGACTCAACGATGGAAGAGATTAGAGACGCAATTCTTAAAGCCGGTATAAAAGTGTTGCCCGGAATTGATAAAACTGTTGCTGACGTAGTGTTTGCAAGCGTGGTTAATCCTAAGATGCTCGAAGTTATCTCGGGCCTGCGCAAGGCAGATGTTTCACTTGATGTGAAAATTCTAGGTCCGAATGCACTTTCGGCGATTACCGGCAAGTCCTTCGTCCTGACCGGCACCCTGCCGACCCTGGCGCGCGGCGCGGCCGAGGCGCTGATCAAGGCCGCCGGCGGCAAGACCGCAGGGTCGGTGTCGAAGAAGACCGACTACGTGGTCGCCGGCGAGGAGGCCGGGTCGAAGCTCGACAAGGCCAAAGAGCTGGGCATCGCCATCATCGACGAGGCCGGACTGCGCGCCTTGCTGGGCGGTGGGTGAGGACCGTGGTCGCGCCCGGATACGGTTCCGGGACGATCGTCCGCCGCCACCGACCAGGTGGATCGAGGCTGCGGTGGAACGGCGATCATCGTGGCGACCTGACGCACCCGGAACCCGTCCCCTCGCATCTCGCATCTCGCATCCCGCTGCACCCGCGCTCCGCACCGCTCCCTCCCCTGAGCCAGGACCAACCATGCCCAGCCAACTCACCGCCCTGATTGCCTTCGCCGCCCTCGGCATCGCCCCGCTCAACGCGGCCGACAGCTTCATCGAGCGACGCCTGCACGATGCCGTGACGGTGATGCAGGAGCCGCCCACGCCCGGGGTCAAGGACGGGCCGCTGGAGCGGGGCACGCGCATCCTCCTCGCCGACGGCGCGCTCGAGGGTCAGGTGCCGGGCTATGCCGCGCTGTTCGCCGCCCAGTTCGAACTTCTGGGTCGGCCTACCGGCGTGACCGAACTCGGTGTGCGGCGCTTCGGCGCACGCGCCGAGGTCGCCTACTTCATCATCACGTGCGCGCGCGGCGTCGCCTTCGTGCGCGTGGTCGCGCTTAAGGCGGGCGACAACAATCGCGTGGTCTCCGAACTCGTGGTCAGCCCGCACCCGTCCGAGGTGCTGCCACCCGACCTGATCACCCCCGAGATCCAGCTGCCCCCGCGCTGACAGGCGCCCCGCGCCGCCCGGCGACGCGCAGCTCGTCGATCGGCCAGGGAGGGGGCAGGGGGCCGCCGCCGAAGCGCGCGGCGAGATGGGCGGCGAGGTACGCGTCGAGCACGACGCCGGTGCACGCGGTCAGCGCGTGCGCGACCTCGGTGAGGGTGGTGGCGGGGCCGACCGGCACTCCCAGCGCCACCGCCACGCGGAAGAGGTTCTCGGTGTGGCGCTGGAGCAGGGCGAGGCGCGGATCGATAGCACGGCGGCGGCGCAGCAGCCACCACGCGAGCGCGAGGCCGGCGCATATCATGGCCGCGCTGACGATCTGCGTGCGTTGGCGCTCTGCGGCGGCCTGGGGCGTGTGGACGTCGGCCACCGGCACCTGCACGGGTGGCGGCGGCTGCTCGTCGTCGTGGCCCTCATTGCCCATGCCCAGAGGGCCGCGCTGGTGCATACCGGCCGGCGGGGTCGGATCGCAGCGCAGCCACTGGCCGTGGCTGTCGACGACTTCGACCCAGGCGTGCGCGTGCAGGCCGCGGAAGACCACGCCGCGCTCGTCGAGCTCGTCCGAGGCGAAGCCGACCACGCAGCGCGCGACGTGACCCGCGTGGCGCAGCAGCAGTACCGCCGAGGTCGCGAAGTACTGGCAGTGGCCGATGCGCTCCTGCTCGCGCCCGAACAGGAAGGTGCGGATCACCCCGCCCGCGCCGGCTGCCGGCGATGGCAGATCGACGAGGCTATAGTGGCAGCGCTCCTGCAGCGCCTTGCGCACCGCGTCGGCGGCGCGCTCTGGCGTCATGGTGCGCCAGCGCGGCTCCTCGAGCTCGGCCCAGGGCAGGCTTGCGAGCTCCTGGGGGAAGGCGCGGTACTCGGCCAGCTCGGCAGGATCGGCGTCGATCTGGCCCTCGTCGAAGTCGGCTTTGTAGATACGCGAGGCATTGCCCAGTCCGGGGCTGTAAAGGTTGCCGTCCGCGTCGCGGACCACGTCCGCGAGGTCCTGCAGCGCTTCGCCGCCGTCCGGGCGCAGGATGACGTCGCCGCCACCGGGCAGGCGCCAGATGCTACCCCAGCGCACGGGATGATGCGCGGGCGGCGGCGCCGGCACCAGGGCGGCGCGGTGTGCAGCGCGCCACGACAGCATGCTGCCGTTGAGGGTCAGCTCAGACAGCGCCAGGGCGCGCAGGTACACCAGGCCGCTCGGGTCCGCTCCGGTCTCCCAGAACAGATGGGCGGCGACGCGCGGGTCGAGATCGACGCGCTGGCTATCACCGATGTGCAGGCTGTCGCCGAGCCCGGCGATGCTGCGATCCTTGGTCCCCGGATGCGGCCCATGCCCCTGATCGTGCGCGGCGTTGTAGGCGATGCTGCGGCGCACCACCGCGCCGCCGCCACCGATCCCGACGATCATCGCCAGCGCCGCCGGGATCAGCGCCCAGCGTAGCAGCGACAGCCCCGGCGGCGTGGCCAAGCGCAGGCCGCGCTTCGCGGTGAGCGCGCCAAGCAGCCAGCTGTCGACGGCCAGGGCGCCCAGTCCGATCGGGATGATGGAGAGCGCGGCGAGGCTGGCGTGCGGACGCGCGCCCTGCACCACCAGCTCGACAATCGCCAGGCTCAGCACCCAGCGCAGCATGCCCAGGCGGCTTGGCACCAGCATCCAGTCAGCGAGCGCCATGCCCAGGGTGGCGTGCAGGGCATCCGGCACGCCGTGCGGCATGACCCACAGCCAGCAGACCGCCGAGCCCAGCACGAGCAAGATCTCGGCCAGGAACCAGCGGCGGAGCGCGCCCGGCAGCAATTCGCCGATCACGCCAACGGCCGCCATCAGCCACACCGCCTGCTCACCCTGGCGGTGAAAAGTACAGAGATAGGCCGCGACCAGCACCAGAAATGCGAGGTGGCAGAGCGACAGCGTGGTTATGACCGGCGCGGTTGCGCGCCTGCCCGCAGGTGCGCGCTTGGCGGTCGCATCACCCTGGTCCGCCAGCGGTCGCGCCACAGAGGTGGTAGAAGGTTTGGCCATGGGGTGCTGCGGCCGGGTGCCCCGGACCGCTCGCATCAGCATGGGCAGCGCGGCCGTCACCCGCCAGGGGGGAAACAGGCCACCTTCAGGTGGTGTCGGTCATGCCGCAGCTGTCCACCCGCTCAGCGTCGCCCGCCCTTGCTTTTGGGGCCCCGCCGCGACAAGAACCGTTCGAGAGGTAGGTTCCATGGCGCTGGCCCAAGGTGCGCGGATCTGCGCCCATCATCCCGAACGTGCTGGTTTCGCGCTGTGCATGTCCTGCCGGCTGGTGGTCTGCCAAGAATGCGCGACCACGCGCGACGGCATCAATTACTGCCGGCCGTGCCTGGCCAAGACCCACGCCGTGGCCGGGCAGGCCGGGCCGTGGCGGCGGATCGTGGCCGGCCTGGCGATGGCCGCGGCCAGCCTGGCGCTGTTCCTGCTTTGCGCGCGGCTGATGGTGTGGGCGGTGGTCCTGCTCGGCGGCTGGCGATGAGCGCGCGCAGCGGCGCCGGCGCCGCTCTCGATGCCCTCGGCCGCGGCGCCGAGCTGGTGCGCGCCCTCCCCGGCTGGTCGGCGCTGCTGATCGCCACCGCCTTGCCGGTGCGGCTGCTGACCGCCTACCTGATCTGGCAGGTGTGGCTGCTCGGCGACGAGGCCCGCCACCACGCCGATGCGCTCGCCAGTCTTGCGCTGCTCGCGCTCGCCGCCTGGACGGTGTCGCTGGTCGGTCGCCACTGGTTCGTACGCGCCTGCCGCAGCCACGCCGATGGCGGCCGCGTGAGCGTGCGTGGCGTGCTGCGTGTGCCGCCTGCCGACCTGCTTGCCCACATCTACCTCGCGCTGCTGCTCGAGCTGCTGTTCTGGTCCCTGCTGTGGAGCGTGGTCAGCGCGTGGTTGATCGCCGCGCTGGCTGCGTTCGCCGTCAGCGCCGCCGCGGGTTGCGGCGCCGGCCTGGTCGCGCCGCTGCGCGCCCTCGGCACGGTGGCCCGGCCACTGCCCATCCTGGTGCTCGGCTTCGGCTTCACCCTCGCCATGGCGCTCGCCTTCTTCAACCTGCACTTCGCAGCCCAGGCCTGCCTGTGGCTCGCCGGCGGGGCCGGCGGCATCGATCTGGTCCAGTGGCACGCCCTCCTGGACCTGTCGCGGCCGCTCTACGTCATCCAGCTGCTCGCCGGCGCCACTCTGCTGCTGGAGCCCTTCTGGATCGCCGCGCTGACAGTGTCCGCCCTGCAGGCGCGCGCGCGCCGCGACGGCGAGGATCTGCGCCAATGGTTCGGTGATCTCTCCCGGCACGAGGGCGCGCCATGATGCGCCTGCTGCCAACGCTGCTTGTTCTGCTCGCCTGGCTGGGTGCGCTGCCCGGGGCCGAGGCGTTGGCGCCGGTCGCCTACCGCGCGCGCATCGCCGCGTTCGCCGCCGCGCTTACCGCAGGCGACCAGGCGCGCGCCACCGCCCTGGCCGAAGATCTCGCCGCGCTGCGCGTGGCGTGGCCGGGCGGCGAGCTGCTTGGTGATCCGACCCTGCTCGTCCTGGTCCGCGCCGGCGAGCTGGGCAAGGCGGGCGAACGCGCCGCCGCACTCGTCACGGCGGTCGGGTCGCTGGTCGCGGGCCCGCCCGCCGGCAGCGCTCAGGGCGCGGATGCGGCCGCCCTGGCCGAACTTGCGGCGCGCGCCGCGCGGGCCGACTTGCGCAGCGGCGGCGAGGTGGCGGGCGGCCTCGATCCCGCCAATCTGCCCGTTGGTTTCCTGGAGCGCGTGCGGCGCGCGCTGAGCTGGCTTGGCGACCGCATCGGCGACCTGTTCGACTGGCTCGGCAGCTGGTTCCAGAATCGCGATGCCACGCATCACGGTTCGCAATCGGGCGTCTCGGTGCTGACCTTCATCGTGGTCGGCGCCCTGGTCGCACTGGCGACGGTGCTTGCCCTGGTCGCCTGGCGCCGTCGCGCGCCAGCGCTGCCGACCGTCACCGGCACTGCGCTGCCGGCCCAGGCCGATGCTGATCCGCGCTCGCGCGCCGCTGACGAATGGGTGGCCTTCGCCCAGGATCTGGCCCGCCAGGGGCGCTACCGCGAGGCCATCCGCGCCTGGTACCACGCCCTGCTCGTCGAATGCTGGAGCTTCGGGCTGATCCACCACCGCATCGGCCGCACCAACTGGGAATACGCCCTGGCGATCTCCAGCGAGCTGAGCTGGCGGGGTGGCTTCCACGAACTCACGCGCGCCTTCGATCACGCCTGGTACGGCGGCCGCGACGACGGCGAGGCCGCGCGCGCCTTCGCCGACGCCGCCCAGGGCCTGCTCGCGCGGCTGCGTGCCCCGGGGCCGCGGTCATGAGGTGGCTGGCGCTCACCGCCCTGCTCTTCGTCGGTATCTGCCTCGCTTGGCTGGGTGGCGAGGGTCGCCGCGGCGATCGTCCGCACGGCCCGGGATCGAGCCTCGACAGCAATGGCGCCGGCTTGTCACTGGCGCGCGCCTACCTTGCCGGCAGCGGCCACGACACGGCGCTGCTCGGGCGAACCATCGAGCACGCAGCGCTGCCGCAACGGGGCGTGGTGCTGCGCATCCAGCCGGCCGTCGGGGCCGGCTGGATGGCGCGGCTGCTCGCGGGCAAGGATGCCAGCGAAGGGAAGGGCGCGCCGCATGGTAAAGATGCGCCGCAAACCGCGCCCGCCGATGACAGACCGCAGGAAAAGACCGACTCCAAAAACGACGATGACGACGACGCGGGCGACCCCGCGGACGCCACCCCGGAGAATCGTCAGACGCTGCTGACGCCCGGCGAGGAGCGTTGGCTGGAAGGTGGCGGGCGCCTGGTCGTGGCCGTCGATGCCCCGTGGGGCGGCCTTGCCATCGCTGCGCCCGGTCCCGGGTTGGCGATGCCGGTGCTGCCGCTCCTGCCGGGTGTTGCGCACCTGCTTCCATCCACCCCGCGCGTTCTCGACGGCCGCACCCTGGCGCAGGCGGTCACGGTGGTGGCGCAGGGCGGCCAGCCCCTGGTCATGCGCCGCGCCGTCGGCGCGGGCGACGTGTGGGTGCTGGCCTGCCCCGAGGTGTTGAGCAACGCCCACCTCGCCGAGGCCGACCACCTTGCCCTGCTGCTGGCGCTGGTCGGCGAGCATCGCCCGGTGTGGTTCGACGAGCATGCGCACGGTGTCGACGACGCCCTCGGCGCGCTCGAGCTGTTACGCCGGCACGCGCTCGGCCCGTTGGTGGGCATCGGCGCGCTGGTCGCCGCGCTGTGGTTCTGGCGCCGTCGCGCCATCCTCGGTCAAGTCTCCGACCCCTGGCGCGACGTGCGCTCCGAGGCTGTCGAGGGCGTCGATGCCCTCGCCGGACTTTATCTGCGCGCGCTCTCGCGCCGCGACGCCCTCGACCTCTATCGCCAGCGCCTGCTGCGCGAGGTCATCCTGCGCACCGGCCAGCGCCCACTTGCCGCGCGCGCCACCGTCGAGCGCCTTACCGGCGGCCTGCGCCTGCCCCCCGGCGAACCCTCGGCCGGCGATTTCAGCGTCCTCATGCACCGCCTCACCAAAGCCTTCAGGAGTTTCCGCGATGAGTACCGTAGCCGCCGCCCATGAGCTCGCCCAGCGCCTGCGCGCCGGCCTCGACCGCGTGGTCATGGGCCAGCCGCTGGTCAAGGAACGGCTGATCGCCTGCCTGCTGGCCGGCGGACATGCGCTGATCGAGGGCGTGCCGGGCACCGCCAAGACGCTGCTCGCCCTGGCACTGTCGCGCCTGCTCGGCTGCGGCTTCCGGCGCATCCAGTTCACCCCCGACCTGATGCCGGTCGACCTGCTCGGCACCAACGTCTTCAGCCAGAAGACCCAGGATTTCAGCTTCATGCCCGGCCCGGTGTTCACCGAGGTCCTGCTCGCCGACGAGATCAACCGCACCCCGCCGCGCACCCAGGCAGCGCTGCTCGAGGCGATGCAGGAGCGCGCTGTGACCATCGACGGCCGCCGCCACCCGCTGTCACCGGCGTTCTTCGTGTGCGCGACCCAGAACCCGATCGAGTTCGAGGGTACCTATCCGCTGCCCGAGGCGCAGCGCGACCGCTTTCTGCTCAAGATCGACGTGCACCATCCCGAACGCGACGACGAGCTCGCAGTGCTGCGTGCCTACGCCGGCGGCCAGGGCCTGCACGACCAGGTGCTGGCGACGCTCGAAGCGGTGACCGATCCCGCCGGCGTGGTCGCTGCGCGCCAGGCGGTGGCGACGTTGGTGCGCGCCGAGGAGAAGCTGCTTGCCTATATCCGCGACGTGGTCGCGGCGACGCGCGCCGACGACAGCTTGCAGCTGGGCGCCGGCACCCGCGCCAGCCTCGCGCTGCTCGCCGCCTGTCGCGCCCAGGCGGTGGTGCGCGGCCGCGACTTCATCACCCCCGACGACGTCAAGGAGCTCGCCCCGGCGGTGCTCGCGCACCGCGTCTCGCTCGCCCCCGAGGCCGAGATGGAGGGCACCGGACTGGCCGAGGTCCTGGAGCGCATCTTCGCCAAGACCGAGGTCCCGCGCTGAGCGCGGAGCGCACGCCATGATCCGTCCCGGACCACGCCTGCTGCCGCTGCTCGGCGCCATCGCCATCCCGGCGCTGGCCGCGCCGTGGTGGCCGCCGGCCGGGCTGCTCGCGCTCGGCGCGGCGCTGGCGGTGCTCGGCCTGGCCGCGGCCGAGGCGCGCTGGCTGGGGCGGGTGCGCGTGCGCGTGGTGCGTCCGGCGCAGCTCGCCGTGCCGCTCGGCCAGGGCATCGACCTCGCCGCGACCGCCACCCACGACGCGGCGGCGGTGCTGACATTGACCGTGCGCTGCGTGCTGCCGCCCGAGCTCGGCGGCGGTTCGGCGAGCGCGGGCGGCCGCTGCGCCCCCGGCCAGGGCCTGGCCCTGCCGTTCATCGCCCACGCTCGCAAGCGCGGCCAGGCGCAGCTGCCCGCCGCGGTTGCGGCGTGGACGCGCTTCGGGTTGGCTGAGCGCGCCGCCGCCGCCGGTGGTGCGGCCACCGTCGCAGTGCTGCCTGACCTCGGTGGGGTGCGCCGCCTGCGCCGCCAGCTCGACGCGCTGTTCCTACGCGGCATGGGCACGCGCCTGGCGCCGCGCGTCGGCCAGGGCCGCGAGTTCGACCGCCTGCGCGAATACGTGCAGGGCGACGACTGGCGTCACCTGGCATGGAAGGCCTCGGCGCGGCGCGGGCAGATGATCGTGCGCGAATTCCGTGTCGAACGCTCCCAGGACGTGCTGCTGTGCATCGACGCCGGCCACCGCATGGCGGCGCGCGTCGCCGGCCCGCGCGGCTGGCTGACGCGCACCGACCACGCGCTCGACGCCGCCGTGCTCACCGCCTGGCTGTGCAACCGCAGCGAGGACCGCGTCGGCATGCTCGCCTTCGCCGCCGAGGTCGACCGTGGCGTGCCGCAGGGGCGCGGATCCGCCCACCTCGCGCGCCTGACCGCCTTCGCCACTGCGGTTGAGGAGCGCTGGCTGCACACCGACTACCGCGCTCTCGCCGCGCACCTGCGCCGCCGCCTGCGCCAGCGCACCTTGATCCTGGTCGCCACCGTGCTGCCCGAGCGCGGCGACCACGGCGAACTGCTCAGCGCGGTGCGCATGCTGGTGCCGCGTCATCTACCGCTGATCATGGTGATGACCGACCCGGTGCTCGATGCGGTCGCCGCCACCAGCCCTGCCGACCGTCGTGAATTGTGCCGCACCCTGGTCGCGGCAGACCTCGTCGACGGCCGCCGCCAACTGGTCAAGGAGCTGCGCCAGCTCGGCGCGCTGGTGGTCGAGACCGCACCCGACGACCTCGGCGTGGCGGCGGTCAACGCCTACCTCGACGTCAAGCGCAGGCAGCTGCTATGAGCACCGGACCCGGACTGCGGCGCGCCGGTGGCGGCCTCGACATCGAGGGCTTCATCAGTGCGCGCCGCCCGCGCTGGCGCGAACTCGAACAGCTGCTGACGGTGATCGCCGACGCGCCCACCCGCCAGCTCGGCCGCGATACCATCCTCGAATTGGTGCGGCTCTACCGGCTGGCCTGCTCCGACCTCAACCAGGCGCGCACCTACACCGCCAACCCCGAACTGCTCGGCCAGCTCAACCAGCTGGTCGGCCGCGCCTACCGCGTGGTCTACAGCCAGGCCGGCCAGGAGCGCGGCGGCTGGTGGCCGGCGCTGCGCCGCTTCCTGGTCGAGGATGCGCCGGCGAGCTTCCGCGCCGAGCGACGCTGGGTGCTGGGCGCGGCCCTGGCCCTGGTCCTTGGCGCGCTGACCGGCCTGCTCGCGGTCCTTGGCGATCCCGGCAACGCCCCGGCGCTGATCCCGCAGGAATTCTTCTCCCAAAGCCCGGCGCAGCGCGTCGCCGAGATCGAGGGCAAGGAGGAGCGTATCGACTCCATGCACCGCGCCGCCGCCTTCGGCTCGTTCCTCTACACCCACAACATCCAGGTCTCGTTCCTCGCCTTCAGCCTCGGCGCGCTGACCTTGATCGGCGGCTGGATGCTGCTGTTCTACAACGGCATGATCGTCGGAGCGCTCGCGGCGATGTACCTGCGTGACGGCGTCGGCACCTTCTTCATCGCCTGGGTCGGCCCGCACGGCGCGCTCGAACTCCCGGCGATCGTCTTCGCCGCCGCCGCCGGTTTGCGCATGGGCCAGGCGCTGCTGCTGCCCGGCGACATCGGCGCTGGTGCATCGGTGCGCGCAGCCTTCACGCCGGTGTGGCGCATGCTACTGACCAGTGCTTTGGTCCTGGTCGCGGCCGGTCTGATCGAAGGCTCCTTCAGCCAGTTCTCGGCCAAGACCGTGTCCTATGCCCTCAAGATCGCAGTCGCGGTCACGCTCTTCACCGGGCTGTGCCTGTGGCTGTTCCGTGCGCCCCGCCGGAGCCGGCCATGAGCCGCGCGCAAGCAGTGGTGGTACACACCCCGGAACACGTCGCCGTGCACCTGGTCGCGGCGGGCTTCGGGCGGCGCTTTGCCGCCTTCGTCATCGACCTGCTGCTCATCCTCGGCGTGATCGGCGTGATGAACACCGTCGTCAAGCTGCTGCTGCCCGACGCGTTGGCCGCCCTGGTGTCCACCACCGCCGGATTCGTGATCCTGTGGGGTTACCACGTCTACTTCGAAGTTGCCCACGCCGGCCAGTCGTTGGGCAAGCGCATGCTCTCGCTGCGCGTCGTCGACGGCCGCGGCCTGCCCATCGACGTGCGCCAATCGCTGGTGCGCAACGTGGTGCGCGCGCTCGACATGGTGCCTCTAGGCGGCCTGGGCATGGCGGTCTGCCTGCTCGACCGCCACCGCCGCCGGCTCGGCGATCTGGTCGCCGACACCCTGGTGGTCGAGGAGCGCCAGCCCCCCGCACCCGATCCCGCTGTGCTCAACACCTGGAGGCAGAACAGCCTCGACACGCCACGCCTGCGCCGCCAGCTCGCCCACCGCATCGGCCTCGAGGAGCGCGAATTCCTGCTCGCCCTGGTGATGCGCCGCGACGGCCTGGAAGAGGGGGCACGCTACGCGCTGTTCGAACGCGTCGGCGACCACTACCGCCAGCGCCTGGGCATCGACCAGGATCGCCTCAGCGGCGAGAACCTGGTGCGCGGGCTGGTCGCGCTGTGCTTCGTGGCGAAGGGTTGAGCGCAGGCGCAGGGGCCAAACGCAGCATTGCGCGACAGTGTCGCAGGCGCTAGGAACAGCGCTCCGAAACTCCCCAGGGAACCTCGACCATGCCATGCGTAAACCATCCCGACGTCGTCGCTAATCTCTCGACCTGCGCGCGATGCGGCAAATCCTTCTGCCCCGACTGCGTCATCAGCCTGCAGGGCCAGACGGTCTGCGCCGGCTGCAAGAACGAGCGCGTCCAGGACATCAAGTCCGGTAGCACCCAGGAAGATCTCGAGCTCGCAGGCCCCGGCGCCCGCTTCGTCGGGGCGTTCATCGATGGCCTGGTCTTCGTCATCCCGGTCTTCGCCATCGCAATACCGCTCGGCATGATGGCGGCCCAGTCGGGCGCCCGCGCGGGCGAGATGCCGCTCGGCACGACCCTGGCGATCATGATCATTCCCAGCGTCGGTGCCGTGGCGTACGAAGCCCTGATGCTGACCGCGCGCGGCCAGACCCTGGGCAAGATGGTGGCGAAGACCAAGGTCGTGCGCCCCGACGGCAGCAACATCAGCGCCGGCCAGGCCTGGGGCCGCGCGGTCTCGCGCATCCTCATGGGCGCGACGCGCATCCTCGGCCTGATCGACGCGCTGATGGTCTTCAGCAAGGAGCGCACCACGCTCCACGACCGTATCGCCAAGACCCGCGTCATCACCTGGAAGCGCTAACAGGGTGATGAAAAGTGGCGACCAAGCATCGCCGGTCATCCGGCCTGGATGGCAAGGCGGACGAAGCGCAGGAAATGCAGGGCATTTTCATACTTCGTCCAACGCAGTCAGACAGGTCGGAAGGCCGGCACGGCGCCGGCCGAGCTTTTTCATCACCCTGCTAGTCCTGGGATGGCCGTGACCGCTCGCAACCGCCCGCGCGTCCGGCGCTCCTACATCGGGCCGGCCTGCCCCTCCTGCGGGACGGCCGCACCGCGGCAGTTTCAAGAGAGCGGAGCGCAGCGCTGCCGCAGCTGCAGCCTGCGCTATCAGGCCACGATCTTCACGCCGGTGGCCGATGCGGCGCCGATGCTCATCACCCCGGTCGGCGTGGGTGGCGCCGGCACCCCGTGCGCGAAGCATTCCCGGAATGTCGCCGAGGCCTCCTGCTCGCGCTGCGGCACTTTCATGTGCCAGCTGTGCCGCATCGACAGCGATGGCATGACCCTGTGCCCGGGCTGCTTCGACCGCTTGGCCGGCGAAGGAGTCCTGGCCAGCGCGCGGCGCACCTACCGCGACCACAGCCGCATCGCCCTGGCCTACGCGGTGGTCGGGTTGTTGTTCATGATCGCTGGCCTGGTCCTGGGGCCACTGGCGATGTGGAACGCGGTCCGCGGCCTGCGCCAGCGCAAGGATGGCATCGCGATTTCCCGTGCCCGCTGCATCACCGCGCTCATCATCGGCGCGATGGTATCCCTGTTCGGCGGCGGCACTGTCGCGGTCATCGTCCTGATGGTGTGCGGAGTCATCCGGCAATGACCCCATCGTCACGCCGCCACCTTGGAAATCTGATCTCGTTCGGCGATCGGTCGTCGGTCTTCCTGTGCGCCGACCGCCTCGAGGTCGACCAGTTCGAAGGCTATGACGTCGAGACTAAGCGGGTGTTCTTCAATGACGTGCTGCTCATCACCAGGCACAACCAGTACAGCCGTTGGGGCTTGTGGCTGGCAGGCATCAGCACGCTTATAGGCCTGGTAATCTGGCTGTTCGCCCTCGATTCGTCCGCCGGCGCCTCATGGGCGGCGTTCTTCATAGCTTTCCTGCCCAACCTGCCCTTCCTCGCGCTGTTCCTGATTCCCTACGTGCGCGTGACGGTGTTCGGCAAGCGCACCAAGGCCACCATGAGTTGGCACTTCCGTCATGCCCGCGCGGCATCAGTCTACGCCGAGCTGGTCGCACTCGTGGAGCAGGCCCAGGCGCGCGAGCGCACCGAGCTGGCCGGCAGGGTCGCCAGCACAGCCGCGCTGCCGCTGCCGCTGCCGACACCAGACGACCTCGCCCCGCCCGCGGCTCCGCCTCAGGCCGCTGATCCGCAGTTCGAGGAACTCGGCGATGCCGGCTCCTCCTCTCCACCTGCCTGAACGGTCAGCCGCGCAACCGCCGCGGCAACCACACCAGCTGCTCGCATTCCGCCAGGGTCAGCACCAGCGGTCGCGGCCAGCTCTCCGCAGGCGTAAATGCCGAGATGCTCAACACCACGGTGGTGCGCCCGTTCGGGATGAACTCTTGCACCGGGATGGTGGTCGCTCCGGCCAGCGCGAGTGCTTCCATCAAGCGTGCGCGGTCACCGGCCATGCCCGCACTGGGCGTCTCCGCCGACGCGCAGAAAGCGCCGTGCAGGGTGAGCGCCCAGCCCTGCTGCAGAAAATGGTCGACCAGCGTCGCCGCGAGCGCGATCAGGCGCTCAAAGCGCCGACCGTCGAGCACCGCGTTGGTATCAACCACCAGCGCCAAGCGGCGGCAGCCGGGCGCGTGGCGCTCGGCCACCAGCAGGCTGCGATGGCGCGCGCTGGCCTTCCAGTGGATGCGGTGCGGATGGTCGCCGGGCCGATACTCGCGCAGCCGCGCAAGCTCGTCGTCGCCGCTCTCGGGTGCGGTGGCGCGGCTCTCCAGCCATTGGTTGAGGCGCGTGCGCAGGTCGCGGCGCACGCGGCCCAGCGCGGGGTAGACCAGCACCTCCTCGGCGTCGCCGACGCTGCGCTCCGCGATGATCAGGCCGAAGGGCTGCACGGTGCGCACCACCAGCGGCGGCAGCAGG
>JBBQSO010000022.1:0-65492 GCA_038213805.1 Planctomycetota bacterium | reverse complement strand
CTGATGGCTGATGGCTGATGGCTGATGGCTGATGGCTGATGGCTGATGGCTGATGGCTGATGGCTGATGGCTGATGGCTGATGGCTGATGGCTGATGGCTGATGGCGAAACCGGCGCTGCGCGCCGGTTTCGCCGTTGCCGAAGAGATTGTCGCAGCGTGGCGTTCGCCACCGGCACCTGAATATGGGCCATCAGCCATCAGCCATCAGCCGTCCAAAGCGCCTTCCCCACGTCGGGCTGGCGGCCCGCTGCGCAGGCCGGTACGATGTCGGCCATGAAACCTCTCGCTATCGCCTTGACCTGCGTCGCGGTCCTTGCGGGTTGCAGCCCGCGCGTGCCAGCGGTGCCTGCGGTGGCGCGGCAGCAGGTGCCGCGCTCGGCGCCCAATGCGCCCTGGGTCGGGCACGGACGACTCGAGGTGGTCACACCCACCGGCCGGCGCATCAGCTGCACCGCGATCGTACGCGCGCTCGGCACGGGCACGGTGCGCGCCGCCTTCCTCAGTGACGAAGGTATCGAGCTGGTCGAGGTCGAGGGCGGGCCCGGTGTTGCGACCGTGACCAAGGCCATCCCCGACCTGACCAGCGCCGCCCCCCACCTCGCGCGGCTGATCGCGCAGGCTTATGGTGGGGCGCCGATCGAAGTCAGGAACTGGGACGGCGACGTGCTGGTCGGGCGCGCCGGAAATGAGCAGCGCTGGTACGGCGGTGACCCGGTGCTGCTGCGCGCGGTGACCGGCGATGGCCTGGACCTGGTCATCGAGGACTGGCGCCAGCTGGGTGGCGAGCTACTGCCCTACGAGGCGCGCGCCGAAGGCCCATTCGGGTTGACCATCCGCGTGCACCTCACCAGCGTCGAGCTGCGCGCGGCGCCGAAGGTGCCCTGAAACCGATCAGGGCGTCTGCTCAAGGCGCACTCGCACCACGTGGGCGTTGCTGGCGCGCGTGCCTTCGACGATCTTGCCCCCCTCCTCGAGGTCACCGGTGTCGCCGACGATGCTCAGGTAGGTGTTCTTGGGGTATTCGTACTTCCGCCCGTCATTGATGAAGTAGAGCGTCACTGTCGGGACCAGGCCCTGGATCTGGTAGTCGCCGCTGCCCCAATCGGCGGACATGGTGTTCATCGACTCGTCGCTGATCGCATCCTTGCCGAGGGCCAGGACCACCGCCGTCAGCCAGGGCGCGGGGGCATGGCTCTGGCACATCACCACCCGCCCGCTGACGGCGAGCTGGTGGCGCGGCTCGAAGGTGCGGTCCTCGCCGAGGTTGACCACCCCGGGGGTGTGCGGCGCCCCACCAATGCGCGCCGACCGCTCATCGAGGTGCGCGGGGCCGGGGGCGACCATGCTCAGGTCGGCGCCACCGGTGAAGAGCAGCAGCGCGAGCAGCACGGCTACTCCGCCGCCGATGCCGCCGATGACCTTCGGCTGCTTGAACCAGGGAACGATGACCGGCTCGTCCGGGCTCTTGCCGCAGGCGCGGCACTGCTTGCGTCCGGGCTTGTTGCCGGTGGTGCAGTGCGGGCAGATCCAGAGATCCTTGGCGGCGCGTCCGGGGCGCAGCTCGATCTCTTCTTCCGGTTCAGTGGCCGAGGGCGGTGGGGTCGCCACACCGCCCTTGGTGGTGGAGGCGGGCGCGGGCGCCTTGCGCGCCGCGGGCGGAGGTGGCGGATCCATTTTCACGCCGGTACCGCTGCCGCCGATCGGCACCGAGACCGGCTGGTCGAAGGGGTTGAACGCGGCGGCCGCGGGGGTTTTGGGCGCGGCGGAGGCGGGCTTCTGGGGCTCGTCGTCCTCGAATGCGAACGATGGGGCGGTGGCGGGGGCGGCCAGGGGTTTGGTCGCTCCGGCGCCACCTGGTCTGGCGATGTTGGGGGTGGTGGGCTTCTGGAAGCTTGCCGTAGCAGGTTTCACCGGGGCCCGTCCGGCCGACGGGGTGACCGGCTTAGCGGGCTTGGACTCATCATCTTCGAATCCAGGGAAGCTCGCATTCATGACCTTGGTGCTCCAGCGGCTGAGATATGACGCAATCAGTACAGCAATGTCGGACGATTAATGAGTGGCCGCCAGGGTGGCTCCGGCAGCGTGACGGACAAGCTCGGCGATTTCGCTGGCTTCCAGCGCGGTCGGTGCCTCGGCGATCACTCGGCTGACCGGTTCAGTACCAGAGGCGCGCAGATGGACCCAGCGGTCCGGCCAGCTCAGTTTGAGGCCGTCGCGGGTGTCGACGGTGGCGCCCTGCGCGAGTGGGTGCGCGCGCACCCTGGGGATGGCAGCAGTGACCGCGGCGCGGTCCATGGCGATCTTCTCCTTGTGGATGGCATAGGACGGTATGGCGGCAATGACCTTGCTGAGAGCGATTTTCTGTCGAGCGACATACTCCAGGACTAGGGCCATGCCGATGTGGCTGTCGCGGCCCCATACAACCCGTGGATCAATGACCCCGCCGTTGCCTTCGCCGCCGATCAGCGCGCCGTGCTGCTGCATGGCGTCGACCACGTGCGCCTCGCCGACCCGTGAGCGCTCGACGCGGGCCCCGCTACGGGCAGCGACATCCTCAAGCATGCGACTGGTTGAAAGGTTGGTGCACACGCAGGCGCCGGGGGGGGCGGCGGCCAGCCGACCGGCGGCACACAGCACCAGGGTATACTCCTCACCGATGTAGCGACCGTCCTCATCGATGATGGCGAGGCGGTCGGCATCGGGATCCTGGACGAAGCCGAGGTCGGCGCCCACCGCGCGCACCACCGCGCCGGTCTCGGTGACGTTGGCCGCGTTCGGCTCGGGATCGCGCGGGAAGACCTGGTCGGGACGGGTGTAGAGCGGGATGACCCGGCAGCCGAGGCGGCCGAGCAGGTCGGGGCCCAGTTCGCTGCCGGCGCCGTTGACGCTGTCGATGACCACGCTGAGCTTGGCGGCGCGGATCAGTTCGACGTCGACCGCGGCGAGCACGCGGTCGCGGTGGACGGCGAGCGCACCCTCGTGCTGGCGGTAGCCACCGACGCCGGCCCAGCGCTGCCAGGCGGGCGGCTGGGCGTAGGCGGCGAGCACACGGTCGAGCTGCGCCTGGTCGACGTTGCGGCCCGAGGCGCTGAACAGCTTGAGCGCATTCCATTCGACGTGGTTGTGGCTGGCCGAGATCTGGATGCCGCCGGCCGCGCCGAGCGCGCCGACCATGATCGGCACGGTCGGGGTGGGGACCAGGCCGATGTCGACCACCTGGCATCCGGCTGCGCGCAGGCCCGCGGCCGCGGCCTGGGCGAACAGCGCGCCGGTGGGCCGGCTGTCGCGGCCCAGCACCACGGTGCCCCCGGCGGCGATGGTGCGCCCATAGGCCGCCGCCAGTCCGAGCACCTGGTCGACGTCGATGGTCTCGCCGACGATGCCGCGGATGCCTGAGACGGAGACCACGCAGGTCAGGGGACGGTTGGCCATCCGCGCAGCGGACGGGGGGACGCGCGGAAAGCAAGCCGCCAGCCGCCTGCGCATCCTACTAACCGTCAAGGCGGCAAGGATTAGGCGCCCGAGGTGCAAACATGGGAGGTGAGCGGGCGTGGGCGCGTCCCGGGCAACTTCACCGGGCTTTCGCCATGCGCATGGCGGAGCAGTGTGGAGGAGCTGCACATCCCAGCACGGATCCCGCGATCCGTAGGGGATCGTCCCGCCCCTCCATTGCGCCCCCCCCGTGCGAACCTAGGGTGCCCACCGCGACCGCCCATGCCCACCACCGCCCTTCCGGAACTCTCGGCGAAAGCCCTGGCCCGCGTGCGCAAGCCGCGCACCCGTGGGGCGTTCCAGCCGATCGACGCGGCCCGCCGCGAACTCGGTCTGCTGAGCGTCGGCAATGGCGAGGCACGCATTTCGTGGCTGGTCGACCTCTCCACCGGAACCATCGCCGATGCCCGTTTCCTGGCGTATGGCAGTCTGGCCAGCCACGCCATCGCCGACGCCTTCACCGAGCTGGCGCGCGGGCGGACCGTCGCGGACGCCTGCCTGCTCACCGCCGAGCAGGTCGATTCGCTGCTGCGCGACGACCCGCTGTCCCCGGCCTGTGGCGACTCCGCACTGACGCCATTCGCCTTCCTGAGCGACCTGCAGGCGCAGGCTGAACAGGCGCTGCCCGCCGTGAAGCTGCTGCCCAAGCCGGCCGAGAAACTGGCCTACGCGCGCCCGCGCGAGGCCGACTGGACGCCCGAGGACCGCGCCTGGTTCACGCTCAGCTACCTGAGAAAGGTCGCGCGCATCGACGCCATCGCGGCGCGCGTGCTGCTGGCGCGCATCGGCGAAGGCGCGCGTCAGCGCATCGACAAGCTGAACGACGATTTCCGGGTGGTCATCACCTTCACCGGCATGGCGGCGGAGCAGATCCCGACCGCGGCGCAGTTCGTGCAGGACGCGTTGCGCGGCGAGCTGCACGGCCGGCTGAGCGTCGATCCGGCGGGCGCCCCGTCCCCCGCCGCGGCCGTACCCAAGCCGGCGGCGCCGCCGCCCGCGCCCGCGGCGAAGCCGGTCGAAGAAGTGGCCGCACCGGCCTTCAGCGCGGCCGACGCCGAGGCCTACAAGTACGGCTTCCGCACCGCCGTCGAGGCGGTGACGCTCGGCCGCGGCCTGACCGAGGAGGTGGTGCGCGCCATTTCTGCAGCGCGCCACGAACCGGAGTTCCTGCTGCGCTTCCGCCTCAAGGCCTACGCCAAGTTCCTGACCATGGAGGAACCGGACTGGTCGAGCGTGGACTACCCGAAAATCGACTACCAGGCGATCTCGTACTACTCGGCGCCCAAGGCCGCGGGCGCCAAGTCGCCGACATACAACTCGCTCGATGAGATCGATCCGGAGGTGCTGCGCACCTTCGAGAAGCTCGGCATCTCGCTGGAAGAGACCAAGCGCCTCAACAACGTCGCAGTGGACGCGGTCTTCGACTCGGTGTCGGTCGGCACCACGCACCAGGCGCGGCTGTTCGACGCGGGCGTGATCTTCTGCTCGTTCATGGAGGCCATCCACCAGTTCCCGGAGCTGGTCGAGCGCTTCCTGGGCACGGTCGTACCGATCGCCGACAACTACTTCGCGGCGCTCAACAGCGCGGTGTTCTCGGACGGCTCGTTCGTCTACATCCCGCCGCACGTGCGCTGCCCGATGGAGTTGTCGACCTACTTCCGCATCAACAACACCGAGTCCGGGCAGTTCGAGCGCACCCTGATCATCGCCGACGTCGGCAGCCACGTCAGCTACCTCGAAGGTTGCACCGCTCCGCAGTCGTCGAAGAACCAGCTGCACGCCGCGGTCGTCGAGCTGGTCACGCTCGACGACGCCGAGATCAAATACTCGACGGTGCAGAACTGGTACGCCGGCGACCCGGTGACCGGCGCGGGCGGGGTCTACAACTTCGTCACCAAGCGCGGCGCCTGCCGTGGGAAACGCTCGAAGATCAGCTGGACGCAGGTCGAGACCGGCTCGGCGATCACCTGGAAGTACCCATCGTGCATCCTGATCGGCGACGGCAGCGTCGGCGAGTTCTACTCGGTGGCGCTGACCAACGGGCGCATGCAGGCCGACACCGGCACCAAGATGGTGCACATCGGCCGCGACACGCGGTCGACCATCGTCGCCAAGGGCATCAGCGCGGACCACTCGCGCAACGTCTACCGCGGCCTGGTCAAGGTCTTCCCCAAGGCCACCGGCGCGCGCAACCACACCCAGTGCGACAGCATGCTGGTCGGCAAGCACGCCACCGCGCACACCTACCCCTACATCGACGTGCAGAACCCGGGCGCCCAGGTCGAGCACGAGGCCTCGACCTCGAAGATCAGCGAGGACCAGCTGTTCTACCTGCGCAGCCGCGGCATCGCCCAGGAGGACGCCATCGGCGCGATCGTCAGTGGCTTCTGCAAGGACGTCCTGCAGGTGCTGCCGCTGGAGTTCGCGGCCGAAGCGCAGAAACTGCTGACGCTGAAACTCGAAAATTCGGTGGGGTGAGCATGGCTACCGTGATGGATCGCAAGAAGCTCCTCAAGGTTGTCCGCGACCTGCCGGAGAGCTGTACCCTCGACGAGGCCGTCTACCGCATCCAGTTGTGGGCCGCCATCGAGGAGGCCGAAGCCGACATCGCCGCAGGGCGGGTCTCCACCCAGAGCGAGGTTGAAAGCCGCTTGAAGGCAAAATGGCGGCGCAAGCAGAGGTGATCTGGACCAGGCAGGCGGAGCGCTCCCTTGATCGGATCCACCGCTGGATCGCCGAGGAGGCGCCGATGACTGCTGATCGGTACTGCTCCGCGCTCTTCACCACAACCGACAAACTTGCGCGACATCCCCGCCGTGGCCATCCGTTGCCGGAAGCCGGACTGCCTGTCGCCGAAAACCCATACCGGGACCTCCACTTCAAACGCCATCGCATCATCTACTCGATCATCGCCAAGCGGGTCTTCATCCTGACCGTCATCCACCAGCGGCAGAACTTCGACGTCCGCAGTCTGATCCAATGACACCCATGCTCACCATCACCGACCTGCACGTCTCCACCAACGACCAGCCCATCCTCAAGGGGCTGACCCTGACCGTCCGCGCTGGGGAGGTCCATGCCATCATGGGGCCGAACGGCTCGGGCAAGAGCACCCTGACCAAGACCATCGCCGGGCACCCGGCGTACCAGGTCACCTCCGGGTCGCTGCAGTTCCAGGGCCGCGACCTGACGGTGCTCGAGCCGGAGGCGCGCGCGCACTTGGGTCTCTTCATCGGCTTCCAGTACCCGGTCGAGGTGCCGGGCGTGAACAACGCCGACTTCCTGCGCCTGGCGCTGAACGCCAAGCGCAAGGCGCAGGGTCAGCCCGAGCTCAGCGCCAAGGAGTTTGCCCCCCTGCTCGCCGAGCGCATGGCTGCGGTCGAGATCGATCCCGCCTTCAAGGACCGTCAGCTCAATGCCGGGCTGTCGGGTGGGCAGAAGAAGCGCAACGAGATCCTGCAGATGGTCGTGTTGGAGCCACTGCTCGCCATCCTCGACGAGACCGACTCGGGTCTGGACATCGACGCGCTGCGCGTGGTCGCGGCCGGCATCAACACCTACCGCCGCGCCGACCGCGCGATCGTGCTGATCACCCACTACGAGCGCCTGCTCGACCTGGTGCGCCCGGATGTGGTGCACGTGCTCGCTGGCGGCCGCATCGTCACCAGCGGCGGGCCGGAACTGGCCGCGCAGATCGAACGCACGGGCTACGACGATCTGGTCAAGGCCGCGGGGGCGTGATGACGCCGGAGACGAATCCCTGGATCGCCGTACGTACGGCGGCGCGCGCCCGCGCGCAGACGCTGGGCCTGCCGACGACCGCGCAGGAGGACTGGCGCTACGTCGATGTGCGGCCGCTCGCGGCCGATCCAACCACGTGGGCGGCGTCGGCCACGGCGGTCGCGGCGGCGGACATCGACCGTCACCGGTTGCCCGGCGTGCCGACGCTGGTGCTGGTGGACGGCAAGGTGGTCGAGGCATCGGCGCGGTACGACAGCGTGGCGATCACACCGCTGGGGAAGCTTGATGAGGCGCGGCGCAGCGCGCTGCTCGGTCGCTGGATGGCGGCACTGGCGATGGAGGATGACCCTACCGTCTGCTGGTCCATCGCGGATTGCGCCGGTGGCGTGCACCTGGCCGCGCGTGGCGATGCGCCCGTGCCGTTGCACCTGCTGGTGATCGCCAGTGGCGGTGTGCAGGGCTGCCGCGTGGTCATCGAGGTGGCGCAGGGCGCGGCACTCGAACTGGTCATCACCCACGTCGAACTCGCCCCGGCGCGCCTGAGCATCGCCATCGAGGCGCAGGTCGGCGCTGGCGGCCGGTTGCAGGTCGACGAGTTGCAGGCCAGCGGGCACGCGCAGCCGGCGGGTCAGCACTTCAGTATCGTGCAGCTTGAGCTGGGGCGTGACGCCCAGGTCGCATGGACCAGCGCCGCGCAGGGCGGCAGCCTGGTGCGCCAGCGCACGGCGGCGGTCATTGCCGGGCAGGGCGCCACGCTCGAACTCGCGGGGCTGCTCCAGCTCGCCGGCCAGCGCCAGGCGCACGTGCATACCCGTGTGCGCCACGCCGCCGGCAACGCCGCCAGCCGCCAGTTGTTCAAGACCATCGTCGACGGGCACGCGGTGGCGAGCTTCGACGGCCTAGTCGCGGTCGACGTCGGCGCCGACGGCACCGACGCGCAGCAGCGCAACCACAACCTGCTGTTGGCGCCGACCGCGCGCGTCGACAGCCGGCCGCAGCTCGACATCCTCGCCGACGACGTCAAGGCCAGCCACGGTGCGACCGTCGGCCGGCCGGATCCAGAGGAGCTGTTCTACCTGCGCAGCCGCGGGCTGGGCGCTGAGCAGGCACTGGCGGTGCTCAATCGCGGCTTCGCCAACGCGGTCATCGAGCGCATGCGGAACCCCGCGGCGCGCGCGCTGGCCGAGCGGGTCCTGATCGGCACGCTGGCGGGATGAAGCCAGGCACCATGGTCGACCCCTACGCCATCCGCGCGCAGTTCCCCGGTCTCGCTGGTCTCGCCAACGGCAAGCCGTTCGTGTACCTCGATAGCGCCGCGACCGCGCAGAAGCCGCTGGCGGTGATCGAGCGCATGGACCGCTTCCTGCGTGCGGAATACGGCACTGTGCACCGTGGCCTGTACGCGCGCAGCATGCGCTCCACCCAGCTCTTCGAAGAGGCGCGCAGCACGGTGGCGAGCTTTGTCCATGCGCGCAGCCCGGGCGAGATCGTCTTCACCATGGGTTGCACCGATGCCATCAACCTGGTGGCATGGTCGTGGGGGCGGAGGAATCTGAAGCCGGGCGACCGCGTGCTGGTGACCGGCATGGAGCACCACGCCAACATCGTGCCCTGGCAGATCACCGCCGAGCTGACTGGCGCGGAGCTGGTCCCGTGCCCGCTGCTGGACGACGGCAGCCTCGACCTGGAGGCCTTCGACCGCCTGCTGGACGGGCGCGTCAAGCTGGTCGGCGTGGTGCACATCGCCAACAGCCTGGGCACCGTGAACCCGGTCAAGGATCTGGTGCGCAAGGCGCACGCGGTCGGCGCCAAGGTGCTGGTCGACGCCGCGCAGTCCGCGCCCCACCGCCTGGTCGACGTGCGCGACCTCGACTGCGACTTCCTGGTCTTCGCCGGGCACAAGGCCTACGGCCCGACCGGCATCGGCGTGCTGTGGGCCCGGCAGGAGATCCTCGCGACCATGCCGCCGTGGCGCGGCGGCGGCGAGATGATTGAGAAGGTCACCTTCACCGGCACCACTTTCGCGCCCGCGCCGGCGCGCTTCGAAGCCGGCACCCCGCCGATCGTCGAGGCCATCGGTCTGGCCGCGGCCTGCGACTGGCTGACCGCGCAGGGCCTGGACGCACTGCAAGCCGCCGAACATGAACTGTTCGCCTATGCCGAGGAGCGCCTGCGCGAGATTCCCGGGCTGCGCCGCATCGGCACCGCGGCGGACCGCGCCACGGTGCTGGCCTTCACCATGCCGGGCGCGCACGCCGCCGACATCAGCAGCATCCTCGACCTCGAAGGCATCGCCATCCGCGCTGGCCACCACTGCGCGCAACCGGTGATGGCGCGCTTTGGCGTCCCGGCGACGGCGCGGGCGAGCCTGGGGGCGTATAGCACGCGCGAGGATGTGGATGCGCTGGTAAAGGGGTTGCTGAAGGTGGCGGAGTTGTTTGCGTGAACGGCTGATGGCTGATGGCTGATGGCCGGCACCGCGCGTTTCGCGTCGGTGCCCGCAGTCGTCATAGGTGGCGGGTTTGTTGCGAACCGCAGCCGAGCGCACAATCACTCAGCCATCAGCCATCAGCCATCAGCCATCAGCCATCAGCCGGGGGCCGCAGCCCCCCCCTCACGTGATCGTCGGCACCACCCCCGTCGGACTGTCCTTGAAACTGCCGATCTCGTGCCGGCCGCTGCCGATCTCGTCGGCAAGGCGGCGGCGTTGGTTCTGGGACAGCGACAGGCGGATGGACTCCCAGTCGACGGCCTGGCCCTTGTCGAGCTGGACGCGGGCGATGGAGATGGCCTCGTCGTCGCTGGCGAAGTCGGCGAGCACGTCGAGCACGCGCTTGGCCTCGGCGACGCGGGTCTCGAGCTGCAGCAGGCAGATGGCGTGGCGGTAGAAGCGCTGCGCCTGGCGTTCGTCGCTGAGCGCGGCGAAGATCTCGGCGAGTTGCAGCACCAGGTCGGCGTTGCGGCTGTTGCTCGCGACCAGGCGCTGGAGCAGTTCGAGGGCGCGCTCGAACTCGCCGTGCTCGAGCAGCTGGTTGAGCAGCTCGCGGCCCTCGCTGAGCTCGCCGGCGTGGTCGCCCATGCGGCGCAGCAGCTCGACCAGTTCGTTGCGCGCTTCGAAGCCGGGGCCGGACGACAGCGCCACGCGGCGGCGCGCGAACTCCAGGGCAAGACCGTGGTTGGTGGTGCGCGCGCTGCTGTGCACCACGTCGCGGTAGATGCGGTCGAGGTCGGGATCGCCCAGGCGCTGCGCGACCTCGGCGATCTCGACCCGCACCAGGGCGTCGTCGGGGCGCAGGCGGCGGATCTGCATCAGTACGTCGCGCGCCACCGCTAGTTCGCCGGAGCCGCGCGCGAGGTCGGCGGCGGCGCGGTAGGCGATCTGCGCGGCGATGCGGTCGCCGTCGCGGTTGGCGATCTGCGCCTCGCGGATGCCCAGCGCGAGGCTCGCGGGGCACGCGGCGCGCGCGGTCTCGCACAGCGCGCGCGCCTCTTTGATCTGGCCGACCGCGAGCGCGGCGTCGACCGCGCGGCACCAGGTGTCGCCGGCGAGCACGTTCTGCCCGAGGCGCGCGCGCACCCCGGCGAGGCGGCGCAGGGTCGGCACGTCGGGGCCGCCGAGCTCGACGATGCGCTCGAGGGTCGCGGCCAGGGCCCCGTCGTTGCCGGATTTCTCCTGGGCGGCGGCGATGTGGTGCAGCTGCTGGGTGGCGCCGGCGCGGTCGCGGCGGCGTTCGTAGGTCATCGCCAGCCAGTCGTGCGCACTGGTGTCGCCGGGCGAGAGCTTGGCGAGCAGCTCGTAGACCGGCACCAGGGCGTCCTCGCTGGCGCCAACCGCGTTGAGCAGGTTGTTGCGCAGGATGGCGATGGCCTCGTCGGGCTGGTCGAGGTTGGCGAGCAGTTCGGCGCATTCGCGCGCGTATTCGCAGCGCCCGGGGACGATGGCGAGCAGCTCCTTCCAGGCGGCCACCGCCTCGGTGTTGCGCTTGCCGTACTGGGCGGCGTGCGCGGCGAGCTCGAGCTGCAGCGCGGCCTGCTCCTGGTCGCCTTCCGAGGCGGCAAGGCGCGCCAGGGTGAGCGCCGAATGCACCGCGTCAGCGCCCAGTTCCTGCGCCTGCCGCACCGCCTTGGCGGCCTGGTCGAGGTCGGACTTCTCCTCGTAGAGCTGGGCGAGGTCGTGGAGGATGCGGATCGCCTCCTCGGACTCGTTCATCTGGCGGTAGATGGCGAGCAGCTGGGTGAGCGGAGCCTCGCGGTTGGTGCCCAGGCGCAGGGCGCTGCGCAGCGCGACCACCGCACCGCCAGGGTCGGTGAGGTGCGAGCAGGCCGCCATGTAGGAATCGGCAGCGGCGGCGTTGTCGCCGAAGCGTTCGGCGAGCTCGGCGAGGTGCAGGTGAATGCGCGGGCTGTCGACGCCGACCGCCAGGGCGCGGCGGTAAAGGCCGTAGGCATCCTTGTGGCGGCCGTGCGCGTGCGCGGCGTCGGCGTAGACCACCAGTTCGGCGGGCGTCGCCGGGCGCACCAGGCCAAGGCGGCGCAACAGCGCGAGCGCCGTGGTCGAGCGGAACGGCGGCAACAGCGATCGCTCGAACAGGCTGCCGGCGATCAGGCCGTCGCGCCAGCCGGCGAGGATGCGCACCGCATCGGGGTGCAGGTCGGAGGGGATGGACAGGCCGGCGTCGAGCACCAGCACGTCCCAGGTATCGGGCACGTGTTGGGCGATGGTCTTGAGCTCGTCCTGGCGGCGCAGCGCCTCGAGCAGCAGCGAGCCGGGGCTGACCGAGACGCCCATCGCCACCTGGAGGTCGGCCCACGGGTCGGCCGGCACGTCCATGGTGAAGGACAGACGCGGATCGGCGATGCTGACCAGTTCGGAGAAGCCTTCCTCAACGTAGCAGTCCATCGCGTCGAGCAGGCCGTCTTTATTGGCGATGTTGCGAGCGACTACCGTCTGGGCGAGGTGCTCGGGGCGGAAGCTCTTGCCGAGCGTGGCCAGGCAGGCCGAGAGCTGCTCGGGCGAGACCACCTCCGACCACACCAACGCCTTGGCGAAGGTCGAGCTCAGGCCGCCGCTGAGCGCGACCAGGTTGCCGTTGACGAAGCGCAGGGTGCGTTCCTCCTTCGACTCCTTGCCGTAACGCGCCGTCATAACCCCGCTGCGCCGCTGCGAGGTTATGGATTGAACCATGCCAGCGAGGTCGAAGAGGTTGACGGACGGGCGATCGTACTTCGACGTCATTCCTGCAGTTTCTACACGTTCGCAGCGAAAGGCCATGGCCTATCCGCCGGGCCCGTTACGGGTGGCCGGTGCGCGGCGCAGGCCTGCCTGGTGTCTTGAACGTTCTATGCTGCGCGTCCCTCTCTCAGGGCACGCCCACCACCTCGCAGCGCCCCCGCAGTCCGCACAGGATGTCATAGGGAATCGTGCCGGCGTGGCGGGCGAGTTCGTTGACGCTGAGCTGTTCGCCGCCCTGGCTGCCGAACAGCACCACCGCCTCGCCCGGCGCCGGCGGGCGGGGCAGGTCGGTGAGGTCGACGATGCAGTAATCCATGGTCACGCGGCCGAGGATGGGGCAGCGCTGCCCCTGGATGAGTACGGCGCCGCGGTCGGAGAGCGCGAGCGGATAGCCGTCGGCGTAGCCGACCGGGACGATCCCGACCAGGCTGTCGCGCTGCAGCAGGCGGCTGCGGTTGTAGCTGACGCCGTGACCGCTGGGCAGGCGCTTCACCAGGCTGAGGCTGCTGATCCAGCGCACCGCCGGCACCACCCCGGGGTTGGCGCAGCCGTCGGGCACCACCCCCGCGAGCAGCAGTCCGACGCGCACGGCATGGGCGGGGCCGGGCGGACGTACCAGCAGGCCTTCAGAGTTGGCGTAGTGGATCCAGCAGGCGGCCGGCAGCGGTGGCAGGCGCGCGAGCAGGACCGCGCAGCGTTGCTCCTGGTCAGCTGTGAAGGTGCCGTCGGTGGCCTGCGGGTAATGCGAGGCGACGCCGGCGAGGCGCAGACCGGGCGCAGCGAGGACGGCGCGCACCATCGCCTCTGCCTCCTCGGCGTTGGCGCCGAAGCGGCCCATGCCGCTGTCGAACTTGACGTGCACGGGATGCGGGGTGCGGGCGTCGGCGAGGTGCGCGAACTCCTGAACTTCCTCCATACTCGAGCAGCACACCTCATAGCCGCTCGCCACCACCGCCGGGCGCTCCTCCGGCAGGGGCGAACCGAGCAGGATGATGCGCGCGTCGCCGACCACGCGGCGCACGCGGTCGGCTTCGACCAGGGCGGCGACGGCCAGCGCAGCCACCCCGCCTTCGGCGTAGATGCGCGCGCAGCGCTCCAAACCCAGGCCATAGGCGTCGGCCTTGACCACGGCGATGACGTGGCGCACGCCCGCCGCGGCGCGCACCGCGGCGATGTTGGCGCGCAGGGCGCCATAGCTGACCTCGACGCGGTTACGCCAGGCCATGGGGGAGGGTCCGGAAGTCCGGAAGTCCGGAAGTCCAGAGGTCGAATGCGGCTGGAGCCATTGGTCTTCCTGCGCGGCGGCGAAGGGAATCTACCGCGGTTCCACGCGGCTGTCGACTTCCGGACTTCCGGACTTCCGGACTTCCGGACCCTCGGGACGGACTTCCGGACCCTGCAGCGCCGCGCGCTGCAGCTCTGGTGCGCTGAGCTGGTGATAGGCGGGCAGGAGATGTTCCCAGTGGATCGCGGGCTGGTGGCGGGCGGCGAGCGCCACGCCGCGCGCCGTCAACGCGGCCGGCGAGCCCAGGCGCACCCCGGCGCACCAGCGTTCCGCCAGATCCGGCTTCGCGACCAGCGCCGGTCCGACCGCCACCGCGCCGACGCGCAGCGGATGCGCGGGCAAGGGCTGAGCGTCCGGCATCGCCGTGGTCGGGTCCAGGACGTGCGGTACCCCATCCACCACCGTGATCAGCGCCTGGAAGGTGGTATCGCGCTTGAGCGGTGCGAGTACCCACCAGCATCCCTCGCCCGCCTCGCAGGCGCGCGCCACCAGGCTGTCGACGCCGTGCACCGGCAGGTCTTCCAGCCACGCCAGCGTGCGCGCCGCGACCAGTCCGATACGCAGTCCGGTGAAGCTGCCTGGACCGGCAGCCACCGCCAAGGCGGATGGCGGGCCGAAATCGCGGATCAGGCCGTCGAGCAGGCTGATCAGACCCTTCTCCGCCTCGCCGCCGCCAAGGTCGCGATAGGCGAGCTCGCGCCCCTGGTCATCCACCAGGCAGGCTGAAGCGCTGCGTGCGACGGTTTCGAAGGCCAGGAGCATGGTGGGGATGATGGGTAGGGACGGAGGTGGATCCAGAGCCTGGAGTCAGCCGCGGCCCATTCGCCAGTCACCGAATCAGCGCAAGGGGCATTCCTGGGACCGCGCGCCGCTGGCGCGCTCCCCATCTCAAGCGCGCCAGCGGCGCACGGTCCCAGGAAGGTCCCAGATGGTCGATCCGCTAGCTCCGCAGCCAATGAACCTGGCGACCCTCGTCGTTCGCAGGGCCGCGCAACCCGGGCCAGGTGTCCACCCGTGTCAGACCGGCGTCTGCAGCCAACTCTGCGATCTCGGCTGCATCGTAGATCCGCACGCTCTCCCGCCAGCTCGTCAGCACCTCGCCAGCGCGCTTCATAGTGACATCCTTCTCGACCCGACTGCCGATCAGGCGGCGCTGTTCGCGGATGACTAGGCCATCGCCACCACTGCGCTCGCTCTCCGCGACCAGACCTGCTCGCAGGCGCACTGGTTCGGGCAGGTCGAGCACCAGCCAGCCGTCCGGCGCGAGCATGCCGGCAAGGCGACGCAGCACCGCGGCGTTGGCGGCATCGTCGAAATATCCGAAGGCGGTGAACAGCAGCACGATCGCCCCCCACCCGCCGGCGAGCGGCGGCGCGCGCATGTCGGCGCGCACCAGTCGCCCCTGGCAGGAGCCCCGGATACGGGCGCTGGCCAGCAGGTGCGGGCTCAGGTCGAATCCGAATGCGTTCAGCCCCGCAGCGCGCAGCGCCTGCAGATGCCGGCCATTGCCGCAGCCGGCATCGAGCACCGCGCCCGGCGCCTGGCTGAGGCGCGGCAGCAGTCCGGCAATCTCGGCGGCGGCGGCGGCATCGTCGCGGTGGGCGTAGACCTGCTCATATCCGCTAGCGAAGGCGGCCTGCCACCAGGGGATCTCGGGCATGCACGGAGCCTAGCGGCAGGTCCGGAAGTCCGGAAGTCCGGAAGTCCGGAAGTCCAGACCCGCGGAATTGGCAGCCCGCCAATCGATGACTTCCTTAACCACGCGACTTCCGGACTCCCGGACCTCCGGACTTCAGAACTATTTCTTCACCGTCCGCCTGAACGAGGACGTCGCCCCCGGCTGGCGGTTGAGTGGCAGCAGCTCGCTCAGGCAGTGCACCACCCGGCCGGCGCCGGCGGCGATCTGGTCGGCCTCGCTGGCGTGCCCATCGACGGCGATGACGATCGCACCGGCGGCGTGCGCTGAGGCGATGCCGCTGATGCTGTCCTCGATCGCCAGGCAGCGTTCGATGGGCACGCCCAGGCGCTGCGCGGCGAGGGCGTAGGGATGGGGGTCGGGCTTGTGGCGCGGTGCGCTGTCCTCGAAGCACACGCGCATCGGCAGGCGCGCGGTCAAGCCGACGGACTCAAGCGCGAGGGCGGCGACGGCGCGCGGCGACGAGGTCACGACGCAGCAGGTGAGGCCCTCGGACCAGGCGTGCTCGAGCAGGGCGCGGGCGCCGGAGCGCAGCGGCACCCCCTCGCCTGCCAGGATCTCCATGAGCATCTCGCTTTTGGCGAGCTTCCACGCCTCGACGTCCTCGTTCAGGCCGTGCTCCCGCATGAGGTCCTGGAACAGCAGCGCGTCGCTCTTGCCGATGTTGGCGTAAAGGCGCGCCTCCGGGACGTCGAGACCCTTGCCGGACAGGAAGCGGCGGTGCGCACGCACGTGGGCGGGTTCCGAATCGACCAGCGTGCCGTCGAGGTCGAGGAGGACGGCTGCAAAGGTGCGCACGGACATGGTCAGCGAAGGTAGCACCACGGACCCGACAGGCAATTGCCGCAGAGCGCGTCCGCCCAACCATGGGCTGTCCATTTCAGCACGACCTAAGGCTTCCTAACGGACGTCGGCCGGGGGTGCCAGAGGGGCGGCTGGAGCACCCGCTGGGGGCGGTGAAAACCTGCGGTACAGGAACAGTGCAGCGGCCCCCAGCGCGATGATGACCAGGAGCGTCACCAGCGGATGGCTGCGCCGCGCCGGTGTGATGGTACCGACCGCCGCAACGAGTTCGCGCTCCGATCCAGTCAGTGTCCCGCCCATGTTGCGCTTGCGCGAGATCTGGATGCGTAGGGCGTGCTGGTAGCGCGTCAGGTCACCCCCAGAGGCCGCTTTGTCGAGCTTGGCGAAGAGCGTGTCGATCATGATCTGCACGTCGGTCAGGGTCGGCTCGGTCATGGCATGCTCCGTCGCCGGCGCTGCGGCGAGCGCTGATCATCCGTGGTGGCTGCACCAGGCCAGATCCCGGCTGGGGGCCGACGCGAGGTGTGGGTGATGGGCGCAAACGGCCACGTACCACCGGTGAAAAACCTCAATGAACCTGCAAAAGACCTCATGGACGGGGTCGCGTCGCGGGTATACCCATCCGCAGCATGTCCCAAACCCGCACGCATTCCGCTTCTTCCCTCCTACGGCGCCTGATCGGGTGCGCGCTTGCCCTGGCCATGACCGGGGCGACGGCCGCCGATGCGCCGACCCTGCGCACCTTCACCACCCAGTGTCTGAGCGATCAGTTCCTCAGCGAAGGTGCCGCCTTCGGCGACTTCAACCATGACGGCGTGATGGACGTGGTCTCCGGGCCGTACTGGTACCAGGGCCCCGGCTTCACGGTGCGCCACGAGTACTACCCGGCCAAGGCCTTCGACCCGCACGGCTACTCCGACAACTTCTTCGCGTGGGCGTGCGACCTGAACGATGACGGCAACCAGGACATCGTCATCGTCGGCTTCCCCGGCAAGGACGCGTCATGGTTCGAGAACCCGGGTCCGGGCAAGGATGCGGCGTGGGCCCGCCATCAGGTCTTCGCGAGCGTCGACAACGAGTCGCCGACCTTCAGCGACGTGGTCGGCGATGCGCATCCCGAGTTGCTGTGCATCAGCGCCGGCCAGGTCGGCTATGCCAGCGTCGACTGGGCGGCCCCGGCCAAGCCGTGGGTCTTCCACGCGGTGTCGGCCAAGGGCGGCTGGGGCCGCTTCACCCACGGTCTCGGCGTCGGCGACCTGAATGGTGACGGGCGCAAGGACATCCTCATGCGCGAGGGCTGGTGGGAACAGCCGTCCGACCTGAGTGGCGATCCGCAGTGGGTCTTCCACCCCGCCGACTTCGGCGGCGGCGGCGCGCAGATGGAGGTCTACGACGTCAACGGCGACGGCCGCGCCGACGTGGTGACCTCGCTCGCGGCGCACGATTACGGTCTGGCCTGGTTCGAGCAGAACGCCGATCACACCTTCACCCGCCATCTGATCATGGGCGACAAGCCCGAGGACAACCGCTACGGCGTGCACTTCTCGGAACTGCACGCGCTGCAGCTGGTCGACATGGACGGCGACGGACTGAAGGACATCGTCACCGGCCGGCGCTGGTGGTCGCACGGCCCGCACGGCGCCAATGACGCGGAGTTCACCGGCGTGCTGTACTGGTTCAAGCTGGTGCGCGGGCCGGGCGGCGCGATCGACTGGGTTCCGCACCTCATCCACGACGCCAGCGGCGTCGGCACCCAGGTGATGGTCGGCGACCTCAACGGCGACGGACTGCCGGACGTCGTGGTCGGCAACAAGAAAGGCACCTTCGTCCACCTGCAGCACGCGCAGCCGGTCGACCAGGCCGCCTACGACGCGGCCCAGCCCAAGCCGCTCGGGCACTAGGTCCGCAATGCGCGCGCGCCCTCTCCGTCAGCGCCACTTCTGCACGCTGGGTCGTCGTGCGCGCAACCGTGCCAGGAGCCGTACCGGCTGCTGAGCCGCGCTCCGCTGCCACCTCCGGTACGCTTCCCGCCGGGCCTCGCCCGCGCGGTGGAGCGGTCGTAGATTCTTTTGATTTTCCGTGGTATTTACCGTGGTGATCGTCGCGTCGCCTGGTGGTCAACGCTGACTGGACCCGACCCGTAACCTGCTCGCAGTTCGACGCGTTTTCCCGTAGCGAAAGGCTCGCATGCTCCGCCCCCTCCTGCTCATCCCCCTCCTCGCCGCCGGCGTCTGCGCGTGGTCCGCCGAGGAGCGCAGCATCTTCGACGGCACCACCCTCGGCGGCTGGGAAGGCGACGCGAAGTGGTGGCGGGTCGAAGACGGCGCGCTTACCGGCGAGATCCCGGCGGGCCAGTCGCTCGGGCGCAACCAATTCTTGTTCTGGAAGGGCGAGAGCCGCGACTTCGACCTCACCGTCGAGTACCGCATCAGCGGCGTGCCCAGCGCCAACTCCGGCATCCAGATCCGCAGCCAGCGCCTTGACGATGGCGAGGCCAAGGGCTACCAGGCCGACCTCGACGACGGCGCCACCTGGCTCGGTCGCATCTACGAGGAAAACGGTCGCGCCCTGCTCGCCGAGCGCGGCACGCGCGGCTCGATCGCGCCCGACGGCAGGCGCTGGGCCGATCCACTGGCCACGCCCGAGAGCTTCCGCAGCGTCCCGGTCAAGGAGGGCTGGAACACCTACCACGTGCACGCCGCCAACTCGCACCTTGAGACCTGGATCAACGGCACGCTCTTCGCCGCGCTCGACGATCACCAGAGCAGCGCCGCGAAGTACGCCGGGCGCATCGGCCTGCAGCTGCACGCCGGCCCCGGTCCGGCGAAGATCCAGTTTCGCAATATCCGTTTCACCGACCTTGGCGCCTCCGAACTGCCGCCGGCCCTGCCGGGCGTGCAGGATGTGCCGGCGACCGCGAGCGCCGGCATCCGTCCGCTGGGCGACGACGGCAAGCCGCTCAACCTCGACTTCGAGACCGGCACCCTTGCGGGCTGGACCGCCACCGGCGACGCCTTCACGGATCAGCCGATCAAGGGCGACACCATCAGCCAGCGCAAGCCGGGCATGGCCAGCCGCCACGCCGGCCAGTTCTGGATCGGCGGCTATGAACACGTCTTGGACGCGGGCACGGGCACGCTGACCTCGCCCGCGTTCGTCGTCGCCCAGCCGTGGGCGAGTTTCCTGGTCGGCGGCGGGCGCGACCGCGCCACCCTGCGCGTCGAGCTGGTCGAGGAGGGCACCGGCAAGGTGGTCTTCACCGGTGGCGGCAACGACCTCGAGGACATGCAGCGCGTCGCCGTTGACCTCACGGCCTGGAAGGGCAAGCACATCCGCATCCGCCTGGTCGATCAGGCGACCGGCGGCTGGGGCCACCTCAACTTCGACGACTTCGTCTTCCACGACCAGAAGCCGTCCTTCGCGGCGTCCACGGCCAAGGGCGCGGCCTCGCACCAGAATGACAGCGCAGTGCTCTGGCATCTGCGGCCCAACCCTGCAAAACCCACGGCGATCGCCAATCCGGAAGCCCAGAAGCTGATCAGCGACATGATGCTGACGCACGGCTTCCAGGCAGAGCTGATGGTCGCGGAGCCCGATGTGCGCCAGCCCATCGCCTTCGCCATCGACGAGCGCGGCCGCCTGTGGGTGGTCGAGGCCTACAGCTACCCCAACAAGCAGCCCGAAGGCAAGGGCAAGGACCGTATCGTCATCTTCGAGGACAAGGACGGCGACGGCTTCCTCGAGACGCGCACGGTGTTCACCGAGGGCCTCAATCTGGTCAGCGGCATCGAGGTCGGCTACGGCGGCGTGTTCATTGGCGCGGCGCCCCAGCTGCTCTTCATCCCCGACCGCGACCACGACGACAAGCCGGACGGCGCGCCCGAGGTGGTGCTGGACGGCTGGGGCCACCAGGACACCCACGAGACCATGAACAGCTTCACCTGGGGCCCGGACGGCTGGCTCTATGGCAATCAGGGCGTGTTCACGCGCTCGAACGTCGGCAAGCCCGGGGCGACCGACGCGGAGCGCACGCCGCTGCGCGCCGGCGTGTGGCGCTACCATCCGGTGCGCAAGGAATTCGAGGTCTTCGCCCACGGCGGCAGCAACCAGTGGGGCATCGACTTCAACGAGGTCGGCCACCTCTTCATGACCCACTGCCGCAGTTTCTGGGGCGGCGGCGGCACCAGCTACGTGATCCGCAACGGCCACTATTGGAATCAGGTGAACGCGGAGTACGCGCCGTTCATCGACAACAATGCGCCGGATTTCGCGCCCGCGCTGCGCAACTACCTGCCCGCCTCGGCGCGCTACGACGACGGCGAGGGCGGCGCGGGCAAGCCCGGCAGCGGCGCGGTGTACGGCGGCCATGCGCACGCCGGCGCGATGATCTATCTCGGCGACAACTGGCCCGAGATCTACCGCGACCACATGTTCACCTTCAACCTCTTCGGTCAGCAGCTCAACCACCAGGAGAGCGTGCGCAGCGGCGCCGGCTACGAGACCCTGCACGCCGGCTACGACATGCTGATGTCCCCCGACCCGCGCTGGCTCGGCGTCGATCTGCAGTACGGCCCCGACGGCGCCGCCTACGCCATCGACTGGTGCGACACCCAGCACTGTCACACCCCGCGCGACGAGAGCTGGAACCGCTCCGACGGACGCATCTACCGCATCTCCTGGGCGGCGACCTGGCACCCGGTGAAGGTCGATTTGGGCGCGAAGACCGACGCAGAGCTGGTCGCGCTGCACGCGCACCGCAACGAGTGGTTCGTGCGCACCGCGCGCCGCCTGCTCGCCGAGCGCGCCGCCACCGGCAAGCTCGACGTCAAGGCGCTCGCGCCGCTGCGCACCCAGGCGTCGGCGCCGGACGCGGTCACCGCGCTGCATGCGCTGTGGACGCTGCACGTCACCGGACAGCTCGACGCCGCCGGCATCGCCGCGGCGCTGAAGCACCCGGACGACCGCGTGCGCGGCTGGGCGGTGGACCTCGGCACTGAGCGTGCGCAGGCGCCGCTGATCACGCCGGCCGTGCTCACTCAACTCGCCACCAGCGACCCCTCGCCGGCGGTGCGCCTGGCCCTGGCCTCGGCTCTTCCGACCCTGGCGGACGCGCCGCGCTGGGACGTGGCCAAAGCGCTCGCCGCACACGGCGAGGACGCCGGCGACCGCTTCCTGCCCAAGGTGGTGTGGACGGGCCTCGCCCCGCTGGTGCCCGGCGATCCGACGCGCGCCCTGGCGCTCGCCGCGGCCTCGCCGCTGCCCACGGTCAGCGACTCTTGCGTGTGGTACGCCGCGCGCAGCGGCGCGGGTCGGGATCAGATCACCGCGCAGATGAGCGGTTCCGACGATGCGCGGGCCGCACGCCTGCTGCGCCTGCTGGCGAGCAGCCTTGAGAACGAGACGCGCCTGCCGATGCCCGCGGGCTGGGCGGACGTCGCGAAGCGCTTCGCCAAGGACGACGGACTACGCGCCCTCAGCGAGCGGTTGTCCGCCGTATTCGGTGACAACTCGGTGCTGGCGCGCATGCGCGGCGTCCTCGGCGACGACAACGCGCCCGCGCCGGAGCGCCAGCGCGCCTTCGAGCTGCTCAAGCGCAGCGGCGACAAGGAGGCACAGCCGATCTACGTCCACCTCCTCGAAGCCGACGCCTGGCGCACCGCGGTCATCCCGCTGCTCGCCGGCAGCGCCGACCCCGCGGCGGCCAAGGGTATCATCGCGCACTTCGCGCCGTTGTCCGAGAAGGACCGCATCGCCGCGCTTGAGACCTTGACCAGCCACCCGGCCCAGGCCACCGAACTGCTGCACGCGCTGCAGGACAAGCGCTTCGACCGCGCCAACCTCACCGCGCTGCACGTGCGCCAAATGCGTAACCTGCACAATGACGGCATCGACCAACTGCTCGACAAGGCCTTCGGCCGGGTCACCGACTCGCCGGCCGCGGCCAAGGCGACGATGGCGCGGTTCAAGAAGACCTTCAACGAGGCGCCGCTGTGGGCCTTCGACGTCAACGTCGGCAAGGCGGTGTTCCAGCGCACCTGCACCGCCTGCCATTCGTACAACGGCGTGGGCGGCAAACTCGGCCCGGATCTCGGCGGGTCCGCGCGCAACGGCGTCGACTACTTCATCGAGAACATCGTCGACCCGAACGCGGTGGTCGGTGAGAACTACCAGCTCAACCTGATCACCAAAAAAGACGGCAGCGTGGTCTCGGGCATGGTCGATTCCGAGACCGACACCGTCTACGTGCTGCGCACCGTGGCAGAGAAGGTCATCATCCCCAAGGACCAGGTGCAGACCCGCCAGGTGCTCGCCCAGTCGATGATGCCGCCGGGCCTGCTCGAGGCGATGCCCGAGCCAGACGTGATCGCGCTGCTCAAGTTCCTGACCAACAAGAATTGACCGTCCGGAGGTCTGGAAGTCCGGAAGTCGGACGGCCGAGGCGGGTTCGCGGTCATGGGGCGGCGCGGGCGCAGAGGGCGCGGCGCAGGGCGTCGAGGCGCTCGACGGTGAGGCCGGTGAGGCGTTCGGTGACGGCGCCCTGGCCGTCGAGGCTGCCGAGGGCGCGGCCGCCGCCAAGCGCGGGGGCGATGAGCGCGCCGATGCGGCGGCGGTCGGGGTCGTCGGTGAGCAGGCCCTCGCGCGTGGCGACCGCCTTGAGCAGCGCGGCGTCCTCCTCGCCGCGCCGATAGGCCTTTAGGCGCAGCGAGGCGCAGGGGCCGGCCACGCCCACCGGCTTCCCGCAGTAGATCACGCAGGTTTCTTCGAATTCCGTCCAATTCTTAACTGAACCCAGGGTCATCCAGGGCACGAAGCCGTCGACGCCGCGACTGTAGAGATCGAGCGCCTGGGCGGCGATGCCGAGCGCGCCTTCGGCCGAGGATGGCGCGCTGCCGTAGGTCCACACGTGCTGGTCGTGGCGCGCGCGCCAGTCCTCCAGCAGCGGGCGGGAGCCGTTGAAGCCGCCGCTGACGTCGAGATCGATGACCTGGTCAAGGGTGTCGCGGCCCCACTCCGGACGCGACAGGTCGACGCGCTGGACAATGGTGGTGCGGTCGCCCGCCTGGGCTGCGCGGGTGAGTCCGCCGAAGAACTCCAACGCGAGGAAGTCGTCGATGTGCTGCGGCTCGTCGAGCAGCCAGAAGCTGGTGCCGTGGCCGGCGGCCTTCCGCCGCGCGTCGAATTGTTTGTAATAATACTTGTCGTTGAGGTAGACCTGGAACGAGGTGCGCCAGCCCTTGGCGCGGATGTGCGCGATGAAGTCGCGCATCACCGCGATCCACTGGGCGCGGTATTCGGGGCTGAAGCCTTCGGCCACCGGCCCGGCGAGGCGCCAGTGGTCCTCCCAGGTGAGCGCGTTCCAGCGGTAGCCTGCGGCCATCGGCGTGGGCCACGACTCCATGAAGGGCAGGTAGAAGTGATCCAGCGGAACAGCGGCGCGCGCCGTGCCGGCGAAGGCGCTGCCATCGAGCAGGGGTCCGTAGCGCCGGTCCCAGGCGCTCCAATCCGCGACGCGCATCGCCGTGCCGCTGCCGGTCAGCGGTGGCGCGACATCGGGCTGGAAGTCGGCGGCGTGGCTGTAGCCGAGAATGGCGAGGGTGGTGCGGTGTTCGTGCGCCAAGCGGTAGAAGGCGCGCTCAGCAGCCAGAAACTCGGCGCTGCCTGGCGCGCCGAAATCCGTTCCGGGTGAACTGTAGGCATTCATCGACCAGGTGAACGCCGCTGCGGACGGGATGACCGCAGGAGCGACCGAGAGCTCCACCGCGAGTGGCAGCGCGCCCGCATCGTTGGCGATCGAGAAGGAGCCGTGATAGACCCCGGGGCTGGTCTCGGCAGGAACGAACCACTCGACGTAGACCGTCTGGTTAGCCTGCCCAGGCACGCCGTTGCGCGCGTCCGGAATCTGGAAGGTCGCGCCCGCGGCGAGCGGCACCAGTGGATCCGGGCGCCATTTCCCCCCCACCTGCTGGTACCACAGCCTGGCGAGGTGGATCGTGCTGGCGGGGATGCGCGCCCCGCCGGGTCCGTCGAGGTCGCCGGGGGTGATCGTCCAGGTGGTCGTCGGCTGGCGTCCGGCGCAGACCAGCTGGAAGGCGGCCCAGGCGCCGCGCGGGACGGCGACATGCACGGTGCGCGCGCTGCCGCTCCAGGCCGGGTTGCCCTGCGACCAGGTGCCGGCCGTCGTGGCCGCAGCGGCCGCACCGACTCCGGGATCGGCGTCGACTGCGCCGCTGAGCGGGTCGACCTGCACTAGGTCCGGTACTGCCCACACGGTACCCGCCGCAGTGGCTGGCGGCGCGCCAGGCGCCTGCGCGGGCACGACCGGAAAGTCGAGCGCCGCCGGTGTGGATAAGGCGGCCGAAGCGTGGCCGCTGGCGCGTCCGCTGGCCATCACCACACCGCCGCGGCCGATCACCGCGATCTCGGCTGCGTATGCCGCGCCAGCGGGCAGCTCGCGCAGCAGCATGCGCGCCGGCTGGCCAGGTGGAGGCACGCTCGGATGCTGCCAGCGCGGCAGCTCCGTGGGGGCGCCACCGTGGCCGAGGCGCACGCGATAGCCGATGATCGCGGCACGCGCGGCCGCATCGGGCGGGCCGGGCCAGCGCAACTCGAGCGCGCCGCTGTCCAGTCCGGCGCCACCCGGCCAAGCCCGCGCCGTCACCGCCAGCGCCGCCACCGCACCCCGTGCGACGGGATGGACGCTGACCGTGATCTGCGGCCGGGCGTTGCCCTGCTCGTGCGCAAACAGATAATTGTTGCCGTGGTTGGTCTGCGGCACGGCCTCGGCCGACAGATTCATGGTCTGACCACTGTCGTCGCTGAGCGCCAAGCCGTGCGCCAGCCCGGCCGCGCAGGCTTCGAGCATGCGGCCATCGATGGCGATGCGGTACCAGCCGTCGTCGCTGCGCAGCGCCTCGGCCTGGTTCCACATGGTGCCGCCGCGCGCGAACACCGCATCGAGCAGCACCGAACTCTGACCCGCCCACGCCCGCTGCCCCTGGGCGGCGCTGTAAAAGCTCGCCTCTCCCGCGCCGGCAGCGGCATAGTTGCCGGCCCCCTCGCCCCAGGCGGTGGCCACGGTCGAGATGCCGATGCGGTGGATCATCAGCCGCTCGTCGCAGCCCTTCATGCGCAGTTCCGCGTGGTCGACCACCTGGCCGGCGAGCGGCCCGGTGTCGGGCAGCAGCAGGATGATGTTCTCGATGCCCTTCAGCTTGAGCCGCGCGCTGCTTCCGGCGTTCAGCCCGCGCTCGCTCGGGAAGGCGCTGATGCTGGTGTCCGCCAGCACCGGCAGGGTGAGGTCCGCGGCAGAGGCCAGGACCGGGAGTGCGAGGATGGCAGCGGCAAAGAGGCGCATGAGGGCTCCGGTCGATGGCATATGGTGCGCAGGCACCCCCATCAGCATGGCGGCGGGTGCGGCCACGGCCAGGGTGCCGGGTGCTGGCACCTATCTCTCCGCATACCCGCGCCACGTTACCGACGCCATCACGTCGTCGGCATCCGCCGGGATGCTCGAGCACCAGTGCGGGTTCGCGAATCCGGTCCACGGCAAGGATCGCATTGGCGACCTGCCAACCACGATGGGACACGAAAAAGCCCCCTGGCCAACGGCCAGGGGGCGGAGATCCAGCAGGTTTTTAGGCCTGGGCCTAAGCGCGCAGGGCGCGTGGCGGATGGGTCTCGCGGTCGTGGATCTTGCGCAGCTGCACGGCGCACTTGTCGCAGACCACGTCGATGGCGCTGTACACGGTCTCTTCCTGGTCGTGGGCCACCACATCCTTGCCGTGGGGGAGATGCATGTCGACATCGACACGGTAGCCGTGCTTGTCGGAGGGATGGATGGTGACGTGGACCTTTTGCAGAGCCGAGTGGAACTTGCCCAGGGCCCCGAGTTTGTCATGCACGTAGGCCTTGACCTTGTCGGAAATCTGGAAACGGACGCCAGTGATGTGGATGGCAACCATGTTGACGCTCCTCGATCGTGGTCCTCGCGCTGGAGGGCCCAGTTGGCTATGGCCGAGTGCCCCTGCCTGCGGCCGGATGGATACGACTCAGGGGAGTCCTGGGCCGAGCATACGCCCAGCGGCCGGCTCGCGTCAACGCCCATTTGGGCAACACTGGCAGCGCCCCGGCCGGCCGCTCCAGACACCCCACACCCGACGCCTTGAGCCTTGCCTTTGGGCACCGGCAGCACCACAAACAGGGCTTGATGCCGGTCCTTCCCCAGCCCCCCGCACGCAGGCCCCACCGGGGGTCCGGATGCCGCCTGCGTCGTGGTGACGGGATGCCCGCATGATGCCCGGCGGACCGACCATGACCTTCAGCAGATTGCTGACGGCACGCTCGGTGATCATCGGGCTGATCGCCTCGGCGATGATGGCGGTGGTCGCACCGCTGAACGACTGGGCGCTGGGCAACACGCCGATCTACAACCACTACCTGCCGCTGGGCGTCACCGTGCTGGTGCTGCTGATGGGACTGGTGGTCAACCCCCTGCTCGGCGAGCGCCGCCTGCGCAGCGGCGAGATGACGGTCATCGTCAGCATGCTGCTGGTGCTGGGCGGGGTGGCCTCGAGCGGTCTGACCCGCCTGCTGCCCGGGGTGATGGCCGGGCCGGCGCGGGTGCTGCCGGCGGAGCCGGGCCTGGCACCCTTCCTGGGCAACGGCGAGCTGCTGATGCCGCGCCGGGTGTTCGTCGACCTGCCCGATCACGGCCCGCCCGACCCCAACGATGCCGACCACCGCCTGGTCATCGATGGCTTCCACAACGGTCTGCCCCAGGGCGTGCCGGTGGTCGGCCACCGCGCCACCGTGACCTGGCGCCTGGCCGACGGCAGCGAGCGCACCGCCCTGGCCCTGGCCGGCCGGCGCGCTGGCGAGATGCCGGGCTGCCTGGATCTCGGAATCCAGCCGGGACTTGCCCTGCTCGGACACCACGTCGGCGACACGGTGGCCACGGTGGGCGGCCCGCTGCACATCCTCGCGGTGATCCCGCCGTCCGTGCCGTGGCGAGCGTGGTGGCAGCCCTACCTGGCGTGGCTGCCGCTGCTGCTCGGCGCCTTCGCCGCCTGCCTGGCGATCTCAGCGCTGGTGCGCCGGCAGTGGATCGACCACGAACGCCTGCCCTTCCCGCTCGCCAACGTCACCCTCGATTTCATGGCCCCGCCCGAGCCGGGCACGCGGCTCGCGCCGATCTTCCGCGCGCGCGGCTTCTGGCTGGGCTTCGCGGTGGTGGCGGTGGTGCTGATCAGCCAGGGCCTGGAGACCTGGGGACTGCTGCCGATGTCGGTGTCGACGACCTTCGACTTCCGCGACGCGTTCGCGAGCGAGCCCTGGTACCAGGTCTACACCCACTGGGCGCTGTTCCGCGTCACCGTCTATTTCAGCATCGTCGGGCTGGCCTTCTTCCTGCCGCTCGACCTGAGCTTCAGCCTGTGGTTCTTCTTCGTCGCCACCAATCTCGTGTATCTGCTGCTGCGCACCCAGGGCCGCCCGGTCGCGTACGACGACGCCGGCAAGGTCGGGGTCGGTGGTTTCGCGGTAGAATGCCTGCTCATCCTGTGGATCGGGCGGCGCCACTACCTGGGACTGCTGCGCGCCGCCTTCCGCCGCAGCGGCGATGAGCACGAGCGCCTGCTGGTGCCCTACGTATGGATGCTGCTCGGCGGCGTCCTGACCATGGCGCTGTGGCTGGTCGCGCTTGGTGCGCAGCCGCACCACGCGCTGGTCGCGGTGCTGCTGTTCCTCGGCTTCGTGCTGGTACTGGCGCGGGTGGTGGCCGAGGCCGGCATCCCCGCCATCGGCCTGCCCGCCGGTTGCCACCTCAGCCAGGTGCTGTTCTCGGTAGTGGGTTTCGGCGCGCCGCTCGCCGCGCTCGCGCCGCTGACCCTGCTCGGCGCCACGCTGCTCGGCAACAGCCGTGAGAATCTCCTCCCCTACGCGGTCGACAGCGAATACCTGGTCAAGCGCACGCTGGTGCAGAACACCGTGGCCAAGCGCCTGCGCTGGACGTCGCTGCTGCTCGCCATCCTGGTGGTCGGCTCGCTGGCGGCGATGATGACGCTGATCTCAGCCGACTACCGGCGCGACGGCCAGGTCGACCGCGCGTGGTACGCGACCCTGGTCGAGCAGGGGCTGATGCCGCTCGCGACCGGCTCTGCGAGCGGTGCCGGCGTCGCGCCCGGCACCTGGCCGTGCTATGGCCTGGGCGCTGCCCTGGTCGCGGTGCTGGGCATCTGCCGCATGTTCCTGTCGTGGTGGCCGCTCCACCCGATCGGCTATCTGGTGAGCATGACCGGGCCGACCCAGGCGATCTGGTTCAGTTTCCTGCTCGCGTGGATGGCCAAGCTGCTGGTCACGCGCTATGGCGGGCCGCAGCTCTACCAGCGGCTCAAGCCGGTGGCGATGGGCCTGATCGCCGCCGAGGCCGCGGCCGCCGGGCTGTTCATGCTGCTCGCCGCGGTGCTGCACTGGTGCGGCATCGACTTCCCGCGGCACGTGAGCTTCCTGCCGCTATGAATCGGGACGACCGACCGGTGAGCGATCGCCTTCCGCCGCCGGCCAGTGGTCCGTCGCTGACCCCGCGCGCCATCGCCATCGGGGCGCTCGCGGTGGTTACTTTTGCGCTGGCGACGCCCTACAACGACTGGCAGTACACCAGCTCGTACCTGTACTGCCATTTCATGCCGCCCGGCGTGACCCTGCTGGTGCTGGTGCTGGCCCTGGGCGTCAATCCGCTGCTCGGCGCGCGCCGCCTGCGCCTGGGCGAGCTGGCGGTGATCACCGGCATGCTGCTGGTCCTGGGCGGGGTGGTGTCCTCTGGCCTCAACCGCTTCTTTGCGCAGGTCATCGCTGGACCGGCCAAGCTGCTGACCTCGACCCCGGAGCTGGCGCCGCTGGCCCCGGCGAACGGCGACGTGGTGCTGCCCACGCGTTTCTTTGTCGGCCTGCCCGAGCACGGCCCGATCCGCAGTGACGACGCCGAGTACCGCTACGTGGTCGACGGATTCAACAACGGCCTGGTGCGGGGCGACCTGGCCGTTGGCCACCGCACCGTGGTCGCCTGGCGCACCCTCGACGGCGTCACGCACCGCGCCACCGCCTGCACCGGCGCCCTGGCGGTGGGCGGCGGTGACGACGTGCTCGACCTCGACGTGCCGCCGGGCCGGCTGCTCGCCGGGCACCATGCCGGCGACGAGGTCGAGACCCCGACCGGTCGGGTGCGGGTGCTGACGGTGGAACGCAGCGCGCTCGCCGGCGTGCCGTGGGACGCGTGGGCGGGCCCGCTGCTGCACTGGCTGCCGATCCTGCTCGGCGCCTTCGTCTGCTGCCTCGCCCTCGCCGCCCTGGTGCGCCGGCAGTGGATCGACCACGAGCGCCTGCCCTACCCGATCGCCAATGTGCTGCTCGCCATCGTTGCTGATCCCGATCCCGGCCAACGTCTCGCGCCGTTGTTCCGCGCGCGCCTGTTCTGGGTCGGCCTCGCCATCGCCGGGACGGTGCTGATCACCCAGGGCCTTAAAACCTGGGGAATGCTGCCGGTCGCGATCCCCACGCACCTGGACTTCCGCACGGTCTTCGGCCAGCACGCCTTCGACGACGTCTACGCAGGCTGGGCGATCACCGACCTGGTGCTGTGGTTCTCGGTCGCGGGACTGGCCTTCTTCCTGCCCCTCGACCTCGGTTTCAGCCTGTGGTTCTTCTTCGTGGCGACGGTGGCGGGCGTCGGGCTGCTGCGCGCGCAGGGCGTGCCGGTCACCGACGACCAGGTCTCCAGCACCGGCGTCGGCGGATTTGCGGTGCAGTGCCTGCTCATCATGTGGGTCGGCCGACGGTACTACCTCCAGGTGCTGCGCATGGCGCTGCTGCGCAGTGGCGACCCGGCGCTGCGCGAGGTCGCGCCCTACGTCTGGCTGCTGCTGGCGGGCATCGCCGCGATGGCCGCGACGCTGGTCCTGAACGGCGCGCTGTGGTACCACGCGCTGCTCACCGTGCTGATCTTCCTCGGCTTCCTGCTGGTGCTGGCGCGCGTGGTCGCCGAAGCCGGGCTGCCCTTCCTGCAGATCCCCACCGGCTACTTCCTGAGCAAGGTGGTGTTCTCCATCACCGGCTTCCACCTGCCGCTGGCGGCGCTCGCCCCGCTGCTGCTGATCGGCACGGGGTTGATGGGCGACACGCGCGAGAACCTGCTGGCCTTCGGTGTCCAGGCGGAATACCTCGGCCAGCGCGCCGGCACGCCGCGTCTGGCGGGCAGCGCCGTGCTGTTCGTCGTGGTGGTGGTCGGCGCGCTCCTCAGCGGCGCGGCCATGCTGGTCATTTATTATGGCGGCGAGCACCCCGCCGACCCATGGCCGCACTACACGCTGCTCGAACACAATCTTAAGCCGCTCGCCAACGGCTCGAGCGGTGTGCCGACGGCCGAGGTCTGGCCGAGCTACGGACTGGGCGCCGGGATCACCGCGGTGCTCGGCATCGGGCGCATGCTGTTCTCCGCCTGGCCGCTGCACCCGCTCGGCTACGTCGTCGCAAGCTGCTACCCGACCTGGCTGAACTGGTTCAGCGTACTGGTTGGCTGGTCCGCCAAGTGCCTGGTCCTGCGCTATGGCGGCCCGCAGCTCTATCAGCGCATGCGCCCGCTCGCCATCGGGCTGATCGTGGGCGAGGCCTTGGCCAGCGTGCTCTTCATGGTTCTGACCATTCTGCTGCACCTGTGCGGCGTCGACTTCGCGACCCACCCCTCGTTCCTGCCCCGCTGAGCCGCAGGTGAACGGCGTCGCTCTGCACGGCATCGGCTGCCCCCTGCCGGCGGGCTGGGAGGCGGTAGGCACTGCCGGCGGCTGGCGGCGTGGTCAGGCTCTGATCGCAGCCGCGGACGGCCCGCCCCTGCTCGCCGTCGGTTGGGCGCGCGAAACTGCCATGGTAGAGGCGCCGCGTGTGCTTGAGGCGCTGGAGCGGCGCATGCGCCGCGAGCTGGGTTGCGGCGAGCGCCGCGCGTGCAGCGCCATCACCGGGGGCCTGCTGGCACGTTGGTCGGCCCCGGCGGGCGAACTGTGCGGTGGCGTACGCTGGCTGCCCGACAGCGACGGAAGGCCGGCAGGCGCGGGCGTGACCCTGGTGGTTCGCGCCCTGGCCCCCGCCGGCGTGGCCGCGACGCATGCGGCCGTGGCTGGCGCCTGGGCCCGTCGCGACGGCCAGGCGACCCCGCTGCGCATCTACGGTCTCGACCTTGAGCTGCCGCCCTGGTGGCGGCTTGAGGGCGTGCAGCAGCTGGCCGGTCTGGTCCGGGCGCTGTTCCTGCACCATCCGCAGGGGCGCCTCGACCGCATCGCCGGGGCACTGGTGGTGCGCCGCTACGCCTGCGCGGAGCGGGTGCTGGCCGGGCGTACCCCGGCTGCGTGGATCACGGACCAGCTCGGCCGGCGCGAAAGCGTGGTTGGCAGCGGAGTCTCCGACGGGGTCACCGCCGTGCGCACCCGGCGCCCGGCGCACGGCTGGCTACGGCGCCTGACCGGCGGCAGCGAGGGACGCAGCTTCCACACCTGGCTGGAAACGGGTGGAGAGCGCCTGGTCTTGCAGGAATGGTACGGCACCGGGACCCCGGTGATGTGCTTGCGGAGTGCCGTCCCCTCAAGAAGTTAGCTCCATGGTCGCGCCCTCCGCCAGCATGCCCGGTGCACCCGCCCCGGGCATCCCGCGGCTGATTCCAGGGGTCGAGCTGCAGCGGCTCGACGGCGGGCTTGTGCGCCTGCGTGGGGAGCCGTTCCGGCGCGGCGCGGTGCACCGCATGGTCGCGCGCTGGCTGCGCCTGCCTGAACGCATCGAGGTCGAGCTTGACGAGCTCGGCACCTTCGTGGTCACGCGCTGCGACGGCCGCGACTTTGAGGACCTCGCCGGCGACCTCGCCGGCCACCTGCGCTTGACCCGCCGCGAGGCGCGCGTCGCGCTCGCCGACTTCCTGCGCCTGCTCGAACGCCGGCACCTGCTGCGCCTGGTCCCGCCATGACCAGGGCGCTCCCGCAGCCATCCGGCACCACCTCAAGCGCCCGCCAGCGGGCACAGATCGGGCCGCCGCGCGTGTTGCCGCTGAGCGTCGCCGCACAGGTCGCGTGGCGCTCGATCCGCGTGCGCCTAGTGCGCAGCCTGGTCAGCATCTCGTCGGTGGTACTGGCGGTGGCATTCCTGCTCGCGGTGCTCGGCCAGGGCCTGACCGAGGCCACCGTCTACCGCCGCTGGCGCGCGCACAGCCTGCCGGGCGAACAGTTGGCGCTGCTGCGCGAGATGCTGGCGCGTCCGCGCAACGTCGCCGACCTGCTGCGCCTGGTGGCGCGCACGCCCGCGCCCGCGGTCGCGGCGCCCGACGCCATCCCGCCAGGTACCGCGCAGACCGCGGTGCGCCTGATCGCATGGGCGGCCGCGCTCAAGCCCACCCACGCCTACCTGCTGACGCGCAATCGCGAGCTCGCGGACTGGGCGCTGCACGTCGATTCGCCGGCCGCGGTCGACGAGCTGATCGCGAGTGCCGCGGGCTTCACCGGTCAGCGCCTGCCGTTGGCGCGCGACGAGCTGATCACGCTGTCGCGGCACGCCCCGGGCATAGCCGCAGCGGTCGAAGCGCTGCGGCTCGCTGAACCGGCGCGTCTGGCGCGCGTTGCCGCGGCCGGCGGGGTCGAGGCGGTGCTCGACCAGGTGCAGCGCGGTACCTCGCCCGGCGACCTGCGCGAGGCCGGTCTGCCCCTCGACGAGGCGCTGCCGGGTCAGGACGCCGCGCAGGCCGCCGCGCTGCGCGAGCAGATCCGCATCGAACGCCTGCGTACGCGCGCCGCGGCGGTGCTCGCCGAGGCCAACCGCAACGACCCTTCGCTGCTGCGCAGCCAGGACATCGCCGACTGGGCGGCGCTGGCCCGCGTCTGGCCGGGCAACCGCCTGCTCGTCCGCCTCGAACTGCTCTTCGCCACCGATGGCATCCATCCGCCCGACCCTGCGCGCCTGGCCCACGAGCCAGCCGCCCAAGGCGAACTCCTCGCCGCGCTCAACCGCGAACTGGCTCGCCCCGAACTCTACGACGAGGAGGCGTGGCGGCAGGAGACGCTGCCCACCGAGGCGCTGCTGCTGCTCAAACAGAACCTCGCGCGCATGGCCGAGCGCCGGCTGACGCGCCTCAACCGCGTGCTGCTCGAGCATGCGCTCGCCCCCGCGCTGACCGGGCAGCCGGCGCTCGAGGCGTTGGACCTGCGCCAGCTCGCCGCGCTCCATCCCGACGCTACCGCCCTGCGCACACGCGCGCTGGTCACCGCCGCGCTGGGGCCGGACGGCACCGCCGAACTGCGTGCCGAGCTGCTGCGCCGCGCCGAGCTTGAGGATCTGGCGCGCACGTTCTCTGGCGGGCGCGGCACGCCGGGCGGCGGCCGCACGGTGTGGCTGGTGGTGCTGTCGCTGCTGGTGTGCGTGGTCGGCATCGTCAACACCATGATGATGGCGGTCACTGAACGGTTTCGCGAGATCGCGACCATGAAGTGCCTGGGCGCGCTCGACTCGTTCATCGTCAAGGCCTTCCTCATCGAGTCCGCGGCGATGGGTGTGGCCGGATCGCTGCTCGGCGTGGTCCTCGGCCTCGCGCTGGTGCTGCTGCAGGCCGCGACGCGCTTCGGCGCGGTGTTCTGGGCGACCCTGCCGGTCGCCGACCTCGTCGCCGCGTGCGTCGCCGGCATGGTCGCCGGGCTGACCCTGGCCATCCTCGGTGCCCTGCTGCCTGCGCTGGTGGCGGCGCGCATGCATCCGATCGAAGCGATGCGGGTTGACGCATGAGCCTGCGTCAACCTGGTGATGTTGGTCGGTGCATGGGGGAACCCCGTTTCGCAGGTGCGGAGTGCGGAGTGCGGAGTGCGGAGTGTCTGTACGACTCCGTCACCACCGCCCCCTCACGTCCCGCCGAATCCGGGCTGAGCGCATGCGTTGCCGCGCGACGGTCACTCCGCACCCCGCACTCCGCACTTCGCACCCTCTTCCTCGTGTCCATGGTGTCCCTGCTCCCCCTGCACCTGGCCGCCGCGGAAGCCGATCTCGACCCCAATGCCATCCGCACCCTCGCCGAGACCCTGATCGCCATTCCCGACCGCACCATGGGCACGCCTGGCGCCGAGCGGGCGCTGGGCCTGCTTGAACAGCGCTTGCAAGCCGCCGGCCTGGCGCCGCTGCGCGTGCGCACCACGGTGACGGTGGCGGCGGACCGCGGCTCGTGGTTGGAGGTCGGCGGCAAGCGCCTGGTGCTCGCTCCGCACCAGAGCAACCACGCCGCCACCGCCGGCACCGGCGGGCGCACCATCTCGGCGCGCCTGGTGTTCGCGGGCCGCGGCACCCTGCCCGAGCTCGGCGGAAAACCTATCGCCGGCAACATCGTGGTGCTCGACGGGGACGCGCGCGCTGGGTGGACCACGGTCGCGTCGCTCGGCGCCGCGGCGGTGGTGTTCCGGCGCAGTGACGGCATGGACGGCTTCCACCTCGCCGCGCAGACCGTGGCGGCGAGCCTGGTCTTCCCGCGCTTCGTCGCCGATCTCGATCCGGCGCTCGACGGCCAGCCGGCGCTGCTTCAGTCCGAGGTCGCCTGGGAACCGCGCGCCGCGACCTCGCTGGTCGCGCTGATCCCCGGCACCGGCAGCGGGCGCGAGGCGGTGGTGTTGACCGCCGGCTATGAAGCGGGCGGCCCGATCGACCACCTCACACCCGGCGCGACGCGCGCGTGGAATGCCGCGCTGCTCGCCGAACTCGCCGCCGCGCTGGCCCGGACGCCGCCGCAGCGCAGCGTGCTGGTGGTGTTCAATGGCGGGCGCGCCGAGTACTTCCGCGGCCTGCGCCAGCTGATGGGCGCGCTGACCCTCGACCGCCAGTCCGACCGCGGGCTCGCGCCTACCAGCCGCATCGGTGGGCTGCTCGGCGACGCCGAGGCCGCGCGCTCGCGCACCACGCTGGTCGGCGACACCCTCGCCGCCGTCGATCCGGGCACCGCCGGCCTTGCCGCGGCGCTGCGCCACGGCCTGCGCCAGCGCATCCCGGCCGGCGCAGACGCCGCAGAGCAGGGCCGCCAGGCGCAGCTGCTGCTCGAACTGGTGCTCGCCAACGAGGCCGGCGACCGCGCCGACGGGCTGCTCGAGGGCGTCGACCACCTGCGCGAGCGTCAGGCCGATCTGCGCCGCGGCGGCAGCGCCGAGGCGCTCGCCCAGGTCCGCACCGAACTCGCCAGGGAAGAGCCGGTGTACCAGCGCTGGCGCTCGCTGCAGCAGCGCCTCGACTACGGCAAGGACCTCGACGCCGACGGCGACCGCGCGCTCGGCGAACTGCTGCCGGCGGCGCGCGCGTTGGTCGCGCGCCACCGCAGCGTGGTCGACGACCGCGCCGCCGACCTGCGCAGCCTGGCGGCGGCGCGCGCGCTGGCGGCCAGACTCGACCCCATCCACCTGGTCGCCCTCGATTTCAGCGACGGCAACGACGCCTTCTCGACCGCGACGAGCGGCTTCTTTGTGACCTGGTCCAACGACCTCAGCTGGCTGCACAAGGCGGTGCTCAAGCTCGCCACCGGTGGCACGCTGCACAGCGCCTACGACCCGGCGCCGCAGCAGCTGCCAGCGGACAGCGGCGCGTTCTTCCCCGCCGAATGGATGCACGAGGCCGGCGCGGTCGGCAACTTCCTGCCCGCGGTGACCCTGGCCACCACCAACGACGCGCGGCTGCGCGTCGGCACGCCGCTCGACACCGCCGCGGCCTTCCGCGCCGCGGCGTTCCTGCACCAGTGCGCCGGTCTGCTGCCGCTGCTGCGCGCCTACATCGACTGCCCCGACATCGCCGACCGCAAGCCCAAGACGCTGGTCTTCAAGCAGCCGCTGATCGCCGTCGAGGCGCGCGCCACCGGTTCGAAGAACGGCCGGCGGCCCTTCCCCTTCGCGCTCAGCACCATGGTCTTCGGTTGGCGCTCCGACCTGGTCGGCGACGTGCGCGCGTGGGAGACCGCGTGGGGCGACCTCGCCGGCAACGCCCAGGTGCTGTTCGAGAGCGAGTTCTCCCCCGGCATGGGCCACGGGCTGCCGCTGACCATCTACGGCTGCGACGCGCGCGGCGCAATCACCCACGTCATCGCCAGCGGCGGCCAGCAGAAGACCAACCCCGGACTGGAGCTGGGCATCAACCAGAAGCTCGAGGACAAGCTGGTGCTGCTGTTCCGCGCCGTGCCCAGCCGCCTGCATGGCGCCTTCGACCCGCGCCTGCTCACCGAGCTCGGCGCGGTCACGCCGCTCTCGGCCTACCGCAACGCCCAACCCAACTTCTACCACTGTGAGGCCGCCGACGGGCAGGTCGCGGTGTTCACCGAGCCTGACGTGCCGCTGCTGGTCACCGCCTCGCAGGGCCGCGTCGGCAACCGTCTGGTGCTGCTCGGCGAGCCCGGCGGCAAGGCCGGCGAGTACGCCGGGCGCAACGCCGGCGGCGCGCTCGCGCGCTTGACCCCCCTCGACGCCGCCGAGGACATGTGGCACCTCGACGAGCAGCGCCTTGCCCTGCTGCGCCGCAGCGGCATCGAGCCGGACAGCCTGGTCACCCTGCACGCCGCCGCCGAACGTCAGCTGACCCTGGCGCGCCAGGCCTGGCAGCGCGGCGACGTCGCCGGAGCAAGCGGCGCGGCGCAAGCGTCCTGGGCGCTGACTAGCCGCGTCTACCCGAACCTGCTCGCCACCGCCAACGACGTGGTCTACGGCCTGGTCGTGCTGCTGTTCTTCGCCATCCCCTTCGCGCTGATCTGCGAGCGCCTGTTTCTGGCCGGCGGCACGGTGGTGCGCAAGGTCGCGGGCTTCGCCGGCTGCTTCACCGTGGTGTTCCTGTTCTTCCTGTGCTTCCACCCGGCGTTCTCGCTCGCCACCACGCCGATGATCATCTTCCTCGCCTTCGTCATCATCCTCATGAGCATGTGGGTGATCGGCATCATCGCTGCGCGCTTCGAGCAGGAGATGGAAGCCATCCGCATGGCCGGCGAGGGCCACCACCGTGCCGACGTCAGCCGCCTGGGCGTGCTGCTCGCCACCGTCGCGCTGGGCACCAGCAACATGCGCCGCCGCCCGCTGCGCACCGCGCTGACCGCGGCGACGGTGGTGCTGATGACCTTCATCCTGCTGACCTTCGCGGGCTTCAATCCGGTCAACGGCACCCAGCGCATCGCCCTCGACGCGCCGGCCCCCTACCAGGGTGTACTGCTGCGCTTCAACGGCTGGTCGGCGTTGCCCGAGCCGACCCTCGAGCGCATGGAGTCGAGCTGGGGCACGCAACTGGTCGCCTATCCGCTGCGCTGGATGCAGCCGTCCGCCGAGAATCCCAAGTTCCCGCTCAGCGGCCCGGGTGGCTCCAGCCAGGTCACCGGTGTGGTCGGTGTGCGTCCGGGCGATCCCACCGGCATCGAATCGGCGCTGCTGCGCGGCCCGGCCGCGCTCGGCACGCCGCGGGGCTTCGGCGACGCCGGCGACTGGCTGTTCCTGCCCGAGGAGATCTTGCGCCGCATCGGCGTCCAGCCCGGTGGCAAGCTGCGTTTCCGCGGACGCGAGATGCTGGCCGGGTTGATCGACGTGCGCGCCCTGGCCGGCGTCACCCAGCTCGGCGGCGAGGCGCCGACCCCGCTCGCCCTCGAGGCGCTCGAGCAAGGCCAAGCCGCGGCCCAGGCCGGCAGCGCGAGCGGCGACGCGCCCAGCGTCGAAAGCAATTCCGTGGTGCACCTCGGCGCCGCGGCGGTGGCGGTTGCGCGCGCCGAGACCGTCGCCGGGTTGGGCGGCACGCTGCGCGCGATCAGCCTGGTGCCACGCGATTCCACCATCGACCTCGCCCGGCTCGCCGATGACCTCGCCCAGCAGGTGGCGACCACCCTGCGCGTCGGCGACCAGGGCGAAAGCTACCTGCTCACCGGAGTCAGCCGCATCTCGGTGGCGGGGCTCGGGTCGGTGCTGGTGCCGCTGATCCTCGGTGGCCTGGTGATCTTCTCGACCATGCTCAACTCGGTGGCGGAGCGCGGCCGCGAGATCTTCATCTACGCCTCGCTCGGGCTGTCGCCGACGCACGTCGCGGCGCTGTTCCTGGTTGAGGCCGGCATCTATGCGGTGCTGGGCGGCATCGGCGGCTACATGCTCGCGCAGGGCACGGTCTCGGCGCTCGGCTTCGCCGCCGACCTCGGTTTCGGCACCCGGCCCGATCTCAACTACTCGAGTTTCGCCGCGGTGCTGACCATCCTCATCGTCATGGCCACGGTGCTGCTCTCGGCGCTCTACCCGGCGCTGGTCGCCTCGCGCACCGCCAATCCCGGCAGCGGTGGCGAGTTCCGCCTGCCCAAGCCGGAAGGCGACAGCATCGCCGCGGCCTTCCCCTTCACCGTCGCGGCGCGCGACATCCGCGGCCTGCTCGCCTTCCTGCGCCGCTGGCTCGAACTCCACACCGAAGCCTCGACCGGCGCCTTCACCGCCGCAGAGGCCTTCCTGACCATCGACGACCCGCGCTTCGCGGTCACCGCCACGACCTGGCTGGCGCCCTTCGACCTCGGTATCAGCCAACGCTTCACCCTGATCGCCGAGCGCACCGACGTGGGCGCGATCTATGCGGTGCGCATCGAGCTCGAACTGCTCTCGGGCCAGCGCTCGGCGTGGCGGCGCGCCAACGTCGCCTTCATGCGCCAGCTGCGCCAGCAATTCCTGGTCTGGCGCACCCTCGCGCCCGAGGCCATGGACCGCTACCGCGCCGCCGGCGGCGATGAGCAGGCCGGCGCGCGCCTCGCCGCGCACGAGCCCGCGCCGGCGCTGCCGACGGTGGGAGACGCCCCATGAGCGCCCTCGCCGACCGCGAGCTGCAGCAGTACCGCGACCTGGTCAAAGCGCCCGGCACCTGGGACGACGGCTTCAGCTGGCGCACCCTGCTCGGCGCGGTGTTCGTCGGCCTGCTCATGCTGCCGGCCTCGATGTACATGAGCCTGGCGATCGGCGAGGGCATCGGCCCGGCCGCCAAGTGGGTGACGGTGATCCTCTTCCTGGAAGTCGCCAAGCGCGCGCGCTCGTCGCTCAAGCCGGCCGAGATCTTCATCCTCTTCGCCATGGTCGGCACGCTGGTCGGCAGCCCGATGCAGAGCTTCTTCTGGAACCAGTTCCTGGTCCAGTCCGAGGCGGCGCGCGGCTTCGGGCTGACCGACAGCTTCCCGACCTGGTTTGCGCCCAGCGACCCGGCAGTACTCGACAAGCGCAGCTTCTTCATGTGGGAATGGTTCGTGCCGATCGTGCTGCTGTTCATCTCGCAGGTGATCGGGCGCATCGACAGCCTGGTGCTGGGCTACGGCCTGTTCCGCATCACCAGCGACATTGAGAAGCTGCCCTTCCCGATGGCGCCGATGGGCGCAGCCGGCGTCACCGCGTTGTCCGAGAACCTCACCGGCAACGAGGGCTGGCGCTGGCGCTGCTTCTCGATCGGCGCGGCCTTCGGCCTGGTCTTCGGCTTCATCTACGCCGGCGTGCCGGTGATCTCGACGGCGCTGGGCATGAACGCGCCGCTTCAGATCCTGCCGCTGCCGTGGCTCGAGACCTCGACCACCACCCAGGACCTGCTGCCGGCGACCCCGACCGGCATCAGCTTCGACCTCGGCAACTTCTTCCTCGGCATGGCCCTGCCGTTCTTCGGCGTGGTCGGCGCGGCGCTCGCCCTGTTCATCACCTGCATCGCCAATCCGCTGCTGTTCAAATACCACGTGCTGACCAGCTGGAAGCCGGGCATGAGCACCACCGAGATCCTCTACAATAACAGCGTCGACTTCTACCTGAGCTTCGGCATCGGCCTGGCGCTGGCGGTGGCCGGCATTGGCATCTGGCAGTCGCTGGCCACCCTGCGCCGGGGGCGTGAGCCATCCTTCGACCGTGCCACGGTGGTGGCGGCGCCGGCGCACGCCTCTCGCGCGCGAGGCGACATCCGCACGTTGCTGATCATCCTGACCTACCTCGCCAGCTCGACCTTCTACATCCTGCTGTGCGGCTTCCTGCTGCACTGGGACTTCCGCGGCAGCCGGCTGCTGTGGGTGCTGCTGTTCTTCGCCTTCATCTACACGCCGTTGGTCAGCTACGTCACCGCGCGCCTGGAAGGCCTCGCCGGGCAGGCGCTCGACCTGCCGTACATCCGCGAGGCGGCCTTCATCTTCTCCGGCTTCCAGGGCATCGAGATCTGGCTGCTGCCCATCCCGATGCGCAACTTCGGCGGCGAGGACACCGTCAACTACCGCATCGCCGAACTCGTCGGCTGCTCGTTCCGCTCGATCTGGAAGATGACCCTGGTGGTCACCCCGCTGGTCTTCGCGCTGTCGATCCTCTATGGGCAGTTCATCTGGTCGCTCGGTCCGATCCCGGGCCCGCAATACCCCTACGCGCAACAGCTCTGGGAACTCAACGCGCGCCAGCAGTGCCTGGTCTACACCGCCACCACCGGCGGCTTCAGCCCGTTCATGGAGGCGGTCAAGCCCGGCATCATCGCCGCCGGTGGCGTCATCGGCGTGGCCACCTACGCCGGGCTCTCGGCCTTCGGCCTGCCCATCCTGCTGCTCTATGGCGTGGTCAAGGGCCTTGGCGGCTCGATCCCGCAGTACCTGCTGCTGCAGCTGGTCGGCGCGCTGTTCGGGCGCTACGTGCTCGAACGCCGCTTCGGAACCGAGCGCTGGCGCGGCTACGCGCCGGTGCTGTTCGCCGGCTACTCGTGCGGCGCCGGCCTGGCCACCGCGTTTGCGGTCGGCGTCAAGTTCCTCTCCGCCTCGGTGTTCCAGTTGTCGTTCTGACCGGGTCCGACCCTTGGGAGTGATGCTATGGATCTCTGCTACGTAATTCGCATCGACCGCTTGGCCGATACTGGGCGAGTCCGCATGGAGGCGGGTTGGAGTCCGGAAGTCCGGAAGTTCGGAAGTCCGCGAGTCGACGGCAGACTGCTGACCGGGATCGCGGGTGGCTTTCCGTCGCCGACTTCCGGACTTCCGGACTTCTGGACTTCCGGACCGCGGCCGGAGGCCGCATGACCTACCAGACCTATTGGGACCCCGAGAACAACGAGCGCCACCGCGCCTATGCCTCCGAGCGCACGGTGATCGTGCGCGCGCGCGATGTGCGCAAGGTCTACCAGCGCGGCAATGCCGAACCGGTGCAGGCGCTGCGCGGCGTGACCATGGAGATCTACGCCGGCGAGTATCTGGCGATCATGGGTCCCTCCGGCTCGGGAAAATCGACCTTCTTCAACGCCATCGGCGGCCTCGACCGGCCGACTTCGGGCCAGGTCTACATCGACGAGGTCGACATCGCCCAACTCGACGCGCGCGAGCTCGCCTGGCTGCGCTGCCGCAAGATTGGTTACATCTTCCAGAGCTACAACCTCATCCCGGTGATGACCGCGATCGAAAACGTGATGCTGCCGATGACCTTCGCAGGGACGCCGGGCGACGTGGCACGGCACAAGGCCGCTGGATTGTGCGAACTGGTCGGCATTGGCCACCGCCTCGACAACAAGCCCAGCGAGCTGTCCGGCGGCCAGCAGCAGCGCGTCGCCATCGCGCGCAGCCTGGCGAACGACCCGGCGATCATCCTCGCCGACGAGCCGACCGCCAACCTCGACTCCAAGACCGGTCTCGAGATCATCCGCCTGCTCGTCGAACTCAAGATCAAGAAGGGCGTGACGATAATCAGCGCCACCCACGACCACGAGATGCTCGCGGTCAGCGACCGCGTGCTGTGGATCAAGGACGGCACCGTCGACCGCGTCGAGCTGCGCGAGGACCTCAAGATCGAAAAGGGTTCGATCGGATAGTTCCGCCGCTTCTCATTTCACGGCCACCCGCCCAGATTGCACGCCCCTGCTCCTCTCAGCTGCTACTCCCAAACCGCCGCCACCATCGCCATCATCGGAGCCATCATGCCGCTCGATTGCTGCCACCCCATCGCCTCGCACAGCAAGTTGGGCGTGCCCGACTGGTTCATCTCCGGACTGATGCTCGACCGCGCCCTGGACGCGATCATCCGCCGTACACGCATCGACCGCCGCCACGACATCCCCTACCTCGCCGGCTACAGTGAGGACGGCAAGACCATCTACATCGACCGCCACGTGCCGCAGCTCATGCACTGGCGCAAGCGGCCGATCTCGGTCGACCGCTACCTCATCCTGCACGAGACCGTTGAGAAGACCCTGATCGATGCGCTCAAACTGCACTACCAGCACGCCCACCAGATCGCGCTGCGGGCGGAAGAGGCCGCAGTGGTCGCCGACAAGGTACCCTGGGACGCCTACGACAAGTTCATGCAGCGCTACATCAAGAACCTGGGCGACGAACGGCTGACCAAACTGCCCCCGGACCTTGACCTGAAGCCCTACCGCGACGAGCACGACACCGACCTGCTCAAGCGCATGCGCAAGGCGATGGCCAAAGGGCGCCTGCCGACAAGCAGGAGCGCGCAGAAGGGCACCAAGCCACCCGTGAAGCCGGTGGCGCGCAAGCGCTAGCGCAGCACTACGGGCCCGGATGAAAGCGAACGACCCGCTCCGTCCGGAGCGGGTCGTTTGCATTTCCTGCGGACCCAACCGCCAGGCGGTTCAGGCCATGCACTCGCCCGCGCCCAGCTCATCCAGGCTGAACAGCTTGTCCGTGCCCAGGTCGTGCAGGTCGGCCTCGGTCGCCTCGGTGATCGAGGTGATCGGGACCAGGCGCTCCTTGAGCTTGGCCTTGGCGGCCTTGACGCCGTCCTTGTCCAGGCCCTCGCCGACCAGGCGGCGCAGGTACTGCGCGAAGGACTCGCTGCCGGTGCGCTCGGCCTGGTACCAGCCCGCCAGCGCCGCGACGGCGGCGACGGCCTTGCGCGCCGGGATGCGCGCGACCATGGTCGCGTGGAAGATCTTCGCACCCTCGTCGCCGCCGCCGACGAACAGCACGTAGTGGGGCACCAGCTTATCGCCGATCTTCGAGGCAGCGCCGTGCATGCCGATGGTGCCGATGTGATGCTGGCCGCAGCTGTTCGGGCAGCCGCTGATGTTGATGTGGCCGTTCAAGGTGCGGGCGTCGGCGCCGATCGCCTTGAGCGCGACCTCGAGCTCCTTGGCCAGGTTCTTCGACTGGGTGATGCCCAGCTGGCAGGTGCTGGCACCGGGGCAGCTAACCACGTCGACCAGGCCGTGCGCCTGACGGGTGTAGCCGAGCTTCTCGAGCTCGGTGAAGAGCTGCGGCAGGTGCTCGTGCTTCACCCGGCGGAAGACGATGTTCTGGTCGTTGGTCGAGCGCGCGTCGCCGGCGCTGAACCACTCGCAGAGGTCGGCCAGCACGCGCATCTCGCGTGCCGGGACGTCACCGCGCGGGATGCAGACGCTGACCACGGCAAGGCCCGCCTCGCGGTGCGGGCGGCAGTTGTCGAGGCGCCACTGGCCCTCGGCCCCGGTCGCGGCCGGGATCGGCGTTGGGTTGGCGGCGGGCAGGCGGTCGGGGAAGGCCTGGCCGGTTATGCCGTCAGCCTTGGCGAGCGCGAGCTGCTCCTCGAAGAGCGCGCGGAAGCCGGCGTCGCCCTTGGCCTTGAGCACGAACTTGAGGCGCGCCTTGGCGCGGTTCTGGCGGTCGCCGTGCACGTGGTGCACGCGCACCAGGGCGTCGCACACCGGGATGAGCTGGTCCTTGGGCAGACAGTCGTAGAGCTTGATCGGCGCGACCGGGACGGCGCCCAGGCCACCGGCGGCGACGATGCGGAAGCCTTGAACGCCATCCACGGTCACCGCGGTGATGCCGATGTCCTGGATGTTGACCTGCTGCAGCGGATCACTGTCGGACGAGGCCAGCGCGATCTTGAACTTGCGCGGCAGGCTCGCCGAGCGCGGTCCGCGCAGGAAGTGCTGGAAGACCGCTTCGCTGTAGGCGTCGATAGCGAAGGGCTCGTCATGCAGGATGCCGGCGTTGGGGCTGCCGCACACTGCGCGCACCGCGTTGCCGCAGGCCTCGCGCGTGGTCAGGCCGGCCTCCTCCAGTTCGCGCAGCATCTTGGGGGTGTGGTCGAGCTGGACGTAGTGGTACTGGATGGCCTGGCGGGTGGTGATGTGGCTGACGCCGTTGGCATATTTCTCGGCGCAATTCGCCAGCGCGCGCATCTGGTCGGGCGTGACCACGCCGTACTTCAGCTTGATGCGCACCATCTGGTTCTCGCCGCCCTGGCGCTGGCCGTAGACGCCGTGCACCAAGCGGAAGGGCTTGAACACCTTGTCGTTGTCGATCGCTCCGGCGTGCAGCGCATCGAGGGTGCTCTGGTACTTGGCCAGCTCCTGTTCGACGAGCGTGGGCAGGGGCTTGATGGCGCTGGCGGTGGGAGGATTCATGGCTGCGGCTCCGCGACGGACGTTGGGCTGGAGGGCGCACCATAGGGCGTGCGCCGGCGGGGCAACATACGGCCATGGGGCAGCTGCTCATGCAGCGGGCGTATGGGGGTCCGTAGAGCAGTCAGGCCCCGGAGACGGAAGCCATCCCGACCGGCCACGGCCTGGGAACGCTTCAGGCTTTGGCGGCGGCGCTGGCCTGGTCGGCGCGCCGGCGCCTCCACCACATCTCGACCAGGCGGTCGACGGCGATCTTGCCACCGCCAAAGCCAACCAGCCAGAGCAGGAAGATCAGGTACGTCGGGGGGGAGATGTCGGTGAGCTTGGCGATGTTCTCATAGCTGAGCGCGTTGACGACCTCGCTGCGGTGCACCGTCAGCGTGGCCACCAGCATGGTCACGGCGAGCAGGGCGGCGGCTAGGCGCGTGCCGAGGCCGAGGATCAGCAGGATGCCACAGCCGAACTCCGTCCCCGCAGCCATCGCCGTATTGAGGGTTGGGGCCACAAATCCCCAGTCGGTAAACTGCTGGACGAATTTCGGAAAATTCTCGATCTTCGCCCACCCCGACTGGAGGAAGATTAACCCCAGGATCAGCCGCGTCACGAGGATGGCGGCCTGGCCAGCGAGGAAGACCGGCAGTCTGCAAGTGACGGCCAGGAAGTCGATGAAGGCGCTCATGGAGGAGGTTCCAGGGGTGGTCGTCGCGGCGCCACAGTGCCCCGGTTCCCCGCCGCGGGCAAGCCGCGGGTTTCCAGCGCCCCGGATCAACGCAAGCGTCGCCGCCAGCCGATCATCACCAGCATGAAGGACAGCACGGCGAAGCCGGCTCCCAGACCGCATTTCTTGCCACCACCGTCGCCAGCCGGCGGTGGCGTCGTCCCGGAGCCCTGACCGGAGCCGATCCACGCTGCGATCATCGCCGAGCCCTCGGCATCGATGGTGCGGCGGTTGACCGGCGCCTTGGGCATGCTGATGGCCGGATCGACGGTGTGCAGACGCTGATAGAGGATCGACAGCTCCTGATGGCCCATCACCACGACTTTCGCGCCCGCAATGCCGAGGGTGTTGTTCACCGGCCCATCGACGATGTTCTGGCTCACGAGCGGGGTGAGCAGACGCGCGTCGAAATTGGCCGGAGCACCACCCGGGCGGTGGCAGTACGCGCAGTTGACATCGAGGTAGGAGCGCGCCCGCGATTCGAGCGCGACGCTGGTGTCACTGGGCACGGCAATCTTCTGCAACGCGGGGATGGATGCTTCCGCGGGCGGGGCGTTGAACATGCCGATGTGGCTCCAGGTGCGCAGCTGGTTGTCGGTGCGGCCGCTGGTCGCGTAGGTGAAGTCGCCGTTGAGCTGACGCGTGGTTACGCCCAGCACGCGGCCAGTGGTGGCGTTGTGGCAGGTCAGGCAGTCGCCGCGCGATGGGTAGTACCAGCTCTGCGTATGCGTGCTGCCATCGCCAGCGGTGATGGTCAGGTCCTCGGTCGCGCCGGCCGCGTCGACCAGGGTCGCCTCGGTGCCCGCACTGTTCCACTTGTAGGTCACGCCATAGACGTTGCCGTCCGCCTGCACCACGATCAAGCGCGTCTCCAGACGCTGCCGCTGGCTGCTGTCGCGCTGGTCGGTGTTGAACGCGAAATGCTTCACGAACACCGTACCGGTGGGGAAGGTCCAGAAGTCGGTGGCCGCGAAGCCAATCGCCGGATCAGCGGCCCCGGCCGCGTGCGGCACCGCCACGAAGCGCGTCTTGATCGCGCCGTCCGAGAAGAAGGCAAGATTGACGGTGTACGGCAGCAGGGCCGCGCTGGGCGTGAGCGCGCCGACATCGCTGAAGGCGCCCGTCGCCGTCAACGTCGAGGGCAGTGCGCCGCTGGCCGTGGCGGGCATGGTGCCGCCCAGGAAGGCGCCTCCGACCGGTCGCGCAACCAGGCCAAAGTCACTGACCGCGATGGTGAACGACTGCGTCGCAACAGGTGCGGTGCCGTTGGTGGCTTGCACGGTCACAGCCGCACTGGTCCCCATCGGCGTCGGCCAAGTGATCACGCCGCTGGACGCGTCGATCGTCATCCCGGTCGGCTTGGTGGTGAGGGAGAAGGTCGGCGCCGGGGATCCGGTCGCCTGCACGTCGTAGGTGTAGGCGAACCCCAGGTTGGCGGTGGTGACCGCGGTGGAGGTGATGGTCGGCGCGGTGGTGCCGCCGGCATTCAGCACCTGCACGGTCATGCTCTTGGTGACCTGCACGCCCACGCTGTCGGTGACCTTGGCGGTGAAGGATACCGTCGCCGCCGCAGTCGGCGTGCCGCTCAAGACGCCACCCGCGGACAGGGACAGTCCGTCGGACAGCCCGGTCGAACTCCACGTCAATGCTCCGGTGCCACCACTCGCCGCCAGGGTGCGGCTGTAGGCGCTGTCCACCGTGGCGTCGGGCAACGCCGCCGCGGACGTGATGGTGGGGGGCGGATTGACGGTCACTGTGAAGGCTTTGAACCCGGTCGCCGAACCGTTGGTCACCTGCGCGGTAAAGGTGATGGTGCCCGCGGCGCCCGCGGTGCCGCTCAGCACACCACCCGCCGACAGTGTCAGCGGAGCCACGCTGCCCCCGCTCACGCTCCACGTCTTGGTCCCGCTGCCGGAGACGGCGAGGGTCTGGCTGTACGTCGCGCCGGTGGTCGTCCCCGGCAGCGGCGAGGCGGTGGTGATCACCAGGTTGGGGACGATTTTGAACAGCGAGCCGTTGCCATAAGAGACGATGTACATCTCGCCCACGTCGTCCTCGGCGAATGAACTCGGGCCTGAAGGGTGGTCCGTGCCAGCCACCAGGGGTGCCGTGACGTCGGTGTTGACCACCGTGCCAGCAGGGTTGGCGATGGTCCAGAAGTGGGTACCGCCGTTATCGCCGTAGAGGTACAGCCCCTGCAGGTCGGGAATGGCGCTGCCGCGATAGACGTAGCCACCGATTACGCAGTTGTTGCCGCCGCTGTGGGGATAGTCCAGGATCGGGTCGGTGGTGCCGGTCGGATGCTCGCCTGGGAAGCTGGTGTTCTGGCTCAGGCCTTCCCGCGCGCGCCAGCCGTAATTCATTCCCGGGACCGCGCCGGCATTGAAATCGATCTCTTCGTGCTGGTTCTGCCCGACCTCGCCGATCCAGAAATCCCCGGACTGGCGATCGAAGCTGCAGCGCCACGGATTGCGCACGCCGATGGCGAAGATCTCGTGCTTGCGCGTCGCGTCGTTGGCGAAGGGGTTGTCGGCGGGAATGGTGTACGACGTACCGGCGCCGACGTCGACGCGCAGGATCTTGCCGAGGAACACCGTGGCGTCCTGGGCGTTGCCGCCGGGACTGGTGTGCCCGCTGCCCGTGTCATCGCCGTTCCCGCCGTCACCCACGGAGATGAACAGCTGGTGGTCGTTGGCGTGCCGGTTGAAGCCGATCCAGCCGCCGTTGTGGTTGGTCTGCGGCTTGTCCCACTGCTGCAGGATGACTTTGCTGGCGGCATTGCCCGTGCTTGCGGCGGTGAACGGTGCCGCGCCGTTCGCGGTATAGGTCTGCACCTCTGAGTGGCCGCTACCGAAGCTGCCGCCGGTGATGCTGGCGAAAATGTAGAAGCGGCCGTTCGTGGTATAGGTTGGATCGAAGGCCATGCCGAGCAGGCCTTCCTCGCCCGTGGCATTGATGCTGGCCACGGTCATGAAGGTTCCGGTGATGGACTTGCTGTCGAGATCGACGACCTGGATTTTTCCGGAATACTGCTCCAGCACGAAGAGGTGGTGCCCATCACCCGGGATGGTGGTGGCGAAAGTCGGGTTGTTGAGGCCGCCGACGATCTTGATGGTGGTCATGTTGGGGACCGTCGCCGCACCGGCAGGGGCTGCGCCCGCTACCAGCAGCACCAGCAGGGCAACCACATGCACCCAACCGCGTCTGCGCGGCGCCGGCCTAACCAGCGTGTCTGAGAAGCCGGTGGACCGGAGGACGTGGTGCATGGGTAACCTTTGGCTGCCGCTGGAACCGAAACGCGCGCCCTGCCCGAGACATGGCGTCGAGCGCTAATGGCGCTGCCTATGCCATACTGTCGCGACTTTTCCGCAGGCCTCACAAGTGCCGCATCTGGAGCCAATTATGACGCGGTTCCGGTGGGACTCCACGCCCGAGGCCACTGCAGAATGCACAGTAGCAGCTGAATTTTGCTGACAAATGCCGAGCTGGTCGTCCTGCGCATCCGCCACCCGCCGTGCAATCCGGTGACCCTCAGACGCGGAACTGTTCCGCCCATGGCATCGCACTCACCTCAGCTCAGGCGTCCGTCACTGCGCCGAGCGACGCCGATGTCACCTGCCGCGCATATTTCGCCAGCACCCCGCGTGTGTAGCGCGCCTTCGGTGCTTTCCACAGCTTCCGGCGTTTGGCCAGTTCGCGGTCGCTGACCGCGACGTCGATGCGGTGCCCCACCGCGTCGATGGTGATCAGGTCGCCGTTCTTCACGAGTGCGATGGGGCCGCCGACCGCCGCCTCGGGCGTGACGTGGCCGACCACCAGACCGTGGGTGCCGCCGGAAAAGCGCCCGTCGGTGATCAGCGCGACCGTCTTACCCAGGCCGCGGCCCATGATCGCGCTGGTCGGCGCCAACATCTCGCGCATGCCCGGACCGCCCTTGGGACCTTCATAGCGGATGACCAACACCTCACCCGCCTTCACCGTGCCGTCGAGGATGCGCTTGAGGCACTCCTCCTCGCTGGCGAAGACCCGCGCCTTGCCGGTGAAGCCCAGGCCCTCCTTGCCGCTGATCTTGGCGACCGCGCCGTCGGGGGCGAGGTTGCCGTACATGATCACCAGGTGGCTGTCCTTCTTGAGTGGCGCAGCCAGCGGGCGGATGATCTGCTGGTCGGCGGGGTAGGGCTTCACGCTCTTGAGGTTCTCGGCCACGGTCCTGCCGGTGACCGTCAGGCAGTCGCCGTGCAGCAGGCCGGCAGCGAGCAGGGTCTTCATCAACGGCTCGATGCCGCCGATCGCCGCCAGATCGGCGGCATGGTATTTGCCGCTCGGGCGCAGATCGGCGAGCACTGGCACGCGCTTGCCGATGCGGGTGAAGTCGGCGAGCGACAGCTTGACCCCGGCGGAGTGCGCCATCGCAATCAGATGCAGCACGGCGTTGGTCGAGCCGCCCAGGGTGATGATCACGGTGATGGCGTTCTCGAACGCCTTCTTGGTCATGATCTTCTTTGGCGTGATGCCCAGGCGCAGCAGTTCGACCACAGCCTGGCCGGCGCGCGTGCAGTCCTCGACCTTCTCCATCGACACGGCGACCTGCGACGACGAGCCGGGCAGACTCATGCCCATGGCCTCGATCGCCGAGGCCATGGTGTTCGCCGTGTACATGCCGCCGCACGAGCCGGGCCCGGGGATGGCGGTCTGCTCGACGGTCAGGAACTGCTTGGGCGTAATCTTACCCTGGGCGTTGGCGCCGACCGCCTCGAAGACCGAGACCACGTCGGTGTTCTTCGCCTCGCAACCGTCATCCTGGGGCGTCTTGCCCGGCAGGATCGAGCCGCCGTACACGAAGATCGCCGGGCGGTCGAGCCGCGCGAGCGCGATCAGGCAGCCGGGCATGTTCTTGTCGCAGCCGCCGAGCGCGACCACGGCATCATAGCCCTGGCCGGCGACCACCGTCTCGATCGAGTCGGCGATGACCTCGCGCGACACCAACGAATACTTCATGCCCTCGGTGCCCATCGAGATGCCGTCGCTGACGGTGATGGTGTTGAAGATCACCGCCTTGCCGCCCGCCGAGTCCGCGCCGGTGGCCGCGGCCCTGGCCAGGCCGTCGATATGCATGTTGCAGGGCGTCACCATCGCCCAGGTCGAGGCGATTCCGACCTGCGGCTTGGCGAAGTCCGCGGCGACGAAGCCCACCGGATAGAGCATCGCGCGGCTGGCGGCGCGCTCCGGCCCGTCGACGACGATGGCGGAATGGGGACGGGGCAGCGGGGCGGTGGGCTTGGTCATGGGACGCGCCATGATGCTGGCCGCAATTCCGCGGCAAGAGCGCTGTTCCGCTGATCCACAGCGTCCCAGAAAAGAGATAAAACAGGAGGCGCGGAGGCGCGGAGATCGGATGAGGGGAGATGGCTCGGCGGGTCGGCCTGGTGGCCGCATGGCCAACCCACGCTGCTCTCCTCCCCTCATCCGATCTCCGCGCCTCCGCGCCTCCTGTTCGATCCGGCTGTCCCTCTCTGCCGGCCGTCCGAACGAGGACCTCAGGCCGGCGCGGGCGCCGTCGACTGGCGGATGACCAGTTCCGGCATCAGCCGCTCGACGATCGGCTCATCCTTGGCCAGGCGGCCGGCGCAGCGGTCGAGGACGATGCGCGCGGCGCGCACGCCAATTTCGTAGGGATGCTGGCGCACCGTGGTCAGGCCGAGGTGTACGGAATAGTCGAGGTCGGCGAAGCCGATCACCGAGAGATCGCGCGGCACGCTCAGGCCGAGGCGGCGCGCCTCGGTGTAGAATGGCGGGGCGAAGTGGTCGGCGCCCAGGAACACCGCGGTCGGCTTGAAAGGGTCGGCCAGCAGCGCCTGCGATCGCGGCGTGATGGTGGTCAGGTCGCTGATGTCGACCTCGTGGGTCCGGCACTCCGCCCCAGCGGCGCGTACCGTCGCCTCGAACACCTGGCGGCGGTCCGCGAACGGTCCGACGCGCAGCGCGCCGGCGAGCTGCGCGAAGCGCCTGTGACCGAGCGCGAGCAGGTGCTCGGCAGCCAGACGCCCGCCTGCGGCGTCATCGGTGCCGACAAAGTCGGCCGAGCTGTGCTTCAGGAAGCGGTCGACCGCGACCAGCGGGATGTCGCGCTTCCACACCTCCTGGAAGTGCAGGTCGAAGACCAGGTCGTCGCTGGGCAGGAAGATCACCCCGTCGACGCGCCGGTCGAGCAGGCGGTGGATGACCTCCAGCTCGGCGGCGTGCATGCGCTCCGGGGTGGCGCCGCCCGGCACCGGGTTCTGCCAGTGCACTAGGGGCAGGCAGCCGTCCTTGACCAACTCGTCATGGACGCCGCGAATCAGGTCGTAGGCGAAACTGCTGATCGGCGGCACCACCACGCCGATGTTCTGCGAATGCCCGGTCTGGAGGGCTTTGACCAGCAGGTTGGGCCGGTAACCGAGGCGGTTGGCGACTTCCAGGGCGCGCTGCAGGCTGGCCTCTGAGACCTCGCCGCGGAGCCCGCGCAGGGCCCGGGACACCGTCATGATGGGCAGGCCGGATTCCTCGGCGATCTGCTTGAGCGTCACCCGCCCGCCACCCTGGTCGCCCCGCCGTCGTTTGCCGGTCATGGGTCCATCCTCAGGGCCGGGTGGGGTCTGTGTCAACGTCAAAGCGTCCGGAAGTCCGGAAGTCTCGTGGGACTAGGCCGTTCCACCGCGACGACGTCGCGATGGCGGCAGCGACCCTGTGATCCGGGGCTTCCGGACATCCGGACTACCGGACTTCCGGACCCGAGCTACCATCCCGCGCCTTCCTCAGCCGTCCCGCCCCCGCCCACCCAGCCCCCCCATGCCCCACCCCCAGCACCTGATCCGCAATTTCTGCATCATCGCCCACATCGACCACGGCAAGAGCACCCTGGCCGAGCGCCTGCTGCAGGCCACCGGGGCGATGAAGGAGCGCGAGGACAAGGACCTCACCGTCCTCGACGGCATGGACCTCGAGCGTGAGCGCGGCATCACCATCAAGGCCAAGGCGGTGTGTCTGTGGCATGAGCACAGCGACGGCCAGACCTATCAGCTCAACCTCATCGACACCCCCGGCCATGTCGACTTCAGCTATGAGGTGACGCGTTCGCTGCAGGCCTGCGAGGGCTGCCTGCTGGTGGTCGATGCCTCACAGGGCGTGCAGGCGCAGACCGTGGCCAACTATCTGCTCGCCACCGAGCTCAACCTGACCGTCATTCCGACCATCAACAAGATCGACCTGCCCAGCGCCCGCCCCGACGTGGTGTGCGCCGAGATCGAAGAGTCGCTCGCTCTCGACGCCAGCATGGCGATCCGCGCCAGCGCCAAGCAGGGCATCGGCATCGCCGAGATCCTCACCGCGGTGGTCGAGCGCATCCCGCCGCCGGTCGGCGACCGCGCCGCCTCCACCCAGGGGCTGATCTTCGACGCCATCTACGACGACTACCGCGGCATCATCCTCTATGTGCGCCTGGTCAACGGCTCGCTGAAGAAAGGCGACAAGATCCGCCTGATCCGCTCGGCCAAGACCTACGAGATCAGCGATATCGGCCGCCTGCGCCCGAAGATGGTGGCGTCGCCCGACGGCCTGGTGGCCGGCGAGGTCGGCTACATTTGCGCGGCGATCAAGGCGCTCACCGACGTGAAGGTCGGCGACACCATCACCCTCGAGAGCGACCAGGCGCAGGCCCTGACCGGCTTCCGCGAGATGAAGCCGATGGTCTACTGCGGGCTCTACCCGTCGGGCGAGACCACCTACGACCAGCTGCGCGAGGCGGTCGAGAAGCTGTCGCTGAACGACGCCTCGTTCCGCTGGTCGCCGGAATCCGGCGGCGCGCTCGGCCACGGCTTCCGCTGCGGCTTCCTCGGCATGCTGCACATGGAGATTTGTCAGGAGCGCCTGGAGCGCGAGCACGACCTCGACATGGTGCAGACCGCGCCGACCGTGACCTACGTGGTCAACCTGCGCAACGCCAACGCGCCACTCGAATTCGAGAAGGACGGCACGCCCAAGCCCACGCGCATCGAGATCACCACCCCCGGCGAGCTGCCCCGCGACGGCTACGAGTCGATCGAGGAGCCGCTGGTGCTGATCCACTTCATGCTTCCCGCCGAGAAGATCGGCCCGGTCATGCAGCTGGTCTCCGACCGCCGCGGCGAGTTCCAGAAGCAGGACTACCTGGGCATGAACCGCTGCGTGCTGACCTACAAGATGCCGCTCGCCGAGGTCATCTACGACCTCTTCGACAAGCTCAAGAGCGTCACCCAGGGCTACGGCACCATGGACTACGAGTTCTGCGGCTACCAGGTCGCCGACCTCGTGCGCGTCGACATCCTGGTGCACAACAACGCCTGCGACGCGCTCGCCTTCATCTGCCACAAGACCCAGTCGGAATACCGCGGGCGCGCCATCATCAAGTCGCTCAAGGAGGAAATCCCCAAGCACCTCTTCGAGGTCGCCCTGCAGGCCGCGATCGGCACGCGCGTGATCGCGCGCGAGACCATCAAGTCGATCGGCAAGAACGTCACCGCCAAGTGCTACGGCGGCGACGTGTCGCGAAAGCGCAAGCTCCTCGAAAAGCAGAAAGAGGGCAAGAAGCGCATGAAGATGGTCGGCAGCGTCGAAGTGCCCCAGGCGGCATTCATGGCGGTGCTGAAGAGCCGGAACGAGGCCGAGTAGCGTAGCCCCGCCGCGCGGAAACCGTCTTCCCCCGCGTTCCCTGCGCGCATCATGCCCGCGAGGGAACCAGCCATGCGCGTAAGCATCATCATCCTGCTCTGCGTCCTCGCCGCTGCCGTCATCGGGGGCGGCTACGTGGCGATGGAGCGCGCGCGCACCGCGGTCTCCCCCCTCGCCGCCTACGGCACAGCCAGCGCGGACGAGGCCAAAGCCATTGGCGAGCATCTGGCGACCAGCCTCAGCGCCGGCCAGGCCAAGGATTTCGACGTGGCCTTCGATCTCCCGGCCGTAGTCGGCGAGGCGCTCATGCCGGTGCGCCTGTTCCCGGCGGAGCGCGAGCGCTTCATCACCAACTTCACCGCCGGCATGAACAAGGCCACCGCCGGCACCCTGGGCGTCCAGCTCGCCGCCGGCGCCAAGGGCGGCATGGTCAAGCTGATCCATGTGCACGAGGTCGCTGGACGCCAGCGCGCGCTGGTGCGTTTCGTGAACGGCGACGACGCCCTCAATTATTTCGACCTGGTGATCGGCAAGGACGCGCTGGGGCATGCGCGCGTGATCAATTATTACAATTTCCTCAATGGGCAGATGTTCGACCAGATCGTCGCGGGAGTGGCCCTGCCCACCATCGCCGAGAGCCGGAAGACCACGCTCGAGCGCCTGATCGACGGCGGCGACCGCATCGACATGTCCGCCTTCGTCGAGGTCACGAAGCTCGCCGCTGCCGGCAAACATGCCGAGGCGGTGGCCCGCTGGAAGGAGCTGCCGGAACCCCTGCGCGCATCGCGCGTCGGACTGTTCCTGCGCATGCAGTGCGCCCAGGCCATCGGCGGCGACGAGTACCAGCAGGCGATCGACGCCATCACCAGCGCCTTCCCCGACGATGGCTCGCTCGCCCTGATCCAGATCGACTCCTTCGTGCTGCGCAAGGACTGGACCCACGCCTTGGCCAGCATCGACCAGGTGGATCGCAGCGTAGGCGGTGATCCCTACCTCGATTGCACCCGCGCAGGCGTCCTGCAGGTCGCCGGACGCTTTGCCGAGGCCGAGGTGGCGATGTCCCGCTACCTCGCAGCCGAACCGGGAGTAAAGAAGGCGTGGTGGAGCGCGGTCGACATCGCGCTCGCCGCAAAGGATCATGCCGAGACCGCACGCCTGCTCAGCGAGCTCGAACGGCGCTTCCACGTCACCTTCAAGGACCTCGCGAAGACCAAGGCCTATGCCGATTTCGCGACGTCGCCGGAATACGCCCAGTGGCTGGCGCGGCCGAACGCCCAGACCGGCCCGCAGGCCGAGCGGTCCACAGAAGCGGTGGTCGCCGAGCCCGTGGTCCCGGCCCCGGCCGCGCCGTGATGCGCCCCGTCGCAGCGATGGCCTGGCAGTACTTGCCGGCGATGGTTGATGGCGGATCAGTAGGTCCTTCCGGCCCACCGGGATTGCTCTGATGCGCATTGCCCTCTTTGGTGGCTCCTTCGACCCCCCCCACCTCGGCCATGTCCTGGCGGCGACCTACGCGCGGGTCATGGGCGGCGTCGACGAGGTCTGGGTCATGCCCGTGGCGCGCCACGCCTATGCCAAACCCATCGCGCCGTGGGCGCAGCGCTGGGCACTCTGCCAGGCAGCCTTTGCCGGATTAGGTTTCGTGCGACTCTGCGATGATGAGCTGCGCAACCCGCAGGGGTACACCTTCGATCTGCTCACGGCACTGCGCGCCGGCCACCCCGGCCACGCCTGGTTCCTGGTTGGCGGGACGGACACCGCGACCGATCTGGGCAACTGGCACCGCGGCGCAGAACTGCGCCGCCTGATCCAGGTCATCGCGGTACCCCGGCGCGGCTATGACGAGGATCCCGCGGCCCTGCCTGCGCTGTCGAGTTCACTGGTGAAGGGGCGCATCGCCGCGGGTGGGCCGTTGGCCGGTCTCCTCCCTCCCGCGGTCGCCGAGCTGATCGCCGCGCATGGCTGGTACCACGCGAGCGCGGCAGGCCTCGCACCGCCACCGCCCGGTGGCAGCGTCAGCGAGGACACGGTGGGGCTGCCCCCGTCTGCGTGAGGGCGTGGTCCCCGCCGCGTAGCGAGGACGCCTCTGCGGTGCCGCTGCTCAACAGTCCGTGATCGCGACGAGTTTCGCCTGGCGCACCACCACGCGGCGACGGTGGACCTCGTCAGTCCCGGTGCGCAGCAGGGTGAAGTCGATGTCCATGCCGTCCTCGTCCAGGCGGGACTCGTCGGCGGCGATGACCTGCCACTGCTCCGGTTGCTCGCCACGTTGGAAAAGGTCGCGCATCAGGAAGTCAAAGTGGCGCGGATACTGCTCGCGCGGATGCACGGCGCGGCTGAGCGGGTTGACCGCACGACCGGGCGGCGGCGTGACGGGACGGCTCTGGGGCGCGGGCGTCGGCGCGAGTGGGATGGGTGCCGCAGGCGGTGCGCGGCGTGGGAAAAGCGGCATGGATGGGTTCCTCTGCTGCAACTCGCGAAGATCCGACCACGGTTGATCATCGCAGGACGATGTTCTGGTCAATACCGCAATCTCGACTCCTTGAACCGTGCTGCTGGGACGCTGCGCGGTTTCCGTGCATTTCCCGTTCGCCGGCCGGAGACAGCCCTGCGGCTGCAGGCCGTATGGACGCGCGCATATCGCCAGGAGCCTTCCTGGGACCGCCCGCCGCTGGCGCGCTCACCCCTTGAGCGCGTCTGCGGCGCGCGGTCCCAGGAATGGCCCTCGGGCTGATCCCGTTCGCTGACGATCCGTCAGGAATGAGACAGCAACCGGCCACCTCAGCCCAGCCAGCGATCACAAAACGCGCGCGCCGCGGCCACGTCGGCGACGCCCTGGACGATCACCCGCCCATCGCGGAAGCAGGTCGCGGTGATGTCTCCGTCCGCCCAGCGCACCAGGTGTTCGTTGGCGATGACCAGGGCCGGCCCAAGCTGCGCGCGCAGCCGCCCCAGGTCGACCGCGCCACGCATCACCTGCACCGCATCGCGTCCGCACAGCACCGCGCTCGCTGGGACGCCGCCGTTCAGCAGCGGATACGTGGGAGCCGGCCCACAGGCCAAACAGCGCGGATCCCGCCAGTGGGCGACCTCAAGGCGCTGGAAGGTGCCCACCCACAGGTCTGAGGCCCACAGCTGCGTGCGCACTGCAGGACGGTCGCCGACCAGCAGCTTGAGCGCCTCGGCGACCTGCCAGGCCGCGACCATCTGCACCGCTGGGGCGATGATCCCGACGCTGTCGCAGGTCGGGCTGTCGCCGGCTGCGGGCAGCTCGTCCTGCAGGCAGCGCAGGCACGGTGTCTCGCCCGGCACGATCGGCAACGACACCCCGTAGGCGCCAACGCACGCACCGTAGATCCACGGTATGCGCGCGCGGCAGCAGGCCTCGTTGAGCAGGTGTCGGGTCGGGAAGTTGTCGGTGCCGTCGACCGCCAGGTCGCACCCGGCGAGCAGTTCCGCGATGTTCGTCGCCTGCACGTCGGCGACCAGCGCCTCGAGCGCGCAGGCACCGTTGACCCGGGCCAGGCGCGCCGCGGCGGCCACTGCCTTGGGCCGCGCCAGGCGCGCGTCCTCCTCATCGTAGAGCGACTGGCGCTGCAGGTTGCTGGCTTCGACGAAGTCGCGGTCGACCAGGCGCAGTGCCCCCACCCCAGCGCGGCAGAGCTGTTCCGCCACTGCCGCGCCCAACGCTCCGCAGCCCAGCACCAGCACGCGCGCGCGCGCCAGGCGCTGCTGCCCGGCGGCGCCGATCGGCGCGAAGCGTACCTGGCGGGAATAGCGCAGCGCGTCCGCAGAGTTCACGGCGCGGCCGGCCGGCGCGGCGGCAGGTGCACGACGCTCTGGGGAAAGGCAATGGCGATGCCTTCGCTGCGGTAGCGCGCGTGCAGGCGCTTGATGAAGGCGTGGCGGAGCGCGCCCTGGTCGGCGAAGTCCTTGGCGCGCAGCGAAATCGTGGCGGTGATCGCCGAGTCGGCGAAAGCATTGAAGCGCATCACCGGATCGTGGCCGGGTACTGCGTTGGCACTCTCGTGCTGGACCTCGCACGCGACCGCCAGGCTGACCTGCTCCACCTGCTCGAGGTCGCTGCCGTAGTCGACCCCGACCACCACATTCACCACCACCTCGTGATCAGGCATGCTGAAGTTGGTGACGATCGCAGAGGCCAGTTTGGCGTTGGGCACCAGGACGGTGTTGTTCAACCCGGTGACCACCGTGGTGTAACGCCAAGAGATGTCTGTGACCGTGCCCTCGTCGCCACTGTCGAGACGGACGATGTTGCCGATGCGCACTTTCTTGGCCGAGAGGATCTGCAGACCGGCGAAGAGGTTGCTGAGCGGGTCTTGCAGGGCCAGGGCGACCGCCAGACCGCCGACACCAAGGGCGGTCAGCACCGGCGTGATGGAAATCCCCTGCGACTGCAAAATGACCAGCGCGCCCAATCCGAAGATGAGCAGGCGCACCAGATTGATGAGGATCGAGGAGGTCGCCTGCGCGCCGGCCAGCCCGCTGGTGGCGATGCCCATGCCCCCGGTCGCGAGCCGCACCACGACCAGGGTGATCGATGCGGTGCCGGCGATCAGCTGGATGCGGCCGATCAACGTCAGGGTCTCCGGGGTGAAGGGGCCGAGATGGGCGCCCACCGCCACGCCCACCATCAGGCACCAGAAGAAGGTGACGCCGCGCAAGGCCTGGAGCACCACCTGGTCCCAGCCGGTATGCCCACGCGCTTCACCCCAGGCACGCAGGCGGGCCAGGACGATGATCTCCAGGCCGAGGCCCAGGACCAGGCCGCCGGCCAGGCCCAGGCCGGCATTGATATAGGATTGCATCTCGTTGGTCATCACCGCACCCCGTTCCGGCGGGCAAAGCATTCCCGGCGCGACCCGGCTAGCAAGCCGCCCGCACTCCGGTGGGCGCCCGGTGCGAGAACCGGGTCGTTTGCGCTGCGACCACGCCTTGTGGAGCGCTGGCGACACTCTATATGCAGGTTAGTGTCTACCCGATGCTTGCGTCGCTAGGCTTTGCCATCCACGGGCTTGACACGATGGGCCTGCACCTCTAGCTTGTCCCGCCCATTCGTTCCCCCGATCATGTCGAGCCCCAGAGGTCATCATGGCTGTTCCCAAGCGTCGCACCTGCCCCAGCCGTAAGGGCATGCGCCAGTCCCACCAGGCCCTGAAGCCCCCGGGCATCTCGATCGACAGCAAGACCAAGAGCGTCCATCGCCCGCACCACGTCGACCTGCGCACCGGCATGTACCGCGGTCGCCAGGTGCTCTTCCGCGAGGAAGAGACCGGCGGCGACACCACCGCCTGAGAGCGTGAAGCACATGCGCCTCGCCCTCGATGCCATGGGCGGCGACGACGCCCCCCGCGCGATGGTGCAGGGTGCGATCGACTACGCCCGCAAGCACCCCGACCACGAGGTCGTGCTGGTCGGCCGTGAAGCCGACATTCGCGCCTGCCTCGCCACCGAGTTGAAATCGGCGACGGCACAGCTGGCCAACATCAGCATCGAGCACGCGCCCGACATCATCAGCATGGCTGATAAGATTCAGGCGCTCAAGGACAAGCCGGGCGACAGCATGAACCGCTCGGCCCAGCTGGTGAAGCAGGGCAAGGCGGATGCGATGGTGCTGTGCGGCAACACCGCCTGCAGCGTGGCCGCGGCCCAGATCCACCTGCGTCGCATCCCCGGCGTCAAGCGTGCCGGGCTGCTCACCCCGCTGCCCACCCCGAAGCGCCACACCTGGTTGTGCGATTGCGGCGCCAACGCCGTGGGCAAGCCCGAGCACCTCGCGCAGTTCGCCGAAATGTCCTCGGCCTTCCTCGAAGTGGCGATGGGTGTCAAGCGCCCGAGCGTCGGCGTGCTGTCGATCGGATCCGAGGACGGCAAAGGCGACGAGCTGACCCAGGAGACGCTCGAGCTGCTGCGCCGCACCAACCTCAATCTGGTCGGCAATGTCGAGGGGCACGACATCTACACCGGCGACGTCGACATCGTAGTCTGCGACGGCTTCACCGGCAACGTCGTGCTCAAGGCCAGCGAAGGCGTCTACGAGGCGATCGTGACCATCCTCAAGGAGGAGATCTACAGCAGCATGCGCACCAAGGTCGGCGCCAAGCTGATGAAGCCCGCCTTCGACGGCCTGCGCCGGCGCACCCATTGGAGCCTGGTCGGCGGCGTGCTGCTCGCGGGCGTCGATGGCGTGACCATCATCGGCCACGGGCGCAGCAACCGCATCGCGGTCTACCACGCCCTTCGCCAGGCTGCTCGCTGCGTCGAGACCAAGGTCATCGAGGCCATGCGCGCGCGCTTCCGCGCCCGCCCCACCGAGGCCGCCGAAGCCGGCTGAGGTCGCGTGGCTGGTGGCGGCGATTCGTACCGCCAAGTCGCCTAGTTCATTGGGCTGGACGGGCGAAAATCCGACCGCGCAAGCGAATGGCAAAAGTGCCACGCCTCGAAACAGCGTATCGGTCCAAATGCTTGGCTGCTGGTTGGTAAAACCGCCATTCCAGCTCCTTCCGCCCTGAACCATACAGGGCCGTCAAGCCGCACTGACAATCCCCTGGCGGGATGTCGCTGCTGGAGTAGTCTTCGCGTCGTATGAAGACGACCCGTTATTTCTGGTTCATCCCCACGGCCATCTCCGACTAGGGACGCGCCAGACCCGGCTCGCCATACCCCTGGTCGGACGACCAGGGGTTTTCCGTTGGCGCCGCCCCGATCGATCCGCCGAGCACCCCATGCGCAAGACCAATGACCTCCACATCGTCGAGACCAGACCCTTGCTGACGCCCGCGACCCTCGCCCGCGACCTGCCGATCACCGACCGCGCCAGCGAGCTGGTCGCCGGCACGCGCGACGCCATCCGCGCCATCCTGCGCGGCGAGGACCGCCGCCTGCTGGTGGTGGTCGGGCCGTGCTCGATCCACGACGTCGACGCCGCGCGCGACTATGCCGCGCGCCTCAAACCGCTGCGCGACGAGCTCGCCGGCGAGCTCGAGATCGTGATGCGCGTGTATTTCGAGAAGCCGCGCACCACCACCGGCTGGAAGGGCCTGATCAACGACCCGCACCTCGACGGCAGCTACGACATCAACGCCGGACTGCGCTTGGCGCGCGCCCTGCTGCTCGACCTTGCCGCCAGCGGCGTGCCGGCGGCCACCGAGCTGCTCGACCCGATCATCCCGCAGTACATTGCCGACGCGATCGCATGGACGGCGATCGGCGCGCGCACCACCGAGAGCCAGACCCACCGCGAGATGGCCTCGGGGCTGTCGATGCCGGTCGGTTTCAAGAACGGCACCGACGGCGGTCTCGGGGCGGCGGTCAACGCCATGGTCGCGGCGGCGCACCCGCACCGTTTCCTGGGCATCGACCCCGCGGGCATGGCCAGCATCGTCGCCACCACCGGCAACGCCGACACCCACCTGGTGCTGCGCGGCGGCAAGCACGGCCCCAACTACGACGCTGCCCAGGTCGCCAAGGCCGCGGCCCAGCTCGTCGGGCATGGCGTGTGCCCGCGCCTGATGGTGGACTGCAGCCACGACAACGCCGCCAAGGATCACCTGCGCCAGGCGGCGGTGCTGGCCGACATCGGGGCCCAGATCGCGGCCGGCTCGCGCCATCTGCTGGGGGTGATGATCGAGAGCCACCTGGTGGCCGGCCGCCAGGCCATCCAGCCCGAGCGCGGGCGCATGGTCTATGGGCAGAGCATCACCGATGCCTGCGTTGACTTCCCCAGCACCGCTTCGATGCTCCGGACATTGGCAGAGGCGGCGTCCAAGGGTCGCCTGCAGCCCAATTGAGCCTTCTCCGACGACCGAACGCAGGCCCGCCAGGCCTGCGTTGGTCTTTGCGTTTCACCACATCGCGCCCGGGAACGGAACCATGAGCAGCATCCCAGTGACCGCCGAAGGCAAGCGCAAGATGCAGGGCGAGCTGGATGAGCTCCAGGCGCGCGTGCCGATCATCTCCAAGGCCATCGCCGACGCGCGCGAGAAGGGCGACCTGCGCGAGAACGCCGAGTACCACGCGGCGCGCGAAGAGATGTCGATGATCAACGCGCGCATCCAGGATCTCAAGAGCAAGCTGTCCCGCGCCGTGGTCGTGGACGAGAGCCAGATCGACCACGACCGCGTCGCCTTCGGCGCGAAGCTCAGGCTCGAAGACCTCAAGGACAAGAGCGTCGAGGACTGGCAGCTGGTCGGCGAGGGCGAGGACGACCCGCTCGAGAACAAGATCCTGACCTCCAGCCCGATGGGCACGGTGCTGATCGGCAAGAAGGTCGGCGAGACCATCATCGTGGACGCCCCGGTCGGAAAGTTGAAGTACAAGATCAAGGCGATCGCGTACTGAGCGCCGCCGGTACCAATCCGCCATGACCGACGCCGCCACCCCCCCCGACCTCGACGCCGAGCGCCAGAGCATCGACGCCCTCGACCGCCAGCTGGTCGAGCTGCTCTCGCAGCGCGCGCGCTGCGCCCAGCGCATCGGACAGACCAAGGTCGCGCAGGGCGGCGCGGTGTTCGTGCCGCACCGCGAGAGTGAGGTCTTCCGCAAGATCGCCGGCCTCAATCCCGGTCCGCTGCCCGAAGGCGCGCTGCGCGCGATCTGGCGCGAGATCATGTCGGCGAGCTTCGCCCTCGAACAGCCGCTGACCATCTGCCACTTCGGCCAGGCGGGCGCCTTCACCCACCTCGCCGCGCGCCTCAAGTTCGGCGCCAGCGTCACCTATGCACCGGTCGACGGCATTGCCACGGTGTTCGCCGAGGTCGAGCGCGGCCACGCCGACTACGGCGTGGTGCCGATCGAGAACAGCACCGACGGCTCGATCACCGACACCATCGATTCCTTCCTGGCCACCCACCTGCGCATAGTCAGTGAGCTGCACCTGAAGATCCGCCATCACCTGATGGCGACCTGTTCGCGTGATCGCATCAAGCGCGTCTATTCCCGGCACACGGTGTTCGGGCAGTGTCGCAGCTGGCTGGCCGCGAACCTGCCCGGCGCGGAGCTGGTCGAGCTGGTCTCGACCACCAAGGCTGCCGAGCGCGCCACCCAGGAAGCGGACGCCGCGGCGATCGGACCGGAAGAGGCCGCCGTCAATTGCGGCCTGCCGATCCTGGCGTCCGACATCCAGGACAACCCCAATAACATCACGCGATTCGTGGTCATCGCCAAGCCGGAGCGCGCCGCCAAGCCCTCGGGCAATGACAAGACCAGTCTGATGTTCGGCGTGCAGGACCGTCCGGGCGCGCTCTACGACTGCCTGCTGCCCTTCCACCGCTCCGGCATCAACCTGTGCCGCATCGAGAGCCGCCCCAGCCGACGCCGCCCGTGGGAGTACCTGTTCTTCATCGACCTGCTCGGCCACCAGCAAGAGCCGCTGATCCGCGAAGCGCTCGCCGAGCTGGGACGGCACACCTCGACCTGTGAAGTGCTCGGCAGCTTCCCGCGTGCGGAGCGCGCGCTCAACGACTAGGGATCGTCGTTGCGCCCGCGACCTGCACACAAGGCGGCCCACTCCAGCGTTTCCCGGCTCCCCCGGCTCCATCCGCCCTGCTACGCCACCTCGCGGTCATCGGTCGATGCGACGGAGCTACGTTGAAATTGCAGTGCAGAGGTGGTGTCGGCCGTGCAACTTGACGTTCGTCAGCCTTTACTACGAACATCGCAGCACCCGGCGCCGCACCAGCCACGTCTCAGCACGTGCGCTGCAAATTATGCGCTTCGACCACATTTCGTGCGTTTTGATGTCCCACCTCCGCTAATGCAGGCGACCACGCGCACTGCATCGGGCGATTGGCACGAGCAGCGCTCAGCTATGATAGAAATTCTTGCCCCTTTCCTATTACTCCGACGCGAGGACCACATGAACCACCTGACCGCCACCTGCTGCGCCATCGTCGCCTGCGCCACTCTCGCTCTCACCGGCTGCGGTGAGCGCGCCGGGAAGGCCGCCTACCCGAGTGTCTCGAACGACGAATTCGCCAGCCAGGTGAAAGACAATCGTGTCACCCTGCTCGATATCAGCGGGTCCAGCAACTACCGCGAGCAGCACATCGCCTCGGCAGTCGACTACCAGGCGCACAAGGATGACCTGCCGACCGTGCTGCCCAGCGATCGCGCCAAGCCCATCGTCGTCTACGGTTCCGACTTCGACGGTGGTGACTGGCGCGGCGTGATGGACCAGCTCAACACCATGGGCTATACCAGCGTCAAGCACTACAATGAAGGCATGCGCGGCTGGGCCGACCATCACGGCGCCGTGGTCGTTGCCGGCGGCGTGGTTGACTCCACCAGCATCTCGAAGGACGAGCTGTCCAAGCTCATGGCCGATAAGGACGCCGACATGCAGCCCTTCCTGCTGGACATCAGCGGAAGCAGTGCCTTCCGTAAGGGACACCTCCCCGGCGCTGTCGACTACGCTGCGCACAAGTCCGAACTGGCGCGCGTCCTGCCCGACCACAAGGAACGCCCGGTTGTCATCTATGGCGACAGTTTCGACTCGGGCGACTGGCGCGAGGTCGTCACCCAGGTCCAGGCGCTGGGCTACCCGCACATCCGCCACTACAACGAAGGCTTCACCGGCTGGAAGAACAATGGCGGTCCGGTGGTGCTCGAGGGCCAGGACGCCGCAGTCCACTGAGCGTCGTATCATCCCGGCTATCACCGGGTACCGCATGTGAGAAAACCCGGCGCGTGCGCGCGCCGGGTTTTTTCGTCGTATGCGTCACCTGCCCCGCGCCGGGTGTAGGCGTTCCCGGGCTCAGAAACTGGACGTCAGCCCGGCGGTGAGAACCGCTCCCGCGGCCACCTCGATGGCGTTGCCATCGGCATGGTTCCAGGTGGTGCCCTCACGGATGCGGCGACCGAAGGCCCAGCCATACTGCAGAGTCGCGCGCAGCGGGGGGCCGAGGTTCGCGGTCAGCCCGCCGAGCAGGCGCGACTCGCGCACGAAGATGCGGTCGCGCACGTCCTTGCGGTCGGCGCGCCGCCAGGTCTCGGTCGACCACACGTAGTCGGCGGTCAGCGACAGCCAGGCGGCCGCGGCCGGTGCGGGGACGACCGCGGCACCGATGCGGGCATTGCCGAAGATCGAGCCGCCGGCACTGGTCGACAACCATGCGTTCGGCGCCCAGCGAGCGAACAGGAAGGGCACGCCCAGCAGCAGGTTGAGCTCGCGCCCATGGTCGTATTGCCAGGCGACGCCCGGGATCGGGATGAAGTTGGCGAAAGAGCGGTCGCTGGCCTCGTTGACGAACAGGATCCAGGCCTGCTCCGGGCCGCTCGGGATGCGCCAGAAGGTGGTGGTGTTCAGTGCCACGCTGCTGCGCCCGCGCAGCGGCTGGTCGGAGACCGAACCGAGCGCGACGCTCGCACCCCAGATGGTTCCGTCCGCATCGACGTGGCGCCAAAGCGCCCCGAGTCCGAGATCGTAGAAGCGGTCGGGGATCGCCC
>JBBQSO010000021.1:0-66461 GCA_038213805.1 Planctomycetota bacterium | reverse complement strand
AGCCGACAACCGCCACGACTTCATCGAGCGCGTCCGCGAAACCGCCGACTGATGTTCTGCTTCGCCGTCGATGAGCCCGCCGAGCTGATGCCGCGGCCGAACTTCCTCAGCCACCGCCTGGTCGAAGAGCAGGCGCGCCTGCTGGCCACCGGCAAGCTCAAGTACCTGCGCCCCGACGCCAAGAGCCAGGTCACCGTCGAGTACGAGAACGACGTGCCGGTGCGCATCCACACCGTGGTGCTCTCGACCCAGCACACCCCCGAGGTGAAGCTTGAGACCATCCGCAAGGATTGGATCAAGATCGCCACCGACCTGATCAACAAGGCCTCGAAGATCAAAGTCGACAAGGACACCGTCTTCCACATCAACCCGACCGGGCGCTTTGAGGTCGGTGGTCCGCACGGCGACACCGGCCTGACCGGCCGCAAGATCATCGTCGACACCTACGGCGGCATGGGCCGCCACGGTGGCGGCGCCTTCTCGGGCAAGGATCCCTCGAAGGTCGACCGCTCGGCCGCGTACGCCGCGCGCTGGGTGGCCAAGAACATCGTCGCCGCCAAGCTCGCCCGCCGCGTCGAGGTCCAGGTCGCCTACGCCATCGGCGTGGCCAAGCCGGTCTCGGTCAAGGTCGACAGCTTCGGCACCGGCGCGGTCAGCGACGAGGTCCTCAGCGCCGCCGTCAACGCGGTGTTCGATTTGCGCCCCAAGGCGATCATCGAGGCGCTCGATCTGCTCAAGCCGATCTACCGCCACACCGCCTACCACGGCCACTTCGGCCGCAAGGAATTCAGCTGGGAGAAGACCGACAAGGTCGAGGCGCTCCTCGCTGCAGTCAAGAAGGCCAGCGGCGCCGCGGCGAAGGCCAGCAAGGGCTGACACGGCATCCAGCGTGCGGATGGACGGACGGCGGGGGCCTGTGCCTCCGCCGTTCTGCTTTTCCGGCCTTCGTCATTTGGACAGCTGGATAGAACTGCCATGACGATAAGGCGCCAAGAGCGCATGCGCAGGCAGGTCGGCGCGGCCTCCAATGCGACCCTCGATCTTGGCCGTCACCTTGGCGGTCTTGGTGTCTTGGCGGTTCCATCCTTCCCAGATGGGGTGTCAGGAATCAGGGAAAGATCCTCCGTCGCTTCATGGCGAGCCCCGCCCCATCCCTGGACGGCGGTTGCACTTGCAAATTGACAAGGCGCGGGCGCGGCGTGTGATACCAAGCGTCACACCGCCCAACCGGGCATGGATCCACGCACGTTTGCCAAGGGATATCGACGATGGCCAAAGAGAAAGCCAGCCAGGAAGAAATCTACCGCGTCATGCGGTCGGACATCGAGGCGGGCAGCTATCCCGCGTCCACGCGGCTGCCCTCCGTGCGCACCCTGGCCAAGCGCTTCTCGGCGAGCCCCAATACCATCTCGAAGGTGGTCAGCCGCCTGATGGAGTCCGGCCTGTGCACCGCGCGCCGCGGCGTCGGACTGTTCGTACGCTCGCTGCCGAACCGCAAGCTCACCCTGCTGGTCGGTTCGACCTTCCCCGAAGCGCGCGACGATTTCCAGGGCCACATCGAGAAGCGCATCCGCGAGCGCTGCGCCGCTGACGGCATTGAGATCGAGCGCTACCACATCACCTCGTCCGATCCCGCCTACGGCCCCGATGTCGACCGCATCCGCCGTCCGGGCCGCGTCATCCTGTGCATCGGCCTGACCCACGAGCCGCACCTCAAGCAACTCGCCGACCTGCGCCGTCCGATGCTCATCATCGGCTGCGCGCCGAGCCGCTGCAACGCGTCCTCAATCGTGCCCAACAGCTTCCGCTCCGGCTACCTCGCCGCCCGCCACCTGATCCGCAAGGGCTGTCGCAAGATCGCCTTCATCGGTCGCGTGCGCGAAGTGCGCGGCGTGACCCTGCCCGAGGCAGAGAGCCTGAAAGAGCTCGCCGGCATGCAGTGCGCCTTCATGGAGGACACCCTGCCGCTGAATCCCGAGTTCATCTTCAACGATCTTGCCCAGGTGCCCAACCGTGCAGCGTCGCTCAAGGAGCTGCCCGACGCGGTGATCATGCCCGACCAGGAGGGCGTCGAGGTCATCCAGGCGCTGAAAGCCCTTGGCGGCAAGCTCGAGCGCGTGGTGCTGGGCGACGACCGCATTCTGGAGCGCGCCAAGCGCCCGGCCGCGGTGGTGGTCAAGCGCGAAGACGTGGTCGAACTCTCGATCCTCGAACTGCACCGCCTGCTCGAGGAGCAGCGCACCTCGCATCGCGCCTTCGTGGTCGATAGCGAACTGCACGAGTCCGCAGGCGGCTGAGCTAGGCAGCAAGAGCAGAGGGATTGAACAGGAGCCGCGGAGACGCGGAGGGGAGACGAGGACGGCCTGGGGATCGGTCTGCGTGTCCTTCGAGCGCTCGCCCTAACCGCGGACGGCAGATGGGGGCCCAGGAGCGGCTCAGAGGATCTCAGGACCGCGGCTGGTAGTCAGGATGAAAATCATCTCCGCTCCTCCGGCCTCCGCGTCTCTGCGCCTCCTGTTCAGCTGTCGGCGGTGTGCTCAGCCTTCGTCGGCGGCGCCGATGGTGGCGGCGACGCCCTGGTAGCGGGCGAGCTTGTCGAACAGCGTGCGGCGCGAGATGCCGAGGCTGTCGGCGGCGGCCTGGCGGTTGCCGCCCAGGCGCTCGACGGTGGCAAGGATGTGGCGGCGTTCCAGGTCATCCATGGTCAGCTCGCCGCCGAGCAGGGCGAGATTCGCGACCTCGGGTGCGGTGGTTGAGGCGGTGACCGGTGCGGCAGCGGTGGCCGCAACGGCCGCGACCGCTGCAGGCGTGGCGCGGCCGAGTTCGGGCAGGCAGCGGCGCACCGCGGCGGCGTCGAGCGGTTCGGCGCCATTGAGCACCACCAGGCGCTCGACGATGTTGACCAGCTCGCGCACGTTGCCGGGCCACCCGTAGGAGGCCAGCAGTTCGAGGCCGTCGGGGGCGAGGTGCGTCTTCACGCCCAGTTCCTTGCCGAACAGGGCGAGGTAGTGGGCGACGATGGTGGGCACGTCCTCGCGGCGCTCGCGCAGCGCGGGCAGGCGCACCGGGATGACGTTGAGGCGGTAGTAGAGGTCCTCGCGGAAGCGCCCGCGCTTGACCTCGCCGAGCAGGTCGCGGTTGGTGGTGGCGACGATGCGCACGTCGACGCTGATCGGTTTGCTGCCGCCGACGCGCTCGAACTCGCGCTCCTCGAGCACGCGCAGCAGCTTGGCCTGCAGCTCGGCCGAGATCTCGCTGATCTCGTCGAGCAGCAGGGTGCCGCCGTTGGCGAGCTCGAAGCGGCCGACGTGCTGCTCGCTGGCGCCGGTGAACGAACCCTTCTCATGGCCGAACAGCTCGCTGGTCAGCAGGGTTTCGGTCAATGCTGCACAGTTGACCTTGATGAACGGGCCGCCGGCGCGGGGCGACTGTTCATGCAGGGCGCGCGCGACCAGCTCCTTGCCGGTACCGCTCTCGCCGCCCACCAGCACGGTGGCGTTCGAGCGCGCGCTGCGCGCGATGGTCTCGAGCGCCTGCTGCATCAGCACGCTGCTGCCCAGCAGGCCGCGCGCCTGGTGGCGTTCGCGCGCCTCGGCCTTGAGCGTGCGCACCTCGCGCACCAGTGCATGGCGTTCGTTCAGGCGCAGCAGCAGGGCTTCGACCTGCTCGACGCCGAAGGGCTTCATCAGGTAGTCGTAGGCGCCCTGGCGCATCGACTCGACCGCCGATTCCACCGAGGCGAAGGCGGTCATCATCACCACCGGCATCTCCGGCCACTTCTCCTTGGCCTTGAGCAGCAGCTTGAGGCCGCCCATGCCCGGCATGCGGATGTCGGTGATGAGCAGGTCGGCCGGCTCCGCCTCGAGCGCTTTGAGCGCGTGCACCCCATCCTTGGCCGTGCGCACCGCGATGTCGAAGCGCGGTAGCATCTCTGCGAGCAGCTCGCGGTTGAGGATCTCATCGTCGGCGATCACGGCGGTGGCTATGGGCATGGGCGATCCGGCAGACGGAGGGGGGCGGTTGGCGGCGGGGAGCGAGATGCGAGGTGCGAGAAGCGAACAGGCGCGAGACACAGCCGACCGTACCCGGGCGAGGGGTCATTGCGGGGCTGTGCAGGGTTGTGCCGCCACGCAACGCCACTCCCCGGTTGGGGGGAATGGTTGCCGATAAGGATGCCCCAGGAACGTCCGTCGCACAAGGGGAGCTCTCCATGGTGGGATCCAATTGCAAGACTGTCAGATGGTTAAGTTAGTGCCTGTGGGCTCGACGGACCTACCCAAGGCGCGCGGAGGTGTTACATTGGCGAACATGTCCGCAACCCTCACGGTCACCGATCTGGTGAAGAGCTACGGCGCGGTCCAGGCCGTGCGCGGGCTGTCGTTCACGGTGGCGCCGGGCGAGATCTTCGGGCTGCTTGGGCCGAACGGGGCGGGCAAGACCACCACCATCGAATGCCTGATCGGCCTGCGCGACGCCGACGGCGGCAGCATCACCATCTGCGGTCACGACCTGCGCCGTGAGGGGGACGCGGTGCGCGAGCGCATCGGCGTGCAGCTGCAGGCGACCGCGCTGCCCGAACGCATCACCGTGCGCGAAGCGCTGCAGCTGTTCGCCAGCTTCTACGCCAAGCGCGCCGATCCCGAGGCGCTGCTCGCGCGCTTCTCGCTGACCGAGAAGGCGACGGCGCGCTTCGAGACCCTTTCCGGTGGGCAGAAGCAGCGCCTGGCCATGGCCCTGGCCATGGTCAACGAGCCCGAGGTGCTGTTCCTCGACGAGCCGACCGCGGCCCTCGACCCGCAGGCCCGGCGCGAGCTGCACGAGGCCATCCGCGGGGTCAAGGCGGCCGGACGCTCGGTGCTGCTGACCACCCACTACATCGACGAGGCCGAGCTGCTCTGCGACCGCGTCGCCATCGTCGATCACGGCAGGATCATCGCCCTCGACACGCCCGCCAACCTGATCGCGGGGACCTCTGCCAGCACGCGCGTGGCCTTCACCACCGCGGCGCCGCTGCCAGCGGACGCGGTGCGTGCCCTGGAGGGGGTCAACGGGGTCAGCGCCGACGGCCAGGCGACCGTGCTCGCCAGCGCCGCGCCCAACCGCACCATCATCGCGCTGGTCCACCTGATCGAGAGCAGCGGGGGCGAGCTGGTCGACCTGCAGATCCGCAAGCCCTCCCTTGAGGACGTCTTCATCCAGCTCACCGGCCGGGCGCTGCGGGACTGACATGCACGGCTTCCTTACGCATCTGCGCATCTCGCTGATCCTCAACTGCCGCAATCTGCAGGCGCTGATTTTCGGCTACGTGGTCCCGATATTCTTCCTGATCGCGCTGGGCAGCGTGTTCGGAGGCCCGAATGGCCTGACCGCAGCGAGTATGGGCCAGGTGCTGGCGATCTCGACTCTGGGCGGTGCCTGCTTCGGCATGCCCATCACCATGGTCGGAGAGCGCGAGCGCGGAGTGTGGCGGCGCTACCGGCTGACCCCGCTCGGCACCGGCTGGTTCATCCTCAGCACCATGATCGCGCGCTTCCTGATCGTCGCGAGCGCGGCGGTGTTGCAGTACGCGCTGGCGATGGCCGCCTATCACCTGCCGCTGCCCGCGCACCCGCTCGATCTGATGCTGTCGTTCACCCTGGTCAGCTTCGCCTTCATCGGCATCGGCCTGATCATCGCCACGGTGGCGACCAGCATCGGGGCGGTGCAGGCGCTCGGGCAGACCCTGTTCCTGCCGATGATCATTATCGGCGGCGTCGGTATCCCGGTGTGGAACCTGCCAGCGTGGGTGCAGCCGATCTCGCTCTACCTGCCTGGCCGCTACGCCGTCAACGCGCTGGCCAACAGCATCGCGCCCGCCGGGGCCTTCAAGGCGCCGTACTGCCTGGCCGCCCTGGTGGTGATCGGCGCGGCCGCCACGGTGGTGGGCTGGAAACTCTTCCGCTGGGAGCCGGGCCAGCGCCTGGCCCGCAGCGCACCGCTATGGATCCTGCTCGCCGTCGGCACCTGGATCGTCATCGGCGTGATCGCGCACGCCAATCCGGCGTTCGTGCCGGCCCGCTGAACCGCGCACCCACCCCCTGGAGTCCGTCATGCGCCTTTCGTCCATGCCGATCGCGCTCCTGCTGATGTCACTCGCAGGCGCCGCGCTGCCGGCCGCCGATGCCGGTCCCGGCGCGACGCCCACGCCACCCACCGCGACGACCCCGGCGGCCGCGGATCCCGCCGCCGAGCCGCCGCCACCCACCGCCGCCGAGATCGCCGCCATCAAGTGGGACGAGCTGCCACCGGATACCGGCTTCGTCACGCCCTTCGCCAACGACCTGTCCTCGCTGAACGAGAGCGACGAACGGCGCAAGGACTGGGACGACCTGCAGAAGCGCATCGACACCTGGGCACCCGCCCAGGCGACCGATCCGCTGACGCGCGCGCGCAACCTGATCGCCCTGGCCTCGCTCATGGACATCGGCCAGGGTCAGTTCGAGCGCGAACTCGCCTTTATGGTCTACAGCCGGCTTAAGGCGCTCTACCCGAAGGAGCAGCTGGTGACGATCCTGGCGACCATCGGCCTGCATCCCGAACGCGGTGAGGTTCCGACCAGCGGCGTCGACGTCGACATCCACGTCGACGTGGGGCGCGACCAGGTGAATGAACGGCTCGGCCTGTACGCGCTCAAGATGCTGGGACGGTTGCAGGGGAAGCTGCCGCTGCCGGATTCGGGGAACTGAACAGCATCGAATCGCGAGAGGCGAGAAGCCAATCACACAACTCTCTCTTGTCTCGTTCTCGATCTTTCATCGCCATCGGTCGACACTTCACTTCGTCTGGCCGTAATTTTTCGCAAAAAACGCCACTATGGGCGCGAACCGTTCGAGGTGATCCCCGGTCGTGACCACCACCGCGCGCTCCAGCACCGTGATCTTCAGGGTCGGATTCCCTTTTGCTTCGGTGCGGATGCGCGCAATGAGCGGCAAGGTCTTGTCGGTGAAGCAGGCGCACACCGTGTCGAGCGGGTTGCGGAGTGCCGGCAACATGTCGACTTCGCCCGCGCCGTCGCGCAGTTCGTCCGGCCCGAACTTGAAGATGTATACGTCGGGCACGATTACCGCCACTTCCGTGCCCTGCATGTTCCTGAATTCGGGTTCGACCAGGTTCCAGAGCCGATCGCAGAATGCGCCCTGGTCCTCGACGGAATATGCGCTTCCATGCCAGAAGGACGTAACGAGCAAGAGCGTGAGCAACGGACGGAATGCGACCATGACACGTGTTCCTGCGGGTTGGAAGGCTACGGGAGATGTTCGCTGTCTACCCCACCGTGCAAGCGCAGGCCTTCTCCTCTTCCCTCCTCAGTTTCCCGCTTCCACCCACAACACCGTGTCCCTCCCCGGCGCCGGCGCCACGATCTCCAGCTCGCCCTGCGCCGAGCTGGTCGCGGTCGCGACGCCCTGCTCTGCTCCGCTCACCTGATCGAGCGCATGCACCCGGAACGCCGTCGCCGGTTTGAACGCACCCAGCCGGAACGGCATGCCCCGCACCAGCTGCGGCCGCGGTTTGCCCTCCACCAGGTGCCGGTACCAGGTGTCGGAGCGGATCTGCGGCCACAGCAGCGCCTGGCGTGGGCTCTGCCAGCCGATGATGCGCAGGCTGGAGCCCGCATTGGGCTGCAGCGGCGCCAACTGATTGTCGTGCCAGTCGACATGCGCCACCGCCGTGGCCAAGCCGCGGTAGACGTCCCACAGCTTGGCCTTGTCGAGGTGCGTGTCCCACCACCAGTCCATGCCCCCGCCGTAGCCGCCGAGCAGGAAGCCGGCCCACAGCTGCTGGCGCATGAGTAGGCCGGCGGTGTCGAGGTCGTTGCCGGGGTTCTTCTCGTTGCTGCCCTGGTAGCCGAGTTCAGCGAAGCAGAAGGGCTTGGCGAGGTCGTTGGCGCGCCGCGCGTTGTCGCAGAGCATCGCCACGCCGTCGTGGTGCCCCTGCTTGAGCAGGCCGATGGGATCGCTCCATTCCAGCACATAGCTGTGGATCTGGATGAGGTCGATGTCGGGTATGTTCGCGACCTGGTCCCAGTCGTCGGCGCTCCAGCTGATGGTGCGTGGGCGGCGGTCCTGGTCGAGGTGCGCGAGCAGCGCGGCGGCGCCGGTCGCCCACTTCACCGCCGCGTCGCGGTCGCCCTGGGCGAGGTCGACCTCGTTGTACAATTCCCACGCCGCGACGGTGTCGTCGCTGCCCCAGCGCGCGAGCACGTAGCGCAGCCGCCGCTCGTACTGGGCGGGGGGCGGCACGGTGAAGAAGCCCTTCACCCGCGCATTGAAATCGCCGCCATAGGGCAGCGTGCCGTGCTTGAGGTCGTGGTGGTTGTCGAGCACCAGCGTCACCTTGATGCCGGCACCGCGCGCGAGCTCGAGGATGCGGTCCATCAGCCACGCCTGATCAAGGCGGTAGGCATCGGGCTGCGCCCCTTCGAGTCCGCCGCACCAACCCGCGAACCATAGCCGCACGTGCGTCGCGCCGGCGGCGTGCAGCGCGGTGAACCAGCGCGCGAAGCCGCCGAGCTGGTCGGGCGCGTTCGCCCAGCACAGGTTCGGCCCGATCGGAATGAACACCGCGCCGTCGCGGAAACCGAGCAGGCGCAGGTTGTCGCGCGCGATCTGCAGCGGGCCGACGTGCGCGCCGGCGTTGCGCGCCGGCGCGACGCTGAGGTGGCCCTGCGCCAATTCGGCGCCGTCGGGGCCGAGCAGCTTCCAGCCGTGCACGCCCGCGACGCGCGGCGCGTGGCGGATGCGCAGCACCGGCGCGCCGTGCGGCGCGGGTGGGGCGGAGCCTGCGGCGTCGGGCGCGGTGAAGTCCTGATCGAGGAAGGCCGACCGGGTCCAGGTGCGTCCGCTTGGCGAGGTGACCACCAGGCGCGGCAGGTGCTCGACGTCGAGCACGCTCCACTCCGCCGGTCCGCCCGCGACCTGCCAGGTGACGAGGTCGTCGGCGCACGGCGCATTGGTCAGCTGCGTGAGTTCCACGGCCGCGCCGGGCGGCATTGCGAACATCACGGTCATCGCAAGCACGCAGGCCCACACATCTCGGCGCCTTGTCGTGGGGGATGGGGTCATGGGGCGCTCCTGGTGCTGTCGGCCAGCCGTCCATCCGCCGCGACCACCGGCTTCTTGCCGGGAACCGCTGCCGGGTTGACCGCCTGGTACATGCGCTCGTAGCCAGCAATCAAGCGGTCCGGTTCAAGGTGGCGGGCGAGGGCGGCGCCCTGCGCCTGGCGTGCGCGCCGCAGTCCGGCGTCAGTCAGCAGGCGCAGGCAGGCATCCGCCAGACCGGCGGCGCTGCGCACGCCTCCTTCGACCGCGCCCCACCGGATGAGATCGGCGAGCCCGCCCACCGCCGGCCCCACCACCGCTGGACCAATGCCACCGCGCAGTCCGCCAGCTTCGATCGCGGTCAGCGGCAGGCCTTCATTGCGTGACGTCAGCAGCAGCACGTCCATGCGCGGTAGGGCTTCGGCCGCCGGCACAAACCCGGTGAAGAGCAGGGGCACGGCCAAGCCGTTGGCGCGCTCGCGCAGCAGGGCCAGGTCGGGGCCGTCACCGCACACCAGGCCCTGCACGGGCATGAAGCGGTTGAGCTCGACCAGGGTCTCGAGCCACAGGTGGGCGTCCTTCACCGGCACCACGCGGCCCAGAAAGCCGATCACCGGCCGCCCCGGCTGCAGTCGCGCGTGCCAGGGCGCGGCCTGCGCGGTGACCGGTTCCACCGGCACCGGCAGGCAGTGCCAGCGCGCCTGGTTGCCGATGGCGAAGGTGGTGCTGAGCTCGTGGCGCTGGCCGGGGGTCAGGGCGTGGTGGTGGCAGCCGCCAGCGAGGAGGCGCTCCATGACCTGCGCGGCGCGACTGGCGAGCGGGGGAAAATAGCCGCTCAGCACGTGGCCGTGGTAGGTGTGCAGGCAGGGGAGTTTCAGCAGCCGGCAGGCGGTGCGCCCAAGCGCGCCCGCCTTGGCGGTGTGGGTGTGGACCACGTCCGGGCGCAGGCGGGCAAGGTTCGCGAGGATGCCGCGGAAGGCCGCGAAGTCGGCGCGCGGCGCCAGGCCACGGCCGAGTCCCGGGATAGTGTCCACGGGCAGGCCTGCGGCGCGCAGCTGCGGGCCGAGGTCGGGTTCGTCCGCGGCGCAGCGGCCGGCGAGGATGCGCACCTCGTGGCCGCGCGCCATCAGCCCCACGGAGAGCGCCGCCAGCACCCGCGCCGGGCCGCCATCGTTGAGGCGGGCGATGAGGTGGACGATGCGCACGCCGGCAGGCTAGCCGGTCCCCGCCTGGGTGCAGCTGCCAGGGTTGGGCCGGGACGGGCCCGACCGCGCCTTGACCCGCTCCGCCTGGGCCGAACCATGCCGGCTCCCCGCCTGCAAGGATCGCCATGGACCCCGTCGACGCCGTCAAGACCGTGGTCATGGGCGTGGTCGAAGGCATCACCGAATTCCTGCCGATCTCCTCGACCGGGCACCTGATCGTCACCGGCGAGCTGATCGGCTTCGAGGCCGGGCCGGCGCGCAAGGAGTTCCGCGACCTCTTCGAGGTGGTGATCCAGCTCGGTGCGATCCTCGCCATCGTCGTGCTCTACCGCACGCGGCTGCTGCAATTATGCAAGGACCTCGCGCGTGGGGATGCCGCAGCGCGCGGTTTCCTGCTCAATCTGCTAGTCGCCTTCATCCCCGCGGCGGTGGTCGGCCTGGCGGCCCACAAGTTCGTCGAAGCCCATCTGATGAATTCCGCCACCGTCGCGGCAGTGCTCGCGCTTGGCGGTCTGGCGATCATCCTGGTCGAGCGTCGCCATCCGGAGCCCAATCTGATGGACATGCAGCGCCTGCCGCTGCGCACGGCCTTCCTGATCGGCTGCTTCCAGTGCCTGGCGGTGGTGCTGCCGGGCACCTCGCGTTCGGCGGCGACCATCCTTGGCGGCATGCTGCTGGGCGTGGAGCGCAAGGCCGCCACCGACTTCTCGTTCATCCTCGCCATCCCGATGATGGTCGCGGCGACCGGCTACAAGCTGTTCAAGGAGCGCGCAGTGCTGTCCGCCAACCACGACCACATCGCGGTGCTGGCTTTGGGCTTTGTGGTCTCGTTCGTGGTCGCGTGGGCGGCGGTGGCGTGGCTGCTGCGCTACATCGCCAGCCACACCTTCACCGCCTTCGGCTGGTACCGCATCGGCGCCGGCCTGGTGATCGCCGCCCTGCTCGTCGCCGGGCTGATCAGCTTCAAGGACTGAGCCATGCCGCTGATCGTGTTCGAAGGCATCGACGGCTGCGGCAAGACCACCCAGGTCGAGCGCCTAGTGGCGCGCCTGCAGGCGCTCGGCCGGCCCTTCCGCAGCCTGCGCGAGCCCGGCGGCACAGCTCTGGGCGAGCAGTTACGTCAGGTGCTGCTCGATCCGGCGACGCGCGCCGCGCCGGTCGCCGAGCTGTTCGGCTACCTGATGGCGCGCGCCCAGCTCTGCCACGAGGTCATCGCCCCCGCGCTCGCCGCCGGCGAGCTGGTGCTGCTCGACCGCTTCTACCACTCCACCCTCGCCTACCAGGCCTACGGTCTGGGCCTGGACGCCGGTGCCGTGCGCGCCGCGATCCGCCTCGCCACCGGCGGCATCGTCCCCGACCTGGTGCTGTGGCTCGATCTCGACCCCGCCGAGGCCGGACGCCGCCGCGCCGCCGCGCGCGGCCTCGACCGCATCGAGGCGCGCGGCCTGGAGTATCTGCGCCGCGTGCACGGCGGCTATCAGGCCCTGGTCGCCAGCGACGGCATCGTCGCGATCGACGCCACTGCCACGCCCGAGGCGATCGCGGCGCGCATGTGGGAGCTGGTGGCGCCGTTCGTGCGCTGACCGCGCTTACTCGGTGAAGCGATAATTGAAGCGCCCATTCGGCGCCACGTCGCCCTGCCCCAGCCAATCCGTGAGGTCGCCGCTGTCGCCGACGCCATCGGCCCACTTGAAGTCGATGCTCAGCGGTCCTTTCTGCGCATCGACCCCCAGCAGGGCGCGCGGGACCACCATCTGCAGCTCGTTGCCGTGGACGGCGAAGGGCAGTTCGGCGACCGCTGCGAACTTCCAGCCGGGAAGGCAGCGCTCGAGCACCGTCTTGCCGCCATGGTTGGTGCGGTTGAGCACGAAGTCATAGCCGTTCCAGCCGTTGCGGTGATCGCCGTCGGTGTCCAGGAACAGCAGCATCCAATGGTGCCCGGTACTCGCGGTGAGCGCCTGGCGGGTGCGTGCGTAGAAGGCGATGGTGTCCGCATCGCGCGCCACCTTCATGGTGTCGAGATCGTTGCGGGCGCTGTCGTCGACCAGCAGGCCGCTGTCAGCGAAGCCGGGATGGCTGCGCTGGCGGACGTCATCGACATCGTCGCTGAAGTCCGGGCCGACACCGGTCCAGGCGCTGAAGTCGTCGCCCATGACCATGCGCCGCGGCGATGAGGGCTTTGCCAGCGGCCGACCGCCCTTGAAGCGGCGGATGTTCTCGGCCAGCTGATAGTAGAAATCATCGCCGTGACCGCCGCGCATCGGCTCGATGTCGCGGCTGAACTCCTGGTCGTAGGTGTCGACGAAGAAGCTGGCGCCATCGTGGGCCTTGCGGCCGAGCATGTCCGGTCCGGAGTCGCCATGGTGGACGAAGCGCATCGCCACCCACTCGTTCCAGCCGGTGACGAAGACGAATTGCGGATCGACCGCGAGGGCGCGCTGCCACTGCTCGGCGAAGCACGCGCCAGCGGCGGTGTCGCGCTTGTCCTGAGCCGGCTCTTTGCCGTCGTGGAAGCTGCGCCCGAGATTGTCGATCGGGTGACCGGCGACGCCCACCGGCATCTGTTCGGGTTTGTCCGGCGCATCGTGCCAGCCGGGGTTCTGCGGGTGGCGGTCGAGCCAGGCCCAGCGGTCCTTGCCGTCACCGAACCATTTCTGGCCCTTCGTCCAGGCCCACGACTGGCGGATGGTGAAGAAGTCCACGAGCTGCGCATCCAGGTCGTGCGGCGGGGGTGCCTTGGGGTCGTCGACGTGCAGCGGCGTCAGGATCAGCGGCTTGCCCAGCCAGCGGAACCACAGCTCACTGTAGAGGCCCTTGCTGTAGAGTTCGTCGTAGAGCGTCTGGACCACGCGCGGGCCGCCCGACCAGCAGATGAAGGAGATCTGCGGCGTGCGCCCGCCGGCGGCGCGGATTTCGCGGTAGATGCGGCAGATGCTGAACACCGTGTCGAGGTAGGTCGGTCCGTTGGTGACGTCGAAGAACACCACGTCGACGCCGGCATCGGTCAGCATCTGCGCGTGCTTGCGGATGACCCATTCGTCGTTGCTGCGGTAGTGGCCGAACAGCGGCTCACCCCACCAGTGATAGGCGTGCTCGGGCCCGTAGCGCGGATCGGTTGGGTCCGCGCGCAGCAGCGCGCTGATGTCGTAGACGTGGTCGGGGCCGTGGCGTCCGATCCACAAGAAGTAGAAGATGCCGACCGCCTTGCCGCTGCGCGCGGGCACGCTGCCGGGCTCGGGCAGGCTGCGCCCGAGCGCGTCCGTGCCCGCCCAGGTGTCGCTGCGGGTATCGCGCACCAGCAGCGGCTTGACCGTGTCGAGACCATGGGCGAGCCGCAGCAGCTCGGGCGCGGACAGCACCCGGTCGTAGATGCGCAGATCGTCGAGCCGACCGGTGAAGCCATCGCCTGCGCCTGGTCGGGCACCGATCGCCAGCGCGGTCACCGCGCTGCGTTCGCCGGTGGGACCGGTGGCGGTGCGCTCAAGACGGGCGTCGACATAGATCCGCACCTCGCCGCTGGTCGCGTCGCGGGTCGCCGCGACGTGCCGCCAGGCGCCGTCGGCGATGCGGCTCTCCGAACTCGTCGCCGCGTCCGGCTGCCCCTGGCCGAGGGCGAAGCGTCCGTCGAGCAACACCGCGCCGAAGTCCTTGGCGTCGCCCGGGACGTCGCCATCGAGCAGCGGCGGCGCACTGTACCAGGCGCCCGGCTGCGTGGGCGCCGCGGATTTGACCCACAGCGCGATGGTGAAGTCCCCGCGCGCCACCGCCGGTACACTCAGGCGCGCCTTGCCAGCGAACACTGCGCAACTGCGCCGCCCGGCATCGCGGTCGGTCCACGTGACACCGTCCACCACGCTGGCATCGTGGTGTCGCCCGGAATCGTCCCTGCCCAGCGTGGCGGCGTTGGCGAAACGGTACCAGCCGACCAGCCCGCCCTGGGCATCCGGCAGCGGCGCTGCTGCCTCGGCGGCGAACACCACGCCCGGGATGGCGAGGACCAGGCGCATGACGACGGTGCGGAGCATGGCGATCCCGGGATGGATGACCGCCGAGCAGGCGCCACGTTGGCGGGAATCCCAGTAAAAAAGCGCTGGATCGCGGGATCCAGGTCGCGAGAGGGTGGAAGACCTGATCGCGCGACCCGGCGCGGTTCAGCGTTGGAACGCCTCGTGCAGGCCGCCATCGACGTTGATCACCTGCCCGACCGTCTTCGACGAGCGCTTCGAGGCCAGGAACACCGCGACCTCCGCCTGGTCGTCCGGGGTGATCGACGACTTGGTGAGGGTACGCTGGGCGTAGAAGCCGGCGAGCTTATCGCGCAGGGTTTCGGTGGTCTCGCTCTCGGCGAAGGCGATCTCGTATTTGACCAGCGCGGCGATGACGCGGTCGCGCGGAAACATCGTCGAGCCGGCGACCACGGTCGCGGGCGCGATGGCGTTGACGCGCACCAGCGGCGCGAGCTCGATGGCGAGTTCGCGCACCAGGTGGTTGGCAGCGGCCTTCGAGACGTCGTAGCCGACCGAGCCCTTCTTGCCGACCACGCCGTTGACGCTGGTGGTCAGCACCAGGGTGCCCTGCAGGCCCTGCGCCTGCCACACATTGCGCGCTTCGTCGCCGACGATGTAGCTGCCCAGGACGTTCACATCCATGGTGAAGCGCCACTGCTGCTCGGTGATGTGGCCGGTGCGGTCGGGGGCGACGAACACGCCCGCGGTGACGATCAGGTGGTCGATGCCGCCGTAGGCGAGGACGGTCTGGGCGAGCAATTCCTTGACGCTCTCGCGCTTGGTGATGTCGACCGCCAGGCCGATCGCTGGGCCGCAGGCCGAGATGCCGGTGCCGGCGACGCCGATGCCCTGGCCGAGCTTGTCGGTCAGCTCCTTGGCGGTGACGTTCGCGACGTCCAGGCCGAGGTCGGCGCAGACCACGTGCGCGCCCTCCTTGGCGATGCGGTGCGCGGTGGCCTTGCCGATGCCGTTGCCGGCGCCGATCACCACCACGATGTCGCGCGCGAACTCGTTCTCGGGGGGCATGCGCTTGAGCTTGGCCTCCTCGAGCAGCCAGTACTCGATGTCGAAGGCTTCCTGCTCCGGCAGGGCGATGTAGGTGTCGATGGCCTCGGCGCCGCGCATCACTTCCACCGCGCAATTGTAGAACTCGGCGGTGACGCGCGACTCGCTCTTGGTCTTGCCGAAGGCGACCATGCCCACGCCCGGGATCAGGATCACGGTGGGGTTGGGATCGCGCATCGCCGGCGAGTTGGCGCGCTTGCAGCGCGCGTAGTAGGCGGCGTAGTCCTTGCGGTACTGCTCGATGCCGGCGGTCAGCTTGGCCTTGAGCGCGGCGACGTCCTCGGCCTGGGGGTTCCAGGCGACGTACAGCGGCTTGATCTTGGTGCGCAGGAAGTGGTCGGGGCAGCTGGTGCCGAGCTCGGCCAGGCGCGGGGCGTCGTTGGAATTGACGAAGCGCAGGATGGTGGCGTCGCTGTGCACGGTGCCGATCTGCTTGGCCTTCTTCGAGACCTGACCGCGTAGCCAGGGCAGGATCTCGACCAGCACCGCGTCGCGTTTGGCCGGCTCAAGGGCCTGGTGCTTCGCTCCGCCGAAGGTCTTCTCACCCTTGTCGCGCGATTCGATGAAGCGCGCGGCTTTCTCGATCAGGGTCAGGGTGACATCGTAGCAGCCCTTGTTGGTGTCGGCCCAGCTGATGAAGCCGTGCTGGGACATCAGCAGGCCCTTGAGCTTGGGATTCTCCTGACAGCGCTTCTGCATCTCCAGGCCGAGTTCGAAGCCAGGGCGCATCCACGGCACCCAGCCCAGTTCGTCGCCGTAGATCTCCTTGGTCAGCTCCTGCGAACGCTTGGCGGCGGCGACCGCGATCACCGCGTTGGGGTGCATGTGGTCGACGTGCTTGAAGGGCACGAAGGAGTGCAGCGGGGTGTCGATCGAGGTGGCGCGCGGGTTGAGGTTGAAGGTACAGTGGTTGAACAGGCCGACCATGCGGTCTTCGGCCTCGGTCTTGATGCCCTTGGCGGGCGCGGTGGCGTAGACCTTCTGCAGGCTGAGCAGCTTGTCCTGGTAGAGGGAGGAGAAGTTCGCCAGGACGCTGGTGCGCAGGTCGCCGCCGGAGCCCTTCACCCACAGCACCTCGGTGTCGGCACCGCTCAGCGGGTCCTTCTCGGTGATCTTTGCTGAGGTGTTGCCGCCGCCGGTGTTGGTGATGCGCTGGTCGCTGCCGAGCAGGTTGGAGCGGTAGATGAGGGCCTCGGCCGGGGACAGTTTGGCAGCGGCGGCGTCATCCCACAGGTAAGAGACATGCTTATAGGCGTTGGTGGCGGCGGTCATGGTCAGCTCCCGAGGGGGTTTATGTCCGAATTCTTTGGATTGTTCCTTGATTATGCCATGAAAACCATAGAGTCAAGACGAATCGGACATAAACGAAGATTTGCGTCTGCTGCTCCCTCCGCCCAGGATCCCGCATGTTCGCTGAGGAACGCCACCTCCAGATCCTGACTCTCCTGGAACGCCAGGGGCGGGTGCGTGTCGTCGACCTCGCGCGGGAGCTGCAGGTCACCGAGGAGACGGTGCGCCGCGACCTCGAGCGCCTCGACCAGGACGGCCTCCTGCAGCGCACCCACGGCGGCGCCCTGCCGGGCAGCGCACGGCGCGAACTGCCCTTCGCCCAACGCCAGGCCAGCCAGCTCGCCGCCAAGACCGCCATCGCCCACGCCGCGCTCGCCCTGGTCGCACCCGGCCAGGTCATCGCCCTTGACGGCAGCACCTCGGCTTTCGCCATGGCCAGCTCGCTGCCCGACGCGCTGGCGCTGACCGTGGTCACGACCTCGCTGCCGGTGGTCGGTGCCCTCGCCGACCGCGAGCAGGTGCGCGTGGTGTGCAGCGGCGGCACCTTTGATCCGACCAGCCGCAGCTTTCTCGGCCCGATCGCCGCGGAGGCCCTGGCGCGCATCAACATCCACACCGTGTTCCTTTCCGGCATCGGCATCGATCTCGAGCGCGGCGTCAGCGAAAGCACCGACGACCTCGCCGCCGTGAAGCGCCGCCTGATCGAGCGCGCCGAACGCGTGGTGCTGCTCGTCGACCACACCAAGTTCGGGGTGCGCGGCGCGATCACCTTCGCGACGCTCGGCGACCTCGACGTGGTGATCACCGACCGCGCCCTCGACCCGCCGACCGCCGCCGCCTTGGCCGCGCACGGGGCGCGGATCCTCCTGGCTGACGTGCCCTCGGGTTGACAATCGCGCCTCGGGCGCTCGTCTCGCTTCTCGCTTCTCGCTTCTCGCTTCTCGCTTCTCGCTTCTCGCTTCTCGCTTCTCGCTTCTCGCTTCTCGCTTCCTTGCTCCCAGCCGTCCGCCTTCTCCCCCTTATCCCCTCCGGCCAGCCCCTCCCCATGCGCATCTCCCTCTTCATCCCCTGCTTCGTCGACCAGATGTCGCCGCGCACCGGCGTCGCGGTGGTCGAGGTGCTGGAGCGGCTCGGCCACGAGGTCCTCTATCCGGAAGGGCAGACCTGTTGCGGGCAGCCGGCCTTCAACTCGGGGTTCTGCGACCAGGCGCGCTGCGTCGCTGAGCACTTCCTCGACACCTTCAAGGACGCGGAGCACGTGGTGGTACCGTCGGGCTCGTGCGCGGCGATGGTCAAGGTCTTCTACCCGGAGCTCTTCCAGGGCACGAAGCGCGAGGCCGAGGCCAAGGCGCTGGGGAAACGCACCTGGGAATTCTCGCAGTTCCTGGTCGAGAAGCTCGGCGTCGGCGACGTCGGCGCGAGCTTCGCGGGCAAGGTCACCTTCCACGACGGCTGCCATGGCCTGCGCGAACTCGGCGTCCACGCCGCGCCCCGCACCCTGCTGCGCAACGTGCGTGGGCTCGAACTGGTCGAGATGGGCGAGGCGCGCACCTGCTGCGGTTTCGGCGGCACCTTCGCGGTGAAGTTCCCCGAGATCTCGACCGCCATGGCCCAGGTGAAGTGCAACTCGATCGTCGACTGCGGCGCCCGCACGGTGGTCTCGAACGATCCCAGCTGCCTGATGCAGATCCGCGGCTACTTCGACAAGCACGGCAACGCCCTGCCGTGCCTGCACCTCGCTGAAATCCTCGCGCAGACGTGAGGGGGTATGCGACGCACAACTGATAAAACAGGACTCACAACTGATAAAACAGGAGACGCGGAGACGCGGAGAACGGAGGAGGACGGCCTGGGCCGGGCTGGTCAGGCGCTCCGGGCTGCAACGCGCCCCATCCGCTTCCCCTCCTCCGGCCTCTGCGTCTCCGCGTCTCCTGTTCGATCCGGCTGTCTGTTCGATCCAGTTTCGGCCGTTACGCCCCTGTTCACGCCGTCTGCTTCCTTCAGCCCTGGATTCCCATGAGCGCCATCACCGACGAGTTCCATCGCGCTGCCGGGTCGGTCGCGGACGACGACGACCAGCGCGCGTTCATGCGCAAGGCGCTGGGCGGCTACGAGAACACCCGCGCCGGCACCGAGGCGCGCTTCACCAGCTGGCAGGCTGCGCGCGACGCCGCGGCGGCGCTGAAGTGGGACGCGCTCGAGAATCTGCACGCGCTCATCCAGCAGTTCGTCGACAAGCTCGAGAAGCGCGGCGTCAAGGTATGCTGGGCCGAGGATGCGGTTCAGGCACGCAGCTACATCCTGGAGGTGGTGCGCGCCCACCAGGCGCGCTCGATCATCAAGTCGAAATGCATGACCAGCGAGGAGATCCACCTCAACGAACTGCTCGAGCACGAGGGCTTCACCGTCATCGAGTCCGATCTCGGCGAGTACATCGTGCAGCTGCGCAAGGAGGCGCCGTACCACTTCGTGTTCCCGTCGATGCACCTGCGCCGCGGGCAGATCGACGAGCTCTTCGTCGAGAAGCACGGCTACGTCTCGAACGAGGATCCCGAGGCGCTGACCATGGAGGCGCGGCGCGTGCTGCGCCGCAAATACCTCGAGGCCGACATCGGCTTCACCGGCGCGAACTTCGGCATCGCCGAGACCGGCATGATCTCGATCACCGAGAACGAGGGCAACGCACGCCTGACCACCGCCCTGCCCAAGGTGCACATCGCGCTGATGGGCATCGAGAAGATCATCCCCACGCTCGACGATCTCGCGCTGCTGTTGCCGATGCTGGCCACCGCCGGCACAGGCCAGCAGCTGACCTGCTACAACTCGCAGTACTCCGGCCCGCGCAGCGCCGACGAGCCTGACGGCCCGGAGGAGTTCCACCTTGTCCTGCTCGACAACCACCGCACGCGCCTGCTCGCCGATCCCGAGCAGCGCGACGCGCTGCGCTGCATCCGCTGCGGCGCCTGTCTGAACGTCTGTCCGATCTTCAAGAACATCGGCGGACACAGCTACGGCACCACCTACCAGGGTCCGATCGGTTCGGTGATCACCCCGCACCTGCGCGGCCTGCAGGACTGGAAGCACCTCTCGCACGCCTCGTCGCTGTGCGGTGCGTGCACCGAGACCTGCCCGGTGCGCATCGACCTGCACCACCACCTGCTGCGCAACCGCCGCAACGCCGCCAAGGCCGCACCGACGATGTTCGAACGCGTGGTCTACGGCGCCTTCGCCGGGGTCATGCGCCGGCCGTGGTTGTACCGCACCCTGACTAAGGGCAGCCGCTTCCTCAACTGGTTGGGCAAGCCGGTCGCCGGCACCGTCTTTGACCCGGTGCGCGCCTGGCGGCGCACGCGCACGCTGCCGGACCCGGCCAAGCAGTCGTTCAAGGACTACTGGAAGCAGCACCGCAAAGCCGGGGACGCGGTGCGCGCCAGTGCGCCGCCAGTGCCGCCAGCGCCGCCCGCCGCCGGAGCGCAGCCATGAGCCGCGCGACCATCCTGGCGCGCATCAAGGAGGCGCTTTCAGTTCCCACCGACCCACATGTGCGCCACGGCGGTGCGCATCCGACCGCGCCCGAGCAGTATCGCGCCTTCCTGCCCGCGGTGCCAGCCGCGCCGGCCGACCAGGTCGCGCTTTTCGCCGAGCGCGCGGCCAACCTGCGCGTCGGCTTCCACGCCGTGCCCGACGCCACCGCGGCGCACGCGGTGTTGCGGGACCTGGCGGTGAAGCACGGCTGGCAGGGCGTCGCGTCGCACGCGGATGCGCTCACCACCCCCGCCTGCGCCGCGCTCGGCCTGCCGACCATGCTGACCACGCGCGGTTACGACCGCGATGCGCTCGAGGCCTGCGACGTCGGCATCACCGGCTGCGAAGCGCTGATCGCCCAGACCGGCTCGGTGCTGGTGACCAGCCGCTCCAGCGGCGGCCGCGCCCTGACCTGCCTGCCGCCGCACCACGTGGTGCTGGCCCGCGCCGACCAGCTGATCGCCGACCTGCCCGGCGGCTTCGCCCTGCTGCGCGCGAAGTATGGGAACAATTGGCCGACCTTCATGGGCCTGATCTCCGGCCCAAGCCGCACCGGCGACATCGAGCGCATCCTGGTGCTGGGCGCGCATGGACCGAAGCAGGTGACGGTGATCATGACGGCGTGGTGAAGCTGTGAGTCGCGAGTCGCGAGAGGCGAGAGGCGAGAGGCGAGAAGCGAGGCAGTAGGTAGCCAGGTGCCGCACAAGGTCAGGACATCGCACTGCCTGGTATGAGACCACGGAGCGGGCTCAGCGCATCAGCTGATGACGCACGTGCGTCAACTCCGGGCCACAGGGCAAAACGAACGCGCCACGAATCCTACCGGACCCGTGGCGCGCTTTGATTCCCATATCCGGCGGCCATCAGCCGCCGTCAGTCACTTCGCCGGAGCCGGCACCAGCGTCTTGGGGCCGCCTTCGGCGCCCATGACCTTGAGCAGCTCGACTTCGAAGATCAGCACCTGGTTGGGGCCGATCGAGGGCGGGGCGTTCTCGCCGTAGGCGAGTTCGCTGGGCACGTACAGGCGCCACTTGTCGCCTTCCTTCATCAGCAGCAGGGCTTCGGTCCAGCCCTTGATCACGCCGCCGACCTGGAACTCGGCGGGACCGCCGTGCTTGGCCGAGGCGTCGAACTCCTTGCCGTCGATCAGGGTGCCGCGGTAGTTGACGCTGACCTTGTCGTTGGCGCCCGGGGTCTTGCCGGCGCCGGCGGCGATGACCTCGTACTCCAGGCCGCTGGCGGTGGTCTTGATGCCGGGCTTCTTGCCGTTTTCGGCCAGCCAGGCGATGTTGGTGTCCTTGCGACCCGCGGCCTTCTTGGCCTCGCGGCCCTGGAATTCCTGCTGGTACTGGCCCATGACCTTGTCGCCCTCGCTGGGGGGGATGACGCTGGGCTTGCCGGCGATGGCGTCGCCGATGCCGGCCTGGACCGAGGCGATGTCGAGGTCGAAGCGCTTGATGGCGTCGGCCATCTGCTGACCGACCAGGTAGCTGGCCTTCTGCTGCAGGGTCCACTCCGCGCCGGCGGCGGCAGCAGGGGCAGGGGCGGGGGCGGGGGCGGGCACGGCGGCGGGCTCCTGGGCGAAGACGGTGGTGGCGCAGGAGAGCGCGCAGAGGACGGCGACGAGCGGGCGGAACGGCATGGGACCTCCGGAAGAAGGGGCGGGGTGCGGGCTGGCCCGGGCATCCACGCGCCGGTCGCCGGGGAAATGAAGGCGTGGATGATCCAAAGCGTGCCGGGGGGCACAAAGGGAAAATCCCGCCCTGCGACCCTGCTTGAACCCGCAGCACGCTTCCGTCTTGCAGCCATGCTCTGGGATCTAGGGTGGCCGGGGTCCGCAGTTCCGGCCCGCCGGCCGAGGGAAACCGCCATGCTCCGCCGCCTTCCCACCACCCTGGCCGCGCTGCTGCTGTTGCTGCTCGCCGCCGGCGCGGTGCATGCCGCCGAGAACATCACGTTGGTGTCCAGCCTGCCGCGCACCGGTAGCGCGAACGTCCAGACCACCTCGCTGGTCAACGGCATCCGTCTGGCGATCGCCGAGGCCGGCGGGACCATCACCCTGGGCGGCACCACCTATACCCTCACCTACCTGGACTGGGACGACGCCTCGCCCGAGGCCGGCCACTGGGATCCCGCGGTCGAGATCGCCAACGCCAACAAGGCGATCAACGACCCAGACGTGATGGCCTACATCGGCACCTACAACAGCGGCGCGGCCAAGGTCGCGATGCTGCCGCTGAACCAGGCCGGACTGGCCATGGTCAGCCCGGCCAACACCTGGCCGGGCCTGACCAAGCCGGGCGTGGGCGAGGCCAACGAGCCGGAGTGCTACCGCGACCACGGCCGCGTCAGCTACTTCCGCGTAGTACCTGCTGACGACATCCAGGGCCAGGTCGGCGCGCAGTGGGCGAAGGAGCTCGGCGCCGCATCGGTGTTCGTGCTCCACGACCGCGAACTTTACGGACTGGGCATCGCCAAGATGTTCAAGCTGAATGCCGAGAAGCTTGGGGTAAAGGTGGCCGGCTTCGAGGGCATCGACGGCAAGGCCGCGAACTTCCGCCCGCTGATCAACAAGATCCGCCAGTCGGGCGCGCAGCTGGTCTATTTCGGCGGTACCACCGAGACCGGCGCCGGCCAACTTGCCAAGGACCTCTTCAACGCCGGTGTGCAGGCCAAGCTGATGGGGCCCGATGCCTTCTTCAACAAGGCGCTGATGGCCGGTGCCGGCGACAAGGCGCTCGAGGAGCGCGTGCTGGTGACCTTCGGTGGCCTGCCGCCAGAGCAGCAGACCGGCAAGGGCAAGGCCTTCGTCGATGCGTACCGCGCCGCCTACCATGGCGAACCAGAAGGCTACGCGATCTATGCCTATGAGAGCGCCAAGGTGGTGCTCGCCGCCTTGGCCAAGGCGGGGAAGAAGGACCGCGCCGCGGTGGTCGCCGCGCTCGCCGGGATGAGGGACTACGACGGCGCGCTCGGTACCTGGTCGTTCGACGCCAACGGCGATACCACCCTCATGGTGATGAGCGGCAACACCGTGCGCGCCGGGCAGTTCGCCTTCGTGAAGCTGCTGGGGAAATGAGCCCGACCGAGGTCGTCCTCCAGCTGCTGGTCACCGGCCTGTCCAACGGCCTGATCATCGCGCTGATCGCCCTCGGCTACACCATGGTCTACGGCATCATCGAGCTCATCAACTTCGCGCACGGCGACCTGATGATGCTCGGCTGCTTCCTGGCTCTGACCCTGGTCGGGTTGTGCGGCGGCGAGGCGGCCTCGCCGTGGCTGGTCATCCCGCTGCTGCTGCTGGCGGTGCCGGCATTCTGCGCCGGGCTGAACTGGACGGTCGACCGCCTCGCCTACCACCCGCTGCGCGCCGCGCCCAAGCTCACCGCGTTGGTCTCGGCGATCGGCGTGTCCTTCATCTTCGTCAACCTCGGGCTGTTCTGGGGCGGCCTGCCGATGGGCGTCTTTGCCGGCGGCACCCAGGCCGCGGCGCAGAAGGACTTCCCCGACCTGATCGGTTATCGCAACCTGCTCGGCACTGAGAGCGGACTGCAGTTCACCCTCAAGGACGTGCTGGTGGTGGCGGTCACCGTGCCGCTGATGGCCGCCCTCACCTGGTTCGTACGCCGCACGCGCCTGGGCACGGCGATGCGCGCGGTCGCGCAGGATCCGCTCGCGGCGCGGCTGATGGGCATCGACACCGACCGCGTGATCTCGGCGACCTTCCTCATCGGCGGCGCGCTCGCCGGCGTGGCGAGCGTGGTGTTCGTGCTCGCCAACAACTCGCTGTCCTTCTGGATGGGCTACCGCAACGGCATGGACGCCTTCACCGCCGCGGTGCTCGGCGGCATCGGCAACCTGCCCGGCGCGGTGCTGGGCGGCATCGTCATCGGCCTGGTGCGCGCGACCATGGAGGGTGTGGTGCCGAACGGCGGGGTGTGGAGCAACGCCGTGGTCTTCGGCGTGCTGATCCTGGTGCTCGCCTTCCGGCCCACGGGGCTGCTGGGGTCGCGGGCGAGGGAGAAGGTATGAGCGGCGTGCTGCGCACGCCGCGGTCCGGGAGTCCGGAAGTCCGGAAGTCCGGAAGTCGGAGGCGTCCGGTGCTGGGCGCGTGGTCCATGGCGCGGGGCGCCAACAGCCCCCAGTGCGCTGCGCGAGTGCGCGCGGGGGGCGGCACATGAGCCGCAGCGCCATCATCTGCGCGGTGCTCGTCCTGCTCCTGCCGATTGCCGAGCTCGTCCTACCGACCGGCTTCCAGATCGGCAGCCTGGTCCCGCCGATCCTGATCTTCGCGATCATCGGGCTGGGGCTCAACATCGTGGTCGGTTTCACCGGGCTGCTCAATCTGGGCTCGGCCGCGTTCATGGCGATCGGCGCCTACGCCTTCTCGGTGGTCACCTGCCCGGTGCACCCTTTCCAAATCGGCTTCTGGGCCGGCCTGGTGGTTGCGACCGCAGTCGGCGCGCTGGCCGGGCTGGTGCTCGGCCTGCCGACGCTGCGCCTGCGCGGCGACTACCTGGCGATCGTCACCCTTGGCTTCGGTGAGATCGTCCAGGACCTGCTCAAGAACCTCGACGCCATCACCAAGGGCACCCAGGGTCTGAACCCGGTGCCGGCCCCGACCCTCGCCGGTTACACCTTCAGCTCGGCCAACTACGTGCCGTGGTACTACCTGCTGCTCGCGCTGCTCGGCGGCACGGTGTGGCTGTGCGCCAACCTGCGCCGCTCGCGCACCGGGCGTACCTGGGTGGCGGTGCGCGAGGACGAGCTCGCGGCGCGCGCCTGCGGCATCGCGGTGGTGCGCGCCAAGCTGCTCGCCTTCAGCCTGGGTGCGGCGCTGTGCGCGGCCGGCGGCGCGCTGTGGGCCAGCCTGCACGGCACCAGCATCGAGCCGGGCTTCTACGACTTCCAGCTCTCGGTGGTGGTGCTGTGCATCGTCATCGTCGGTGGCCTGGGCAGCATCCCCGGCGTGCTGCTCGGCGCGGTGATCATGATCGGCTTCAACAGCATCGTGCTGACCAAGCTCACCGACCTGCTCGCACGCCACGGCATCTCCAGCAGCAACGTGCTGGCGTCGCCCGGCAATTGGAAGTACCTGGTCTTCGGGCTCGCGCTCATCCTGATGATGCGTTACCGCCCCGCGGGCCTGCTGCCCGCGCGCGAAGTACGCGACGAGCTGCGCCGCGCGGATGGCGTCACGCCGGAGGCCGCATGAACGCGCCCGTGCTGGCGGTCGAGGGGCTGACCCTGCGCTTCGGCGGCCTGACCGCGGTCGACGGAGTGGGTTTCAGCGTCGCGCCGGGCGAGATCTACGCGGTCATCGGACCCAACGGAGCGGGTAAGACCTCGGTGTTCAACGCCATCACCGGCATCCATCCGCCGAGTGCCGGCCGCGTGCTGGTCTGCGGCCGCGAGGTCGCGCGCGTGCTGACCTGGCGCACCCTCGCCGGCTGGGCTGCGGTCGGCCTCGCCTGCGCGTGCGCCAGCGTCGCCGCGGTCGACGGCAACGCGGTGTGGGACGCCGCGATCAACGCCAACCACCTGCCCACTGCGCCGTTCCCGTGGGGCAAGGCGCTGGACAGCGCCTGTCACGCCTTGCCGCTCGTCTGGACCCTCGCTCCGGCGCTGCTCGGCGGCGCGCTCGGCGTGCTGGCGGCGTGGCGGGTGTGGGCCGGGGCGCGGCGCTCGCCCGAGCTGCTCGCGCCCGCCGGGGTGGCGCGCACCTTCCAGAACATCCGGCTGTTCACCGCGATGAGCGCTTGCGACAACGTGCTGGTCGGGATGGAGCCGCGCCTGGCCGCCGGCGCCCTGGCCGCAGCGCTGCGCCTGCCGCGCCACGGCCGGGAAGAGGCCACGGCGCGCGCCGCGGCGCACGAGCTGCTTGCCTTCGTCGGTCTCGCGGACTGCGCGGAGCGCGCCGCCGGCAGCCTGCCCTACGGCCATCAGCGCCGCCTCGAGATCGCGCGCGCCCTGGCCGCGCAACCGCGCCTGCTGCTGCTCGACGAGCCCGCTGCGGGCATGAACGGCACCGAGTCGGCGGCGCTGATGGAGCTGATCCGCGCCATCCGCGCGCGCGGCACCACCGTGCTGCTCATCGAGCATGACATGAAGGTGGTGATGGGCATCAGCGACCGCATCTGCGTGCTGCACTACGGCAAGCGCATCGCCGAGGGCACCCCCGCTGAGATCCGCGCCGATCCCGCAGTGGTCGAGGCCTACCTGGGCAAGGACTGCTGATGGACGGTCAACCCCTGCTCGCACTCGCGGAGGTGCACGCCGGCTACGGCCCGATCACCGTGCTCAAGGGCATCGCGCTGCGCGTCATGCCCGGCGAGATCGTGACTTTGATCGGCGCCAACGGCGCGGGCAAGACCACCACCCTGCGCTGCATCTCGGGGCTGCTCGCGCCCAGCGCCGGCACCATCACCTTCCGCGGCGCCGCCTTGCGCGGGCGCCCGGCGCACACCATCGTCCGCGACGGCCTCGCGCACGTGCCGGAGGGGCGGCGCATCTTTCCACGCCTGAGCGTGCTCGAGAACCTGCGCATCGGCGCCTACGCCCAGTCCGACCCCGCCGCCATCGCCGCGGGGCTCGAGCGCGCCTTCGCGCTCTTCCCGATCCTCGCCGAGCGTCGCCATCAGGCGGGCGGCACCCTCTCGGGCGGCGAACAGCAGATGCTTGCCATCACCCGCGCGCTGATGTCGCGGCCGACCCTGCTGCTCATGGACGAGCCGTCGATGGGCGTGGCGCCTTTGCTGGTGCAGCGCATCTTCGCGGCCATCCGCGAGCTGGGTCGCGAGGGCCTCGCCGTGCTGCTGGTCGAGCAGAACGCGCGCATGGCGCTGCAGCTCGCCGCGCGCGGCTACGTCATGGAGACCGGCCGCATCGTCGCCACCGCGGCCAGCAAGGATCTGCTCGACGACCCCAAGGTGCGTGCGGCGTACCTTGGTGAGGAACCGGCCTCCTGAGGCGGATCGGGGATCAATAGGCGTCGGCCGACAGCCGACAGCCGATAAAAGAGGAGGCGCGGAGACGCGGAGGGGAGAGGAGGAGAGGTGGGCGCGGTCGGACTGCACAGCCGGCCATTCGCTCGTCCTCCTCCGATCTCCGCGTCTCCGCGTCTCTAGTTCTATCGGTTTTCCCGAGCGCTCGGCGGGCGGAAGCGATCAGTGGTGGCGGTTGTCTGCGGGCGTGAAGACGTGATGCTGGGCGCATGACCCTGTTCCGCCCGTGCATCGACCTCCACGACGGCCGCGTGAAGCAGATCGTCGGCGGCAGCCTGAGCGATTCGGGGGCGGGGCTGCGTACCAATTTCGTCGCAGACCAGGGCGCGGAGTTCTTCGCGGCGCGCTACCGCGCCGATGGGCTGGACGGCGGTCACGTGATCAAGCTCGGTCCCGGCAACGATGACGCGGCGCGCGCAGCGCTGACGGCGTGGCCGGACGGGCTGCACCTCGGCGGCGGCATCGATGCGGACAACGCCGCGGCCTGGATCGCGGCGGGCGCGCAGAAGGTCATCGTCACCTCGTGGCTGTTCCCGGACGGCGCCTTCGTGCCCGAACGCCTCGCTGCGCTGGTGGCCGCGGTCGGCCGCGAACGCCTGGTCATCGACGTGAGCTGCCGCCGCGTCGGCGCCGGCTGGTGCGTGGCCATCGACCGCTGGCAGCGCCTCACCGCCTTCACCATCGATGCCGCCAACCTGGCGCTGATCGGCGCCTCGTGCAGCGAGCTGCTGGTGCACGCCGCCGACGTCGAGGGCCTGTGCCGCGGCATCGACGAGGAGCTGGTCGCCGCGCTCGGGAAGTGGTCCCCCGTGCCATGCGTCTACGCCGGTGGCGCCAAGGACATCGCCGACCTGCTGACCGTCGACCGGCTATCCGGCGGCCGCGTCGACCTCACCTACGGCAGCGCCCTCGACCTCTTCGGCGGATCCCTGGTGCGCTATGCCGACTGCGTCGCCTGGAACCACGCGGTGGCAGCGCGGCCTGCGCGCGGCCGCCGTTAGCCACACCACGCTACGGCTGACGGTGGGTGAGGATGAACTCGACGATCGGCGCCGGGTCGTCGAGCCCGTGCGGGTGGTGGCCGACGCCCGCCTTGTGCAGCACCGTGATGGTCCCGTCGAGTGCCAGGTAGCGCTGCTCGAGGATGGCGGTGTTCTCCGCCACGGGCACCACGTCGTCGGCGTCGCCGACCACGTGGATCAGAGCGATGTGCGCCTCGGCCAGGGTCGGCAGGATGTCGATGGGGTTGCCCAGGTAGGCGAGCGCGGCTGCGTCGTCGGGGAAGCCATAGCAGCCCAGGAGCGCCTGCCAGTCCCCGGGGCTGCCCTTGCCCTTGCCCTTGCCGCCGGGCCAGCTCTTGAAGTCGCACACCGGCGCGTCGCCGTAGATCTCTCCGACCTCGCCGGGGTGATCCGCGGCAAAACGGTAGGCGTACAGGCCGCCGCGGCTGATGCCGATCAGCGCCGGCCGCTGCTCCAGGCCGCGGCGCACGAGTTCGTGGTGGAATGACTCGAGGTGCAGGACCGCCGACGGCGCGCCGAAGGTGTTACCGACATCGATGAAGGCATGGTGGTAGCCGGCGGCGAGCAGCCCCGGCGCCGCGCAGCGCTCGGTGAAGGCGTCGGGGAACATCATGCACCACGACCACGGGTTGCCGGCGCGCGCGGTCTTGGGTTCGACCACCCAGGCCGCGCAACCGTCCCAGGTGAAGGAGTGGCGGGTGAAGCCGTGCCAGGTGTCGATGCGCTCATCGGTGAAATGCAGGTCGACCGGAACGGAACGCGCGCTGGCGCCGCAGGCGGCGAGTGCCGCTGCGAGGACCAGGGTGGCGAGCAGGAGGAGGGGCTGCGAGCGTGGCATGGAAAGCTCCGGCGGCGGGGAGAGGCGAGGCATGAGACACGAGAAGCGAAAAGCGCAAAGCGAGAAGCGAACGGCGAGGAGCGGGCAGCGAGCCGGCGATCCAGGCGATCGTGGGCTCGCCATCCGAGCTTCTATCGCGGAATCACCCGGCCGCTGTCCACGTCGCCCCGTCCTTGCCATCGTTCACCGCGATGCCGGCTTTCGCCAAGCCATCGCGGATGCGGTCGGAGGTCGCGAAGTCCTTGCGCGTGCGCACCTCGGTGCGCAGCGTCAGGACCAGCGCCATCACACGCTCCAGCGCATCGTCCGCACCGCCCTCCCAGGCGGCGCCGTCCTTGGCGTCCTTGACGGTGATGCCGGCGCCGGTGAGCGCGTCGCGGATGCGATCGCTGGCGGCGAAGTCGCGCGCCGCCCGCACCGCCTGCCGCAGCTCGAGCACCAGCGTCATCACGCCGGACAGTGCCTGGCCGCCGGCGCTCGCCTGCGCGGTGTCGGCGCCATCCCCGGGCTGGAACAGCCCGAGCAGGCGGCCGAGGTCGCGCAGCAGACGCAGCGCGCCCTGCTGCGCCTCGCCCACCGCGGCCTTGCGCGCCTCGCCGGCGATGCCGAACAGCGCGGCGATCGCGGCGCCGGTGTTGAAGTCGTCGTCCATCGCAGCGGTGAACGCCGCGCGCGGTTCCGCCAGCTCCGCGGGCAGGGGCTGCGCCAGCAGCGCGTCGAGCGCCGCGCCCTCCGGCTGGTCGAGCAGCGCGCCGAGTTGGCGGTGCAGTTTGCCCAGCGCGGTGCGCGCCGCGGCGATCGCCCCCGGCGCGAAGTCGTTCGGCCGCCGGTAGTGTCCCTGCATGAGCAGGAAGCGGATGGTCGCCGCGCCGTAGGTGTCGAGCAGGTGGTCGGCCTTGAACTGGCCGGCGAAGGCAGGGTCCTTCATGCGCGGGTCGGACTTGCCGACTTTGACGCCCTCGTACTGGATCAGGCCGTTGTGCATCCAGCAGCGCGCATAGCCGCCGCCGTGCGCCTCGCCCTGGGCGATCTCGTTCTCGTGGTGCGGGAATTTGAGGTCGTCGCCGCCGCCGTGGATGTCGAAGGTGTCGCCCAGGGTGCGGTCGGACATCACGCTGCACTCGATGTGCCAGCCCGGGCGGCCGGCTCCCCACGGGCTCGGCCACGACGGCTCGCCGGGCTTGGCGAGCTTCCACAGCACGAAGTCAGCGGGATGGTGGAGCCCGGCATCGCGCTCGATGCGCGCGCCCGAAAGCATGTCCTCGACACGGCGGCCGGAGAGCTTGCCGTACCCCTGCTGAAGCAGCACGTCGTAGTATACCCCGTCGGTGGCGAGGTAGGCGCGGCCACCGTCCACCAGGTCCTTGATGTACGCGATCATCGGCGCGATGTAGGCGCTGCACTTCGGATTGTCGGTGACGGTCACCACGTGCAGGCGCTGCAGGTAGCCGAGGTACTGCGCGGTGTAGCGCGCGGTGATCGCCTCCCACGGCTCGCCGGTGGCCAGGCTGCGGTTGATGATCTTGTCGTCGATGTCGGTGATGTTGTTGACGAAGCGCACCTGGTGGCCGCGCGCCGCGAACCAGCGCGCCACCGCGTCGAACAGCACCGGTCCCATAAGGTGGCCGATGTGGCAGTCGTCGTAGACCGTCGGCCCGCACACGTACATGCCCACCCGCCCGGCGACCAGCGGCACGAAGGCCTGCTTGGCGCGGGTGAGGGTGTTGTAGACCTGGATGCTGCCGGGGCTGCTCATGGCGTCTCGCGGCGCGCCAGCATGCGGGCACGCCCGCGTCGTCCAGCGGAGAACGTCCGGAAGTCCCGTGTGGATGGGCTGATCTCTTTGCGCTGGCGAGGGCACTGACGGTTTCAGTGGGCAGTCGACTTGCGGGCTTCCGGACTACTCTTCCGTGAAGTCGATCACCAGCGGCACCGCGAACTGCGCCACCAGCTCGTCGCCGGTGACAGTCAGGGCGTGCGCGCCGGGCGCCAAGGTGCGGAAGAACCACAGACTCTCGCGCGCGTCCTGGTAGCGGTGGTCGGTGCCGACCGGCTGCTCGCGGCCGCCGCCGCCTGGCGCATCGAGGGTGATGGTCGGCTCGCCGCCGCCGTTCTCGCTATTCTGGATGAGGCCGAGCGCGGGATGCTCCCAGCCATTGGCTTTGGCCTGGATCTCGTCGTAGAGCACCGCGACCGCCTGCGCGCCGCCCAGGGCTACGGTGCGCCGCTCGCCCGGGCGCAACACCGCCGACGCGCTTACCGGAGCGCGCAGCTGGCCGCAGAACACACCATGCAGCCGGCAGCGGCTGCGGCCCGCGGGCAGTCCGGTAAGGGATGCCGCCCAGCTCGGTGCCGGCTCGACCTCCAACGCGGGATCGCCGATCGGCACCTCGTTGAGTCCGTCCGGCTCGCGGTGTTCGTCGGTCAGGGGCAGGCCCACGGCGATCGCGTGGCCGCCGCCGAGATCCTCGGCGAGCGGCAGCCACTGGATCGCCGCCTCGTGCATGGCCTCGGGGGCAAGGTGCGGTTCAAGGCGGATGCGGACCGCGACGTTGGCGCAGCGGCGCACGCCGGCGCGACTGCGCAGGGTCGAGGCGGCGCTGCCGCTGACGACCATCAGGAACGGGCCGCAGGGCTGCAGGTCAGTGGCGCGCGGCCGCCCCGGGCGCGGTGCGCCCAGGCACACCGTGCCGCCCTCGACGGCGATCGGCACGCTCGCCAGGATGCCGTCGGCGCCGCCACTGCGCGCCGACTCGGGCGCGGGCGCGGCGGGCAGCACGGTGAGGTCGAAGGCGCGGCACAGTACGGCGACGCCACCCCAGAAGGTGCCGTGGTAGGCGGCCAGTTCGGCGCTGCGCGTCTCGCTCACACCGAGCTCGAGCACCACCGGGTTGCCGCCGTGGCCGAGCGCGGCGATGGCCTCGCGCAGGGTGCGCGGTCCGGCCGACCAGGCCACCATCGTCGCCTGCTGGGCCTCGATGCGCGCCTCTGGCTGCGCCTCGTGCGCCGGCAGGTCGGCGAGGCGCAGGCGCAGCGCCAGCGGCAGGGTGAGCTGGCCGACGCGCACCGTGCCCTCGGCGCGCACGTGGTATTCGGCATCGACCGGATCCTGGCTGAGACGCAGGGTGTCCTCGATGCGCACCGTGGTGCCGCGCCGGCGCGCCGGGTGGGTGCTCTCCATGCCGTCCTGCTCTGGCACCACGTGCTCGCCGACGGTGATGCTCAATCGTGGGGTGCCGACCAGGGCGTGCTCGGGGTGGCTGAACACCAGGCCGGGCCCGTGGCGATTCTCGCTGCGCGCAAGCGCGCCATCGATGAGACGCAGGGTCACGACGTTGCCCCAGGTCTCGCTGGCGAGCATGCCACCGGGGTGCAACACGCCGCTGCACGCCAGGGTGTCGACCACCGCCATGCGCAGCTGCCCGGCGATGCGGATGCTGCCCACGCCGGCCGGCAGACGGGTGACCACCAGGTGCAGCAGGTCGTCGCGGCCGTCGCCGGTCTCGTCGCTGGCCGCGAGCTGTTCCCCGCCGTCATCGCCGCGCACCAGCACCGCTTGCGCTGGACCGAGATTGATGGCGTGCGCGTGGGGTTCGAGGCGCAGCGCGATCTCGAGGTCGCCCCACGCCGCGCTGCCCGGCTGCTCGCCCTGGTGGATGTCGCAGCGCATCAGGTCGGCGAGCAGGGGGCTGCCCGGCGTGGTCATCAGCAGCGGCGCCGGACCATCGCCGCGCCGCGTCAGCACCACCGGTCCACCCGCGATGCGTGCCGCCAGGACAAGCTCGGTGCCTTCGCCCTCATGCGGCACATCCACGCCGTTCAGCGGCTCGGTGCTGTTCGCCCCGGGCTGCAGGCGCAACCGAAAGGCCGCGCACAGCGCCAGCACCGCCTGCCAGTAGGTGCCGTCGAGGGCCGGCAGCAGCGCGCGCTGCGCGGGATCCACACCGCTCGCCAGCTCGGTGGGATTGCCGCCGGCGTTCAGGCGGGCGACCACCTCGCCCAGGCTGACCTCGCCCGCCGGCCAGGCGGTGGCGGTGGCGCGCGCCAGGGCGGCGAGCAGCGCGGCACGCTGCGCCTCGGCGACCTCCTGGAGCTGGTCGTGGCCGCGCGGCTCGTCACGTCCGTGCGGCGTCGCGCGCTCCTCCTGAGCGGCGGCCGGTGCCAGCAGCGCGATGAGCAGGGCCGCGAGCGGTGCGCGACAGAGCAGCGGGCGCTGGAATGGGCACCGCTCGGTCATGGCGTGGTGGCGGCGAGGGTGAAGGGTAGGCGTAGGGTGGTGAGGTGCTCTCGCGCGGTCAGCACCAGGGTGTGGATGCCCGGCTCGAGCTCAGGGAAGTACCAGATGCTCTGCATGCGGCCGGCGTGCGCGTTGTTGCTGGTGCCCGAGCAGCGCAGCAGCTTGGCCATCGGTGAGCGCACGCTCAGTACGAAGGCATCGACGCCTTCGCCCAGGTCGACCACCACGCTGCTGCGGTTGCCACGCTCTTCCTCGTTGGCGTCCTTGGCCACCAGACGTACGCCAATCGCGTGGCCGGCGAGCTGCACGGTGGCGTGCTCGCCGACGCTGAGCCGTGCCTCAGCGCGCGCCGGCCGGCGCAGGGTCAGCGTCACCTGGCCCGACAGTGCCAGCGTCGTCGGCGCGCCGGTCAGTCCACCGACGGTGACCGTGCCAGAGGTCGGGCCGGCGCTCTCCGGTGCGGCGTTGTCCAGCGGCACGCGCACCATGCGCCGGCCGACGCGCACGAAGCGCATGCGCGGCTGAGCCATGCGCGCCTGGCGCTGAGCCTCGTCCTCATTGGCCGGGGCCGGTTCCGCGACCACCAGCGGGTGGCCCTCGGCCTGGCCGGCGAGGGTCGTCCAGGTGACCTTGGCCTCGCCGACCAGGGCGGCGTCAAGGTGCGGCTCAAGGCGCAGGCAGTAGCTGATTTCGGCGTTGCGGTTGATGCCGCCCAGACCCTGGTCCGAGGTCACCGCGACCTCGTCGATGCCGACCAGCACCACGCCGCAGGCCTGGAAGGACTCGGCGCCGCGGCGCTCGGGCCGGCGCAGCCCCAGGCACACCGGACCTCCGGCCACCGAGGGCGGGTGGTCGGCAGCGGTGTTCTGTTCCTCGCCCTCGCCAGCCGGGTGCTCCTCGCCGAGCGAGCGCGCCGGCGGCAGGATGGCGAGATCGTAGGCGCGCGCGATCGCCAGCACGCCTTCCCAGAAGGTGCCGTTGAAGGCCGGCAGGTCGACGCTGCGCTGCTCGTTGGTGCCGAGTTCAAGCAGGGCCAGGCCGGCGTTGGCGCTGAGCAGGTGCAGCGCCTCGCCCAGCGCCCGCCGGCCCGCCGGCCATTCCAGCCGGGTGGGGATCTGCAGTTCGACGCCGCTGCGCGCGCCGGCTTCCGCGGTGGGCAACTGAGCGAGGTTGACGGTGATGCGCAGCGGCATGCTCAGCGACAGCACCGCCGCCTGGCCGCTGACCTCGACCGCGTACTCGGCGTCGGTGAAGTTGTGGCCGCGGTAGAACAGGTCGAGGCGCCCGCCGTTCCACTGCGAGCCCTGGTTGCTGAACTGCACCGGCTGGCCGCCGCTGACCACGCGCACGTGTGGGCGCGAGCCGATCACCTGGGTGGGCAGCGAGACGTTCAGGCCCGGGCCCTTCTGCCCGTTCGGACCGGTGTCGTTCTCGCCGAGCAGGCGCACCGTGGCCTCCTGGCCGAGCAGGTCGGTGCGTGCGGAGTCGCCCTGGTGCAGGCTGGACTTCAACATCACCGGCTCGAGCAGCAGCACGCCAAGGTCGCCGCTGAGCTGCACGCCGGCGAGACGCTCGGGCAGGTCGGCGAGGTGCACGGCCACGCCGTCGCTGCGCGGCGTCACCGGCGTCTCGCCGCCATCGAGGTGGCGGCCGACAGTGTCGGTGATGCCGGTGACGGTGAGCTGGGTCGCGCCGACGTGCGCCGCGGCCACGCGCGGTTCGAAGCGCAGCGCCACCACGGCATCCAGCCAGCGCGCGGGCTGTGCGCCGCGGCGGCTGCGCAGATCGATGCTGATCACCTGCGCGAGCAGCGCCCCGCACGGCGCCAGCAACGGCGTCGGGGTGCCGTCGACGCGCCGGCTGAGCACCACCGGCCCGCCCTGGATGGCGACCGGCAGGGTCGTGCCGTCGGTGCGGTTGGCGAGGCCCATCTGCCGGCTGTTGTCCTCGCCCTGGTCGAACAGCTCGCCCGGTTCGATGGTCAGCCCGTAGGCGGTGCAGATCGCGGCGACGCCCTGCCAGTAGTCGCCAGCGAGTGCCGGCAGCTCGGCCTGCGCGCCGTCGTCGACGCCCGGCGCCAGGGTGGTGGTGTTGCCCCCGGCTGCGAGGCGGGCGAGCGCGTCCTTGAGCGGGGTGCGCCCGGCCGCCAGCTGCACCGGCGAGGCCGCCAGCCAGGTGCGCGCCTGCGCCTCGCGCGCCGCCGCCGGCTGCTTGAGCAGTGCGCTGTCGACGCTCAGCTGCTGCTCGGCCGCGACGAGGTCCCCCCCGCGGAGGGCCAGCGCCGCACCGGCGACGGCGGCGAGCACCGTGGAAAACCTTGGGCGCACGGGATGTCTGGTCACGCTACCTCCCCGCAACAGGGTCCAGTGTGGATCGGCGGCCGGAGGGTCAACGCCGATGGGCAGGCTGCGCACCGCGGTGAGGAGGGTACCGGGAGAGGTGTTGGGATTTGGGGCAGGGGACCCGGGCTGCTCTCCGCAGCGGGGGTCAGGGAGTCGCGAGGAGTGGATGGCGAGCCTGATGCAGACGGGAGACATGCGTAGCATCGCAATTGACTCGTGGAGCATGGTCCCTGCCAGACCCAGCTCCTTCAGGGCTGTCCTGCGAGCCTGTGCCGTCTACCCCAGCCGCCCGAACCACCGCCACGCCATCCCCATGAAGATGCGCGTCCACACCGTGGTGATGCCCAGGGTCCACGCCAGACCGATGCCCCAGCGCCACGGGCCGAACCCGGGCCGACCCTCGCTGAGCAGGGGGAAGGCGGCGCCGCACAGCAGCAGGCCGGTGAAAGCCAGACTGCTCATCAGGTTGATGGTGCCGCCATAGCCGGCGACCAGCTTGGCCGGGTTGTCCTCGGTGTAGTCGGCCAAGCGCGCGCCCAGGCCGAGCGCGCCCGCGGTGAAACCGACGGCCATGCAGGCGATGGTCAGCGCCTGGTACAGCACTACCACCGGCCGCAGCTCAAGCATGGTTCCAGACAGCACCACCAGCACCACCCCGGCGGGCAGACCGACGAGCAGCGCGAACACGAACTTCGCCGTCACCACGCGCGCGCGCGGCCACGGCGCCAGGGCCAGCACCCACAGCCGGCGCCCCTCAAGACTGAGCAGCGGGTAGACGAAGCGACCGGTGAAGGTCGCCAGCGCCATCGCCACTGCGGTGAGGTTGAGCAAGGACACCGCCGGCCGCCACCACTCGTCGAACAGGAAGGTCTTGCCGATGCGCGGCAGCATCAGCAGGTAGAACCCGAGGATGCTGAAGAACATGGTGAACTGCAGGACCTGGGCCGGCTCGCGCAGGAACAGGCGCAGATCCTTGGCCGCGAGCAGGGCGAGGTCGGCCGGCAGCAGCGGCAGCAGCCGCCACGGCCGGCTGCGCGCTGCACCGCGCGCCTCCGGCCGGCCGGTGAGCGCATCGAGATCGATGCGCAGGCGGCGCCCGGCCAGCCACTCGCCGACCAGCGCCACGGTGGCAGCGGTGCTCAGCAGCAGGCCCAGGAAGTAGCTCCATTCCGCCCAACGGCCGTCGAGCGCCGCGCTCAGCCCCTGCTCGGCCCACCACGGCGGCAGATACGGATTCTCGGCGAAACGCAGGTGGCCGACGATCTCAGAGACCAGCAGGGTGGGCTCGCCGCGGCGCTCCAGCGCGCCCAGCGCGACGACCGCGCCGATCGCCAGCGCCAGTCCGGCCAGCGCGACGATGCCTTTGAGCCCACGGCGCAGCAGCGGGATGAGACGGGCGAGCAACAGCGCGCCGACACCGCCCACGGCCACGCAGCAGATCACGAAGGCGAGCAGCGCCGCCGCGGCGCCTGCGGCCATCAGCAGACCTTCACCGAGCGCCGGATGGAGGTGCTGGCGGTCAACCACCAGCGCGCCGATCAGCGGACACGCCAGCACCAGCACCGCCCAGCTCGACCACAGCCCGCCCTCGGTGGCGGCGCTCCAGAACAGCGCGCGCTCGCCGAACGGCAGCTGCGCGTGGAAGGCTGCGGCGCGGCTGCGGAACAACGCGCCCCACACCAGCACCATGTCCGAGATCGAGACCAGGAAGAACAGGGTGAAGAAGAACAGCGACAGCAGGCTTTCGACCAGGCTGCGCTTGAATGAGGCGTACTGGTCTTCGCCCAGATAGAGCAGAACGCCCAGGAACAGCGCGCCCAGCATCAGCCACACCACCGCCAGCACGATCGCCACCGAAAAGCCGCGGATGGGCTGCTCGACGACCAGGTGGCGGAGGCTGTTCCGCCCCGCCCGCCACAACCGCCACCACACTGCACCCAACGTCCCTGGTGCCATGCCGGCCCCCCGTGGGGATGGTCGCTTGGCGCGCCGTGGAAGTCAAATCGGAGCCGTGCTCCCGAGGCCGGGGGGCTAGAATTTCAGTGCTGCGCCGATGCCAGCAGTGACATCGGTGCCGGTGTGACCTTGGCGATCGATGCTCTCGCGGACTTCCACATGGGCGCCGGCCGTGAGACCGTGGTCCTTCCACTCCACTCCGGCCTGGATGGCGGCCGCCGCATTGACACCGCTGGTCGGCTGGGTGGTGGCCTTGACCAGATCGGCGGGATTGCCGGCGTGGGCATCGGCAGTGACGTCGAGGCTGGCGCGCAGCGACGGTTCGAGCACGCCGCCCGCGAGCGGGACGCTGGTGCTCAGGCGCGACGAGACGTGCAGGGACGCCTCGAGGCCAGCCTGATGCAGAGCCTGGCGGTCCAGCGGCACGATGCCGTCGAGGTGGAGCGTGGCGCGGTTGCTCAGCTGGGCCTGGCCGCCGAGGTGCTCGACCTGGCTGGCTTCCAGGGTCACGCGCAGGTCATCGACCAGCACGCCGGCCGGGGTGCGCGCGACTGCGAAACCGGGTGTAATCCCCAAGCGCAGGTCGCGCTCGTGGATGAGGTCGTGGGAGGTCGCCTCGAGCCGCGGGGTCTGCTGCGGATCGAGCGGGTGCCGGGCGTGCACGCGGTCGGCCAGCTGGTCGACCGCATCGGCGGCGTGCGCATAGGCGCCCGACCCCACGGCCAGGTTGGTGCCCACCACCACCGCGGCGGCGGCGGCCGTGGTCACCAGCGCGCTGGCGGTGGGGTGGTCGTGCTGGAACTCCCGGCGGTGCTGCTCAAGCCGTCCGCCGGCTTCGAGGGCCGGGGTCGCGGCGTCGTAGAGGCCGTCGACGGCCCCGGCCACCACGGCGCTCTTCGCCACCGTTTCGACGACGCGGAAATCGTGGCTGGCGGTCAGCTTGGCCCGGTCCGGCCCGATGCTGACGCTGGCCGTGTCGCCGTGCAGGCGGATCTCTGCGGGTAGCCCCTGCGCGTCGACCGCGTGATGGACATCGACCTTGCCGGCGAGCCTGGCCACCAGCGCCTCGGCCTCGTGGTGAGCCTGTGCACGGGTCAGCAGGGTGGGTGCGTCCTCGTCATGCCGGGGGTGCGGCGTGGTATGGGGCCCGGGATGGGGCAAGGGAAGGGGGTCTGGTCCCGGCTGGGGGGTGGGATCCGGAGACGGGGCCGGTCCGGGAGCGGGCTTGGGATGCGCACCTCCCACCTCTTCGTGGAGGGCGCTGGGCGCGAGCGCGAAGGGGGAGGCCCGGCCGGCGCCCTCGGGCGCGTTCCGGGAGGCCGGCAGCAGACCGCCTTCCGACTCGGGTTGATCACCGGTGGCCGCGGGCTGGCGGCGGTCGACTGGTGCGCGTCTGACGTGCTGCGCTGCGTGGACATGGCTGGGCCCCCCGTTCCCACAAGCATAGACAACCGCATCCATCCCGCAAACCTGGCAGAAGGGTCCAACGCGCGGTCCGCCGGTGTCATGCATCCCGCTGCGCCATGACGCACGACTGGCCGCTGACAAATCGCCACGGCCATTAGGCTGGTGCCATGCCCGTCGCCGAGACCATGCCGTTCACCTGCTCGTCGTGCGGGATCCAGTTCCGCATCCCCGCCCACCTCGCCGGGCGGACCATGTCCTGCCCGGGCTGCAACACGGACCAGTTGGTGCCGACGGTCGCCCTGCCGGTGGCGTCAGCCGCACCGTCCCCCGCGTTGCCGGTCGCGACCCCGGTGGGCGCAGCGGCCGACGACGGCAAGAAGCTCTTCGTATGCTCGGCCTGTGGCTACCGCGCGCGCATTCCCGGCCACTTCATGGGCAAGGCGGTGCGCTGCCCGCGCTGCGACGGCGCCCAGATCGCGACCAGCGAAGGCACCCCGTCGCCGCGCACCGGCCGCACCGTCAGCATCACCAAGATGCCCACCGCGGCGGCCAACGCGCGCACCACCGTGCGCCCCGGCAACCTGCTCTTCTCCTGCGCCGCGTGCGGCTTCGAGGCCCAACTCGCCCGCCACTACCTGGGCAAGGCGATCAAGTGCCCAGGCTGCCACGAGCCCCAGGTGGTGGCCATCGATCACGCGGTCAGCGAGGGCACCGGCATCTCAGCCGCGCCCACCCCGACCCCGGCGCCGGAACCGACGCCCGAGGCCGATGCGGCCAGCCACGCCGGCAAGGAGCTGTTCGTGTGCACGGCGTGCAGCTACCGCGCGCGCATCCCTGCCCAGTACATCGGCCTGGCGGTGACCTGTCCGGCCTGCGACCACGTCGGCATCGCCCTGCGCCAGGAGCCACATGCGCCGACCGGCGACACCGTGGTGATCAGCCGCATGCGCACCGCCGAGCCGGTCGACGTCGCCCAGGCGCCGGCCGACGAGGGCCCGCAGGTCGAGTTCTCCTGCACCTCCTGCGGCTTCCGCACCAAGCTCGGCGCCAGCCTGGCGGGCAAGCCCATCCGTTGCCCGGGCTGCCAGGCCACCCAGGTGGTGAGCAGCACGCGCCTCGATGGTTCAGCCGCGGAAATCGCGGTTGAACCCGGCACCGGCAGCGCAAGCGCCACCGCCATGGTCGCCAGCGCCGGCGCGGGCGAGAAGGTGCGTTTCACCTGCACCGCCTGCGGCTTCAAGGCGCGCATCCCCTCGCTGTACGCGGGACAGACCATCCACTGCCCGGGCTGCAACGTCGTTCAGATGGTGCTGCGCAGCGGTCAGGGCGGCCGCCCGACCGGCAACACCCGCGTGCTCAACGTCGTCCAACCGGCGGCACCTGCTGAGACTGCGGATGCGGCCATGGCCGACAGCGGTCCGATCGACATCACCGGCGGCATGCCTGACGCTGTGCGCAATCCCGCGAGCGAAACGGTTGAAATCCATGCGGTGTCCGTCGCCGCGGCGGAATCGTCGCCGGTGTCGGCGGCATTGACCGGCAGGACCGCGGCGCGCACCACGACGCCCGCACCCGCAGCCGTGCCTGAATCGCCACCAGCCGCAGCGCCCGTCACGGCCCCCATGGAGGATGGCGGCTTCCACCTCGGCGACGACACCCCGGCGCTGCCGATGAAGGTCGGCAAGGTGGTGCGCCGCGGCAGCGACCGCCTGCCCGTGGTGAAGGTCACGACGCCCGTGCCGGGGCCGGTCCGCTCTGCGCCACCCGCGACAGACGTCGTGGCGGATGAGGTCCCTGCGGCGACCACCGCCTCGACTCCGCTCGGCAAACCGGTTCAGCGCCAGGTCGTCGCCGTGCCGCTCGCACGCGGCGCGGTGGCGCCACCGCCGCGCCGGTCGCTGGTGGTACCGCTGCTCATCCTGGTGGTGGGCATCGGGGCGCTGGTCGGACTCGGCCTGTTCGCGGCCAACCTCAACGACAGCCTGGGCAGGACCAATGCCGAGTTGCAGGCCGCGCACCGCGCGACCGACCAGGCACGCAAGGAGCACGAGACCGCCGAGAGCGCGCGTCTTGCGGCCGAGGCCAAGGCCACCGATCTCCAGCGCCAGCTCGATACCCAGGCGGCCGAGACCGCGCGCCTGGAGCGCGAGCTCAAGGAGCGGACCGCCAAGCTCGAGCAGGAGCTGAAGGACCTGGAAGCCAAGACCGCCGCGGCCATCGCCGCTGCGGCCGCGGCGGTCGTCACGCCCGTGGATCCCGCCGCGCTCATTCCGGTCGCTCCTGGCGGACCCGCGGACAAGCCAGCGGTGCAGCCCAAGGCACCCTGAGCGCGTTGCCTAGCGCTTGCCGAAGATCCGCGTCAGCACCTGGTCGCCCAGGTCGCCCAACGTGGCGCGGAAGGCGCGGCCGTGGCTGACTTCGACGAGGCGCGCGACGAAGCGCTCCAGATACGGATCGCTGGCGACCATGAACACCGACAGGTCGATCTTGAGGCGCGGAAAGCGCGCACCCTGGCGCAAAGTCGCGGTGACGATCTCGGGATCGAGCCCGTAGCTCGAGTTGATGGTCAGGCGGCGCTTGCCGTCGCGGCCAGGCCCGGTGAACAGCGCGGTCGGCTTGCCGTCGGTGATCATCACCACGCGCTTGTTGGGCTGGTGCTTCTTGCTCAGGATCTCGCCGGCGCGGCGCAGCGCCTCGCAGGTGTTGGTGTGGAACGGCCCGTTGCTGATGTAGGGCAGTTCCTTGACCGTGACCTCCTGCACGTCGTCGCCGAAGAGCAGGATGTTGAGGCTGTCGCGCGGGTAACGGCGCTGCTGCAGTTCGGCGAAGGCCATCGCCACGCGCTTGGCCGGGGTGATGCGGTCCTCGCCATAGAGCGTCATCGAGTGGCTGACGTCGAGGAGCATGACCGTGGCCGCCGCGGTGGTGCGGTCGCGCTCCTGCACCACCAGGTCGCCGTCCTCAAGCTGGGCGCGCCCGCCGCGCAGAGCGCCAAGCATGCTCTCGCGATAGCTGATGTCGTACGATTCGTCGCCGGGCTGCCACGGGCGCAGCACGCCGTTGGCGTCGCCGCGGCTGCCGAGCTTGGGCACCGCGTGGTCGCCGCGCCCGGTCGCCTTGAGCTTGCCGAAGACCGCCTCGAGGCAGCCCGAGCGCAGCGCGCGCTCGCCCTTGGGCGTCATTGCGCGGCTGCCGGCCTTGCCGCTGATCAGCTTCTGGTCGCGCAGGCGCTGCTCGAAGTCCTGGCGGTCGAAACCGAGATCCTGGCGGAAGCGCCGGCTGAGCTCGTCGAGCCGCTCCAGCGCTTCCTCGACGTCGCCGCCCAAGGCCAGCATCAGCTCGCGGAAGACCTCGTCGATGCGCTTCTCGCGCGCCAACCGGTTGGCCAGTTCGCGCCAGTCGAAGTGCTGGTAGTCGTAGCGCATGTGGTGGAGGCTAGCCACCGCCCGCCGCCCCGCCATCGCTGCGCGGCAGGCGTTCCGCAGCCCACGGCGCGCTGGAGCGCGGCAGTGGCGGCGGGCGACCGGCCGCCGGCGCGGTCAAGCGCAGGCCGCAGTCTGCGATCGCTACTCCCGCCGGCGCTTCTTTCCGCCCTCGCGCCCCATCATGTGCGCGAGCAGATCGGTGTAGGCCAGCCCGCGCGCACTGTCCTCGCGCGCCAGCGCGCCGCCGTGGAACAGGCCCTCGACGATGAATTCCATCCACAGGGTGCGCTCTTCCGCAGGCGGCTTCAGCAGCTGGTCGGCGAGCTTGCCCAGGCCCGGCACGGCGGCCAGCGCGGCCTCGTGCTGGGCGGTCGACGTGCGGTCGGAGAGCTGCACCTTGTTGCCCTTGGCGAACCAGGCGAGGATCTCTCGCCACGGGCCCTGGTCGCGCTCGTCGGCGCCGCCTTCGGCGATGACCGGCGGCAGGCGCTCCTTCCATAGCGTCTTGAGCGCCTCGCTGAGTACGTGCCAGCCGACCTTGAGCGGGCCCTCCTGCTCGCCCTCGTAGGCGAGTTCGATCTTGCCGGTCATCGCCGCCAGCGTCGCGGGCAGGTCCACCAGGCGCGCCTGCGGCCGGTCCTCGCCGAGCATCAGCCCGCGCGCCAGCACGTTGGCGTGCAGCATCTCCAGCGCGGCGATGGTCAGGCGCGTGCTGACCCCGCTCTTGGCGTCGACGAACTCGCTGCCGCGCGCGGCGCGTGCCGCCTCCTCGATGAGCAGCGGGAACAGCGCCGGAATACGCGGGCTGCAGCCGCCCGCCGGCGCGGTGTGCGCCTCTTGGGCCATGATGCGCACGCCCTCGTCGCGGCTCTTCGGATAGTGGGTCAGCACCTGCGCGCCGATGCGGTCCTTGAGCGGCGTGATGATCTGCCCGCGGCTGGTGTAGTCCTCGGGATTGGCGGTGAACACCAGCATCAGGTCAAGGGGCAGGCGCAGGGGGATGCCGCGCACCTGCACGTCCTGCTCCTCAAGGATGTTGAACAGCGCGACCTGGATGCGCGGCGCCAGATCCGGCAGCTCGTTGACGCAGAAGATGCCGCGGTTGGTACGCGGGATGATGCCGAACGTCACCGCGCGCAGATCGCCCAGGTCATAGCCCTCGCGGCTGGCGCGGATCGGATCGACGTCGCCGATGAGGTCAGCGACCGACACGTCGGGTGTCGCAAGCTTCTCGCCATAGCGGTCGCCGTGGCCGAGCCAGATGACGCGCGCCGCGTCGCCGTCGCGGGCGACGATCTCCTCCGCCACCGCCCCGACCGGGGCGAGCGGGTGGGAGCGCAGCGGATCGCCGGCCAGCGCCGGCACCTGCGCATCGAGGAAGCGCACCAGCGCGCGCGCCATGCGCGTCTTGGCCTGGCCGCGCAGGCCGAGCAGCAGCAGGTCGTGGCCGGCCAGCACGGCGTTGACCACCTGCGGGATGACGGTGTCGCCATAGCCGATCAGGCCGGGAAACAGTGCCTCGCCGCTGTGTCCTGCGGCCAGCGCCGCGACCAGATTGTCGCGCAGCTCGGCTTTGAGCGGTCGCGGCGCGAGGCGCGGCTGCGCCGTGGTCGCGGCGCGCAGGGCACCGAGCGTGGCGGGGAGAGCGGGCGCTGGCTGCATGCGGAAATCCCCTGGGGTCACCGTCGTACCCGCAAGTGCGGGACCGGCCAGGGGGAGACCCATGATACGTTCGACTACGTGCACATTTCCAGGCGCGTCGCCACCGAGCCAGACCCGCGGCAGCTGCGGCTGGTGGACGTCCCCATGATGGCTCTGACGGAAACCCCCGTGTACCGACCTGCGCTACCCGCTGGCGACCAGTTGCGCCCCGCATGCAGGCGCTCAAGCTCGCCCAACTCCCGATTGCGGCACCGCCGCGAGGTCTTTCATCATGCCCCAGCAGTCCCAGCTCCACCGCGTGTGTCTCCCCCTGCTCGTCAGTTTCGCCTTGGCCGGCTGCCAGACCCGCCATGGCGAGGCCGAAGCCCCGGCACCCCCGCCCAAGGTGTGGACCGCAGCCGACGACCACGCGGTCGCCCAGGAGTTGGTCGACGAGGCCCTCAAGCGCCCGTGGGTGGGCGGCTTCGCTGGGCGCACCGGCAAGGCTCCGCGCGTCGCCATCGGCGTCATCGACGATCGTTCCGGTGGCGAGGTCGACGTCGCCGTGCTCAAGGCCGGACTCGCCCAGGCCCTGTCGGGCGCCCACACCGTCCAGCTCGCCGAGCCCGGCACGGCGGTCGATTACACCCTGGGTGGGGCGGTCGGCGCCCAGCACAAGGCCGAAGGGGGTGCCGACATCCTCTACCTGCAGTTCGACATCAGCTTCCACGACACCGTCTCGGCCGAGACCGTGGCCCCGGTGGGCATCGAGAAGCGCCGCGTGGTGCCGGTCGCGGCCGTTCCCGCCAAGCGCGGTTCCACTTCGGACTACTGACACCCGGTCCGGGCCCCGGGAGAGCGTCTGACGCACCCGCGCGGGTGCCTTCTCCCGGCCGCCTTGTGCCCCACCAGTGGCGGTCTAAGGTCGCCAGCCGTCACAGCCCTGCGTCGTCTTGGCGCATCGCCCATCGAGAGGAATCGCTATGCGTCCAAGCTGGACCCCGACCGGGCTGCGCCCGACCATGCTTGCCATCGCTGCTGCGATGGCCCTGGTGGTGGCCGCCCCGGGTCTGCGCGCTGAAGACGCCCCGGCCCCCGGCGCCGGCGAGTTCGTGGGCTGGAACCAGGAATCCCTCGAGCAGAAGGCCGAGCTGGAAAAGCTGGTCAGCTCTCGGGATATGGATCTCTATGAGCTCGGTTTCGAGCCCCTCGAGCTGGATGAGGTCATCCTCAAGGACCGCATCGGCCGCGAGCACGTCTTCAACTACCTGACCTTCCGTCTGCGCAACCAGATCGCCGACGCGACCGTGGCCAAGGGTGCCAAGCCGACCCGCTACGCCGAGGTCCTGGACGCCATCACCAAGCAGTACGAGTCGGCCAAGACCTCCCCCGAGGGCGGCGGCAAGTTGACCGTCGAGACCACCGGCGATCCCAAGGATGGCGTCATCCTCGAGCGCGGCGACCTCAAGCCGCGCACGCGCAAGGTCAGTATCAAGGTCCAGGTCACCGACGAGCACGGCACGCGCCTGCGCCTGCTCGACGACCCGATCGGCAGCGGCACGCAAGAGACCTACAACTTCCCCGACCTGGGCGAGCCCAACCGCGACACCGTGCTCAAGCGCGTGCGCGAGGCCGTCGAAGAGAAGGAGGACCGCCGCCTGCACACCGTCGACGAGATCCGCGCCCTCGACCTGCCGCCCTACGACGCGCAGACCAAGGACGAGGAAGGTGTCGCCGCGGGCGAGGTCTATGGCGTGGTGCTGTTCAACCGCCTGAGCCTCTACGGCAACCAGTTCACCGTCGAGGTGCGCGGCCTGTCCAACAAGTTCCGCCTGCGCATGCCGCCGACCGAGAAGGGCAAGCCCGACAACTACCTGGCGACCCACGTGCTGCGCCGCAACTACGTGCTGCACTACACCCGGCCCGGCGACGAGTACTTCCGCAACCTCGACCGCTTCACCCTGGTCAAGAGCGGCTGGGAATGGGTGGACAGCTTCCAGCGCATCAAGGAGCGGGCGAACGTCGCATACGCCAAGTACTACCTCGACAACATCGTCGACGACATGAATGCCCGCCAGAAGGACGTCGAGACCGACCTCTGGAAATACTACGGCGACGTCCGCACCGGCTATCCGGACAAGGCCGACAAGCTCCCCGACCTCGAGAAGTCCGTCCAGGGCAAATGACGGCCGCGCCCATGCAGCTCGATCCGGCCCTGCCTCCCGAGATGGTTTTCGGCCAGCTTGATGCGGCCGTCCGCCAGCTTGTCGAGACGGTGCACACGCTCTATGCGGGTAGCTGGGACGACTGCGCCGAGGACCTGCGCCGCCGCCAGGCCGGCCGCCCATACCTGTTCCGTCTCAAAGTCGACTGCCCCGACGCGCTCGGCTGGCTCGGCCGCCTGCACGCCTACGAAACCGCGCGCGGCGAGTGTCTGCCCATCGCCGCCAGCCAGGGCCTGTGACCATGACGCCATCGCATTCTCTGCATGTCTCGCATTTTTCGCCTTCCGCATCGGGGAAAACCATGAAGACCCTCGCCACTGTGTTCTTCGGCCTCGGCCTGGCGGCCCTTGGCGGCTGCGGCGGCGACCGCGCTGCGGATTCCGGCAGCAGCGGCGGTGGCAAGGGCGGGTACGGCACCGTCAGCAGCGCGCCCCACGAGACCGAGGCCGAGCGCCTCGGCATGGGCAAGGCGCGCGTCCTCAAGGACACGCCTTTCGATCGCGCCTGGGACCTGCAGTTCCCGCACCGCATCGCCAACAGCTGGGTCAATCCCAACATCCCCGAGCTGATCTTCTTCCAGATGGAAGAGACCAACGAGATCTACGCCGTCGAGGCCGCCAGCGGCAACACCAAGTGGGTGAGCATCGCGCTGCCCAAGCCCGCGGTGCTCACGCCCTACGCCAGCCGCGTCAAGGCGCGCAACACCAAGGGTGACGAGGTCGCCAACGACGACCGCCTGTGGGTGATCTCCGACGACACGCTCTACAGCATCGACGCCGTCTACGGTCAGGTGGTGTGGCGCTGGGACCTGCCCTTCTCGCCGTCCAGCGGCGTGCTCGCCCTCGGTCCCGACAGCAACCAGCGCATCTTCCTCGGCGACTGGGACGGCCGCATGGAGGTGGTGTCGTACCACGGCGAGAAGCGCTTCCCCTACGTGCTCTGGCAGATGAACCTGCGCACCTCGATGACCGCGCCCCCGGTCGAGTCCGACGGCCTGGTCTACGCCGCCGACCACGGCGGCGTGGTGCACTGCTTCAAGTACGATCGCGAAGAGGTCTGGTCGCTGCCCACCGGCGCCGCGATCTTTGGCTCGCCCCTGCCGCGCGGCCGCCTGCTCTACGTGGGCAGCGATGACAACCAGCTGCTGGTGATCAACCGCCTGTCCGGGCAGAAGCTCGGCTCGTTGTTCCTCAACGGCCCGATCAAGCGCCAGCCCTTCGCCTTCCGCGGCGAACCGTCGCGCGTCTACGCCTGGCTCGACCTTGATCATTCCGCCAAGGGCGGCCTGTATGCGATCAAGGCGCAGGGCGACAACGTGCCCTTCGCTGACACCGCCAAGCATCCCCTTGAGGTGGTGCGCCTGGCTGAGGAGTGGAGCGTGATCGGCGTCACCCGCCTGGTCGGCTCGAATCCGCAGTACCTGTTCGTGACCGCGCCCGACAGCACGATGATCCAGGCCATCGACCGCACCAGCGGTCAGCTCGCCTGGAGCTGGGATGCCAACGAGGAGCACCACAACTACCTCAACGAGAACGGCCGCGTCGAGCACCGCACCTGCCGCTTCATCGCCGAGTACCAGGACGCGACCGACACCAACTCGGCGATCTACACCGCCGACGAGACCGGCCACGTCATCGCCTACCGGGTCTTCGGCGACAAGCCGGGCGACCCGCTCACCGGCGGCAAGATCATGACCCGCGACCTGCTCAAGGCCGAGAAGCCGGCCGACACCGGCGGCAAGAAGGCCGACGCCGCGGAGAAGCCCGCTGCCGATGCCAAGCCTGCCGAGAAGCCGGCCGCCGACGCCAAGTAAGCGCGCGCCGCGCTCGTGACCGCAACGCAGGAACCCGCGCCGATTGGCGCGGGTTCCTGCGTTGCGGGCTGATGGCTGTTGGCTGATAGCTGATGGCCCGGGCGCGCAGCGCCAGTTCCGTTCGCGATCGCATATCCTGCGGACACGAACATCGCAACGGCGGTGACCGACAGCCGTCGGCTGCTGGCCATCAACCATCAGCCATCAGCCATCAGCCATCAGCCATCCGCCATCAGCCATCAGCCATCAGCCATCAGCCGATTCTCGACTTCCGGACCCCCGGACCTCCGGACGGTGGCAATCCTCAGATGGTATGCACCTTGATCGTGTTCGCCCCCTGGCTCGACACTCCGCTGATCACCACCACCGTGTCGCCGTCCTTGAAGACGCCGTGGCGGATGCTCTCCTCGGTGGCGGCTTCGAGCAGGTCGTTGAGGTTGTCGCGGTAGGAGATCTGCAGCGGCACGATGCCCCAGAACAGGCTCATCTGCCGCCAGGTGCGCTCCTCGTAACACAGCGCGAGCAGCGGGATTTGGCCGCGGCGCTTGGACAGCAGCAGGGCCTTCTCGGTGCCGTGGCTGACGATCATCACGCCGTCGGCTGAAATCTCGCGCGCCAGGTAGTCGGCGGCGCCGCTCATCGCCATGGCGAAGTGATTGAAGGTGCTGGCCTCGCGGTTGAGCTTCTCGCGCGCCATGTACGGGCTCTTCTCGGCCTCGATGGCGATGCGCGTCATCTCCTCGACGGCCTCGACCGGGAACTTGCCGGTCGCGGTCTCGCCCGAGAGCATGATCGCGTCGCTGCCGTCGAAGATGGCGTTGGCCACGTCCGACGACTCGGCGCGCGTCGGGATCGGGTTCTCGATCATCGACTCGAGCATCTGGGTGGCAGTGATGACCAGCTTGCCGAGTTTGTTGGCGCTGGTGATGAGGTCTTTCTGCACCACCGGCAGGCGCTGGGTCGAGATCTCGATGCCGAGGTCGCCGCGCGCGACCATGATCCCGTCGGCTTCGCCAAGGATCTCCTCGATGTTCTCGACCGCCTCGCCCTTCTCGATCTTGGCGATGATCGGGATGTTGCGGCCGGATTCGGCGATGCGGTTCTTGAGGTTGCGTACGTCGCGTGCGGTGCGCACGAAGCTCAGCGCGATGTAGTCGACGTCGTTGGCGATGGCCCAGGCCAGGTCGGCCTTGTCCTTGTCGCTCAGCGACGGGGTGCTGACCTTGACCCCGGGCAGGTTGATGCCCTTGTTGCTCTTGAGCATGCCACCGACGATGACCGTGCAGTGGATGTCGTCGCCCTTGACGTGGTCGACCTGGATGCGCATGCGGCCATCGTCGACGAGCAGGATATTGCCCGGCACCACGTCGCCGGCCAGACCGGCGTAGGTCGTGCCGACGCGCTCGGCGGTGCCGGCGGGGCAGTCCGCAACGGTGATCACGGTCTTGGTCCCGGACTTCCACTCGACTGGCACGTTGTCCTTGAGGCGGCCGGTGCGGATCTTGGGGCCCTGCAGGTCTGCGAGCGCTGCGACCGGGCGCTGCAGTTCCTTGCTGACCTTGCGGACCAGGTTCAGGCGGGCGAGGTGGTCGGCGTGGTCGCCGTGGCTCATGTTGAGGCGGGCGACGTTCATGCCGGCGTGGAACAGGGCGCGCATCACCTCCTCACTGCTGCTCGCGGGACCGATCGTCGCCACCACCTTGGTACGTTTGCGGGCGCGCGGGGTCATCGTGGTGACGGGGGTGGAAGAGGCGTTCTGGACCTTGGCGTCGGTTGTCATGGGTGGGGATCCTAGGTTGCGCGCTGGCACTGCCAAGTTGTGGAAATGTCGATCGGGTGTTCATAGGGTCCATGGGTGGAAGTGATGGCTAATGGCTAATGGCTAATGGCTAATGGCTGATGGCTGATGGCTGATGGCTGATGGCTGATGGCGGAGCATCCGCGCGTGGCGGAGGACGTCTGACGCCGTCGTCCGCCGGCCGTCAGCCGTCAGCCGTACAACGCGCTGCGCTGGACACACCTGCCATCCAGCGGATACTCCCCTATACCACCACGCAACCCCTGGACTGCACCGTGTCTTACGCCTCAGCCGCCAAGGCCCTCGCCGCCGCCGGCAGCGTCATCGTCACCACCCACATCAATCCCGACGGCGATGGCGTCGGTGCCGGTCTGGCCCTGGTCCATGCCCTTGAGGGGCTGGGCAAGCAGGTGCGCTTCCTGTGCCCGAGCCGGGTGGTGTCAACCTATGCCTTCCTGCCCGGCTTCGCGCGAATCGCGGTGGTCGCGGACGCCGCCCAGGCCGCGGCGCAGGCGCCGGCCGACGTGATGATCAGCTGCGACGCCGGCGACCGCGAACGTCTCGGAGCGGTCGCCGAGGTGCGGCGCGGCACCCTGATCAACCTCGACCACCACATCACCAACACCCGCTTCGGCGACATCAACCTGGTCGACGTCGCGGGCGAGAGCTCGGGCGTGGTCGTCGAGGGCCTGCTGCGGCGCATGAAGGTGCCGCTCGACCGTACCCTGGCCGAGTGCCTGTACACGACCATCGTCTTCGACACCGGCCGCTTCATGCACAGCAACACCACCGCCCACACCTTCCGCTGGACGGCCAAGCTGCTGGATGCCGGCATCGACGCCGCGGCGATCAACCGCGCGCTGACCTACACCAAGAAGCCCAAGGACCTGCAGATCCAGAAGCTGGCCATCGAGAACCTGCGCGTCGATGACGTGGAGCCGCGCCTGGCCGGCATCGTGCTGAGCGCCGCCGCCGTCGCTGCGGTCGGCGAGCCCGAGGATTGGGGAGACCTAGTCGAGGTGCCGCGCAGCCTGGCCGGCAATGAGGTCGCCTACCTGCTGCGCGAGGGCAAGGACGGCAAGACCGTGCGCGCCAGCCTACGCTCCAATCCGCCCTTCGCGGTCGGCCCGGTGGCGCAGGCCTTCGGCGGCGGCGGTCATCTGCAGGCAGCCGGCTGTACCTTCATCGGCGACCTCACCAGCGCCGAACGCGAGATCACCGCGCGCCTTCGCCAGGCGCTGCAGGAGCCCCGGGTCTGAGCAGCTTCCCTGACCAGCGCGGCCCCGTGGTCGCGGCATCAACCCTGCGCCTCTGTGGTGAGCCGGTCGACAAAGCCCTCGATTTCGGCGCGAACATCTGGACGCGCGACGGGTATACTCCACACCACGCCCGATGACCGCCAACGCCTTCCCCATCCGCATCGACAGCCTGGCCTACCGCGAGGCCGATACCGCGTATCGCACCGGCGTGCACCAGCAGCGCGCGTACCAGTGGCTGATCTGCCTGCATGGCGGCATCACCGCGAGCGTCGACGGCAAGAGCCACGAGCTGCACCCCGAGGAATCGCTGCTGGTGCCGCCGCGGGTCAAGCGCGAGATGTGGTGCCGGCGCAAGGCGCCGGGCTACGTGCTGTGCCTGTTCGACGCCCAGCGCCTCGATCTCGCGCCGCTCGTGGGCCGCGTGCAGCGCCTGCCCGTCGAGCTGCGTGAGGACCTGCTCGCCCTGGTCGGCGAGCTGCACGGCGAGACCCGCCCCGACAGCGCCTGGCTGACCAGCGCCCTGGTGGTGCGGCTGCTCATCGGCCAGCTGCGCGGGGCGCGGCGCACGAGCGGCCAGGGCGAGGGGCTGTCACCGCTCAATGCCGGCCGCCACCAGGAGGTGGTGACGCGCGCCGAGGTCTTCATGGGGGCCCAGCTGCACCGCACGCTGCTGCGCGGCACCATCGCCGACGAAGTCGGGGTCAGCGAGCCGCACCTCGCCCGGCTGTTCCGCGCCACCACCGGCAAGACCGTGCTCGGCCGCCTCACCGAGATGCGCCTCGCGCGCGCCAAGGCGCTGCTGCTGGAGACCACCCAGCCGGTCACCGCCATCGCCAGCGCGGTCGGGCTGAGCTCGTTCAGCCACTTCTCGCGACTCTTCAAGCGCAGCGTCGGAGTGGCTCCGTCCGATTACCGCCGCGCCCGGGGGCGCTCCTGGGCCTGATCAGAGCGCGGCGAAAACCGTCCGCGTCCACTCGCGTCACGGATCCAAGGTGGTGAGGGAGGGGGGATGCGCGGGCGGCGGGGGTGGCTAGCATCGCCGCTGTGAGAATCGCCCAGGTCGCCCTCCAGCTCTATAATCTCCGGGATTTCTGCCGCACCGCCGGCGAGCTCGCCACCACCGCGCGGCGGGTCAAGGCGATCGGCTACTCCGCCGTGCAGATCAGCAACATCGGTCCGATCGACGAGCGCGACATCGTGCGCATCTGCGCCGACGAGGGCTTGGTGATCTGTGCCACGCACGAGCCCGGCAGCGCGATCATCGACGAGACCGACAAGGTCATCGACCGCCTGCAGCGCCTCGGCACGCGCTTCACCGCTTACCCGCATCCGCACCTGCCGGTGTCGACCGTTGAAGAGGTCCTGGCGCTCGCCTCGGCGCTGGACAAGGCCGGGCGCGCCCTGCGCAAGGCCGGCCTGGTGCTGACTTACCACAACCACGCTCTCGAGCTGCGCAAGTTCGATGGGCAGACCATGCTCGACATGATTTTTGCACACACCGGCCGCCAGTACGTACAGGCCGAAATCGACACCTACTGGATCCAGGCCGGCGGCGGCGATCCCGCGGAGTGGTGCCGCAAGCTCAAGCGCCGCATCCCGCTGCTGCACCTCAAGGACTACGGCGTCAGCAGCGACGACAAGGCCGGCACGATGATGGAGATCGGCAGCGGCAATCTCAACTGGCCGGCGATCATCTCCGCCGCCGACAAGTCGGGCTGCGAGTGGTTCATCGTTGAACAGGATGTGTGCCCGGGGGATCCATTCGAGTCAGCGCGCATCAGCTTCGAGTACATCAAGAAGCATTTGGCGCAGGATACCGCGGGGCGGTGGTGAGTACTGGCTGATGGCTGATGGCTGATGGCTGATGGCTGATGGCTGATGGCCCCCGGTCCGGGGCAGTGCGAAAACTCTGCGTGATCAATCCAACCGCAAGAATACCCGATGCCGGTTTCGCTATCAGCTATCAGCTATCAGCTATCAGCTATCAGCTATCAGCTATCAGCTATCAGCTATCAGCTATCAGCTATCAGCCATCAGCCATCAGCCGCAATCAATGCCTATGCCCCGGCATCACGCCCTCCTCATCCCCATGCTCATTATGATGGTGGTGCGGCCGCAGCAGGCGGCCGAGCAGGCCGTGACGCGGGCTGAGCACTGCGGACAGGAGGAAACCGATGCCGAGCACGCCGACCATGCACGGTCCGGAAGCCAGCGCGGTGGGCACGCTGAGCAGCAGGCCCAGTGCCCCGCCGAGGACGCAATAGACGACGGAGAAGGCGAGCATGGTCCCCCAGCGGTCGCACCACAGGTAGGCGGTGACGGCGGGCAGCATGAATAGGCCGAGAGCGAGCACGCCGCCCAGTGCGTGCAGCGCGGCGACCAAGTTGAGCACGATCAGGGCGAGCAGGCCGAGATGGGTGAGTGCGCCACGGCCGCCGCAGGCGCGGTGGTAGGAGGGGTCGAAGCACTCGATGAGGATGGCGCGGTAGAACAGCGCGAAGGCGCTGACGGTCAGGGTCGAGACGCCGGCTGCCAGCCACAGGTCGGCGCCGGTGATGCCGAGGATGTTGCCGAACAGCACGTGCAGCAGATCGACTGGCGTGCCGACGCGGCTGACCAGGGCCACGCCGAGCGCGAACAGGGTGAGGAACAGGCCGGCGAAGGAGGCGTCCTCCTTGACCCGAGTCAGGCGGCTGAGCACGCCGCTGCCGAGCGCAGTGAGCAGCCCCGCGGCGAGCCCGCCGATGAACAGCGCGCCCAGGCTGGTACCGAACATCAGCCAGGCCAGGCCAACGCCGGGCAGCAGCGAGTGCGCCAGCGCGTCGCCGAGCAGCGAGAGCCGGCGCACCACCAGCACGCAGCCGAGCAGGCTGGCACTGGCGCCGAGCAGCGCGCACATCAGCAGCGCCCGCCACAGGAAGCGGTGCTCGGGCGCGAACGGCGCGCTGAGCCAGTCGTGCAGTTCGCTCATGGTCGGCGCTCCGCCGGGCGCACCGCGCTGGTACCGGGCTGGGCGGTCGGGCGTGGGGCGCTGCGCGCCTGGGTCCGCAGCACGCCGCCGAGATCGGGCAGGGCGAGGGCTTGATCGGCCTGCGGCCGGGCCAGCGGCCAGGCGGCGCCATACGCGCGCGCCAGGTTCGCGTCGGCCAGGGTCGCGGCGACCGGACCGGCGGCGACCAGGCTGCGCGCCACCAGCAGCGCTTCCTGGAAATGCGCGCGCGCCAGTGCGACGTCATGCACCACCGCCACCACCAGGCGACCCTGCGCCGCCCAGGTGTTCAGGCGCTGCACGAGGTCTGCGGTCGAAGTCGGATCGAGGCCGACGAAGGGCTCGTCGAGCAGGAACACGTCGGCGCCCGAGGCCACCGCGCGCGCCAGGAAGGTGCGCTGCTGCTGGCCGCCCGAGAGCTGCGCGATCTGGCGATCCTGCAGCCAGGCGAGGTCCATTTCGGTGAGCGCATCCGCGACCGCATCGTGGTCGGCCGCTGTAAAACGCGCGAACAGGCCGCGGCTCTGATAGCGGCCCATCGCCACCACCTCGCGCACGGTGATGGGGAAGTCCCAGTCGACCGCGCTGCGCTGCGGCAGGTAGCTGATGCGGGCCAGCGCGCGCCGCGCCGGCACGCCGCCCAAAGTGATGCTGCCGGTGGTCAACGGCTGCCAGCCGAGGATGGCGCGCAGCAGGGTGCTTTTGCCCGCGCCGTTGGGCCCCATCAGTGCGGTAAGCGTGCCGCAGCGCAGCGTCGCGGAGAGGTGGTGCACCGCCGGGGTGCGGCGGTAGCAGACGGTGACGTCGTCCAGCGCCAGCGCGTCGCGGCTCATGGTCCACCCACGCTGACGGTGTCGGCGACGAAGCCCTCGCCCCACACCAGCGCTGCGCCGCCCTGCCATGCCACGCGCAGCGCCGCCGGCCCGGCGTGCAGCGCATCCTGGTGGTCGGCCTGCACGAATAGGCGCACCATGCCGGCCGTGGCGCAGGGTACCGCGCCCTGCCAGCGCGTGGCGTCGGCGACGTGCGGACTGAGCGCGCCGGTTGGCCCCTGCACGGTCCACGACGCCACCGGGTAGGTGGCGGTGATGGTCACATCGAGCATGCCGGTGGCAATGTCGGCTGGCGGCGCGGCTGGTACGGGCGTCTGCGCCGGCGGCGCGCCGGTGGCGAGGGCCACGGCGCCGAATGCGGTCACGGCGAAAGCGGCCGCGGCGAGCAGCCGCAGCGGCGCCCCAGCGGTGAAACCGAGCGCGTCCGTCCGCGCGCTGGCCTGCGGGCTCATTTCCGGCATGCGTGCTTCACCGGGCGGCGGTGGCAGGTGAAGACGTGCTGGTGGCAACGCGCGCACTCGGCGACCGGGTGGTGCGCGGCGAATTCGACCCAGCGGCGGCGCTCCTCGCTGTCCACCGTGCCACTGCCCAGGCACAGTGGGCAGTGCTCGCCCAACGCCGCGACCACCGCATCGCGGATGAACGCCGAGCGGTTGCGCACGCCCTTGAGCAGGCGCAGCAGTTCGCGATCGGCCTTGAAGGAGACCACGGTCTGCGGGCTTTCAGGCATGGCGGCTCCCGGTATGACGATGTAATACCCGAGGCGGGAGTCAACCGGGGAGGACCCACGCGGGCGGCGTCGCGTAGTCCACCTCGTCCAGGCACAGTCCATGCGCGGGGGCCTGCTGGCGGCCGGCGGGCGATGGCTCGCCAGCGAGCGCGGTGTCGAGTTCGGCGCGCGTGCAGCCGCCGTGCGCGACCGCGACCATCGCACCGACCAGGCTGCGCACCAGACGGTAGACGAAGGCCTCGCCGGCGATGGTGCAGATCAGCTGCGGGCCGTGCGCGGTCCACTCGACCCGCGTCAGGGTGCGCACCAGATCAGCGCGCGCGTCGCCGCGGCGCGCGAAGGCGCGCCAGTCGCGGCGCCCGGAGACGCCGGTGGCGGCGGCGCGCAGCGCGGCGGGCGCGAGGCGGAACGGCGGTCGCCAGGCGTGGTGACCCACGAAGGGGTCGCCGACCGCGCCGTTGTCGAGCGTGTAGCGGTAGGTCTTGCCGGTCGCCGCATGGCAGGCGTGCCAGTCGTCGGAAACGGGCGCGACCGCGCGGCAGGCGATATCCCCGGGTAGCTGAAGGGCGAGCGCCCGCGCCAGCTCGCCCACGCCCCACGCGCGGCGCGTGACCAGGTGCGCGACCTGTCCGCGCGCGTGCACACCCGCGTCCGTCCGGCTTGCCCCCACGGCGCGCGCCTCCGGTTCGCCCAGCCGCGCGCACGCCGCGTCAAGTTCGCCGGCGACCGTCCGCGTCCCCGCCTGCCGCCACCAGCCGGCGAAGGCGGTGCCGTCATAGGCCAGGAGCAGGGCGAAGGTCGGCATCGCCGAGATGTATCCGCATGGTGAACTGGCCGCCAGCACCGTCGGGCGCAGGCAAGCGAAGACTGCCGGACGGGAAGGGAGGAAGTGAGAAAGAGGGGAAGAAGGGGGAATCGGAAATGCACAATGCCGACGCTCGCCCTTCCGCCCATCCGCCCTTCCGCCCTTTTTCCCATCCTCTCTCCCCGTATCCTCTGCGTGGAGGACGATGGTGGCCACCCCGGGACAGCCCGCTGCGCAGCCGGTGCTCTACATCGCCGGTGACGTCCACCTCGCGGGGCGGCCGAGCGCCTTCGCCGCCTTCCTTGATCAGCTCTTGGCGCGTCCGCCGGCGCGGCTGGTGCTGCTGGGTGACCTCTTCGACTACTGGTTGGAGACCGACACCGGCGTGGCCAGCCATGCCGCGGTCCTGAACCGCCTGCGCGCCCTGCGCGCGGCCGGCTGGCGCCTGGATCTGGTGCGCGGCAACCGCGAGCTGGTTGCCGGTCGCCGGCTTGAGGCCGCGAGCGGTTGCCACCTGCACTGGCCGGCCCTCGACCTCCAGACCGGACCGCAGCGCGTGCGCGTGGTCCACGGCGACCGCCTCTGCCATGACCCGGGCTATCGCGCTTTCGCCGCCTGGCTGGGGTCGTTCTGGTGGCGCGCCTGGCAGGCCTGCTATCCGGCCTGGGCGCAGGACCTGGTGGCGCAGCAGATGCGTCGCGGCAGCCGCGCACAGCACCGCCAGCGCGCGCTGCGCCCCGCGGGTTCCAGGCCGCGCGTGTTCATCGACCGGCGCCGCGTCCAGGGCGCGGCGCGCGGCCTTGGCGACGGCGTCCTGATCGCCGGCCATATTCACGAGAGCTGGCGGCGGCGCATCGGCGGCGTCGACCTCATCCTGGTCGGCGACTGGCCGGGCGATGCCGGTCATTGGGTAGAGGGCTTCGCCGATGGCCGTCTCGAACGCCGTCGGCAGCACTTCGCACACGCCGGGGTCGAGGCCGCGGCAGCGGTGCATTGACCCCGCAGTACCACGCCCTCTCATCCGGCCATGAGCGCACCCCGCATCGCATTTCCGGCCGCCTGCGCATTGCTGGCCTTGGCCTGGTCCCTGGTGTGCAGCGGCTGCGGTGACGGGCGCGGAGTGATGGCACAGACCGGCCCTGCACCGGACGGCTTCACGCGCCGCTACCATGATGGTCGCGGCTGGGTCCCGGTCAGCGTGCTGCCCAACCGACTGCGCCTGACGCTGTCGGGCGGGGCCGCGCTGCCGCCGCTGCCGGAGGGCTGCCATGCCAGCGCGGTGCACGACGGCTTCGAGGTCGCGTTCGCCCCCCGCGTCGATCTCCAGGCACTCGATGATCTGGCTACTGGTCTCGCCGCGCGTCCCGGGGTGGCCGGCGTGCAGGCCGAGCTGCGCGGGGGCGACGACGCGGCCCTGCAGGTGTTGACCCGCCGCCTGCTCGTCCAGGTCGCGCCCGGCACCGACATCCGCAGCCTGGCCGAGGCCCACCACGCGGTTGCTCTTGAGCCCGCCGGCTTCGCTGCGGACACCTGGGTGGTCGAGGCGCGCAGCGCTGGGCTGCTCGCCGCGCTCGCCACCGCCAACTCCCTGCGCGATCGCCCTGGCGTGGTCTCAAGCCAGCCGCTCATCCGACGTGTATTGCGCGCGCCGGAAGGTGCGTTGGGCGCTGATGAGCGGAAGGCGCCGACTGGAGACGTGAGACCGTAGGTACTGGGAACAGCGTGGCTGTCTGCCCAGAGCGCCAACGGCGCGGCCAGAAGACCAGCCCAGGGCGAAGCCCTGGGTAGTGCAAAATATGATTCTGAGCCCTGAAGGGGCGGTTCATATCGATGCACCAACGAAGGGGGGATCGCACACGAGCGCGTTCTCGGCGCATACCAGGCACGCGGTCACAGCAAAGGGCTGACAGGGTACCATTGGCCGCCCCTTCAGGGCTCGAACGTCATGTATTCCCACGAACCCAGGGCGTTGCCCTGGGCTGCCCGTCTGGTCGCGCCGTTGGCGCTCACGGCAGACGACCTTCCGGCCTGTGGTTCCCGGCCGACGCAGAGTTGTGGGTAATGGGTAGGGTCTAGGGCCCCGGTCTCAATTCACATTCGTGGTGTTCACATCGAACACCGGCCCCGGGAATTCCAGGACGCCGCCGCACTCGACGTCGCCCTTGCCGTCCGGCCCGACGCCGAAACTGTGCTTCGGGATGGTGTGCTCGTCAGGCGTCGGCCCGTAGCGGTAGTTGACCACCTTGCGGCCCTTGAAATCGCCGACGGTGATCATCGGCGCGCGCTCGCACGGATCGATCACCACCGGATCGATCAGGCGCGCATCGCGCAGACGCCGGTAGACCGTGCCCTTGCCGGCGGTGGTGAAGGTCACGAAGTCGATCTCGCGATCACCGCGGCAGCACACCGCCAGGGTGCGATTGTATTCGTAGGGGCTGCTGCCCGGCGCCGCGGGATCGCTGTTGCGCAGGAACATCATGCTGGTCGGCGTGCGTCCGATCTGGGTCACGCCCACCGCCTTGACATCCTCGGCCTTCGCGGCGGCCTCGGTGGCGAGGCCGCCGACAGTCCAGGTGGCGATCCGCCCGTCGAGAGTACCGATGTGGCAGAACCACGGTTCGCCGCCGAATGGCCGCGTCCCGGCCAGCACCACGTTGGGGTGCGGCACGCGGATGCTGGTCACCACCTTGGGCGCGTAGGCGGGCAGCACGGCGAAGGTGGGCGGCCACTGCTTGGGCGCCAGCCCCGCATCCACGGTCTTGGCCAGGTTCTCATCGCTGGTCAGGTACATCTGGCGCAGGTATGCGATGGTCGGCTGCAGGTCGATGAACACCGCCTTGTTCTCGCTGCGCGAGATCACCACCGCATACCCGGCGCTGAACAGCTTGTCTTGGCCGTCGCCCTTGATGAAGATGTCGCGGGTCTTGTGGTCCTCGAGCTTGTAGGTGCCGAACTCCTTGTTCTCGACCAGCCCCTGGCGGTTGTTGGTCGCGCAGCTGATGCCGGTCGGCGCGGCCATGCCGGGCAGCTCGATGTAGCCAAGGACCTTGAGCTGGTTGTAGCTGCCGAAGGTGGGCAGGCAGTAGTAGCGCCAGCCGCGCAGGTTGGTGCCCTGCAGGGCGATCACCGCGACCTCGCCCTTGCCACTCTGTAGATCCCACAGCGCGACCAGGCCGAGTTCGTTGCCGTTGGTCACCGCCACCGCGGTCGGCACCTTGCCCTTGGGGAACAGCAGACAGGGGTAGCTGTCGCCGCTGGTCTGCGTCCCGTCCGCGCCCAGGAACCCGCTGGAGAACGCGATCAGCGCGTCGTTCGACCAGAAGGTGCGCGAGCGCGCCATCGCCATGGGGAAGCGCAGCGGCCCGCCATTCAGATCCTGCCAATCTTTGCGCAGCAGCGCCGGATCGGGGTGGGATCCGCTCCACCACACCTTTGTTGGCCCGACCGTGATCAGGTTGCTCTCCCAGTTGTAGGTCTCAATGCGGTCGACGCCGGGATCGTCGGCGCGCTCCGGGACGTAGAAGACCTGCCCACCGGTCGAGCCGAAGGTATCGTTGACCTTGGCTTCATAACCGCCGTACTGGTAAGGCATGCCCTGGCCATGGTGCGCACGCTTCTCGACTTTCGTCTCTGGCATGAACAGCGTGGGCAGGACCTCGGGCTTGGCGCCCTTGTGGTAGAAATCGTAGTCCGGTCCTAGTCGTCTGGTGATGGCCTGGATTCCCCAGGCGCGCGCCTCCCGCGCGTAGGCGGCCTTGTCCACCTTGCCGGAGGCATCGACGGCCTTGCCCAGCCAGCCAGCGAGATCTTTGCCAGTTGCCGGGTCGTCAAGGTCTGCGCTGTCCACACCAGCCCCAGGCGGGGTGCTGGCGGCCGGTGGGACGGCATGGTCCACATCCGCGGGGGGCGTTGGTGCTGGCGGCGGCACATCGGCCGCGTCGAGCGTCCAGCCGCCGCCGACCAGTCCCGCGAGCAGCATGGTCGCACGGAGCGCCGCACGGGCGGGTTGGCCGACAAGCGTCATGACGATCCAATCGGGAACGGGAACGAGCAGAGAGAGTCAGGTCAGTATGCCGTCGCTGGGGAAGGGCTACAAGGCGCAAGCATCCAGCGCGCGCATCGGATATCCTTCAAAACGCGGATGATGCCGAAACCAGGGATTTTTTCCGACAACGATTGGCGTTGCGCGACGTTACCCCTGCGTGGCCACCCTCTTCACCATCGTCGGCATCTGGTTGGGGATCAGCGTCCCCATGACGATCCTCGCGGTCTGCCTGCTGCGCGGCGGCCACGACGAGGACGAACTGCCGGCTTCGCCCGCTCTCGAGAACAAGCCGCGCTGATGCAGGGCGCACGGTCCGGCTCGGGCCGGGCGTCCAGGACACGGTAGGCCACGGCCAAATTCCTCGACTGCCGCCCGGGTTCAGGCACCCCTGGGATGTCGCGTCTGGGCCGCGTCTCATGGATGCGATCCGCTACGCGGCCGCTCAATGGCGGAAGTGACGCACCCCGGTGAAGACCATGGCGATGCCGTGGCGGTCGGCAGCGGCGATGGTCTCGGGATCGCCCTTCGAACCGCCCGGCTGCACGATCGCCGTGACCCCGGCCTTGGCCGCGGCCTCGACGCCGTCGGCGAAGGGAAAGAAGGCGTCGCTACCCAGTGCGCTGCCTGCGGCCCGCGCACCCGCCAGGTGGGCGGCGATCCAGCTCGAGTTGACGCGGCTCATCTGCCCGGCGCCGGCGCCAAGCAGCTCGCGGCCCTTGACCAGGCAGATGGCGTTCGACTTGAGGTGCTTGACCACCAGCCAGGCGAAGGCGAGGTCCTTCAGCTCCGCCGCGTCCGGTTTGCGCTGCGTCACCACCTTTACGTTCGCCACGTCCCAGCCGAGGGTGTCGTAATCCTGGAGCAGCAGCCCGCCGAGCACGTTGCGCACGGAGTTGGCCAGGCGCGGCACCGCCGCCGGCGCGCCCGCGGCGATCAGTCGCACGTTGGCCTTCCACTTCGGCTTGGTGGTGATGATGGCGAGGGCTTCGGCCGAGAACGACGGCGCGATGATCACCTCGACGAAGCGGCCCGGATCGGCGATGGCGTCAGCGGTCGCTGCGTCGAGCTCGCGATTGAAGGCGATGATCGACCCGAATGCGGCCTGGGGATCCCCCTCGTAGGCCTTGAGGAAGGCCTCCTTCAGGGTGTCGCCGGCGGCGCAGCCGCACGGATTGGTGTGCTTGATGATCGCGCAGGTCGGCTCTGGGAACTCCTTCACCAGCTCCCACGCGGCGTCCGCGTCCATCAGGTTGTTGTACGAGAGCTCCTTGCCGTGGAGCTGCCGCGCGCGCACCACCGACGCCGCGCCGGGCAGGCGGACATCGTAGAGCGCGGCCTGCTGGTGCGGGTTCTCGCCATAGCGCAGGTCCTGGACCTTGCGCAATGGGATGGCCTGCTCGGCGGGGAAGCGCTCGCTAGCCCACACCGCGGGATCGGCGGCGCTGGCGATGCGCGTCAGCTCTTCGGCGATCAGTGCGTCGTAGCGCGCGGTGGTGCGGAAGACCTTGCGCGCGCACGCCTGGCGGAAGGCCAGCGTGGTGTCGCCGTCGTTGCCCGCGACCTCGGCGAGGAAGCGTGGGTAGTCCGCGGGATCGGTGAGCACAGTGACGAAGGCGTGGTTCTTGGCCGCCGAGCGCAGCATGCTCGGGCCGCCGATGTCGATCTTCTCGATCTTATCGGCGGTAGTCGCGCCGGCCTTGTCGCAGGTCGCCTCGAACGGGTAGAGGTTGACGACCACCAGGTCGATCAGGCCGATGCCATTGGCCGCCGCCGCCTGCATGTGATGGGCGTCGTCGCGCACGCACAGCAAGCCACCGTGGATCTTCGGATGGAGGGTCTTCACCCGGCCGTCCATCATCTCGGGAAAGCCGGTGTGCTCGGCGACCTCGATGACCGGGATGCCCGCATCCTGCAGCGCCTTGTAGGTGCCGCCGGTCGACAGCAGTTCGACGCCGCGGCGCTGCATGGTTCGCGCCAGGTCGACCACGCCGGTCTTATCGAAGACGGAGAGCAGGGCGCGGCGGATGGTCATGGCGGGTCTCGGCGGAAGGGCTGCGGTTGGCGAGGCGTGAGGGTCTGAAGCATGGCGGGTCCGGCAAGGGGGAAGCCGGTGGGCGGCGCGAGACTCGATGCTGGGACGTCGTGTGAAGGAGGGTCGGAGCAGTGCTGAACATCGCGCAGGGGCAGGCGTTCATCCAGGGGCTGCCAGGTGGCAGGTTCAATTCTGGATTATAGGTAAACGGTGTATAACATACGAACATGAGGCTCGCTCCCAGATTCACCCAACGACGACAGATCGTCATCGCCCTGCTGCGCTGCATCGTCGCTCCGTTTCTGGTGCTGGCGGTGCTGCTGTTTTTCGGGCAGGGCAGCATGATCTACCTGCCGCACGGCTACACTGCGGTGCAGCTGCGCGGCGATCCTCCGCGGGTGACGCCCTTGGCATTCACTTCCGGCGCCGCAGCGCAGACCTGCTTCTACGTGGCGCCGCGCGCGGCCGGCGCCGAGCTGCCGGCGCGCATCTGGCTGGTGTTCGGTGGCAATGCCATGGCCGCCCTGGACTGGAGCGGCTTTCTGATCGGTGCGGACGCGCGCGCCGGCTTCCTGCTCATCGACTATCCCGGCTACGGAGCCAGCGCCGGCCGACCGTCGCCCGACACCATCCTCACGGCCAGCGAGGGCGCCGTCGCCAGTCTCGCCGAGCACCTCCACCTCGCCGCCGCGGACCTAACTGGGCGCATTGGCGTGCTCGGCCATTCCCTAGGCTGCGCGGCGGCACTGCAGTACGCTGCCCACCATCCGGTGCAGCGCGCGGTGCTGGTGGCGCCCTTCACCAGCATGCTGGCGATGGCCCGGCGCAAGGTCGGCTGGCCGCTATGTGAGGTGCTCGTGCACCGCTTCGACAACCGCGCGCGCCTCGCCGAGATCCTCGCCGCCGGCGCGCCCGCAATCTCCATCCTGCACGGCGACGCCGATGAGATCATCCCGGTGGTGATGGGTCGCGCCCTGGCTGCGGAATTCCCCGCGATCACCTACAGCGAGATCGCCGGCACCGGCCACAACAGCATCCTGCACGACGCCCAGGCCGCGATCTACGCCGCCATGGCGCGCTGAGCCACGAGTCGCGAGTCGCGAGTCGCGAGGCGATAAAAAACGGTGTTTCGCCGAATACCAGCCGAAGCACCCCTCGCACACGCTTGCGGAAACGTGATTACCCTGCGCAATTCACTTCATCGTCAGCCGTCAGCCGTCAGCCGTCAGCCGTCAGCCGTCAGCCATCAGCCGCCATCCGCTCACGACTTCGCCAGCACCGCCGGCTGCACCTTCGACCCCTCGCGCTGATGCGCGATATCGAGGGCGGCGACGCGGTAGCCCTCGGCGAGGGTCGGAAAATTGAAGGTGTTGGCGATGAACACGTCAATGTCTTGGCCCGCGATCAGCGCCATTTGGCCGACGCTGGTGAGTTCGGCGGCGCCCTCGCCGACCACCTGCACGCCGAGCAGCTTGCGCCCGGCGGCGTCGGTGACGAGTTTGAGCAGGCCGTCCTGGATGGCGGCGATCTGGCCGCGCGCGAGCTCGGAAAAGGGCGCGCGCCCGACCATGGCGCCGCCGTGGCGCTCGCGCGCCTGCTGCTCGGTGAGGCCGACCTGGGACATCTCGGGGATGCAGTAGATGCCCATCGGGATGAGCTCTGGCGACACGCCACTGGGTTGGCCAAGGGCGTGGCAGATCGCGCGCCGTCCCTGGTCCATCGCCGAAGATGCCAGCGAGGGCGCGCCGATCACGTCGCCGACCGCATAGATGTGCGGCACCGCGGTGCGGCCGTGCTCGTCGACCTTGATCAGGCCGCGGTCGGTGGCGGCCAGGCCTGCAGCAGCGATGTCGAGACCCTCGAGGTTGGCGACGCGGCCGAGCGCGCACAGCATCTTCTCACCACGCACCTCGCGCCCGTCGGTAAGGGTGGTGACGACCTCGCTGAGGCCGTCCCACTTCACCTGCTTGAGCGCGCTCTTGCCGAGGTAGCGCGAGCCGGTCGCCTGGAACGAGGCGACGAAGCGGTCGGTCAGCTCCGGGTCAAGGAAGCCGAGCGGGCGCTCGCCGCGGTCGATCATCGTGACCTCGGTGCCGAGCGCCGCGAAGATCGAGGCGTACTCGCTGGCGATGACGCCGGCGCCGAGCACGGTCAGCGAGCGCGGCAGGTAGGTCATGGAGAGGATCGAATCGCTGTCCATGATGTGGGTGTGGTCGACCGGGACCTCGGCCGGGCTGCGCGGCCGCGACCCGGCGGCGATCACCAGGATCTCCGCGCAGACCTGGCGGCGGGTGCCGTCGACACCCTGGATCTCGACGGTGTGCGCATCGATGAAGCGGCCGCGGCCGTGCCAGCGCGTGACGTGGTCGCGCGCAAGCTGCGCCTCCATGTAGTGCTGGTGCGCGGTGATGACCTGCTCAAGGCGGGTCATCAGGCTCGCCACCTGGACGTCCTCGCCCATGTTCACCGCGCACACGTCGCCGCTCTTGCGCTTGAAGCCGGTCAGCGCCAGCGCGGTCTCGCGCAACGTCTTCGAGGGGATGGTGCCGCGCGCCACGCACGAGCCGCCGACGCTGGCCTCGCGCTCGACCAGCAGCGCGCGCTTGCCGGAACGCGCCGCTTGGATCGCCGCGTGGTGGCCGGCAGGTCCGCCACCGATGACTACGACATCGTAGGTTTCCGGGGAAGCGGTCATGACACCGCCTCCACCATCGCCTTGATGGTGTCACGCTGGGCGAGCAGCGCGTCGAGCTCGTCGGGATAGAGGTTGAGCGGCACCAGCAGCGGGTGCGCGCGCACCGCCGCCTCGGCGACCGCGCGCCCGCCGTCGGTCAGCAGCAGGTGCGCGAGGTCGTCAGCGAGCTGGGTCATCATCGCAGTCTGCGCGGCGCTCGTCGATTTCATGGCGTCATGGTGATAGAGCACGGTCTCGGCCATGCGCGCCGGCAGCGTCCAGCTCTTCACCAGGTCCGAGCCGACGCGCGTATGCAGGGCACCGATCGCCGCCTCGACCGCGCCGAGGTCGAGGGGCAGCTTCAGCTCCTGGTGCAGGTCGATCAGCTTCTGCAGCAGCACCGGCCGGCCGACGTCGTGGAGCAGGCCGCAGAGGAAGGCCTCTTCGACGTTCCAGCGGCGGTTGCGCGCGATCTCCTGGGCGAAGGCGGCCGCGGCCAGCGAATGGCGGAACTGCGCCTTGATCAGGCCTTCGAAGCCGGGCACCGCGAAGACCTTGCTCTGGCAGGAGATGATCAACGCGATCTCGCGGATCTTCTTCATGCCCATGCGGCTGACCACCTGGTCGAGCGAGACCAGCGGCACTTTTGGCGCGTACAGCGTCGAGTTGGCCATGCGCATCAGGTGGCCGGCCATGGCCTGGTCGCGCTGGATCAGCGCGGCGAGCTGGCGGGTGTCGGAATTCGGATCGCCGCTCAGCTTGACCACCTGGCTGGCGACCTCGGGCAGCACCGGCAGCTCGAGCGTGCCCTGGGCGATGCTCGCCACCAGGCGGTCGCGCACCCGCGCGGGCATGGCGGGGGCGGCGGCGGTGCTCGAAGGGGTGCTCATGGGTGTGCTTCCGCGCGCCGGTGGACCGTGAGGCGCACCAAATAGATACGACCGAAACGGGCGGGGAGCAAATTTTGGCTGATGGCTGATGGCTGATGGCTGATGGCACTGCCGTTATGAGGAGGGCCCAGGGGGGCTATCGGGCGTCGCGGGCACCGGTCAGGGCCGCTGCGATCGACATGCTCGCGGCCAGGCTAAACTGGCGCTTGACGCCAACTCAGACCCCGGTTCAGGAAGCCATCAGCCATCAGCCATCAGCCATCAGCCATCAGCCATCAGCCATCAGCCATCAGCCATCAGCCATCAGCCATCAGCCATCAGCCATCA
>JBBQSO010000020.1:0-68665 GCA_038213805.1 Planctomycetota bacterium | reverse complement strand
GTAAGGCGCCTCGCCGGAGTCGTGGATACTCTTGACGATGCCGTGGACCAGCACCGGCGCTGCGACTACGGCAACCACCGCCGCGGCCACCAGCAGGCGCTTCCAAGCGGCCGCGTTGCGCAGCCGGCCCCAGGCGGTCGGCCAGGCCGCCAGGCCCGTCAGCGCGAGCAGCGGCAAGCCCCATAGCGGCACCTCATCGAGAAAATAGCCGAGGATCAGTAGCAGCGGCAGCAGCAGCCCGACCGCGGTCGCAGCGCCGACGGCCGGGAACGGCCAGCGACGCCACCAGCCGACCACCACCAGCGCGCCGAGCGCGGCAATGAGTGGAGCGGCGAGCTTGGCGTGGCGCATGCCACCGAAGAGCAGGCAGGCGAGGGCACCGCACGCCACCGCCAAGACCAGGGTGGTGATGGCCACGCCAGTGCCCGCGGCCAGCGCGCTGCGCCGCCACGCCCAGACGCTCGCCACCCAGCCGAGGCCGAGGCCGCCGAACCACAGCACCTTCTCGCCCAGCGACCAGCCGTGGCAGACCGGCAGCTGGCTGATGACCAGGCCAAGCATGCTGGCGATGATCACCGCCAGCACCCCCACCTGCGCCCAGGCCGGGCGCAGCGCGGGCAGCTGCACCGCCGCCGACGCTGCCAGCAGCGCGAACCACGGCAGCCAATCATGCACATCGACGGTGGGGTCATGGAAGCCGCCGCGCAGCGCGACCCACGCGGCGCCCACCGCCAACGCCAGCACCGCCCCGTCCCAGCCCGGCCTTGCCAGCACCGGAAAACCGCGACCACGCAGGGCGACGAGTCCGACGCAGCCGGCCAGCGCGAGCAGCGCCGGCAGAAGGATCATGAAGATCGTTTCGGTGAGATCGAGCATGGCCACTCCGTGCCGTCAGGGACGAGGACAAGCGCCTTCCGGGGATGGGACAGCCGACTTACCGCAGAGACGCAGGGTGGGATGCACGAGGCCGCAGAGCTAAACTGCAAACGCTGCTGCAGCTACCCATTCCGGAAGCACCTAAGGCGCTGCCAAGCAGCCGCACTCTGCGGCCTTCCTCCATTTCCCCTTTGCGTCTCTGCGGTAAAACCGCTTCCGATCGCCTCCTACTTGCGCAGACCTTCGGTGGCGAGCGTGATGGTGATGTCGTCACCGACGGCGCCTGGCAGACCCGCCATGCTGTAGTCGCTGCGCTTGATCGTGAACACCGTCTCGAAGCCGATGCGATAGCCGCCGAACGGGTCCTTGCCTTCGCCAGTCTTCGCGACCTTGACGGTGACGGGCTTGGTCACGCCGTGGATGGTGAGGTTGCCGGCGACCTCGAAGTTCTCGTCGTCGACTTTTTTGATCGCGGTGCTCTTGAAACCCAGGGTCGGGTACTGCTTGGCGTCGAAGAAGTCGGCGGTGCGCAGGTGCTGGTCGCGCTTTTCGATACCGGTGTCGACGCTGGCCGCTTCGATGCTGATCTCGATGCTGCCGGCTTCAGGCTTGGCGTTGTCCCAGGTGATCGCGCCGCTCATCTCCTTGAAGCGGCCATAGGTGAAGCCGGTGTTGAGGTGCTTGACGCGGAAGATCGCGAAGGCGTGGTTCTTCTCGACCTCGTACGAGTCGGCGGCGCGCAGGCTGCCGGCGCCCAGGCCGATGGCGAGCAGGGTGGCGGGAAGGAGGGAGCGGATGAGGGTCATGGCGGGTCCTTGCGGTGATGGTGACGATGGAGGTGACGCTGAGGCTGCCAGGGGTGGCTACGGGGACAACCCGCGCACACCGGCTGGCGCCGAAGGATCGGGAGCGGGATACGGAGGAGCAATGGTCCGTTCAGGCGCGCAGCTCCTCGAGGATGTCGATGAGCTGGGTGAGGCGTTCGCTGCCCAAACGGCCGAGGCGGCGCGCCTGGTGGGCGTCGATGCCCTGGTCGATGGTGGCGAGCAGGTCGAGACCCTTGGCGGTGATGCGCGAGCGCACCACCCGGCGATCGCTGGCAGAGCGCTCGCGGTCGAGCAGGCCCTGCCGCTCGATGCGGTCGAGCAGGCGCGTGACGTCGGGCTCGGCGGTCACCAGGCGCTCGCTGATCTCGCCGCAGGTCTTGGGCGCGCCGCCCGCGCCCCGCAGGATGCGCAGCACATTGTACTGCGTCGGCGTCAGGCCGAATGGCTTGAGGAAGCCGGCCACGTCGTGCTTCAGCAGGTCCGCGGTGCGGACGAGGTTGAGATATGCCTCGTCCGCGCGACTGCGGAAGGGCTTGGTCTGCTTCAATTCCGCTATCAGGCGTCCGACCATGCCGGGAAATGTATGTTACAACGAATATTGTCAAAGGGAATTTTGGCAGGAGGGGGAAATGGCAGAGCCGCGCAAAAGCCCGGACTGGACCGCCCACGGGCTCGTCCCCGTCGCCATCTTCTGTATCCGTCTTCGCGGCGCGCGAACAACGCCAGACACGCCACCGCGATCCCCTCGACATCCGGACCACAGGGCCATACGCTGCTTTCCTTCACGTCCACCTGCCCGCGCACGCCCGCCCGAGGTCGCCATGTCCTATATCCAGAAACCGTCCAGCCCCGCCGTTCCCGTGATCGGCCTGTTCGCGCCCTGCGACCCGCGCATCGACGACCCCTCGCGCGAGCGCGCGCTCAACATCGCGGCGATGACCGGTCGCATCCTCAAGACCATCCGCCTGCCGGGCGGCGAGCGCCCGGGCATCTACGTCGCCGAACGCACGGTCGAGCGCGAGAGCGACGCCGACGCGGTGGCCTACGATTTCAAGAAGCATGGCGTGACGGTGCTGGCGATCGTGCCCGACACCTGGTTCTACCCGGGCAAGACCGCGATGGCCCTGACCGCGCACTTCCGCGACGCGCCGCTGTGCTGCATCGCCGGCAACAACGCGCCCAAGCCCGGCGTGGTCGGTGTCGACGCGGTGGTCGGCGCCTACGCGCAGACTGGCCGCCTCTGCCACGCCGTCATCGGCACCATGCCTGAGATCGGCCAGGACCCCGAGTTCGACGCCAAGTCCAAGGCCGAGATCGTCGACCTGGTGTGGGCGATGACCGCCGCCGCGTGGCTGCGCGGCAAGCGCCTGCTGTGCGCCGACACCGATTCCATGCAGATGGAGACCGCGCTCAACCACGTGCACGCCAGCCGCAAGTTCCTGGGCGTCGAGACCGTGCGCGAGTCGATGAAGCTGTTCGCCGACATGATCCACAAGGGCGGCGGCTACGACCCCAAGGAGCTCAAGGAGCTCTACAAGTGGACCGTCGACGTGCAGTGGAAGGGCCGCATCTACCCGGACATCGAGGCGATCTGCGCAGCGAAGTCGCCGATCTACACGGCGCCGCACCTGGTGAAGCCGAAGCCGCTGACCGCCGGTCACAAGGCCAAGCTCGAAGAAGAGCTCAAGCTCTACCTGATCCTGCGCGACTACATGAAGGCGACCAACGCCGTGGGCGGCGGCTGGACCAGCCAGCTCGCCTGGGGCTCGGACAGGAACGGCACGCCGATGGCCTGCGCCGACATCGCCGAGGCGCTGTTCAACTCGACCTTCGACCACCGCGGGCGCAAGGCGGCGATCCCCTTCGCCACCGAGAACGATGTCCAGGGCCTGCTCACCATGGCCTGCCAGTCGGCGCTGACCGGCGGCGAGCCGGTGCTGTTCGCCGACTACCGCAAGGTCTACGAGCCGTGGGAGATCCAGAAGAAGGCCGACGAGCTCGGCATCGCCCTCGACCCGCAGAGCGCGTACATGCTGCGCGGCACCATCGACATGGACAACAGCGGCTCGGGCTCGCTCGACTGGTGCGACGAATCGATCCTGTTCGAGGTCTACAAGCACTACTTCCCGGGCGGCGGCTTCAGCACCGGCTACATCTCGCCCGGCGGCATCGAATGCCAGGCGGGCCGCCTCGCCTACAGCGACCTCACCGGCACCTTCACCATGATCCAGGGCGAGGCCGAGTCGGTCGAGCTGCCGCAGCCGATCGCCGAGGCCTTTGCACACGCCTCGTCGTATTCGTGGCCGCACACCTGGATCACCTTCAAGCACGTGCCCGCCTCGATCACCAAGTACGGCTGCCCGGCCAACCACATGCACATGGTGCGCAACCTGCCGACGCGGCGCTGGCAGTACTTCAGCGACTACACCAACATCCTCAACTTCCAGTGGGAAGGCACGGCGAAGTTCACCGAAGGCGTCGACCGCATGGAGCCGATGCTCTACCGCATCTCGGGCGGCGAGACGCTGGCGAAGCTGCGGCTGGCGGGGAAGTAGGGGAAAACCAAGGGCGATCCGAGCCCAGAGGGCTTTGCTGCAGAGACGCATATTTCCGCGGAGGGCCGCAGAGAAGAGCGACCGCCTGACTTTCGCTCGTCATCCTGCTGCACCTTTCGGCCTCGGTCCCATTGGAACCGAGGCCGGATCGTTTTCATATCCTCGTCGTCCGAGGTGGAAAGTTTCCGTCCATCGCGGGAAATTGAAGCCTGATCGAACAAGAGGAACGGAGAAACGGAGGAAGACCAGGAGCCAGTGAAAAAGCCAAGAGAAATGCGGCATCGCCATCTCCTGGCTGTCCTCCGTTCCTCCGTTCCTCTTGTTCGATCCTACCTATCCTGTTGTGATCGACGCGACCCGAGTAGGCCATGGATCCACAACGAATGACGAGGAACCATTTTTTCCGCCGTACGCTGCGGAACTCAACGGAACTCAGCGGCCATTCCCCTCAGGTGGCGCCAAGGTTCAACGCTGAAGGCACAGTCGTTGGACCGGCTCCATACTCCCCCCTTGTCGAGGCGGGCATGGTCCGCTAAGCTTTGGGCCCATTCGAACCCATTGGAGCGCTTCCATGCTCGCTACCCGCGTCAGTCAGAAGGAAGGCGTCTTCTACAGCGTGGTCTACCCCGCCGAGGACCTGTTGCGCCGGGTGCGCTTCACCTCGCGCTTCGAGGCTGAGGAAGGCCGCATCGCCGGAGCGGCGCCTGGGGAACAGGACGAGGTCGGGCGCTTCATCCACAACGTCGAAAAGCAGGAGGACGCCTTCCAGCGCCCGATGGCCAAGGCCAAGGTCGCCGCGATCCGCAACTTCTATGAGACCTGCGGACCTCAGCCGATGATCCCCGGATCCGTGCTGCTCTACACGTCCAAGCAGCTGCCCTTCGCACCGGTCGCGCCGTGGGACCACGTCGGCAATCTCGACGAGCCGTCCGACCGCTTCCTGATCATCGACGGCCAGCACCGCCTCGCGGCCCTGCACTTCCACCTGCTCAAGCACCCGGAGGAAGCCAAGCACATCCGCGTGCCGTGCATGGTCTTCGACGGCCGCAACGAGAACTTCGCCGCTGAGATGTTCGTGCTGATCAACTCGACCGGCACCCGCATCAACAAGAGCCACCTGATCGACCTCTACGAGCGCGTGTCGTTCGCCGGGCCTGCGCGCAAGCTGGCCGCGCGCGTCGTGGACCGCCTCTACACCTCCGGTGACAGCCCGCTGCGCTACCGCATCAACCGCCTCGGCGGGCGCTCCGGCAAAGAGAAGTGGATCCTGCAGGCCGAACTCTTCAATGAGGTGCTGCGCTGGGTCGAGGCCGACGGCGCGGACAGCGCCGCCGCGCCCGAGGTCGAGCGCCGCTACGCCGTGATCCGCGACTTTCTCAAGGCCGCCGCCACCGCCTTCGGCGAACTGTGGGGCGACACCGACGCGATGGCGACCAAGCCGGTGACGCTCAAGGCGCTGATCCGCGTCGCCGTCGACCTGGTGCGCAGCGACGCCGATCCCAAGGGCCGCATCGAGCGCTGGACCGCGCGCTTGGCGCCCCTGACCGAGCGCCAGCGCGACTTCCGCGCCGAAGGCTTCTACGAGCGCTTCGCCGCCAAGGGCCAGGTCGAGCGTGTGCAGCGCCTGCACCGCGAGATCGCAGCTGCGATCGGCGTGAAGCCCGTCGGCCGGAAGGCGAAGCAGGCAGCCGCCGAAGAGGGCTGACCCGCTGACCCTGCGCACCTCGCTCCTTCCCTGGGCCGGACGAATCGCAGGATCCCCCGCTCCCATGGCCAGCCTTGCGCACGCCTTCCGCTCCGACTTCGACGCGCCGACCCGGACGCGCGGTGAACGCTATGCGCGTTGCGGCTACGTCACCGCCCTGGTGCCGTCCACGCCGCGCGAGTTCTGCGCCACCGTCGCAGGCGGCGCCGCCTACGAGGTGGAGGTCAGCATCGTGGGCAACGACGATGCGCGGGGCTTCGAGGTCGACGCGATCGTCGCGCACTGCTCGTGCCCGGTCGGATTCAACTGCAAGCACGCGGTCGCGGCGCTGCTGGTGTGGGCGTCGACGCAGGGGCATTCCCTGGTGCCGGGACCGGGGCGCACCGCACCGCCGCCCAAGCCGCCCGCGCAGATCCCCGAGCTGTTTCCGGGGGTCGCCACCCTGCGCGACCGCGCCTGGCGCCACAGCGATCCCGACGTGCGGGCGTGGCTCGCCGACTGGCATGACGCCGGGCGGATGACGTCCGCAGACGATGGCACCCAGCACCTCGTCCACGTCGTGGACGGCTCGGACGAGTCGGGCCTCAGCATCGTCCCGGTGGTCTGCCGGCGGCTGAAATCGGGCGCCCGCGGCTTGGCGAAGCGTTTCAGCAGCTACGACGCCTTCCTCAGCAACCCGCCGCGCTGCGCCGGCCGCAACGATGAACGGCTGGTGGCGATGCTGCGCGGCCTGTCCCTGGGACGGGGATGGCAATTCAGCACCTTCGGCCGGGATCGCGAGCCCATGCCGGCGGCGCTGCTCGAGATGGCCCTGGACACCGGCAGGGCGCATTGGGGATCGTATCAAGGTCCCGCGCTCGTGCGCCTGCCGCCGATCACCGCCACGGCAACCTGGCGCCACAACGGCACGTCGCGTCGCATCGAACTCGTCGACGCCGCCGACGGCGCACTCGAAGTCCTGGCGGTTGAACCACCATGGGTCCGCACCGCGGCTGGCGTCGCACCGCTGGCGTCCACGCTGGATCCCGCGCTGCTGCGCAAGGTCGTCGCGATGCCCTGGATGGATGCCATCGAGGCGCAGGTGGCCTCCGGCATGCTGGCGACAAGCCTGCCCGCATTGGCGCTGCCCGATGTGCAGCCCCCACAGGTCGCGACGCCATGCCTGCGCATCGCGCGCACGCGTCTGGGCTGGTACGTGCGCGGCCAACGGCGCGAACGCGACGCCGATCTCGCGGTGGCAAGCTTCCGCTACCCGGGCGGCGAGGTCGGTTGCGGCGGCGCGCCGGTCGTCGAGGGCGCCGACGGCACGCCGATCCTGCGCCATCTCGCAGACGAACAGGCGCGCTGCGCAGAGCTCGCGCGTTTCGGTCTCGCCGCGTGGCCGCCAGCGGGGACGCAGGCCGTGCCGCTCAAGGGGGTCGGGTCCGCGCTGCTATGGGCGCGCTGCGCTGACCTGCTCGCGCCGGGCGAGGATGCGGTGCCCATGCCGGTCGCGGCGCTCGCCGCCCTGCAGGGCAGCGGCTGGAAGATCAGCGGCGTCGACGTCGGCACGATCACCGAGGTCGACCTCAGCGGCATCACCGCGCAGGTCGAGGAGCATGACGCCGGCGACTGGTTCGAACTCCATCTGGGCATGGAGGTGGGCGGCCAGCGGATCGATCTGGTCCCGCTGCTCGCCCCGCTGCTGGCGGGCGGACCGGCGGCGTGGGAACGCCTGCCGCGCAGCAGCGGCGACCAGCCGGTGATCCTGGTCGCGGCGGGCGCGCTGACGGTGCTGCGCGTGCCGCTGTCGTTGTTGCAGGATCTGCACGGGCACCTGATGGAGCTCTATGACCAGCCGGCGGGTCCGGGCGGCGGCTGGCGCATCGATGCGGCACGCGCGGACATCATCGAGGCGCTCGACCGGCTCTCGCCGCGCTGGCTCGGCGAGCGGCGGCTGCGCGCGGTCGCCGAGCGCATGCGCTCATGCCTGACGCCGCCCGCGGTCGCTCCCCCGGCGGGGCTCGGCCTGACCTTGCGTTCCTACCAGGTCGAGGGGCTGTCGTGGCTGCAGCACCTGCGCGGCCTGGGTCTGGGTGGCATTCTCGCCGACGACATGGGCCTGGGAAAGACCGCGCAGGCGATCGCTCACCTGCTCACCGAGCACCTCGCCGGCCGCGACGATCGCGCCAGCCTGGTGATCTGCCCGGCGAGCATGGTCGGCCCGTGGCGCAAGGAACTCGCGCGCGCCGCCCCCGGCCTGCGCGTCGCTGTGCTGCACGGTGCCGGACGCGCAACGGTCGGCGAGGTCGAGGCGGACGTGATCGTCACCACCCACGCCACCCTGGCGCGCGATGAGGAAGCCTTCGCCGCGCGCCCCTGGCATGTGGCGGTCTGCGACGAAGCACAAGCGATGAAGAACCCGACGTCGCGCCTTGCCGCGACGGTGCGGCGCCTTGACACGCGCCAGCGCGTGTGCCTGACCGGCACGCCGGTCGAGAACCACCTGGGCGAGCTGCACACGCTGCTGTCCTGGGTCGCGCCGGGCGCGCTCGGCAGCGCACGTGGCTTCGCGCGCACCTTCCGCGCGCCCATCGAAACCCAGGACGATCCGGCGCGCCGCGCCCTGCTGCGACGCCGCATCGCGCCCTTCCTGCTGCGCCGCACCAAGGAGGCGGTCGCCAGCGAACTGCCCGCGCGCACCGAGATCGATGTGACCGTCGAGCTGGCACCAGCGCAGCGCGCGCTCTACGATGCACTACGCTTGGCGATGGACGAGCGCGTGCGCGCAGTGATCGCGGAACGCGGCCTCAAGCGCAGCGGCCTGCAGATCCTCGAAGCGCTGTTGCGCCTGCGCCAGGCGTGCTGCGACCCGCGGCTGCTGCCGGGCAAGCTTGCGGCACGCTGCACGGATTCGGCGAAGCTGGACGCGCTCGGCGAACTGCTTGGCACGCTCCTCGACGAAGGCCGCCGCGTGCTGGTGTTCTCGCAGTTCACCGCGCTGCTCGACCTGGTCGAGAGCGACGTGCTGGCGCCGCGCAAGGTCGCCTGCCTGCGCCTGGATGGCCAATCGCGCGGGCGCGAGCGCCTGGTCGAGCGCTTCCAGGGCGGCGAATGCGCGGTCTTCCTGCTCAGCCTGAAGGCCGGCGGCACCGGTCTGACCCTGACCGCGGCCGACTCGGTGATTCTGCTCGATCCGTGGTGGAATCCGGCGGTTGAGCGCCAGGCGGCCGACCGCGTCCACCGCATCGGCCAGACCCGCCCGGTGACCATCTACCGCCTGATCGTCGCCGGCACCGTGGAAGAGCGCATCCGCAAGCTCCAGGCGCGCAAGGCCGCCCTCGCCGACGCCCTGGTCGACGAGGACGGCCAAGCCCTCGGCCGCCTCGAACTGGCGGACATCGAGGCCCTGCTCGCCCCCCTCGGCGAGGACGGCGTCGGCCTGATGGGGTGACATGCGCTTGGACGACGGCTTGGACACCTGCGCAACATGATCCGCTGCCGTTCAATGTTCCTGAAGGCCGGATGGACCGCGAGTCCGAGCAGGAACAGGATCACCAGGCCGGCGGCCCATCGACGCGCCGCACGCACGCGGGATCCCCAGCGCCCAAGGCTGTCATCCCTGGGCTGAAAGCCCGCCGGACGCCCTGCGTCTGACGACATGGACAACCGCCCCATTCCAATAGGTGCTCCATGAACCCCACGACATCCTCCCGCCGGCCGCGCGCCGCCTTCCTCGTCCGCACCCTCGCGGTGCTCGCCCCGCTGCTCGCCGCTCCCGCCTTCGCGCAGGAGCCGCAGCCGCTACCCACGCCCGGCGTCACCGCCGCGGTCGAGGCCGGCGGCACCACCAGCTTCGCGCCGGTGGTCAAGCAGGTCGCCCAGAGCGTGGTCACCGTCGCGACCAGCAAGGCGGTGAAGCGCAACGTCAACCTGCCGCCAGGCGTCGACGAGCGCATGCTGCGCCGCTTCTTGGCACCCGGCGGCGACCAGGAGGGTCAGGACGAGCAGGCCATGCCCGGCATGCACGACCGCCGCATGCAGGGCCTGGGTTCCGGTGTGGTGGTCTCCGCGGACGGCTACATCCTGACCAACAACCACGTGGTCGAGGGTGCCGACACGGTCAAGGTGACCTTCGCCGGCAGCCACGCCGAGTACGACGCCAAGGTCGTCGGCGCCGACGCCAAGACCGACCTGGCGGTGCTCAAGATCGAGGCCGGCCACACCCTGCCGGCGATCACCCTGGGCGACAGCGCCAAGGCCGAGGTCGGCGACCTGGTGCTGGCCATCGGCAATCCCTTCGGCGTCGGCCAGACCGTGACCATGGGCATCATCAGCGCGCGCGGACGCGGCGTCGGCCTGGCCGACTACGAGGACTTCCTGCAGACCGACGCCTCGATCAACCCGGGCAACTCGGGCGGCGCGCTGGTCGACGCCAAGGGCCGCCTGATCGGCATCAACACTGCGATCCTCAGCCCCAGCGGCGGCAACCTCGGCATCGGCTTCGCCGTGCCGATCAACCTCGCGCGCGAGATCATGACCAGCATCATCAGCAAGGGTGGCGTGACGCGCGGCTATCTCGGGCTGATGATCCAGCCGGTCGACGACGACCTCGCCAAGGCGCTCCAGTTGCCGAATGACGAGGGCGCGCTGGTCGGCGACGCCGTCGCTGATGGCCCGGCCGCCAAGGCCGGCATCAAGGCCGGCGACGTGGTGGTGTCCTTCAACGGCACCGCCATCGACGAGCCGCGCCACCTGCGCCTGCTCGCCGCGCAGACCGCGCCCGGCACCAAGGCGAAGCTTGGCATCGTGCGCGACGGCAAGCCCATGACCATCGACCTGACCGTGCAGGAACTGCCCGGCGGCGACGCGGTCGCCGCCAAGGGCCACGGCGACGTCGACGGGCACGCCGCGCCGGTGAAGCTCGGCGTGCACGTGGTCGACCTCGACGCGCAGGTGCGTGAACGCCTCAACATCCCCGCCGACGTCGAAGGCGCGCTGATCGCCGAGGTCGCGCCCGGCTCACGCGCCGAGCAGGCTGGCCTCAAGCGCGGCGAGGTCATCCTCGAGATCGACCGCCTGCCGATCGGCGGCGCCAAGGACGCGGTCGCCGCGATCGGCGCCTCCAAGGGCGCCATCCTGCTGCGCCTGTGGACCAAGCAGGGCGCGCGCTACGTCGTCGCCCCGCCCATGGGCAAGGAGCAGAAGGACAAGTAGCGATCGGGCCCTGGGCTGAACTCCCTCAGACCCCCGGCGCACCCGCGCCGGGGGTTTTGCCGTTGCCGGGCACCTGGCTCCGCATGTCATGCCAGCCCGCCTCCCCCGGTGGGCGCGCGGCGCGCGGCGGCCGCGTTGTAAATCCCCGGCCCGTGGCGAGGATCCCAAGGCCACCGCCGCACCGACCAGGGATGCCATGCTGACCACCGGCGACTTCGCCCTGCGCCTCGGGCTGACCTTCGCCGCCGCCCTGGTCATCGGCATCGAGCGCGAGAGCCACGGGCGCGCCGCCGGTCTGCGCACCACCATGCTCGCCGGCCTCGCTGCGGCGGCCGCGATGATCCTGTCGGAACAGTTTTACGCGCCGCTGGCCACCACCGCCGGCTGGCACCCGGACCCCGCCAGGCTCGCATCCGGCGTGCTCACCGGCATCGGCTTCCTGGGCGCGGGGACGATCATCCGCGAGGGCGTCAGCGTGCGCGGCGTCACCACCGCCGCGACATTGTGGGCGGTCACCGTCCTCGGCCTGACCTTCGGCGCCGGCGAGTTCATGCTCGGCGGGCTGCTGTGGACGCTGCTGATGATCACCCTGGTCGTGCTGCCGCGCCTCGAACACCTGGTGAAGAACGACTGGTACGCCTGGATAGACCTGCGCTGCAGCCTGGATGGCGTCGACGAGGCGGAGATCCGCACCCGCCTCGAACGCCATGGCCTGCACATCAAGCGCGTCGGCCTGACTTACGACCTGGTCGCCAACGAGCGGCTGATGCGCCTGGAACTGAAGTTCAAGCGCGCCCCGCTCTACGCGCTCTCGCGGCAGGTGCTCGACGACCTGCGCGGACTCGATGGGGTGCGCGAATTGAAATGGGAATGAGCGGCGGTAGCTCGCCCGTTCAGGAATTGCACGATCCATCATCGCAAATGCCGGCGGAGTCGGCGGACGCGAGCCGCTCAAGCAGCGCGCTGAATTCCGCCGTCGGCTGCGCCCCGGCAATGCGCTCCTCGCCATTGATGACGAACAGCGGCACGCCGTCGATGCCGCGCGCGCGGATGGCGTCCTCCTCCGCCTGCACCTCCGCCGCCCCCTCGCTGCCGGCAAGGAAAGCCGCCACCGCGTCCAGGCCATGCGCCGCGCCGACATCCGCCAGCACCGCCGCATCGCCCACATCTCGTCCCGCACTAAAATAGGCGCTGAAGAGTTCCTCGACCACCGCGTCCTGCACGCCGCGCCTGCCGGCCAGCCAGATCAGCCGATGCGCAAGGACCGTGTTGGGCGTGCGCCGCTGGCCGGCCAGATCGAAGACCAGCCCTGCGCGCGCCGCCACCGTGGTCACCTGTGCATCGCGCGGCGCCGCGTGCTCGGCGCTGCCGAACTTGCGCCGCCGATACTCGGCGCGCGGCATACCACCCGGCGGCATGCCGGGATTGAGCTGATAGGCATGCCAACGCACCACCGCCGTATCCGGCGCCAGTCCCGCAAGCGCCTCCTCAAGCCGGCGCTTGCCGACCCAGCACCACGGGCAGATGACATCGGAGTGGATATCGATGGTGATGGGCATGGGTGCCTCACCACCGCATGTGCACGCCCTGGTGGAAGTACCCGCCACTCGGTCCCTCGGCCCCGAGCGTGGCGAGCGCGACCGTGGTGCGTGCACCTTCGGCAACGCCGAGCGGGGCCTGGTCGCCGCCCAGGTCGGTCTTCACCCAGCCGGGATGGGCGGCATTGACCTTGATCGGCGTGCCCGCCAGCGCCAGCGCGAGCTCGACGGTATAGAGATTGACCGCCGCCTTCGAGGTGTCGTAAGCGGTGTAACGTGCCTGAAAGATCGGCGAATTGCGGTCGGAGTGCTCGGCGCACGAGCCGAGGATGCTGGTCAGGTTGACGATGCGCCCGGCCGGCGACTTCTTGAGCAGCGGAAGAAAGGCCTGGGTGACCGCGATCAGGCCGAAGAAGTTGGTCTCGAAGACTCGGCGATACGTCGCCAGGGTGGTGGTCTCCGGCCCAGTCTCCGCGGCGTAGTCGAGGATGCCGGCGTTGTTGATCAGAATATCAAGGCGGCCGTGCTCCTTGGAGACGCGCGCGGCAGCGGCAGCGATCGACGGCTCGTCGATGACTTCCAGGGGCAGCACGCTGGCGGTGACGCCGTCCTTGGCGAGGTCGGCGACCGCGGCGGCGCCGCGCGCCGCGTCGCGGCTGCCGAGCAGTACGGTGATGCCCAGGCGGCCGAGCTGACGCGCGGTCTCCAAGCCAATACCCTTGTTGGCGCCGGTGATCAGGGCGATGCGGGAGACGGTGGCCATGGCTGGTCCTTGCCGGGTTGGTGGACTGTCACCTGAGCACCCATCATAGAGATCGCCAGCGCCGCCCACCCTGGCGTTCGGCACGCACGCGCGATCGACTGCGTGCACGCAGCTTTGACCGACCCCCGCGCGCTAGGCGCTGAAACCCAGTTCCCGCCGAGCCAACAGCATGCCCTGGCCAGCGCATCCGCGGCACGTCTGGCGGCACGTCGGCGCTGACGGTGGATTTCAGAATTGATGCAAGGGTAACGCGACCAGAGTTTCAGGCCGGCATGAGCCGTCACCCTGGGGGCAACACAGGCGCCCCCACGGGAAAGCTCAAGAAACCAGGTCTGAATGGTACTCCCAACGAGATTCGAACTCGTGTCGCCGGCATGAAAGGCCGGTGTCCTAGGCCTCTAGACGATGGGAGCGGGTGACGGCGGGGCAGTGTTCAGCCATTGCCAGGCGGCGCAAGAGGCTTCGCGGCCACTCCCAGGCCCCCGCCCCGGCAGCCGCCAGACCCCCTGCGCTGAAGCGAAAACCCAGTACAGGCTGGTGCTTGCGGCACTCCGAGAGATTGACCATTCGGGCTGTTCACCTATCGTACACGGCTCGGAGGTGGCGGGATGGCCAAGATCACGGTGATGTTCGGATCCGATCCCCAGGGTGAGTTCACCCTCGACAAGGACGAGATGCGCGTCGGGCGCGCCACCGATTGCGAGATCGTGGTCGACAACCTCGGCGTCTCCCGCCACCACTGTTCGGTAGTGCGCGATGGCGAAGGCTGGGCGGTGCTCGACAAGGGTTCCAACAACGGGACCTTCGTCGCCGGTCAGCGCATCACCAAGCATCCACTCAAGCACCTCGACCGCGTGGTGATGGGCAAGCACAGCCTGATCTACGACGCGCACGCCAACGCCGATGGCGGCGACAAGAAGAAGACCGCGCAGGGCATGGGCGGCGAGATGACGATGTTCGTCGACCAGTCCGCGCTCGCCAAGGCCATGGCCGGCGATCCCAACCAGAAGCGCATGGCGATCGGCCTCGACCAGGGTGGCCGCCAGGTGTTGGTGCCGCTGGCCAAGGACGAGACCACGGTCGGCGCCGCGACCGCGGCCGACATCCCCGCGAAGGGCTTCCTGGTGCGCCCCATTCAGGCAAAGATCGTCAAGGCCGGCAACGGCCACCATCTGATCGCCACCGGCGGCTGGCGCGCGGTCAGGGTCAATGGCCAGAAGACCAGCGACAGCGCGCTGAAGGCCGGCGACGTGATCACCATCGCGGGCCACGTCTTCACCTACAAGCAGGCGTGATGGGCGGGATCCGGCGCAGCATCGCGGCCGGCGCCGTGACCGGCCTGCTCGTGCTGATCTGCGGCTGCGGTGACGAGCCGGCGCGCAAGCCGCCTCGTCCGCCGCGTGTGCCGGCCTTCTACCCCGAGCAGTTCCCCGACATCCCCCTGCCGCGTCCGGGCTACCAGATGCAGCCGAACGACGACCAGCTCGCGGTCGCGCTCGCCGGCGGCAGCGTGCGGCGCTTCGAGGTCAGCATGATCCAGCGCGAGAACGCTGCGCCGCAGAAGCCCGCCGAGCTGCTCGCCGAGGTGCGTCGCCAGCTCGCGTCCAGCGGCTGGCAGGCGGTGTCGGCTGACGCGGCCAACCAGCGCTGGCACAAGGGGGGCGAGGACCTGTTCATTGAGACTGGACGGGCGGACTCGCGCACTACCATCCGCTACCACCTGCGGCCGGCGACTGCGCCGACCCCCTGAATTCCCCGGCGCGCCGCCTGGTCCGCGCGCCCACCCGAGACCTTCCAATGGCCAACGTCCCCGAATCCGCCGGCCCCACCACCAGCTATTCCGACCCGATCTACGACCGGCTCGAGACCCTCTCGCAGCGCGTGGTGCGGCGCCTCGGCTTCCTGATCGCCGCCCTGATCGTGATCGTGGTGGTGGCGGTGATCGTGCACTCGCGCATGCAGGAGTCGCCCGCCGCCGCCAGCGTCTACGCCTTCCAGAAGGCCGGCGAGGAGCGCGACACCGCCAAGCGCGAAGCCGCCTACACCAGTCTGGCCTCCGACGAGCAGATCACCCCCTTCTTCCGCGCCCGCGCCTACATCGAACTCACCCAGGCAGCGCTCGCCAAGCCCGATGCCGCCGCCGCCAAGGCCGCCGCCGCCAAGGCAGTGGACTGGGCGCAGAAAGCCGATGACCAGGACCTCGAGCTGGTCGCCGGCCTCAGCCAGGCCGCCACCACCCTCGATGCCGGCGACTTCCCCGCCGCCGAGAGCGCCTACCTCAAGCTCGAGCGCAAGGCCGGCAGCAAGGCCCAGGACCGCCAGATCGCCGCCATCCTCGGCGCCGCCAAGGCCCAGGAGAAACAGAACAAGATCGACGACGCCATCGCCAAACTCGAGACTGTCATCAGCCGTTCCGATGTGGGCGCCCGGCAGCTGATCGACCTGGCCCGCCAGGAATACTGGCGCCTCAAGCGTCAGCAGGCGGGCCCGGCGCCCGTGGCGGCCTCGGCGGCGCCGGCCGCTGGTGCGCCGGTAACTGCCGCGCCTGCCCCGGCGACCACGCCCGAGTCCGCGGCGCCCGCAGCCGCGCCCGCCGCGGCCCCCGTGCCGACCGCGGCTGCGCCCGCAGCGGCCCCTGCAGCCGCTCCGGCCCCGGCCGCCACCGGAACTCCCGAAGGCAAGTAGCCGGTCAGGCCGCGCGCCGACGGCACCAGGCGAGCAGCAGCAGCGGCAGCATCGCAAGGCTGAGCCCCCTCCCGCACGTCTTCGCTGACGCCGCGCTGGCAGCTGGCACGGTCAGCGTCCCCTGGTTGGCGGCGCTGGTCGAGACCGAGTTTGGCGCATCGCCAACCATCACCTGGTCTGCGGCGATCGTCGCGATCACGGTGCCCGTCCTACCCAGCCCCGAGACCACCACATCATAGGTGACCGCGACCACGTAGCTCGCGCCGCTGCCACTGAATCCGGCCACCGTGCCACTGCCCAGCACCAGGTCGCCAACGGTGAAGCCGGTGACCGTGCGCGCGAAAGTCACGGTCGCCGCGCCGGCATAGGTGATGGCGATGGCGATGGTCGCGCTGTCCCCGCTCTTCACCGCGCTGCGACCAGCGGCCAGCACCGGCGCGCCCAGGGTGATCCCTGGCGGCAACACACCGGGGATGGCGTCGACCAGTTGAGCCGCGAAGACCCTGCCGACCAGGAACTGCGGCGCAGGCGCAGAAATGTCCGCCGCGGAGGCGAAACCCGTGATCGTGGCGTCCACCTGCGAAACGCCGAGGCCGCTGGAGGAGGGATCCGCCCGCACTGGTTCTGCAGGGACAGGCCGTTCGTGCTGATGCCGCCAATCGGCATGTCGGTGGAAGTGCAGCTGGAGAAGAACTTCTGCGCGCTCGCGAAGCCGGTGCAGGCGACGATGGTCGCATTGGGGTTGCCGGCGCGCACGCAGGCGCAGCTCGCGACGCGCGTCTGGCCGGACGCGAAGAGCATCGCGGTGCCTCGCGTACCTGCCTGGAACTCGCAGCTCAGCAGAGCGAGGTTGCTGGGGCTGGAGATGGTCGGATTGCCCGCCACCTGGTTCTGATCGAGAGCCGCCTGCAGCTGCGCGCTTTGCGAGGACGTCAGGAAAAGGCGTCGACCGGGTACGACGCGGTGGCCGCACCCAGGCGCGCACCTCCCGCGAGGATGCCGGCGCAGACTAGCGCGAGTCGCATCGTCAGCGCATTGGGAAGAGTTGCGCACATGCGGATCCTCACTGGGGCAGTCGAGCGCCGCGCACCTCGGATCACAGGTCTCTGCGGCGCGGCGCCTGCTGCATCCAGCGATCACCCCGACCGCAGGCAACCTCCCACCAGCTCATCCGCCCGCGGCGCCCTGGGCGATGGCGCGCTGCGCCGTGGCGCCGAAGACGCGGTCGAGGTCCTCGTAGACCCGGCCCAGCCAGATCTTCACGCGCTGCCGCTCGAGCAGACCGAGCTGCTGGTCGCCGCTGCGCACGTTGATCGCGGCCCAGAAACTGGCGTCGTGCAGGTCGATCTTGCGCATCGAACCTTCGTGCAGGCGGCGCAGTTCGATGATGGTGGCCTGGTGGTCGAGCGCGAGGCGCTTGGCCGCCGAGGCGTGGAAGGCGGCGAAGTCGGCGCCGCGGCCATGATTGAGCACCACCACGTACGAGACGCTGCGGCCGAAGGTCGTGACCAGCCGCTCGAGCATTGCCACCGAATCCATGCCGTCGTCCATGACGTGCCAGAAGCGCACCGGCAGGCCGGCTTCGCCGAGCAGCTCGAACAGGCCGGAGTCCTCGCACCAGCGCTGCAGCGGCGCCAGGGTCTGGGCGGCGAGGTCGACCAGGATCTGCCGGTCTGGCGCGGCCACCGCGGCCTCGGCGACGGCGTCGAGGCTGGCGAAGTCGTCGACCACCACCGGGCTGGCGAAGTCGGCGTAGAAACGCCGGAAGGTGGCGTGCGAGCGGTCGGTGTCGAAGCCGACGAAGGGCAGGTCGCGGTCGATGAAATACTGGGCGACGAGGCGCGCCATCACCGACTTGCCCACGCCGCCTTTTTCGCCGCCGATGAGATTGAAAGAGGCTTTGGCCATGGGATGTGCTCCAGGCGCCAGGATCGCTCCCGCGCGGACGTTGGGATGGTTATAAAATGTGACAATCAGCCCGGAAATTCCGGAAGTCGGCGTGCCGCACGGACGCTGCGGATGACCATCGACTATGGTGCCAGAGGCGGCGCGCGCCAGCGCCATCTGCCCGGTGCAGCATCGCCAGAATATGAATTCCGGGCGGTAAAATCCGTTACTTCTTGTGCGACTGTCAGTCCCTGCAGCATTCCTCGCGAGCGCAGCCGGGCAGTTCCCTGGACGTCCCTCCAGGGCTCCCACAGGCAACCGTCCGTCCGCCCGCATGCTCAATGCGCTTGTGCCACCACCACATCGCCATCGCCGATCACCAGCGCCTGGCAGGCGAGACGTTCGCCACCATCGCTGTCCGGCAGCAGCGCCAACTCGGCCGCGCCCATGGGCGCGAGGTGCGCGCGCCCCGCGCGGATCTGCACCCGGCAGGTGCCGCACGAGCCGCCCATGCACAGGTACTGGATGTCCGCCTGCGCGGACAGCAGCAGCGCGAGCAGGTCGTGGCCCGGCGTGGCCGGCACCACGGTGTCGCCGAACACCACCCGCGGCGCGCGCACGCTAACCCAGGACCAGGTTCACGATCTTGCCCGGCACCACCACCAGCTTCCGCACCGGGCGGTCGCCGATCAGGGCGACCACGTCGGGATGGGCGAGCACCGCCGCTTCGAGCGCGGCGCCGATCAGGCTGCGTGGCAGCACGATCTTGCCTTTCATCTTGCCGTTGACCTGGACCGGCAGTTCGGCGTCGTCGGCATCGATCTGCGCGGCGTCGTAGGCCGGCCAGCCGGCGGCGGTGATATCCTGCGCATTGCCCAGCTCGGCCCACAGCTCGTGGGCGAGGTGCGGAGCGAGTGGCGCCAGCAGGCGCAGCAGGCTGGTGACGCCAAGCGCGAACACCGGCGCGGACAGCGCCTCAGGCTTGAGCTCGTTGGTCAGCTCCATGCACGCCGCGATCGCGGTGTTGAAGGCGAAGTCCTTTTCCAGCGCGTCGGTGGCGCGCTTGACCGCCCAGTGCACCTTGCGCACCAGCGCCTGGTCGGCACCGGCGAGATCCTTGGCATGTCCGGCGAAGGGCGTGACCGCCTGCAGCGCGGCGAGGTTGGCCTGCACCAGCACCCAGACGCGCTTGAGGAAGCGGTTGGCGCCGCGCACGCTGTTCTCCGACCACTGCACGTCCAGCTCGGGCGGTACGTCCGAGAGCACGAAGAGCCGCGCGGTGTCGGCGCCGTAGGTGTCGATGAGCCGCTGCGGATCGACGGTGTTGCGCTTCGACTTGGACATCTTCTCGACGCGACCGACGTCGACAGGCAGGCCGTCGGCCTTGAGCCGCGCCGCGCCGATGCGACCGCTGTCGTCCTTGTCGATGTCGAGCTCATCAGGGTAGAAGTACTGCTTCTTCCCGTCGGCCAGTGGCCGTGAGAAGGTCTCCATGCACACCATGCCCTGGCAGAGCAGGCGCTTGAACGGCTCGCGCACCGTCGAGTAGCCGATGTCGCACAGCGCCTTCTGGAAGAAGCGTGCGTAGAGCAGGTGCAGCACGGCGTGCTCGATGCCGCCGATGTAGAGGTCGACCGGCAGCCAGTGGTCGACGCGTTTCTTATCGAGCGGGCCCGCGAAATCCGGGCAGGTGAAGCGCGCAAAGTACCACGACGACTCCATGAAGGTGTCCATGGTGTCGGTCTCGCGACGCGCCGCCTCGGGGCCGTGCGCGGTGCGCACGCTCAGCGGCGCGCCGTCCGCCGCGGTGGTCGCCCAGCGCGGATGCTTCTCGAGCGGATTGCCGATGCCGTCGAAGGTCACGTCGTCCGGCAGCGTCACCGGCAGGTCCTGCTTGCGCAGCGGCACTGCGCCGGAGGTCTCGCCATAGACGAACGGGATGGGATTGCCCCAGTAGCGCTGGCGGCTGATGCCCCAGTCGCGCAGGCGCCAGGTGATGGTCTGGCGGCCCTTGCCGCTTTCCTGAAGCCAGGCGGTGATCGCGGTCTTGGCCGCGGTCGAGTCCTGGCCGGTGAAGGTGCCGGAGTCGACCAGCACGCCCGCCTCGGTGAACGCCGCATCCGCAGGCGCGGCCGCGCCGCCCGCAGGCGCGATCACGGCCTTGATCGCGATGCCATATTTCCGCGCGAATTCGAAGTCGCGGGTGTCGTGCGCCGGCACGGCCATGACCGCGCCGGTGCCGTAGTCGGCGACCACGAAGTTGGCCGCCCACAGTTGGACGCGCTCCCCATTCACCGGGTTGATGACGTGGGCGCCGGTGAACACGCCCTTCTTCTCGGCGGTGTCGCCAGTGCGGTCGTGCGCCGAGACCGCGCGGGTCTCAGCCTTGAAGGCCTCGACCGCGGCGCGGTGCGAGGCCGGCACGATGGCCTCGAGCAGCGCGTGCTCGGGCGCTATCGACAGGAAGGTGACACCGAACACGGTGTCGGGCCGGGTGGTGAAGACCGTGATCTTGACGCCCGAGTGGCCTTCGACCGCGAAGTCGATCTCGGCGCCCAGCGACTTGCCGATCCAGTTGCGCTGCTGGGTCAGCACCGCGTCAGGCCAGCCTTTCAGGTCGTAGGTGCCCTGGAGCAGCTCCTCGGCGTAATGCGTGGTGCGCATCACCCACTGCGGCAGCTCCTTCTGGATCACCGGCATGCTAGTGCGCCAGCACTTGCCGTCGATGACCTGCTCGTTGGCGAGCACAGTGTTCAGGCCGGTCGACCAGTTCACCAGCGACGACTTGCGGTAGACCAGCCCCTTCTCGACTAGGTCGAGGAAAAGGTCCTGCTCGCGCGCCGCGTAGCCGGGGTCGCTGGTCGCGAACTCGCGCGACCACGCATAGCTCAGGCCCAGGCGCTTGAGCTGCCCGCGCATGTACGCGAGGTTGTCATAGGTCCAGGTGCGCGGGTGCGCGCCGCGCTCGATCGCCGCCTGCTCGGCGGGCAGGCCGAAGGAGTCCCAGCCCATCGGGTGCAGCACGTGGAACCCGCGCATGCGCTTGTAGCGCGCGACCGCGTCACCGATCGAGTAATTGCGCACATGCCCCATGTGCAGCTTGCCACTCGGATACGGGAACATCTCGAGCACGTAGTAGCACTGCTCGCGCGGCAGATCGTCGCGCACCTCGTGGGTGCCGGCGGCATCCCAATGGGCCTGCCACTTGAGCTCGATGGCGGCGGGTTCGTAGGCGCGGGGCTGGGTCTGGGGCTGCGTCATAGGGCCGGGAATGATGCCGGGCCCCCGTGCCCGGGCAAGGCGGGGGCCGCCGCTTTTCCCTGTCCACCTCTCTGATCGAGGTTCCGACGCGACTCGCGCGGAAACCTGGGAACTGGGACCCTAGACCCTAGATCGCCTGACCAAGTGATGACGCATCATCGCCATCCTCTGCTCATGACCCGTTACACCTCTCTAGGATCTAGGATCTAGGATCTAGGATCTAGGATCTAGGGTCTAGGGTCTAGGGTCTAGGGTCTAGGGTCTAGGGTCTAGGGTCTAGGGTCTAGGGTCTAGGGTCTAGGGTCTAGGGTCTAGGGTCTAGGGTCTAGCGTCTAGAGTCTACCGCCTCCCCGCCCCCCGCCCCTGTCCCCGCACCCGCCGGATCAGCACGCGCAGCGCGTCCACCCCGGCCGTCGCCAGGACGCGCTGCGTGGCCGGCGACGTCGAGGCCGAACCGTGGCGCTGTTCGAGGTCACGCTCCAGGCGACGGGCGACGTTCTCCACCCACGGCATGTGCAGGCGGGCGGCGGTTTCTCCGAGCGCGCGGAACGCCTGCACCACGGCCTCGATGCCGTCATCATCAAATCGTCCCGGCTTGTTCACCACCGACTCGATGGCTCCGAGCAGGTCGGTAGCCTCGCGGCAGAAGGACAGGGTGTCGGGGTCGAGGTCAGCCGCGGCCGCCTCGCCAGCCACTGGTACCGCTCGCGGGGCGGTTGGCGCTGCGGCGGTTGCCGCCGGTGCGAGGATGGCACGCAGCCCTTCGGCCTGGAGGACGATGTGCGCGTAGGCCTCTGCCGCCTCCGGATGGCCGGTCTCGAGGCGGTCGCCGAAGCGGCGCATCGCCACCAGACGGTCGCATGCGGCGGTCGGCCAGGCGGCGGCGTGGCGACCCAGTTCGCGCAGCTGCTTGCCGATCTCGTGCCAGTCGCCAGGCAGGGTCGCGACCAGGCGGTCGATGGCGGCGAGGGCTGCCTGGTTGAAGCGCGCGCTGGTGACGATGCGCGGCTCGAGCGCGGGCTTGCCGGGCTCGTCGGGCACGTCGGGAGCGAAAACGTCGCTGGCGGGCGCGATCTCGGCCTTGATCAGGCGCACCACCGTCGAGGTGCTCGGCCGGTAGTCGTCGGACTGCGCAAGGGCGAGGTTGACGGCGGTACGCAGCGCGGCGATCTGCTCCTCGTCGTCGCCCGGTACCGCGCCCTCTCCGCGCTGCGCGGCGAGCAGCACGCGCAGCCGCGCGAGCGCATCGAACAGCCGCCCGGACTGCTCCGCGGTGCAGGCCAGGCTGCGCACGCGCAGGGCATCGAGCGCCGACTCGACGGCGCGCGCCAGGCGGTGCGGACGCTCGAGGCCGAGGAAGCAGGCGCCGCCGGTGAAGGCGTGGATGGCACGGAAGGCCTCGTGCAGCGGCTCCTCGCGGTAGGGCTGACCGGAGATGGCGCGCACCGCACCCTCGACGCTGAGCAGGTGGCGCTCCGACTCGTCGAGAAACTCGCGCAGGAAGGCGCGGCTCACCGCCATGGCGCGCTCAGACGGGTCCCGGGCCGGCCACCGGCGGACGCAGCGTCGTCGACGAGGCCATGCGCTTCGCGCGGCGTCGCTCGCTGCGTGCCTGGCGGGCACGCTGTGCGGCCATCAGCTCCTCGGGCGGTGGCTGGCGGAAGACCATCTGGCAGACATTGCCGCGACCGATCCAGCGTACGTCGTCACAGGCGGTGCGGATGAGGTGCATGCCGCGCCGGCTCAGCGCGCGGTCGCGCTCGAGGGTGGCCATCCCGGCATCGAAGCCCGGGCCCGGATCGCTGACCGTGACCACGCCGCCGTGCACGGTGAACGAGGCGGTGACGACGATGCTGCGGTTGCGGTCGCCGCGCGCGCCGTGCTTGACCGCGTTGGTGAAGGCTTCGTCGAGGGCGAGCAGGATGCGGTTGCGGCGCAGGTCAAAGCCACCGGCCTGGGCGGCCTCGTCGACGCGCCCGAGCAGACGCGTGCGCTCGACGAGGTCGGCGGGCATCTCCAGCGACGGCGGCTGATCCGCGCCGACCGCACCATCGAGACTGCGGCGCAGCAGCACCGCGCGTTCAAGCGCGCGATTGAGCAGGTCGGCTTCGCAGGGCTTGGCCAGACAGTCGCTGGCACCGTCCTGGAGCAGGGCGCGGAAACGCTCGTCGGTGAGCTGGCCCGACATCACCACGAAGGCCAGGCGCGGGTCGTGTTCGCGCAGACTTACGAGCAGCTCGACCGCGCCCTTGCCAGGCATAACCAGGTCGGAGAGCACCACGTCGGTCGGCTCCAGCCCAAAGCTGCGCTCGGCCTCGTCCACGCCGCCGACGCTCGCGACTTCCCAGCCGGCGCGGGTGAGGATGATCTCGAGCACCCTGCGCACCGCATCATCGTCTTCCACCAGCAGGACGCGCCTCATCGCCACCCCTTGGACCTATAATGCGACCTGGCACGGATCCCATCAGCGAAGGCGGGCGATGGGCTTTGCTTGCGAACCACGGACATGCGCACCTGCAAGGGAATGGGTAGTGTCACTACGATCATGCGGTTATCGACGCGGTGGACCGGGTTTCAAGCATCGCCCTGAATCATGCCTCGGGCCCAGCCTGTGCCAGTCACGATCCCCCAGGCCTGGGCGTCGCACCCGGCGGCGGATTGCACAATGGCGTGACGTCCGCGTGGTCTTGTAGAGCCGATGCGGGGGCTTAGGCTCACTCCATTGGGAGATCCACATGGCACCGACCCCGAAACCGACCCCTGGAAAGACCGCAGCACCGGCGGCAAAGCCGGCCGCTGCCGTCCCTGCAGCCAAACCAGCAGCTGCACCCGTTGCGAAGTCCGTGGCCCCCATCGCCCCGGCGACAAAGGCAGCAGCAGCTCCCGCAGCCCAGGCAGCGAAAGCCCCGGCCAAGGCGGGTACCAAGGTGGTCAGCGCCGACGAGCGGCGCAAACTCATCGGCGATGCCGCCTACTTTATCGCCCAGAAGCGCGGCTTCAGCGGCGGCAACCCGGTCCATGACTGGCTGCTGGCCGAAAGACAGGTCGACGAGACGCTGCGCAAGGGCTGAAGACGTCTGGAGATGGCGCAACCTTCCAATGGAACCCGCGGCGCGCCAACGCGCCAACAGGCTCCCGGACCGCCCTGCAAGCCCACCCTGGCGCAGCCGATCGCAGAGGCCCGCGACCGATTCGATGCCGCGGCAGAGCACCTGCGTCGCGTGATCACCGGGATGGCAGCCGCGGCGGCGCCATCCCGGGGTAGACTGCCGGTGTGGCCGCCGACAGCCTTCCGGCTGGAGGCGCACCGCATGCGGAGCACGCCATGAAGATCAGCACAGCGCTCGGCCTGGCCATCGTGGCGACGGTCGCCATCGTCATCTGGCGCAGCAGCGCCGGCGCGGCGGTCGCCATGCCTACGACCAGCTCCGTTGGCGATCCCGTGACCGGTTCCATCAGCCTCGACCTCAAGGTCAAGGCGCAGTCGGAATTCGCGGTGCGTCTGATGAACCAGACCAAGAGCATGCGCGAGGTCATGGCGCTCGGCCTCACCGACAGCCCGGCGGTGAAGACCAACCTGGACGAGGCCGCCGCCATCCGCGCCCAGCTACCCGACACCAAGCGCCAGCTCGCCACCCTCGGCGACAGCCCCGCGTCTATCGCCCATTGGCTGGACAGCATCCACTACGACGAATTTCTGAAGGCCGAGGCGGAGCTGCGCAGGAGCGCGGGGCAGTAAACCACCCACTACGGCAGACCTACTCGACGTAGTCGAGGTCCGCGTTGAAGGTCTCGCGCAGGAACACCAGGGCGACCGCAGCGATGGCGAACACCACTGCGCCAACCGCTGCTGCCGCGCCGAGAGTCCCGAGCGTACCCTTGCCAGCCTGGAAGAGCAGGGCCATCGGCACCAGCGCACCGCGCACGACGTTGGGCACACTGGTGGCGACGGTGGCGCGCAGGTTGGTACCGAACTGCTCGGCGCCGATGGTCACGAACAGCGCCCAGTAGCCGACGAACACGCCCAGCACCATCATCAACGCGTAGAAGGCCTCCGGGCTGGCGCCGCGGAACGCGAAATAGGCTGCCGAAGTCCCCGCAGTCAACGCCATGAAGAGCGCGACGGCACGCTTGCGGCTGCGCCACCACTGGCTGACCAGGCCGCTGGCGAAGTCGCCCACGACCAGACCGACGTAGGTCAGCATCACCGCCTTGCCGCCGCTGATCTCGCCGGTCACACTCAGGGCCCTGCCCAGTTCTGGGGACAGCATCACCAATATGCCGACGACGTACCACAGCGGCAAACCGATCGCGACGCAGGTGAAGAAGCGCGCACAGCGGCTGCGGCTGGTGAACAGGGCGAAGACGTTGCCGCGGGCGATGCCATCGCCCACACCCGAGGTTTTCAGGCGCGCGAACATCCCGGACTCGTGCGCAACCAGGCGCAGGACCAGCAGAGCCAGGCCCATGCCGCCGCCGATGTAGTAGGACTCGCGCCAGTCCGCGAGGCTGACGAAATACGCTACTACCGCGCCCGAGACACCGACCGCCGACACCATCATCGTCCCGTACCCGCGCTTGCCGCGCGGCAGGCTCTCGACCACCAGGGTGATGCCGGCGCCCAGCTCGCCGGCCAGGCCAATGCCGGCGAGCAGGCGCAGCACCGCGTACTGCTCGACCGTCCCGACCATGCCGTTGAGGATGTTGGCCAGAGAATAGAGCAGGATCGAACCAAGCAGCGTGGTGATGCGGCCGCGCCGGTCGCCGATGACGCCCCACAGGATGCCGCCGATCAGCATGCCGATCATCTGCATGTTCATCAGGTGCAGACCAACACTGGTGAGAGCTTCGCCGCTGAGCCCGAGATCCTTGAGGCTGGGGATCCGGACGATGCTGAACAGCACCAGGTCGTAGATGTCGACGAAGTAACCCAGCGCCGCAATCAGCACCGGCGCACTGAACAGACAGGCCCAGGTGGAGCGCTGGTCCTGGGCGGCAGGAGCTGACAAGGTGGCTGCGTCTGACATGGTCGGTGGCTTGTAGGCGGCGCGCCGGGGTGTCAACGCGAGGTCACGGATCACCCGGACGCCGCAGTGGATTCTGCGCAGCTCCAAGGGACAGATGGGTCGCGGCTGCATGACACCGGTTGTCGGGTCGACTGCCGCCCCCACCCGTTGCGTCTTCCGATCTCAGCTCCTGCGGCACTTCGGGTCGACCCTTCGTCGCGAGCGTGCCGAAGAAGGATCGCCATGGATGAACGGCACACCGTGACCGGCCGCAGCGGTAAGGCGCCGCCAAACACATCACCCCCAGGCGTAGCCCGGGGGTGGTGTCAGCCTTCAGCTGGAAACCGGTCTCAGCCGGCCGCCTTCTTCGCGAGCTTCTCGACCATGCTGTTCGGCACGGCCTTGTACTCGCTGGGCTCCATCGAGTACCCCGCGCGGCCCTGGCTCATCGAGCGCAGGTCGGTGGTGTAGCCGAACATCTCGCCGAGCGGGACCTCGCAGCGGATGATGTTGTTGGGGCCGCGCTTCGCGGTCTCGGTGATCATCGCGCGCTTGGACTGCAGCGAGCCCATGATCGAGCCGGTGAATTCATCCGGGGTCTCGACCTCGACGTGCATCCACGGCTCAAGCAGCTGGACGCCCAGCTTGGGGTAGGCCTCGCGGATGGCGAGGGCGCCGGCCGAGATGAAGGCCTCCTGGCTGGAGTCGACGTCGTGGTACGAGCCGTCGATCAGCTCGACGTGGACGTTGATGCACGGGAACCCTGCGATGTAGCCGCGCGCCAGGGCGTTGCGCACGCCCTCTTCGATGGGCTTGCGGAACTCCTTCGGCACGGTGCCGCCGCGGATCGAGTCGAGGAAGATGAATTCGTTGCCGGCGCGCTTCTCCTCATCCGTCAGCGGACGGATGTTGAGGATGCAATCGCCGTACTGGCCGCGGCCGCCCGACTGCTTGACGTGCTTGCCGCGGATCTCGATCGACTTGCTGACGGTCTCGCGATAGCTGACCTTGGGCTTGCCGACCACCGCGTCGACCTTGTATTCGTCGCGGATGCGGTGCTGGAGCACCTCGAGATGCAATTCGCCCATGCCGGCGACGATCAGCTGCGAGGTCTCGGGGTCGACCCACTTCTTGAAGGTCGGATCCTCGCGCTCGAGACGCGCCAAGGCGTAGGCGAGCTTCTCCTTGTCGGCGTTCGACTTGGGCTCGATCGCCATGGTGATGACCGGCTTGGCGAAGGTGATGCCTTCGAGCAGCATCGGGTTCGGGTCGGTGGGATGGACCAGGGTGTCGCCGGTGATGGTGTTCTTCAGGCCGACGATGGCCATGATGTCGCCCGCGGGTGCTTCTTCGACCTTGTTGGGGGTCGCGCCGACGAGCTTGATCATGCGGCTGGCGCGCTCGCTCTTGCCCGACTGGGCGCAGATCAGCTGGTCGCCTTCCTTGATGGTGCCCTGGTAGACGCGCACGAACGACACGTCGCCGATCGCCGGCATGCTCATGATCTTGAAGACCATGGCGCGCAGCGGCGCCTTGGGGTCGCACACCGTCGGCATCGGGTTGGCGTGGGTGATGTCGTCCACCGCGAACTGGGTCATGTTGTGCGCCGACTTGGGGTCGGGCAGGATGTCGATGACGGCGTCGAGCAGCTTCTGCACGCCCTTGTTGCGCAGCGCGGCGCCGCACAGCATGGGCTGGATCTTGTAGTGCTGGGTGCCCAGGCGCAGGCCGACGAGGATGTCGGCGTTCGAGAGCGTGCCGCTCTCGAGGTACTTCTCGGTCAGGGCCTCGTCCTCGCCGGCGACGGCGTCGACCATCTTGGCGCGGCGCTTCTCGGCCTCGGCCTTGTACTGCTCGGGGATCTCGTGCTCGATCTGATCCTCGCCCTTGTCGCCTTCGAAGGTGTAGTACTTCATGTCGATCAGGTCGATCATGCCGGTGAATTCGTCGCCGGCGCCGATCGGCATCTGGATGGGAACGGGATTGCCGTTGAGGCGCTCCTTCACCTGATCCACGACGCGGTCGAAGTTGGCGCCGCTGCGGTCCATCTTGTTGACGAAGACCAGGCGCGGCACCTTGTACTTGTTGGCCTGGCGCCAGACCGTCTCGGACTGGGCCTGCACGCCGGCGACGGCGCAGAACACCACCACCGCGCCGTCGAGGACGCGGCAGGAGCGCTCGACCTCGGCGGTGAAGTCCACGTGTCCGGGGGTGTCGATCAGGTTGAGGTAATGGTCGCGCCAGGTCGCGTAGACGGCCGCGGCGGTGATGGTGATGCCGCGCTCCTGCTCCTCCTTCATCCAGTCGGTGGTCGTGCCGCCCTCGTGCACCTCGCCGATCTTGTGCTTCTTGCCGGTATAGTAGAGGATGCGCTCCGACACGGTGGTCTTGCCCGAGTCGATGTGGGCGACGATGACGAAATTGCGCATCTTGTGCAGGGGAGTGGCCATGGAGAGCTCCGCGAGGCGAATATATGGGGGGAGCCGGCCTGTGCGGCCGCTCCGTGAGGGAGAGGCATCATGGGGGATGTGCGCCCAAGACAAGGGGGAAGCGGCGCGTTAGGCGAGCCTGCCACGCCCGGGAAGGAGTGGTAAAGGTCTGTATAAGGATTTGTCAGACTTGGGGTTTGATCTGGCGGCCAAAGCACCATTGTGTACGAATCGACGCTACGCGCCGCTTTCGAAAACTGCGCGCAATCACCCGGTTTCTGCCTGCTTCAGGCGAAAGGAACGTCATGTCGTCCAGAGTCAGTGGAACGCTCACCGTTGATCCCTCCCTCATCGTGGCCGGTGCGGCACCCCCGCTCGTCGCCATCAACGGTGGTGCCACGATGGTCTGCAACTATCCCATGCATTGGCCGGCGACCCCCTCAACGGCGTACGTGGCCACGGCAGTCCCGTACAACAACGGCAACCCGACGCCCATCACCGTCGTGTACAACGGCACCACCTACACGCCGACACCAGCGAGCGTGACTATCACCAACAGCGGAGTACCCGTCGCACAGAATCTGTCCCTGCCCTGATCCAGCGGGCCGCCATACCTGGAGTGGGCGTGCGACCACATGTCGCCCCGACGGTGCGCCGTGCCCTGAAGGCTCATTCTGCCTTTGCATCCCGCAGCGACGGCGGAGGATCCCGCCCAGTCATGCCCAGGCTCCGCCTTTCCCGCGTGCGCACGCTATCCAGCATTGGACGCGAGGGCGGCATGGCGGTGGCCTGGGTGGCACTGCTCGCTTGCCCGGTTGCGGCCGCCGCGGCGATCGCGCCGGAGGCCAACATCATCGATTTCGGCAATGCCCCCGCACCGATGAATGCCGGCGCGCGGGCCATGGGCATGGCCGCCTTCACGGCCATTGCCGACGACGCGACCGCGATGGCGGCCAATCCCGGCGGCATGGTCCAGCTCGAGCGCCCGGAGGCGAGCGTCGCCGGTGGGCTCTATGCGACGTCGCTGAACACCGGTCAGGGCGAACGCCATCGCGAGTCGCGCATCGATCTCGACCATGTCAGCGCGGCTTTGCCATTCTTCGCCTTCGACCATCAGCAGACTGTCGGCGTCATCTGGCAGCGTCAATTCGACTTCACGCGCTCGTCAAAATCACACCAACATGATTTCACGACGATTCCATTCACACAGGATGCGACGACCGATACCTCCATCACCCAGAGCGGCGCATTCTCCACGCTCAGTGCCGCCTATGCCATCGAGGTCATTCCCGGCCTCGGCCTGGGCATTACCGGCAGCATCTGGAACGACAGCATCACCCAGGACAGCTCGACGACGCGATACAGAAGCCGGCACGACGACGTCCTGCTGCCTGATTTCAACGATGAACTCATCAGCGATGAGGACACCGCCACGCGTATCCGCGTGGACGAGGGCTACAGCGCGGTGATGGGCGCATGGTGGCAGGCGACCCCGGCGCTGGCGTTGGCGGCGGTGGTGAAGCCCGGCTACAAGCTTCACACCTCCGAACATCTGGCCTTGCAGCAGGCGATCGTCGGGCAACCGACACCCCCGCCGGTCACCGGCGACAGTTTCTCCACCCTGCGCATGCCAACCGTCGCCACCGTCGCGGCTGCCTGGCGTCAGGACGACGAGGATACGGTCGCGGCGGAGGTGAGCTGGACGCAGTGGAGCCGCTTCAGCCTGACCAGGGATGGCCAGGAGTCCGCACCGCAATTCTTCGACCATCCCGCATCCGACCAGAAGGACGGCATCTCCGCCCGCGTCGGCTACGAGCACCTGTTCATCCTACCACGCGTGGTGGCGGTGGCGCGCGTCGGCGCGTTCTACGAGGAGCAGCCGGGGCTGCGCAAAGTCGACACTCTTGGCGACCCGACCTCGATGACTCTCGACCGCTACTACGGCCTGAGCACAGGCGGCAGCCTCTGCTACCGCCACATCACCTACGATCTGGGCGCTCAGCTACGCTACGGTCACCAGGTCGGTTCCGGACAATTGGTCCTGCAGGACGACGCCGCAAATATCTACCAGTTGACCGTGCGCCTTGGCGCGACCTGGCAGTTCTGATCGAGGATCGCCGCCTGCCCTTGGGTGCAGCGCTGCCCGTCCCCCGCCTTGCCCATCCCCCGCCGCCCCCGACGCTGCCGCCATGCCCCGCCCGCTCTGCATCTATCACAAGAATTGCCTCGACGGCAACGGCTCCGCAGCAGTGGTGGCGCGCAAGGTGCCGGACTGCGAGTTCCTGGCCATGCAGTACAGCATGACGCCGCCGCAGGTGCTCGATCGCGTGGTCTACATGGTCGACTTCGGGCTGCCGATCGCGCACATGCGCGCGCTCAAGGCGCAGTCCAGCGAGTTCATCTGGATCGACCACCACGCCAGCCAGCTGCCGATCTGCAAGACCCTCGGCTGGGGGGTGATGGACACGACGGAGTGCGGCACGTCGCTGACCTGGAAGACGCTCTTTCCGGGCCAGGAGCCGCCGCCGGTGATCGCCTACATCAAGGACAAGGACCTGTGGCAGTGGAAGCTGCCCGACAGCCGCGCTGTTTCCGAGGGCTTGACGGCGACCTTCCCCGGCGAGCGTTTCGCCGGCATCCTTGAGGCCGACATCGCGGCGATGGCCACGCTGGGCCGACCACTGCTTGCGGCCAAGATGGAGCGCGTGCTGAAGGCCGCCAAGACCGGGCTGAGCGTCGAGGCCCCCTATGGCCTGGTTGGCGCGCGCGCCCTGGCGGTGAACACCAACCAGGATCAGAACGAACTCGGCGACCACATCTGCACCCCGGTCGCGGCCGGCGGCATGGGCTATGACCTGGCAGTGCTCTACTACCGCAAGGGCACCGCTCGCTGGGTACACAGCCTGCGCTCCGCCGAAGGCGGCCGCATCGACTGCGGCTCGATCGCGGAGCGGCGCGGCGGCGGCGGGCATCCGAACTCGGCGTGCTACCTCGACCCGATCTGCTTCACCGCTTCGGTGGACTGCCCGCGCGAGACCCGCATCAGCACGCCCTGAACGGGCGACAATCAGTGTGCGGGTGACGGGCGATGGCGACCCGCATGGTGTTCCATTTCATTTCGCATCATGCATAAAAGACTTTTTTCTTTTGATTTGGTGTCGGAATGACATGGAAAAAATGGCATAGAGCTCGCTAAGACCACTCAGCGTAAAAGCTGCCGTTCGTCTCCCCTCTTTCCATCCAGGATGGAAGCCATGTTCGATCCCAACACGCTCACCGAGAAATCCCGCGCTGCGCTGGTCGCCGCTCAGGAATTGGCGGTCAGCCATCAGCACGCCCAAGTGGAGCCGATCCACCTCGCCACGGCGCTGTTCGCGGATGACGATGGGCTGGCCAAACGCCTCGCGGACAAGGCCCAGGCCGAACCGGCGACCATCGAGACCGCGCTGCGCCGCAGCCTCAGCGACCTGCCCAAGCAGCAACCACCGCCCGCGCAGATGGGCATGTCCGGCGAGCTCAGCAAGGTCCTGACGGCCGCGGCCAAGGAGCAGAAGTCGCGCGGCGATTCGCACCTCGCCATCGAGCACCTGCTGCTCGCCCTGGCCAGTGATCGGGTGGTCGGCGCGCTGCTGTCGCTGAGCGGGCTCAACCGCACCGCGCTGGCGAAGGCCATCGACGAGGTGCGCAAGGGCCGCAAGGTCACCAGCGATTCCGCCGAGCAGACCTATGACGCGCTCGCCAAGTATGGCCGCGATCTGGTCGCGGATGCGCGCGCCGGCAAGCTCGATCCCGTGATCGGCCGCGATAATGAGATCCGCCGGGTGGTGCGCGTGCTCTCGCGCCGTACCAAGAACAACCCGGTGCTGATCGGCGAGCCGGGCGTGGGCAAAACCGCGATCGTTGAAGGCCTCGCCAACCGCATCGTCAAGGGCGACGTGCCGGAAGGCCTCAAGGACAAGACCGTGATCGCGCTCGATCTCGGCGCACTGGTCGCCGGCGCGAAGTTCCGCGGTGAATTCGAGGAGCGCCTCAAGGCGGTGCTCGACGAGGTCAAGTCCAGCGACGGGCGCATCATCCTGTTCATCGACGAGATGCACCAGTTGATGGGCGCCGGCAAGAGCGACGGTGCGATGGACGCCGCCAACCTGCTCAAGCCGCTGCTGGCGCGCGGCGAGCTGCACTGCATCGGCGCGACCACCCTGGACGAGTACCGCAAGCATGTCGAGAAGGACGCCGCCTTCGAGCGCCGCTTCCAACCGGTGCGCGTGGGCGAGCCCACCGTCGAGGACACCATCTCGATCCTGCGCGGCCTGCGCGAGCGCTACGAGACCCACCACGGCGTGCGCATCGCCGACGCCGCGCTGGTCGCGGCTGCGCAGCTCTCGAGCCGCTACATCGCCGACCGCTTCCTGCCCGACAAGGCCATCGACCTGGTCGACGAGGCCTGCGCGAACACCCGCGTCGAGCTCGACAGCTCGCCCGCCGAGATCGATCAGCTCAACCGCCGCCAGCTGCAACTCGACGTCGAGGCGACCGCGCTCAAGCGCGAGTCCGACGCCGCGTCCAAGCAGCGCCTGACCAAGGTCAGCGAAGAGCTGGCGCGCATCCGCGAAGAGCTGGCGGTGCTCACCGCGCGGCACCAGAGCGAGAAGTCGCAGGTCGAGGAACACCGCAACCTGCGCCAGAAACTGGAGAACGCCAAGCGCGACATGGAGCAGGCCGAGCGCCGCTACGACCTCGGCAAGGTCGCCGAGCTGCGCTACGGCGTCGTCCCCGACCTTGAGAAGAAGCTCGCCGAGCAGGCGGCGCGGCCGAGCGAACCCGGGCGCATGCTCGGCGAGAGCGTGGGACCCGAGGACATCGCCGAGGTGGTGAGCCGCTGGACCGGCATCCCGGCCCACAAACTCGGCCAGGGCGAGCGCGAGCGCCTGCTCAAGCTGGCGGCGCGCCTGCACGAGCGCGTGGTCGGCCAGGAGGAGGCGGTCGACGCCGTCGCCAACGCCGTGATGCGCTCGCGCGCCGGGCTCGGGGACCAGAACCAGCCGCTCGGCTCGTTCCTTTTCCTGGGCCCCACCGGCGTGGGCAAGACCGAGCTCGCCAAGGCGCTCGCCGGCGAACTGTTCGATGACGAGAAGCACCTGGTGCGCATCGACATGTCCGAGTACATGGAGAGCCACAGCGTCTCGCGGCTGATCGGCGCACCCCCCGGCTACGTCGGCTACGACGAAGGTGGCCAGCTCACCGAAGCGGTGCGCCGCCGGCCCTACACCGTGGTGCTGTTCGACGAGGTCGAAAAGGCGCATCCGCAGGTGTGGAACGCGCTGCTGCAGGTGCTGGACGAGGGTCACCTCACCGATGGCCAGGGCCGCAAGGTCAATTTCAAGAACACCGTGGTGATCCTGACTTCGAATCTCGGCAGCCAGCACCTGCTCAACGGCGTCACCCAGGGCGGCGAGCTGATGGAGGGCGTGCGCGAGCAGGTCATGACCGAGGTGCGCGCGCACTTCCGCCCGGAATTCCTCAACCGCCTCAGCGACACCGTGATCTTCACTCCGCTCACGCGCTTCCACCTGCGCGGCATCGTGGCGCTGCAGTTGAATCTGATCGGCAAGCGCCTTGAGGAACGCAACGTGCGCCTGGTGCTGAGCGACGCGGCCTTGGACCGCATCCTCAAGGAGGCCTACGATCCGCAGTACGGCGCGCGCCCGCTCAAGCGCTACCTTGAGCGCCAGGTCAGCAATGCGCTCAGCCGGCGCATCATCTCTGGCGACCTGCCGGACGGCGCCGAGGCCATCCTCGAGCCGGACAGCGAGGAAGGCCTGGCGATCCGCGTGGTGCCGCCGAAGCCGGCGCGCATCGAGAGCGCCGGCGGGCGGTGAGCCCCGCCTGATGCGATGGGCGAGTTCGGGGGCGATTGGATATTTTAACGCAGAGTGCGCCGCGGAGGAGAGCCTGAGACCGCAGAGGCGAACCTTGCCGCATTCGAAGACTTTGCCCTGGCATGGCCAGGGCGCCGCGGCAAGAACCCGCCCTCCCCGGCCGTCCTCTGCGGCCTAGTGCCCCCCTGAGCACTCTGCGTCGAGCCGTCCGCAGGATACCTGCCGTCAAAGTTTGAAACCAACGTAAATATCGATGATCCCACCGCTGCCCGAGTAGGTGACGTCGGCGTTTATGCCCGGCTGGTGGAGCTTGGTACTCCAGCCCTCGACTCCGAGGTCGGCGCCGAGGATGAGATGGTTGTCGAAAGTATACATCGCGCCCACGGTGAGCCCAAGGGCCGCGTATGGGCCGCTGTCGGAGTGGCCAGCGTCGTCGTGCTCGCGCGCGCGGCCGAGGTCGATGTACGGCGTCAGGCCGAAGCGCCAGCGTGCGACGCGCAGGAACGGCCCGATGGCGAAACCGACGCTGGAATCGGAAACATCGAAGTCGCCGCCAGCGGTGTGGCCATCGTGGCGTGAGGCCGCGATGGTCGGGCCGAACTGCAAGCCGATCGGACCCGCGATGTCGGGCGTGTAATAGGCCGAGAAGCGGATGATGCCACCGCCGTGGTCGTCGATGTCGGAGCTGGCGCCGGAATTGTCCGTCTTGGCCTTCGAAACGCCGGGCGCGCCGCCCAGGGCGAGGCGTAGGTCCCAGCCATTGCCTTCTTCAGCGCACGCATGCGCGCACACAACGCCGAGGAGGACGGAGGGGATGAGATGGCGGATGCGCAGCATGGTCGTCTCCTGGGGGTGGTCGCTCGGCGCCAGCCTGCGCGTGCGATCAAACTGGCAATGACGGCATTTCCCCCACCGCACGAACAGCTCGCTGCGTACTGCATGAGCGCGTGCCGCAGTCGTCGGACGACCGTTGATCCGGCGCCCGCCGGGGTCTGCTGGCTGTCAGACTTCCGGACTTCCGGACTTCCGGACTTCCGGACTGGTCTCCATCGGATACCGCAGCCCGAACTGCCGCCGCAACTCGTCGAGGATGCGCATCAGCGCCAGCGATTCGTCGAGGGTGACGACCGCGCTCTCGGTCTGCCCGGCGCGCAGGCAGCGGCCGACCTCCGCGGCCTCGAAGTTGTAGCCGTTTCCGCCCTGGTGGCCGAGCTGCACGTCCTCGGTGCGGTCCCCGGCCGTCAGGATCGCGCGATCTGCGCGCCAGAAATGAGGCACGGTGATGCGCCCAGCGGTGCCGTCGATGCGCAGGGCATGGGTGGTCTCGGTGCGCACGCCACAGGACAGCACGGCGAGCTGGCCCTGCGGATACGCGAGCACCATCGCGGCCTGCTCGTCGACGCCGGTGACGCCGAGGTGGGCGAGTCCGGTGATGCGCGCGGGATTGGGCCCGAAGACCATCGCCGCCGCCGCGATCGGATAGATGCCGACGTCGAGCAGACCACCACCGGCGAGCTTGGGATCCAACAGGCGGCTGTCCGGATTCCACTCCGCGCGAAAGCCGAAATCAGCGGTGACCATGCGCGGTTCGCCGATCGCGCCGGCGGCCAGCCACTCGCGCACCCGTCCCATCGCCGGCAGGAAGCGCGTCCACATCGCTTCCATCAGGAAGACGCGCTCGGCGCGCGCCACCGCCACCACTTCCTCGAGCTCGGCAGCGTTCACCGTGAACGGCTTCTCGCACAGCACGGCCTTCTTCGCACGCAGGCAGAGGATCGCATCGGCACGGTGCATGGGATGCGGGGTGCCGATATAGATCGCATCGACCTCCGGATCGGCAGCGAGCGCTTCATAGCTGCCATGCGCGCGCGCGCCGCCAAACTCGGCGGCGAAGGCCTGGGCCTTGTCGAGACTGCGCGAGCCCACCGCGGCCAGTCTGGCGTCCGGAACCGCCTGCAGGCCGATGGCAAACTTCCGGGCGATAGCGCCGAGGCCGAGGATGCCCCAGCGGATGGGTGCGGACATGGGGACTCTCCGGAAGAAAGACGTGCGGGGCGTGAGGTGCCGAGTGCCGAGTGCCGAGTGCGGGGCTGGAGACGATAGCCGGGGACGATCGTGGGCTCAAGGTCCAGCTTCGCGCGTGACCCCGGTTGCTGGTGGTGGACAGGCGCCACGCTGGTTAACGTGATTTGCCCGCGCGATGTAAACATGCCCATGGCGTCCTTGCCACGGTGCCGTCGAATCCGGACTCCACACCCCGCACCCGCAACCCCGCACCCATCCCCGCATGACCCTCACCCCGCTCCAAGGCACCGACCGCCTACCGCTGACCTGCACCCGGCTCGGGACCTGTTGCCACGGCCACCAGATCTTCATCAGCCCGTGGGAGCTCGCCCGCTTGGCGCGCGGCCTGGGCCTGGCGCCGCGCGCATTCCGCGAGCGCTACACCGACTGCGGCGGCACGCGCCTGCTGTTCAACGGCCCGTCCGGCACGCTCGGACCGCCCGCACACCATAAACCCGCCTGTTCGCTCTATCGCGCCGAGGGCGGCTGCACGGTGCACGCCGACCGGCCGCTGGCCTGCCGGCTCTACCCGCTCGGCCGGCAGCGCCACGAGGGGGCGATCCGCTACTTCCATCCTGACGGCGAGCTGCCGTGCATCCGCCTATGCCCGACCGTCACGGCGCTGCCGGTGCAGACCGTGGCCGAGTACCTGGCCGGTCAGGACCCGACCAGCGGCGAGCTTGCCCACGACGCCTATGCCCGCCTCGCCTACGGCATGGTCCAGGCCGCCATGGTCATCAGCCGCGAAGGTCGACTTGACCCCGCACCGCTCGCCGCGTTCTTCCAGGCCGGCATCGCGCTACCCCCGGCGGAGCGCTCCGCCCGCGTCCCGCCCGGCTGGCTCGAGCAGCTGACCGCCCCGCCCCTCGCTGAGCTCATCGACGATCCAGTCGCCTTCGTCGCCGCCCACGGACAGCGGCTCGCCGATGCCATCCAGCGCACCTTCGCCGCCGGTACCCCCGCCGATTTGACCGCCGCCGCACGCACCTACCTGACGCTCGCCCTGCACATCGGCCCCACCGTGGGCGCGGACACCGCCGTCATGGGACAACTGTTGGACGAGACCCTAGACCCTAGACCCTAGGGAGCGTGACCACGGTGATTGCTGAAGAATTGGATCTCAGGGCACACGCCGGAAGCAGCTGGCTGTCCCTAGGGTCTAGGGTCTAGAACCTTCCAACAGGTCGCCCAGTGGCGCGCGCAGATCGGGCGCTACCGTGCCGGCCATGCTGATCGCCATGCTCATCCTGCTCTTCACCTCCTCCAAGGCGTGGTTGGCTTGGCGTGATCGCGCCGAGCGCACGCCGAAGTGGTGGCTGGGCGTGGGCACGGTCGCGGCCGGGGTGGTGGGGCTTGGCGTGGTCGCGAGCCAGGATCTGGTGGTGCAGAAGGCGCTCGGGCTGCTGCTGATGCCGGCCAGCCTGTCCTGGCTGCTGCTCGCCGCACTGGCCATCGCCGCGTGGGGCGCGCGCCGTCGCCGCACCGCCATCGCCGCCACCGCGATCTGGATGCTCTACACCCTCGCCGGCAACGTCTGGGTGGGCAACGCGCTGCTTGGCAGCCTTGAGATGCGCATTCCTGCCTGCACCCCCGCCAGCCTGCCGGGAGTGTTCGACGCGGTCTTCGTGCTGGGCGGCGGCACCACGCTCGGAAGCGATGGCCGTCCGCAGTTGGGCAGCGGCGGCGACCGCCTGGCTTTGGCGGCGCAACTCTTCGCCGAACGCAAGACGCTGCACCTGGTCGCCTCGGGGCACAGCATGGCGGGCCTTGATGTGGAACGCGACCTCGCCGAGGAGACCGCCACGCTGTGGCGCGGCATGGGCGTGCCCGATGCGGTCATCCTCAGCGTCGGCATGCCAGCGGGGAACACCCGCCAGGAGATCGCCGCCTACAAGCGCATGGTCGACGAGCGACACTGGGAGAACGTCGCCCTGGTCAGCTCCGCCTGGCACCTGCCGCGCGCCCTGGCGCTGTGCGAGAAGGCCGGTCTGAAGGTCACCCCGCTCGGCGCCGACCGACGCGGGCGCATCGCCTCGTGGTCCCCCCTCTACCTGATCCCGCAGAATTTCGGCTTCGATGCGGTCCAGGTCGCCTGCTACGAATACCTCGGACGGTGGCTCGGACGCTAATGCGTCATCGTGACGATGGCGACGACCAGCACTGCAATAAGCACGAGCGCGAGCAGCACCACGCGCACGCGCAGGTGCACTGTGCGCCGGGCGGCCGTCTGATGGAGCGGGCTGTCGGGGTCTGGCTGGGTGGTCCATCGAGATGGACGGCCGCTGCGCGACCCGGCGATCGGCAGGCGCGTTGACGGAGGAGGCGCGATGGCATCGCCGCGCTGGGGAGTGCCACCGCGCACGGTGCGCACCTGGCGTCGCGTCTGCGGTGCATCATGACCGATAACGGCAGCATCAGCCGTCTCGGGGCTCGTCAGCGGCGTAGGGGAAGGGTCCATGCGATCTCCGGAAGGACGCTCGCGCGGCGCGCTGTCAGGGCAAGCACGGTCCGCCATACAACCGCTCGGATGGCCGGTAAGCAGCCCAGCCATTGGAACGTCTTGTGCGGTACCCCTCCGGAGGACCCACCCATGGCTACCCGTTTCCGCCTTCCCCGTGCCGCAATCCCGCTGCTGTTGCTGCTCTCCGCGGCCAGCGCCAGGGCGGCCGACACCCTCCCCGATCAGACCCTGCTCGACCTACCCGCGGCCGCCAAGGAAGCGATCCGCAAGGAGGCGGGCGGACGGACCATCAATGGCATCACCCGCGAGGTCACCGACGGCAAGACCGTCTACAAGGCGACCATCGCCCAGAACGGTATCGACGAGCGCCTGAGCGTGGCTTCCGACGGCACGGTGCTCGACAAGAGCGACTACAAGGTGGTCAACGACGCCACCGCGAGCGCGAAGCGCACCGGCTCCGCCGCCTGGGAAAAGACCAAGGAGGTGTCAAAGAGCGCCTGGCAGGCGACCAAGGACACCGTGGGCAAGGCCGTCGACTCCTTCAAGTCCGACGAACTCACCCTCAACCAGGTTCCGGAGAAGCCGCGCGCCACCCTCGAGAAGGAGGCCGGCCTCGACCGCCTGACCGACATCCGCGTCAAAGACGTGGACGGCAAGCACACCTACCTCGCAACGGTGGTCCCGAGCACCGGCGACAAGGTGCATCTGACGGTGGCGGAGGATGGGACGTTGGTTGAGAGGAAATGAGAGGCTGATGGCTGATGGCTGATGGCTGATGGCTGATGGCTGATGACAAACGGCTGGCGGCTGGCGGCTGGCGGCAGACGGCCCAGGCGACCGGTAGCTGTAGGAATTTCCCTGGGTGACGTAATCGGCGAAATCTTACGGCAGGCCTTCGACCAATGAAAAACGCACGCGACTCAGAGTCGCGTGCGTTCTTCAATGATGGGAACGAAGCCTTTGTTCGGCAGGCAAGCGGCGTTTTTCTCGCCGCGAGCTGTCAGCTGTCAGCCATCAGCCATCAGCCTGACGCAGCTCTGCTGAACCTCTTCCGCTCGTTTTCGCTCAGCCACAGCTTGCGCAGGCGGATCGACTTGGGCGTGATCTCGACCAGTTCGTCCTCCTTGATGTACTCGAGGGCCTCCTCGAGCGACATCTTGTGCGGCGGCGTGATGCGCACCATCTCCTCGGCGCCGGCCGAGCGGATGTTGGTGAGCTTCTTCTCCTTGAAGAGGTTCACGATCATGTCGGTGTCCTTGGCGTTCTCGCCGACCACCTGGCCCTCGTACAACGGCTCGCCGACGTCGACGAAGAAGGTGCCGCGGTCCTGCAGGTTGAAGAGCGCGAACGGGATAACCGTGCCGCCGGTCTGGCTGATGATGGCGCCGTTGTTGCGCTTCTCGATCGGCCCGCGGAACGGCCCGTATTCCAGGAACATGGTGTTGAGCGTGGCCTCGCCCTGGGTCGCCGAGAGCATCGCGTTGCGGATGCCGAGCAGGCCACGCGACGGGATCGAGAATTCGAGGTGGGCGTAGGTGCCGTTGACCGCCATCTCGCGCACTTCACCGCGGCGCGACAGCATCATGTTCATGACCTTGCTGCTGTGCACCTCGGGCACGTCGACCACGGCCAGTTCGATCGGCTCGAGCTTGTTGCCGTTCTCGTCGGTCTTGAAGATCACGCGCGGCGGGCCGACCTGGATCTCGGCGTTCTCGCGGCGCATGTCCTCGATCAGCACCGAGAGATGCAGCACGCCACGGCCGGAGACCTCGAACACGTCGGGCTGCTCGGTGTCGGCGAAGCGCATGGCGACGTTCTTCTGCGCCTCTTTGTCAAGCCGCGCCTTGAGCTCGCGGCTCTGCAGCGGCTTGCCTTCCTGGCCGGTGAGCGGCCCGGTGTTGACGCCGAAAGTCATCTTGATGGTCGGCTCGTCGATGGGGATCGGCGGCAAGGCGTTGGGGAACTCCGCCTCGCAAATGGTGTCGGAGATGTGGACCTGCTCGAGGCCGGTGACGACCACGATGTCGCCCGCCTTGGCCTCCTTGACCTCTTCGCGGCCGAGGCCGGCGAAACGGTGGAGCTGCAGTACGCGGCTCTTGTGCGGGATGCCGGTCGGCCCGCTGACGACGACCACCGACTGGCCGGTCTTGATGGTGCCGGCGAAGATGCGGCCGATGCCCATGCGCCCGACGAAGTCATTGTGGTCGATGTTGGCGACCTGCATCTGCAGGGGCGCGTTGGCCTTGATGGGCGGGCCGGGGATGTGCTGGACGATGGCGTTGAACAGCGGGCGCAGGTCGCCGTCCTTCGAGAGCAGGCGGGCGTTGCCGGCCTCGAGGGTGTCCTCCATGAAGCCCATGCGGCCGGAGCCGTACATCACCGGGAAGTCGAGCTGCCAGTCCTCGGCGCCGAGCTCGACCATCAGGTCGAAGATGCGGTCGGCGATGATGTCGGGCGAGCAGTTGGGCTTGTCGATCTTGTTGACCACCAGGATCATCTTGAGGCCGGTCTGGATGGCCTTGCGCAGCACGAAGCGCGTCTGCGGCAGACAGCCCTCGAAGGCGTCGACCAGCACCAGGGCGCCGTCGGCCATCTTCAGCACGCGCTCGACCTCGCCGCCGAAGTCGGCGTGGCCCGGGGTGTCGACGATGTTGACGCGGATGTCGCCGGCCGTCGGGTGCAGGTAGTGCACCGCGCAGTTCTTGGCCAGAATGGTGATGCCGCGCTCTTTCTCCTGATCCTTGGAGTCCATCACGCAGTCGACGATGGTCGACTTGGCGTGGTAGGCGCCGCCCTGCTTGAGCAGGGCGTCGACCAACGTGGTCTTACCATGGTCGACGTGGGCGATGATGGCGATGTTGCGGATATCGCTGCGGCGTTCAACGTCGGGGAGAGGCATGGCGACCTTACGAGCTGGGGAGGGCTTCAGGAGTGGGAGGCGGAACCCCGTGGCGTGGGCCTGCCGGCAGGGGTCGCTTCCATCCTCACCCACCCCGGACCAGCCCGCGCAGCGTCACCGCAGCACGCCGCACCGAAACGGACACCAGGAAAAAACCGACCGCCACCACCAGGGCACCCGCACACGGGCGGAAAGTATTTATCGTGGTTCCAGGTGAAGGAAAGGGGGGAAAGGGTACAGGTTCGGGAACTCGGGGGGACAGGCCGTGGGTGGAGGGGAGGGCAGAAGAGCAGTAGGGAAGAAAGTCGGATGACCACCGCCATGGGTCTGGATGCTGGTCCACTCCCGGTTCCAGACCCGTATCCACTTTCTTCCCTCTCCCTTTGGCCCTCTGCCGTCCTCGCTTCCTCGCTTCCTTGATTGCCTGCTTTCTTGCCGCTCCTCGCGTCTCGTGCCTCGCGCCTGCAATTCCCCCCCTCCCGCTGTTCCCCGGGTGCGGACTTAACCCATTCCCGGAAAGCCCTCCCCCTGCTGTTCGTCCCACCCCTCCAGGTCCTTGACCCATGGGCCCGCCAGCGATGGTTGGCCCTTCCTGCCTCCTCCAGCACAAGCCGGGATGTCCCATGCACCTGACGCGATCGATGTCGGCGCTCCTCGCCCTTCTCCTGGGCGCTTCCCTGGCCTCGTCCGCAGTCCACGCGGCGGACGCGGCGCCGCCCTCGCCGGCCTCGGCCGCCGCCCAGAATCCGACTCCACCGACCGTGGACACCGCCGCCGCGGCCAATGACCTGCTCAAGAGCCTGCCCCAGGTGCCCAGCTTGACGGTGCAGGGCGGCAAGGTGGTGTGGGCGGACGGCGACAAGCCCGGTTTCGTGGTCAGCGAGATCACCAAGGACGGCAACCCGCTGATCGAGACCCCGATCGGCAGGCTGCCGGTCAGCCTCAAACTGGTCGCCGACAACCGCCTCGACGCCATCGCCGGCCTGCCCGCGCTGATCGCCCAGGCCCAGGTGGCCAACCTCAAGAGCGATGGCTTCGAACTCAAGGAAGGCGTCCTAACCGGCATTCACCTGCGCTCTCCGGCGACCATCGTCATCGGCGAAGGCGTGATGAAGAAGGTCGACAACCAGGCCCCCGACCGCAGCGCCGACAAGGCCAAGGTCGCCAGTGCGGTCGACGGCCTGATCGCGGACATGGCCAAGACCGACCTCGACGACCTCGGCAAGAAGACCCTCGAGGATGTGCTCAAGCGCCTGCCCCAGGACGACGACCCCAAGATGGACGTCGACGAGGTTGCGCCCAGCTTCGCGCGGCGCGTGGTGCGCGGTGGCTGGCTGCGCCAGTTCTACAAGAATGAGCAGGACACCATCGTCGGCTTCGAGCGGCTGGTCGCGTCCGCCGAGCATTACGAACCCGTCACGCTCTTTGAGGGCACCGGGCTGCGCCTCGCAGAGGTCAAGGACGCGTTCGGACGCAGCGGCTGGTTCTTGACCACCCCGACGCGCAGCTCGTACATCCAGATCCACGAGGAGCCGCTGTACTACTGGGTCCACCCCGAGCCCAAGCCGATGATCGTCGTCGACCTGCCGGGCGGCACCGATCCGACCGCGGTGCCCGATAGCGCCGCGCCCTTCGCCGCGCGCGTCTACCAGGGTGCGCAGCTGCTCGCCTCGTGGACCCGCGACAAAGGCTTTACCGCCAGCAAGGACGACTGGCGGCGCGCCTTCCCCGCCGGCCACCACAAGGGCGTCGATCCCAACGCCGCCGCCGACTTCATGCCCCCGCACCTGCTGATCACCGCGCTCAACGGCGACCTGGTGTCGCTGCTCACCCCGCACGGCGTGCTGGTGCCGCCGAAGAACGGCAGCCCCGAAGAGGTCGAGCGCTTCCTCGCCGATGCCGCGCGCACGTTGCCCGATCCGGCCAACCTCGACCTGATCGGCGAGTACATCTTCGCCTACGTCTACGATAGCCCGGACAGCCGCTATCCCTTCCTGATCGGCAACAAAGGCGTCAAGGGCGACATCCACCAGACCGCCGCCCAGACCATCTCGACTGCCTGCGGCGGGATGATCCGCGGCGACTGCGACGACCTCTCCGAACTCTACGAGGTGATCGCCAACCGCCAGGGGCGCAGCGCCCAGGTCATCGCCCTGCCGCAGCACGCGGCGATGTGCTTCGCCGAAAAGAAGGAGGACGGCAACTGGCACACCTTCGTGCTGCAGACCGGCCCGCCCCTCGAGTTCATCGCGCCCAAGCTGCCCGCCAGCCTCGAGAAGGCCTACCGCAGCTTCGACGAGTCCGAGACCTTTGATCCCGACGGCCTGAGCCTGCTGCTGCGCTTCAGCGGCGAGAACACCCGCGGCTCGTGGCGGCTGAGCTGGCGCATCTTCGCCGAGCCGGACTACGCCAAGACCATGATCGACGTGCAGCGCGACTGGCAGTACCAGACCTACCAGCGTGGTATCGCCAAGATGAAGAAGCTGATCGAGGGCGGCGACCAGGACAACGCCAACTTCCGCGAGCTCTCCGGGCTTTACAGCTTCACCGGCCAGTACGCCCTGGCCGTGCAGCACCAGCAGGAGGCGATCACACGCACCGAGGACGCCGGCGGCCGCCTCAGCCTGTCGATCGAACTGGTCATGCACCAGTTCGACGCCCATCAGACAGACGATGCGCGCAAGTCTGCGCTCGACATCCTCGACCGCCAGCTGCCCGCGCTGCGCAAGTCGCCGGAGACGCGCGAGAAGACCGAGGCCACGCTGCCCCAGGTCGGTCTCGAACTGGCCGGCGCGCTGATCCACGGCAAGGCCTACGACCTCGCCCTGCGCACCCTTAAAGAGACCATGCTCGAAAGCATGGCGACCAACGTCGAGCAGGTCGGCCAGTGGCTGGCGAGCCCGAATTTCAACCAGAAGGCCTGGGACAACTCCAGCCAACTGCTGGCCCTGCGCCACCTGATGGCCGCATATTCCGGCACCGCGGTCCTGCTGCTCGACGGCCTGGGCACCGATGCGCTCACCAAGGATGCCGACCTGCAGGTGGTGGCGCGCAGCGTCCAGGACTGGCTCAGCAAGGTCGCCTTCCACGACACCGACGAACCGGAGGACGCGCTCCAGCGCTACGCCGTGGCCGGACGCTACTACGCCGCGGTGCTGGGCGAGCAGCGCCTCGGCGCGCTGCTTGACGGCGTCGCCCTGCCCAAGAGCGCAGAATACGCGCACGCCAAACGCATCGGCGGCCTCGCCCAGCTGCAGCTCGACCTGCCCTGGATCAAGCTCGCGCCGCCGTTCTGGTCGATGCGCCTGATGGAGCTGTTCGAGAAGGAGAAGACCACCATCGACCGCCCGCTCGCACTGCGCCTGGCCAAGCAGGAGGCCGAGTCCTATGCCGCCGCCGCCAAGCTCGGGCTTGAGAGCCCCGCGTTCGACCATGCCCACCACCTCTGCACGCTGATCAACGCCTTGCTCACCCAGGACGCCAAGATCGTTCGCGAACGCCTCGCCTTCGTGAAACAGAAGGACGACAAGCGGCTGCGTGACGACACCGCGCAGTGGCTGGGCGACGCCGCGCGCTTCTTGCCGCTCGACTGGTACGCCAACGTGCTCGGCATCTGGAAGGAGGAGCTCGACTACAAGCCCAAGTACTACTGGATCGCCTGGCGCGCCGCCCTGACCGGGGCGCCAAAGCATGCGCTGATGGTCGCCGAGCTCGCCGCCAAGCAGTTCAAGGATGACCCTTCGTTCACTGAGGAGTTCGTCTTCATGAAGAAGGTGCTGGAGAAGGCCGCAGCAGAGGCCAAGCCGGTGGAGGTGAAGCCCGCCGACGCCCCCAAGCCGGAACCCGCAGCGAAGTAGACGCCCTGGTCCGGCGTTCGCCGTCCCGCGCTTGCCGCGGGGCGGCGGGCGCCGGCGCTGGACCGCCGTCCCCGCCATGCGCACTCGCATCCCCATCCCGACCACGCTTGCCACCGACGCCGCCGACGCCGGCGCCATCGTCATCACGTGGCGCGATCGCGTCGATCGCCACGCACCCCGCGCACTGCGCCTGCGCTGCCCGTGCGCGCACTGCGTCGATGAGATGACCGGCGCCGCCCTGCTCGACCCGGCCACGGTACCCGTCGGAATTCACGCGGTGCACCTCGACCGCATCGGCAATTACGCGCTGCGCGTGACCTGGTCCGACGGCCACGACGCCGGGTTGTTCACGTACGCCAACCTGCGCACCCTCGCCCCTGCCCAGGACGACGGCCCCGGACCTGACAGCCGATAGAACAAGACGCGGAGACGCGGAGACCAGCGGAGATGTTGACGTGCCGTCAGACGCGCACCCGCGACGTCGAGGCCGGGTGCTCTGGCAGCCTGCCCAGCCGTTTTTCATCCTCCTCCGTTCTCCGCGTCTCCGCGCCTCCTATTTTATCCGTCTCCAGCGAGCCCTCCACACCCCCCACCCACCCCCCTTCCTGCCCTTGCCGCAGTGCCCGCCATGCGGACAGTACGATCATGGACGCTGTGGCCGACGATTGGATGCGCGCTCACGTCGGGACCCTGGTGGTCGCCGACCTTGATGAGCTGTATTTGGTGATCGGCACGCTCAGCGCCGTCGACCACCAGCATCTGGTCTTCACCGAGGCCGACCTGCACGACCACCGCGAGGCCAACTGCACCAAGGAGGTCTACCTGGTCGAGACGCGCAAACTTGGCGTGCGCACCAACCGCCGCCAGGTCGGCATCCCCCGCGCGCGCGTGCTCGCGCTCAGCCGTCTCGAGGACGTCGCCCTGTGAAGAGTCTCGTAGTCTTCGCCCTGATCACCGCCACCATCTGGTTGGCTGGCGACCTGCTGCTCGGCGCGCTCGCCGCGCCCACCTTGTTTGCGCACGCTCCCGGCGGCGCGGGGACCAGCGCCGAACTCAGCCGCGCGCTCGCCGGCATGCTCTTCGGCGACCTGCTGCTGCATTGGGGCAAGGTCGTCGAATACAGCCTATGGCCGCTGCTGCTGATGCTGCTCGGCGGCTGCGCCGGCGCCGCGCTGCGCGCACACCGGACCCTGGCCGGTCTGGCCTGCGCGCTGGCGCTGGTCGGGCTTTCGGCCGCGCACTTGGCGTCGCGTGCGACTCTCGAGGCGGTCGTCAAGCACCGCCCGGCCGTGCCGGCCTACGACAGCCGCGAGCAGGCCCCGCCAGCGCCCAGCGATGAAGAGCGCGCGACCTTCAACACCCTGCATCAGCGCTCGGTGACCCTGTTCTGCATCGAGAGCGCCCTACTCGCTGCGGTGGTGGTTGGCCTGACCATCACCCTGCTGCGCCGCGAGCGCGAGGTCATGCCTTCCGCCCCCCGCGGTGGCCCCTAGGCTGCCACGATGGCGCCCCGTCCACGCCCTTCAGCTTCCACCGTCCCAGGCTCGCGCGTCCCCATGACCGCGCTGCTGGGCGCGCTCATGGTGCTCGGCGCAGGCGCGCTGCAGTGCGGCTGCGTCCAACACCGGGCACGCATTGAGGCCGCCCAGCCGCCGCTGACGGCCCCGGTCGGCGACCCCGGCGACAAGCCGACCGCGACCACGGTGATCATCGTCAGCCGCATCGCCGTCGACCCGCCGGCCACGACGGCCACCAGCATGCTGCCCATCGACCTACCGGTGAGCGCGTGGCGCCGTGAGGCCGACGGCAGCCTGGCGCGCTGCGAGACCCGCGTGCAGACGCCCCTGGCGTGGTGGCAACGCTTTCCGGTCGATGTCGTCAGCGATCTGTTGCCGTGGACCTGGACCGCGGACGCCGCTGGCGAGGTGCGTCTCGCCGTGGTGCCGACGAGCGCCGAAGCCGACCTGCTGAGCGCCGCACAGCGCGATGGCTACGCCCACGGGGCCGTCCAGCCCGCCGCCCCGGAGAAGCCCGCACCATGAGCCGCCCCGACCTCGTGATAGCGGGCCGCGACTGCGCCCGCCCCGCCTGGCTGCTGCCGCTGGCCTGCCTGCTGCTGCTCGCCGCCGGTCTGCCCGCGGCCGACGCACCGACGGTTGCGCAGTGGACACCGGTCGAGGCCGCGCTGAAGGCGCAGGACCCGGCCGCCGAGGCGCAGCTGGTCGCCATCACCGCAAACTTCCCCAAGTGGCCGGACGGTTGGCGCAGTCTCGCCCAGTGGCAACTTGGCAAGGGCCGCGACCAGCCTGCGCTCACCGCCGCGCAGCACGCCCTCGCCCTCGAGCCCAAGGATGCGGTGAGCGGCGCGATCGCGGTGCAGGTGCTCGGCCGACTCGGCCGGCGCGATGACGCCTATGCCATCGCCGACCGCTTCACCGGCGCCCTCGACACCCAGGGCTGGGTCAACTACGAGGCCGGCACCATTGCAGCCGGAGCCGCAGCGTTGGCGCGCGCCGAGCGCCACCTGGGTGCGGCGATGGCGCGCACCACCAGCGCGATCCCGCCGGAGTTCTCGTTCCTCGATGCACGCGTTGCCGAGCAGCGCTCCGACTGGCCGCGCGCCGTCGCCAGCCTGAGCAACGCAGTGAACAAGCGCGACGCGTTCCCGGATGCCTGGTACGAGCTCGGCCGCCTCCAGCTCAGCCTCGCCGCCAGCTCCGGCGAGGCCGAGCAGAAAACCAAGCTGCTCGCCAAGGCCGAGGCCGCCTTCACCAAGGTCACCACCCTGCAGGCCGGCGACGCCGATGCCTGGCTGGGCATCGGCTGCGTACACATGGCCCGGGCCCAATTGAACAGCGCCGACGATCCCGAGGGCGCCAAGCGCAGCGCGCGCGACGCCATCGCTGCCCTGGACAAGGCGGCTGCGCTGCGCGAGGCCTCGGCCGACATCCAGCTCCAGTACGGCAATGCCCTGGTGCTGACCGAGAGCTACGCCGACGCCATCCCCCATCTGCGCCGCGCCCAGGAGCTGGGCAGCAGCGATCGCGCGATCACCTTCAACCTGCTGCTAGCCTACCAGCGCACCGGCCAGACCGCCGAGGTCGAGCGCATCAGCCGCACCATCACCGCAGTCTCACCCAACGAGCGCCTGACCAGCGCCATCGCTTTCTACACCGCCGGCAACTACGGCCTCGCGGCGAGCATGCTCACGGCCGTCGCCACCGACCTGGCGGACGATCCGGTGCGGGCCGCGGCCGCGCTGCGCTTCGCTGGCCATGCCGAGGCGCACCAGGCAGCCCAGCTGCGCACTGCCGGCGGCACGCCAGAGCAGGTCGAAACGCTGCTCGACGCCGCACGCGAGCACTGGCGCAGCGCCGGCGCCCAACCGGATTACAACGCCCAGCACGCCTTTCTCGCCCAGGAGACGGCGCGTTCGGCCAAACTTGGCTACGCCGCCGGCTGGCAGTACCTGGCGTGGAACAGCTACCTCGCACCCGCCGGGTGGGCGGCGGTGGTCGGCAACTACGGCACCACGGTCACCGACGGCCGCGGCTTCGCCGGTCTGTGGGAGACCCACCCGGTGCACGCCGTGGTCTGGGGCCTGCTGGTGGTAGTGCCCTTCATCCTCTTCCTCATCGGCCTGCGTCGCCGCGACGACGCTCCCGTCAACGAGGATGTCGGCACCGCTCGGGTCCGCGTGGCGCCGCGCACGGTCGCGACGGCCCCCCGCCCACCGAGCCCGCCTGCCAGGTCCGGGACTTCAGCCAGCGCACCCGCGACGCGGCCGGCCGCCATGGCCAAGCCGGCCGCTCCTGCCAGACCGGTGGCGCCCACCCGTGTCGCCGCGGCACCCGCGAAACCCATCGCCACCGCACGCCCCGCCGCTCCGGCCAAGCCTCAGCCACCGCGGCCGACCCCGCGTGCCGTGGCGCCCAATCCGGAAAAGGACCAGACCGAGCAGGCCCTGCGCGTAATCCCGGATCCGGAACGCCAGCGCGCCGACCGCTCCACCACCGATATCAGCGAAACGCCGCCGCCCCGCCTGGTAGAGAAGGGTGCGCTTGAGCGCAAGCCCGGTGCGCCCCGCCGCCCGCCCGGCTGAGCCCAGGCAGCGATGTCCGCCAGCCTGATCATCCCCGCCGCCGGCAGCGGCAGCCGCTTCGGTGGTCCGCGCCCCAAACAGCTGCTCGCACTGGCTGGCCGCGCCGTGCTGCTGCGCAGCCTGGATGCCTTCGCCGGCCTGGTCGCTGAGGCCGTGCTCGCGGTCAGCCCCGACATCGCAGCCGAAGTTGCCGCCCTGATCGCGGCTGGCGTGCCACCATTCCCGGTCCGCCTGGTCGCCGGCGGCGCCACGCGGCAGGCGTCGGTACACGCCGCGTTGCTCGCCAGCGATCCGGCGCACACCGTCGTGCTGGTCCACGATGCGGTGCGTCCACTAGTCCCCCAGGCCTGCATACGCGCCTGCCTGCAGGCGTTGGAGACGCACGACGCTGCGCTGGTCGCGGTGCCGTGCGCGGCCACCGTCAAGCGCTGCCGCGCCGGGCGTGGCGATGCCGCGGTGGTCGAGGCCACCGTGCCACGCGACGACCTGTGGCTGGCCCAGACCCCTCAGGGTTTCCAGCGCCGCCACGGCCTGACCGCCTTCGCGCGCGCCGCAGCTGAAGGCTGGACCTGCAGCGACGACGCCCAGGTGCTGGAGCGCGCCGGGCACACCGTTGCGGTGGTCGCGGGGGACGCGCTGAATCTGAAGCTTACGACGCCCGACGACTGGCGATTGGCGGAGGCGATCCTGGTGGGTAGAGGTCCGGAAGTCCGGAGGTCCGGAAGTCCGGAAGTCTCGTAGCGCAGGGTTGCGGCCGGGCCGAACCTGATGGAGGGATCAGGGATGGGAAACCGCGGCGCGGCACCAGCCGGCGAGCCACGTTGGCCGTCCGACTTCCAGACTACCGGACCGGCGGGGCCGCCCCGGCCCCGCCTAGACATTTCCCGTGCTGACCTAGGCTTTCGGCCCCTGGAGAAGCCCCGTGGCGATCACTGCCGACGACGTGCGTCACCTCTGCAAGCTCTCGAGCCTGGCCATGAGCGACACCGAACTCCTGCGCATGGCCCAGGAGCTGGAAGCCATCGTCGGCTACGTGCAGCAGCTCCAGGAGGTCGATACCACCGGGGTCGAGCCGATCGCCAATGTCGCCGGGCTGACCAACGTCACCCGCGCCGACCAGCCGGCGGCGATGCTCGACAACCAGGGTGTGCTCGGCAACGCGCCCCAGCGCAACGAGGTCGCCTTCCTGGTGCCCAAGGTCGTCGAGCGTTGAACGCCCGCCCCGCCACCGCGGGGCCTTCCCCCTCCGAATCCCGCGCCGCGCCTTGCGCGCGCCGTCCCCCTGCCGAGCGCCTCCCATGAGCAGCCCCCAGACCGCCCGCGCCATCGCCGCCAGCGTCAACGCCGGCACCAGTGCGCGCACCGCCGTCGACGCCGCGCTGGCGCGCGCCGCCGCCGACACCACCAACGCCATCATCCGCGTGCACGGCGCGCGCGCCCAGGCCGCCGCCGCCGCCGTCGACGCGCGCATCGCGGCGGGCGAACGCCTGCCGCTGGCCGGCGTGCCCATCACCATCAAGGACAACCTGTGTCTGACCGGGGTCGAGGCCACCGCCTGCTCGAAGATCCTCACGGGCTTCGTCGCGCCCTACACCGCGACCGCGGTGGCGCGCCTCGAGGCGGCCGGCGCGGTGGTGGTCGCGACCACCAACATGGACGAGTTCGCCTTCGGCTCGTCGAACGAGACCAGTGCCTACGGGCCGGTGCGCAACCCCAAGGACCCGACGCGCATCCCCGGCGGCAGCTCGGGCGGCAGCGCCGCCGCGGTCGCCGCGGGCATCGTGCCGGTCAGCCTGGGTTCGGACACCGGCGGCTCGATCCGCCAGCCTGCCAGCCTGTGCGGCGTGGTCGGGCTCAAGCCGACCTATGGCCGCGTCAGCCGCTATGGGCTGATCGCCTTCGGCTCCAGCCTCGACCAGATCGGCCCGCTCGCCACCGACGTGGCCGACACCGCCCTGGTCCTCGAGGCGATGGCCGGACATGACGCCAACGACAGCACCAGCGCCGCGCGCAGCGCCGCCGGCCTCGCCGCCGCCGGCCAGGGCGGCTCGCTGTCCGGGTTGCGCATCGGCTACGTCGCGGCGCACGCCCAGGGCCTGGCGCCCGCGGTCGCGCGCCAGCTCGAGACTGCCAAGCGCCGCCTCGCCGAGGCTGGCGCCACCCTGGTGCCGGTCGAACTCAAACACGAGCGCTACGCCATCGCCGTCTACTACGTGCTCGCCACCGGCGAAGCCTCCTCCAACCTCTCGCGCTTCGACGGCGTGCGCTTCGGCCACCGCACCGCCAACCCCGAGTCACTGCACACGCTCTACGCGCAGAGCCGCGCCGAAGGCTTCGGTCGCGAGGCCAAGCGCCGCATCATGCTCGGCACCTACGTGCTCTCGACCGGCTATTACGACGCGTACTACCGCAAGGCCCAGCAGGTTCGCCGCTTGATCCTGCAGGACTATGAGCGCGCCTTCACCCAGTGCGACGCGCTGCTCGGCCCGGTCAGCCCGACCACTGCCTTCCGCCTCGGCGAGAAGCTCAGCGATCCGCTGCAGATGTACCTCTCGGACATCTTCACCATCGCCACCAACCTCGCCGGCGTTCCGGCGATATCGGTGCCGTTCGGCGCCGACGAGCAGGGCCTGCCGATCGGCATGCAGCTGCAGGCCGCGCAGTGGGCGGACGCCGGGCTGCTGCGCATTGCCGCGGGCCTGGAAGCCCTCGGCCGCGCCTGACCATGCGCATCGTCGTGCTCGACAGCCACGCGGCCGACCAGGGCGCGCTGCGCTGGGATGCGCTCGCCGCCCTCGGCGAACTCGAACTCCACCCCCACACCGCTGCGCACCAGCTCGCCCAGCGGCTCGCCGGCGCTGATGCGGCGCTGACCAACCGTACGCACCTCGACGCCGCGGCGTTCGCCGCCGCGCCGCGCCTGCGCTATCTGGGCCTGCTCGCCACCGGCACCAATATCGTCGATCTGGCCGCGGCGCGGGCGCGCGGCGTGGTGGTGACCAACGCGCCGGGCTACAGCACGGCGTCAGTCGCGCAGGTGGCCTTCGCGCTGATCCTCGAGCTGACCCTGGACGTCAGCGGCCACGGCCGCCTGGCGCGCTCGGGCGCGTGGGCGCGCGGCCAGGATTTCTCGATCTTCACCCGCCCCATCCACGAACTCGCGGGGCGCTGCCTGGTGGTGGTCGGGATGGGCGCGATCGGCAGCGCGGTTGCGCGCGTCGCGCGCGCCTTCGACATGCGCGTCATCGCCGCCCGCCTGCCCGGCGCGACCACCGCCGGACGCGTGCCGCTGGCCGAGGCACTGCCCCAGGCCGACGTGGTCAGCCTGCACTGCCCGTTGACGTCGACGACCCACCACCTGGTCGACGCCGCCTTTCTCGCCGCGCTGAAGCCCGGCGCGCTGCTCATCAACACCGCCCGCGGTGCGCTGTGCGACGACGCGGCAGTGGTCGCGGCGCTGGCCAGCGGCCGGCTCGGCGGCCTTGGCACCGACGTCCTGCCGGTCGAGCCACCGATCGGTTCGCACCCCTTCCTCGACCCCGCCGCGCCCTGGGCCGGCCGCGTCGCGGTCACCACCCACATCGGCTGGGGCACGGTCGAGGCGCGCACCCGGCTGATCGCCCAGGTGACCGAGAACCTCGCTGCTTTTCTGCGTGGGGAGCGACTCAATCGCGTGGAGTAGGCAGCCTTGCACTCACTACCATCAGGCTGAGGGGCTTCCTTGAAGCAGAGCGCACAGCGGCGTACTCTGCGTTGAAATCAATCCGCAATGGACCGCTTGAAAGCACGACCGTGCGGCCCGCAGGCACGAGACACTCGCTCTCCCCTCACGGCACCTTCTGGCGCGGTGGCAGGCCGGGGCGCTTATACGGCGGAGCGCCCCCGGGCGCGCCCATGCCGGGCGGGACCGGGGGCTTGCCCGGCTTGACCTGCGTGGGGGCCGTCGGCGGTTTCGGAGTCGGCGCGGCCTTCGGCACGTTGCTGGTGACTGGGGCGGGCGTGTTGACGGCGAGACCGCCGCTGGCCAGGTCACCGGTGCCGATTGGGAAGACCTGCTCGACGCCGGCGGGGTCGGCGAAGCGCGCCTGGTTGCCGTTCTCGATCGCGATCAGCTTCCAGCCGGCGACGCTTTCGCCGACGCCGATGGTCGACACCGCGGTGTCGCCGGCGCCGCGCACCATCAGCACCTGCTTGCCATCGGGCGCAAGCAGGCCGACGCACTCCGGAGCGTTGGCGGGCAACGCGGTCACGCGCGGCGGGGCCCAGGCGGGACGCGGAGGATCGATTGGTACCGCCGGAGTCCGCGGCGGGATGCGCGGCGGCGGCTGCGTCGCCACTGAGATCGGTCGTGGCGCGCGTACTCCGCGGATCTTGTCGCCTTCGACGATACGATCCTGCAGCGGTACGAAGGGATTGTCGACGTTGACGTGGAACTTTTCGAACGCGGCGATCTGCGGTACGGCGGCCTCGAGGCGGACCACCGCGCCGGCCTTGTACGAGGGCAGGCCGGGATCGATCGCGGCGACGCCAGAGAGCAGCCAGTAGCCCGCGGCCAGTCCGAGCAGGGCAAGCGCGGCGACGGCGACCGGGCGTTCGGGGGCGATGCGCAGGCTCATCTCAGGGCCTTGCAGTGTTGTTGGAGGATGCAGCCGCGGCCGGCGACGGGGTGCGCCCACCCACGGGGACGCGCGCCGCCGCAGGGGCACGCGGATCGTGATCGCGCTCCTCGGGGGTCAGGAACTGCATGCCGGCGACGCGGAATACCGCATCGAGCTGGTTGATGCTGTCTTTCGGCTTGGTGTTCTCACTGACGATCTCCCAGCTCTGCAGGATGAGCGGGTAGGTGTGGGCACCGTTCTCCTCGCTCAGGCTGAGCGCGTGCTGGATCCACATCAGGTCGTGCAGGCTACCGCGCACCTTAAGCTCGAGCGGATACTCGCGCAGCAGCGCCGGCCGCGTGACGGGGCCGGTCTCGACCACCGGGAAGTGGTGGATCTCGAAGGTCTCGACCGGCGCGTGCTCGCTCGAGAGCACGATGTTCACCACCCGCTCGGTGAGCTGCAGCATGGTCATCAGGTAGGGCGCCTCGCTGTCGGGCGGCACCACCGTCTCGTCGGGAAAGCCGACGTTCTCGTCGTACTGCACGCTCTGCGGCTGGGCCTTCTGGCGCAGCGCCTGGCGGACCTCGATCTCGCGGTTGCGGAACAGCAGGCCGGGCTGCTTCTCCGTCGCCGGGATGCCGAAGCGCTTGGCATCGATGACGAAGCCCGATGCCTTCTTCAGGCTCTCGATGGTGTCGCGCAGGTGCTGATTCGCGTCGCGCTGCAGTTCGACGCGCTTGCGCAGATCGACGGGGCCCTTGTGCGCGCCCCAGGTGTCCTCGGCCGCCTTGGCCTGCACCGCCGCCTCGCCACCGTCGCTGATGATCCACACCGCGACCAGCACCACGGCCACTGCGCCGGCGAAGACCAACCACGCGCGTTTGAGATCCTGGGAGATGTCAGGGAGCATGGACGCCCCCGGGCAGCGGCTGCGCACTCGAGATCTGATCGAGCTGGGTGGCCTGGAAGAACAGGCGGATGGTGAACGGCACGCGGCCGTCGACGATTGCGGTCTTGGGACGCGCGCGCCGGGTCGGCTTGGCGCCGACCACCGCTTCCTCGTGCTGCACGCCGATCTCGATCACGCGGGAATCGCGGAACAGTTGCGGGCCGTCTGGTTCAGGACGCCACGAGCCGAGCGCGTCCTTGTAGGTGGCGAAGAATTCGGCCAGCTCGACGTCGGTGTGGTTCTTGTCGAACTTCACCAGGCCGTGCACGTCGACCGCGCCGCGATCGATGGCGGTGTCCTTGCGCGCCGGAGCGGCCGCGGCGCCGGCGCCACGCAGGCGTTGGGGGCCGGTGGTGGCCGGATCACGAACCTCGGCGTCGGTGCCGACATCAAGGGTCTCGACGCGGGTCACCCACAGGTCGGGGGACTGCTTGGTGAGCTCCTTGAGGGCGCGCACGGTATTGAGCAGGTCGCGTCCGGCATAGAGCCGCCCGGCGATGGCGCGCAGGTCCTGGGAGAGATCCTCCTTCTCCAGGTCGAGGCCGTCGAGGCGGGCCTTGAGCTGGTCATAGTCCTGCTGATAGGCCGCGAAGGCCTCGGAGTTCTCGCGGTTGGCGCGCTGCTCGCTGATCAACGCCCACGCGTAGAGCACGCCCGCCAGCAGCAGGCTGGCCGCGGCCACGTAGGGCCAGACCAGGCGCGTGCTCCACAAGCGTTTGCGCACGATGCTCTCGGGCATCAGGTCGATGCCGATCGCGCCAGGCGCGTCGGCCGCGCACAGCGCCAGGCCGAGCGCGGTGGCGAACTCATGGCCGTGCTCCGGCAGGTCGCCCGGCAGCGTGGTGAACGGGTCGAGGCGCTGCACCGGCAGGTTGAAACGCCGGCCGAGGTAGCCCTCCAGGCCTTCGAGGCTGGCGCCGCCGCCGGTCAGGTAGACCCGCGTCACGCTCAGCGAGCTGAGGTGGAGCTGGGTCTTGAACCACGCCACCGAGCTGGCGAGCTGGGTATAGAGCGATTCCGCGGCGCGCGTCATCTCCGGCCCCAGGGCGCGGTACCCATCGGCGATGGTCGCCCGGCCCGGCGCGAGCACGGCCGGCAGGGCGCCCGCCGCGAGCGGTTGCGCCAACGTGGGCGGGCGTGGCGTCGACGCCTCCAGTGGCGGCGCGATGGGGTCAGAGGATTCCGGTGCGGACAACCCGGGCAGGTCCTCGGCGAGCGCGATGACGTGCTCATCAAAGCGGCCGGCGCCCACCGGTATGGGCGCGGACGCCAACTGATCCTCATCCTCGAAGAGCAGTGCGCCGCTGAATGCGGCCGGGGCTGCGGCCACAGGCGCGACAGTGCCCGGCACAACCGGTGCGGGTGCGGGCACATCGGCGAACAAGCTGTCGGACTCGTCGAGGACGACCATGTCGTCCTCGACGTGGACCTCTTCGAGCAGGCTGGTGGTGGCCATCCGCGGCGCCGCCTGATGGCCGAGCTTGAGCGCCTCCGCCGAGGTCGTCGGCAGGCCCTGGGCCGTGGCCAGGGCCTCGGTGAAGGCGTCACCGCCGAAGGCGAGCTGCCGGCAGGCGAGCAGGCGGCGCTCTCCGCACAGCACCACGCCGGTGGAGGTCGCGCCGATGTCGACGATCAGTGCCAGACCGTCGCCCTCGACCGGTGGGTTGGGCAGGGTGGCGTTGAACAGGGCGAGGGTGCCGAAGTGCACCTGGCGCGGCGTGATGCCCGCACTCTTCATCTCGGCGAGCGCGGCGTGCACTTGCAGCGGCTGGGCGAGCACGCAGCAGTGGATGATCTCGTCGCCGGGCACCGGCAGCGCATAGGTGTCCGCGGCCAGTTCGGCGCCGTCCATGTGCTGCTGCAGCTCGAGACGCAGCAGGCGCTGCAGGCGATCCGGCGGCAGCGGCACGGTCGAGATGTAACGCACCAGCGCCGGGATGTCGCTGGCGGCGACCACCGGGGCGCTCCGGCCAAGCGGCAGCAGGCTGTCGAGTTCGCCCAGCACCACCGCCATCGGGCGCGGCTGCAGCGCTTCGTCGCGGCGCGCCACCTCGGCGGTCGCGACCACCGTGTGGCGCCCGCCCTCGCGGCGCAGCGCGACGGCGCGCACCGTGTGGTTGCCGACGTCCAGACCGATGACCGTGCGCGCCATCAGCGCCGGCGATCCCTGCGCCAGACGGGGCCCGCGTCGACCGGCTTCTCGGCCTCGGGATCGGGTTTGGCCGCCTCCGCGGCGCTGTTCTTCTCGGCCTTTTCGAGCTGGCTCGGCAGCAGCACGCGCGCGGTGTCGCGAAGGCGCTGGATCTCCTCCCCCTCCTTCTGGCCCTGGGGGTTCACGATGTGCGCGGTGACGAAGATCATCAGGTTGCGACGCGTGGTCGCCTTGCTCTCGTGGCGGAACAGCCGGCCCAGCACCGGGATGTCGGACAGGCCCGGGACGCCACGCACGGTCGAGGAGTCTTTCTCGCGCGCCAGGCCGCCCAGCACCACCGTGCCGCCGTTGCGGATGTGCAGCGCGGTGACCAGGCGACGGGTGTCGAACTGCGGCGGGCGCTCGACCTGGTTCTGGACCACGCCGCCGGCACCGGAGGCGTTGTTGAAGGCGATCGCCTGCGGCGCCTGGGTCAGCTCACGCACGGTCGGCGAGATGCTCAGCGTGACGATGTCGCTGTTGCGCGCCACCGACGGGCGGAACTGCAGGTGGATGCCCTCAAAGTCTTTGGTGAACTGCGGCACCAGCTGACCGCTGTTCTGGATGATGTTGTTGTTGTTCGGGATGTTGTTGTTGCCGTTCTGCACGACATTCTGGTTATAACCGACGTTCTCGTATCCGGAGATGTACGAGATGTCCTGGCGCACCTCGATGATGCCAACCGCGTTGTTCAGGGTCAGGATCTTGGGCTCGGACAGGGTGTCGGTCTTGCCCTTGCTCTGCAGCGCGGCCAAGGTCGCCTTGAACTTGAAATAGTCGCTGGGTGCGACCAAAACCTGGGCGAGGAAGCCGCCGCCCGCGCCCGCGGCGGCGGCGCCGTTATTGATCACCGCACCGGCGTCGGTGAGCGGATTGGGCTGATTGAACGCCGTCGTTGGCGCGCTGATGATGCCGGTTCCGGCGGTGTTCGAAGCGCCGCCGGCCCAGTCGATGCCCAACTCCTTCTGCGCGTCGTCGCTGACTTCGATGAAGCGTGCTTCGATCAGCACCTGCACGTTGTTGTAGTCGAGCGCGTAGAGCAGGCGCTCGACCTCATCGATCGCCGAGGGCGTGGCGCGCACATAGATGGTATTGGATTTGCGGTCGAGGTAGATCTTGCCGTCCGCCGGCCAGCCCACCACCAGGTCTGGAACCTTGTCGAGGAAGCGTTCGAGGTCGGACGTCTGCGGTGAGCCGCCGCCCTGGCCCTGCTGCTGCTGTTGCTGTTGCTGCTGAGCGAAGAGGTTCGCCGCGCCGCCGCCCTGGCCCTGTGGGCCGTAGCCGCCCGCACCGCCGCCCCCGCCTCCACCCCCGCCGCCCCCGCCCGCGGCCATGTCCTCGAGCTTGGGATCAGTGACCACGTCGGTCAGGCCGGACTGCACGCGGATGATGCGCGTGACCAGCACGTCGCTGGTCGCGTTCGAGATGAACACCGTGCCCGCCGCGTAGTTGTAGCGGATGTTGACCAGCTTGGAGATGGTCGCGAGCGCCGTCTCGACGCTCTCGTTGACGAGGTGGATGGTCAGGGTCTCGGTGCCGAGCGCGGAGTCGAGGATGACGTAGTTGACGCCGGCGACCGCGAACAGCGGCTGCAACACCTCGCGCACCGTCGCCGGCTTGGTGCCGCCGGTGCCGTCGAAGATGAGGTCGAGGCGCGTCTGCAGCTTCTTGCGCAGCGCTTCGCGTTCGATGGTGGCGATGTCCTCGTCGAAGACGAAGACCTGGCGCTTGGCCTTGGGCAGTTCGCCCGGCATGCGCTGGTCGTCGATGACGTCGTTGATGGCGTCGTCGTGGCGGGTGCGCTTGTCCTTGATCAGCTCGGCGCGCTCGATCTGGATCATGGTCTTGAGCAGGCGGAATTTGAGCTTGAGCACCGCCGGTTCATGCGGGTAGTCGCGCAGGATGGCGTTGAGCGTGACCACCGCGTCCGGGTAACGCCGCTCCGCGGCGTAGTACTCGGCGATCTCCATGCGCTTGATCACCGCCTTGTCGCTGCGCGCGCGGGCGTCCTGGTAGTCGACGTCCAGGGCCGGGTCTGGGTTCTTCGACTCCTCGGCGAGCAGCTCGCGGATCTGCTGTTCCATCTCGGCGACGCGCGCCGAGAGCAGGATCTGCCGGGCGGGGATGTCCTCGGGGTGCTCCTGGACACGCAGCTCGAGCAGGGCGCGGGCCTCCGCAGGATGGCCGGCGGCGATCAGCACGTTGGCACGCAGGACCTCGTCGGTCGCGCCGGGAGGGGCCGGGATGAGCACCGTCGGGCCGATGACCGGATCCGGGCGCGTGGCTGGGGCGACCTGCGGCGCGGGCGCGGGTGGGTCTCCCTCGGCACCACGGGCGACGCCCGCCAGTGCGGCGAGGGTGGCCGCCAGGACCAGGGCCATGGGCCGCTGGTGAGTACCCGCATTCAGGAATCGCATGCCACCTCCGCCAGACGCTAAAGCTTGCTGTGCCAACGAGTGAACGTACATCGCGTGGGTCCGCAACCTGATTGTTGCCGGGCTCGTCCCATCAGTATGACGGGAAACCGTTGGAGAAACAAGAGATGGCACATCGCACCGGACTCTGGGCCTGCCAGCAGGCCCGCGGCGGCAAGTTCGTCGACTTCCACGGCTGGGACATGCCCGTCCAATTCCAGGGCATCACCGCCGAGCACCAGGTGGTGCGCAGCCGGGTCGGCGTCTTCGATCTGGGGCACATGGGCCGCCTGCGCGTCAGCGGCGCCAAGGCCCTCGCCTACCTCAGCCACCGGGTCTGCCGCCGGCTGTCCGACCTCGCCCCGGGTGGGGTACGCTACGGCCTGGTCCTGGCCGAGGACGGCACGGTGGTGGACGACGTCCTGGTCAGCCGTGAGGGCCCCGAGTCCTTCCACGTGGTGGTCAATGCGAGCAACAAGGACGCCATCCTCGCCCTGTGGCAGGCCGAGCCCGGGGTGGCCATCGCCGACCTGTCCGCCGCCGAGGCGATGATCGCGGTGCAAGGACCGCAGGCCGCAGCGCTGCTGGCCGGCATGGGTCTCGACGGCCGGTCCGAGCGTTATTACAGCTTCCTGGATGCCGTCTGGCAGGGGACGCCGGTGCGCCTCAGCCGCACCGGGTACACCGGTGAGGACGGCTTCGAATGCTTCCTGGCCAATGACCGCGCCGAAGCTTTTTGGCTGGCGCTGGTGGCAGCCGGCGCCGAGCCCTGCGGCCTGGGCTGCCGCGACACCCTGCGCCTGGAGGCCGGCATGCCGCTCTATGGTAACGAGCTCGACCGCAGCGTGACCCCGGTCGAGGCCGGATTGGCCTTCGCCGTCGACAAGCAGGGCGGTTTCATCGGCGACCGCGTGGTGCTCGAGCAGCTCGCGCGCGGGCCGTCCCGGCGGCTGGTCGGCCTGACCATGGCCGAGAAGCGCGTGCCCAGGCATGGCTATGCAGTGCTGTCCGGCGGCGCTGCGGTCGGCGTCGTCACCAGCGGTACGCTGTCGCCGACCCTGGGGGTGGCGATCGGCATGGGCTACGTGCCCACCGCCCTGGCGGCGATCGGCACCGCTCTGGAAATCGACGTGCGCGGCACGCGCTGCGCCGCGCAAGTCTGCTCCCTGCCATTCTACAAACGCGCCAAGGCCTGAGATCCCGCGCGGGCTGGAGAGCGCGCGCAGGGATGGGGCGGACGTGAGCACGGTCGTCGAGGGGACGGCAAGGTCCTCCGGGGCTTTCCTGGAAGCTCGGCAACGGGACTCGCCGACACGCCCACGGTCGCCTCTGGGCGCAGGCTGAGCAGCGACCCTGGCGCGGAGGAATGTTCCAAGTGTCGCGTCGCTGCAGCAGTGCAGGCGCACTGCTCTTTCAGCGAAAGCACTCTGGGCACTGCCGCCGCAGGCTCACGAAGCGTCCGCCATCGCCGCAGATCAGGTGATCATTGAGCGGCAGGTCGAGCAGCCGCCCGCATTCCGCCAGACGCCGGGTGATGGCGCGGTCGGCGGCCGAGGGTTCGGGGTCGCCGCTGGGATGGTTGTGCACCGCCAGGCAGCTGCTCGCGCCGGCGGCGAGAGCGAGGCGGAAGAACGCGCGCGGGCCGGCCTCGGTGCCGTCGACGTCGCCCTTGCTGACCACGCGCGGCTCGCCGATCAGACCACCACGGGCGTCGAGCGCGAGACACCAGAACTCCTCGTGGGCGAGGCGCACGAGTTCGCCCTGCAGGTACTGCACGACCTCCTCGGGCGTGCGCAGGCGTGGGCGGTCGCGGCGCCGGGCGGAGCGCGCCAGGCGCGCGGCGAGTTCGAATGCGGCGGCCAGCTCAGTAGCGCGCGCTGGACCAAGGCCACCCTCCTCCATGAGCGCAGCAAGATCGAGGCGCGACAGGCCGACCAGACCGTCATGGTCGATGAGCAGGCGGTCGGCGAATTCGAGCACGCCCTCGTCGCCGGAACCGGTGCGCAGCAGCAGCGCCAGCAACTCGCCATCGCCGAGCGCGGCGAAGCCGGAGCGCAGCGCCTTCTCGCGTGGGCGTTCCTCGTCGCTGAGGCGCGCCAGGCGCTGCTGCGGACGGGCGTCCGCGCCCTGGCGGGCGAGCAGCGCGGCGTAGCCAGTGCGCGCCGCCACGCTCCAACCATCGCCGACGAGTTCGCCGGCACCGGTCAGGCGGCGGCAGAAGAGCGTGGCCTCGTAATGCGGCACGCCGGCCTCGGCGAGCTCCGCCGGCGAGGGCGCGGCGAGGCCGAGAGCGGCGCGCAGGAAGCGCGTGGCGGAGGCGGGCTGCAGGCGCAGGGCATCCTCGAGCGCGAGCGCCATGGCCGCTTCAGCGCCGCATCAGGATGGACATCGCCACGAACCACAGCGCCATGAACAGCGCCACCCCGAGCAAGAGATACAGGCGACGACGGCCGTGCAGGTCGGGCAGCTCGACCAGTGCCGCCTCGGCGGCGGCATAGGCCCCTTGCGCTGCGACCTCATGATCGGCGAGGCTGCGCGCGGCGGCGGCGAGGGCGTCCTCAGCCAGGGCGGGAGCTGTCGCCGCTGACGCGGGCACCGCCACTGCGACCGTACCGGGCTGGCGCGGGATGCCATCCGGGCGCAGCGCCAGGTCGATGGGCCGCAGCACCTCCTGCGCGGCCGCACTGGCCGCGCTCGCGGTCACCGCGGCGGCGCGCAGACGGTCCACCGCCGCGGCAGTGGCCGGGGGCGGCACCGCGGCCAGCTGCAGCTCGACGCCGGCCAGCGCGTCGCCGCACGACTGGGCGAGGCGCAGGATGGCGTAGGTGCGGTGGTAGAGCGCGGCCAGGCGTGCCTGACCGGCGGCGATGGCGCGCGCCGCCTCTGGCGCCCCGGGCGGGCGCACGCCCGGGGGCGGGGGATCCAGGCGCAGGGCGTCGGGCGGGTCCTGCGGCAGGCGCAGCCAGCGCACCACCGCCACCCCGAGCAGCGGCACCAGGGCGAACAGCAGCAGGCCGCCGACCACGGCGAACATGCTGCCCATCACCAGTTCGGCATCGGCGTTCATGGCCGCAGCCTAGCGGCTTCCAGGCGGGCGAGAAGCCTGCCGAGTGGACCCCGGCCCGGGCTTGCCCGAAGGGCCGCCCCCGGCACCATGCCCCCCCGCGCCTCACAGGAGCCCGTCATGGCCGTCACCGTCCGCATCCCCAGCGTCCTGCGTAACCTCACCGCCGGCAAGGAGACCATCGAGGTCCCCGCGGCGACGGTCGACCAGGCCCTGGCCGCGCTCGAGGCCGCCCATCCCGGCATCATGGCGCGCCTGTGCGACGACGCCGGCAAGCTGAAGCGCTTCGTCAACGTGTTCGTCGGCGAGGAGGACATCCGCTTCCTCGACGGCCAAGCCACCGCGCTCAAGGACGGCGAACTCGTCGACATCGTGCCCGCCATCGCTGGCGGGCGGTCCGGAAGTCTGGGGGTCCGGTAGTCCTGAAGTCTCCTGGCCCAGTGACCGCTCGGGAATCCCGACTCCTCAGCGACGAGGAACGGGACGCATCAGCGACGCGGAACGGGACGCGCGCTTTGGCGCGCACGCGCCACCGGCATCGACCCACTCCTACGAGACTTCCGGACTTCCAGACTTCCGGACCTCCGGACCCGACGGCCCTGACAGCGCATCATCCGCGATCCTGCGCAGAACGTCCTCCGGGACGCGCACCGGCCGGCCATCCGCCCCGGTGGCGGCGACGGTGACCTCGGCCTCGGCGCACACCGTCGCGCCCAGGCTGACCACGGTGCGGAAGGCGAGGCGGCTGGGCCCCTTGACCGCGACCGTGGTGGCGCAGCTCGCGACATCGTCGAAGCGCAGCGGGCGGCGGTAGCGCACCGTCAGTTCGATCACCGGCATGCGCACGCCCTGACGCTCCTGCTCGCGGTAGTCGGCGCCGCGCGCGCGCATCAGCTCGATGCGGCACTCCTCGAACCACACCACGTAGGCGGCGTGGTGCGCCACGCCCATCTGATCGGTCTCGGCGTAGCGCACGCGGATGTCGCGCAGGTGCGCGGTCATGCGGCGCTCAGGGCGCGGCGGCGACGTGGTCGACGGGTACCGCCGGCTGGGCCGCGGCATCGGCCGCGACCGCGACGGGGGCGGCGGGGTGCGCCACGGCCGCCATCTGGCGCGGCTTGACCAGCGCGCCCGGCCAGCCGATCAGCGCCACCACGGCGATCGCCGCGGCGGCCAGCGACCAGGTGGTCAGTGCGGTGCTGCCGGTCCGCACCGGCTCCTTCACGGGCGCTGACCACAGCGTCACCACCATGCGGATGTAGTAGGCCGCGCCGACCACCGCCATGAGCATGGCGAAGACCGCGATCATGACCTTGTCCTTGGCCACCAGGTCGGCGAAGACCAGGAACTTGCCGACGAAGCCGGCGGTCGCCGGCACGCCGGCGATGCTGATCAGGAAGATCGTCAGCATGAAGCCGTAGAACGGCTGCACGCGGCCCTGGCCGGCGAGGCCGGCGAGCGAGTCACCGGCGTCGTCCGGGCCGGCGATGGCTGCGAAGGCGGTCAGGCTGCCGGCGGTGCCGATGGCGTAGGCGACCAGGAAGAACCACAGCGGGCCGAGGCCGAGCTGGTCGCCGACCGTCGGCAGCGCAAGGGCGAGCAGCATATAGCCCGACTGCGCGACGGCGCTGAAGGCGACGATGCGCCGCGCGCTGGTCTGCTTGAGAGCGCTGAAGTTGCCCAGTACCAGGCTGAGCAGACCGAGCACCAGGAACACCAGGTTGAAGGTGGCGAGCGCGCTCTTGCCGGCCTCGGTCAGGGTCACCGCGTCACCGAGGTTGAGCGGCGCCTCGACCTTGAAGCCGCTCTTGACCGCCGCCATCGCCAGCCACAGCGCGCCGATCGCGGCGAAGCCGCCGACCTTGATGACCGCACCCATGAAGCCGGTGACGGCGATGGGCGCGCCGGTGTAGGCGTCGGCCGTCCAGAAGTGGAAGGGCACCGCACCGACCTTGAAGAGCAGGCCGATCATCATCAGCACCTGGCCGAACAGGAAGAGCTGGTCGTGCTGGCCGATCACCGCGCGACCGAAGCCGGTGCCGCCGGTCGCACCGTAGGTCAGCGCCGCGCCGTAGAGGTAGATCGCCGAGAACACCGCACCCATCACGAAGTACTTGAAAAGGCCCTCGTTGGACTCGGCGCGGTTGCGGCGCAGGCCGACCAGCGCGTAGACCGACAGCGAGGCCAGCTCGATGCCCAGGAACAGCGCCAGGGTGTCGTTGGCCATGACCATGAGCAACGCGCCCGCGGCGCCGAACAGCGTCAAGGCGTAGGCCTCGCCGCCCGGGTAGTCGTCGCGGCTGAGGGTCTGCTGCAGGCCGGCGATGGCGCACAGCGTGGCGCCGATGATCGACGCGCACAACCAGGCGCGCGCGTTGTCCATGGCGAGCAGGCCATGCAGGTGCCCGGTCGGGGCGTACACCTGGACCAGGCCGGCGCCGACCAGGAACAGGGCCGCCAGCCACGGCAGCAGGGCGTGCTTGGCGCTGCGCTGCAAGAAGGGCTCGAAGCCCAGCACCACCAGCGCCCCGGCGATGACCAGACTGAGGGGCGCGAGCAGCGGGAAGAGATCGGCAGGAGGCATGGGGGTCACCAGGGGCTGGGCATCAGGGGGCGGGGGCGGCGACGGCCGGCGTGCCGGCGGGGGCCGCGGCCGCGGGCGCAGGGGCCCTGGGCGCGTCGGCGAGCTTGAGTCCGTGCAGGGTGTCGTTGGCGGCGCGCGCGGACTTCACCAGCTCCTCAAGCACCGGCCCGGTCTGGGCGGTGATCGGCTTGGGGTAGAAGCCGAGGGCGAAGCTGGCGAGCAGCAGCGGGATCACCGCCAGGGCCTCGCCCGCGCCGAGGTCGGCGAGGCGGTCGAGGCTGGGGTGGCGCTGACCATAGAACCAGCGCTGGATGACGCGCAGCAGATAAACCACGCCCAGGATCACCGCCAGGCCGGCGACCACCGCGACAGTGGCACCCGCGCCGGCATAGGTGCCGAACAGCAGCAGGAACTCGCCGACGAAGTTGCCCGTGCCCGGCAGCGCGGCCGAGGCCAGCGCCGCGACCACGAACAGCACCGCGAGCAGCGGCGTGCGCCCGGCGAGGCCGCCGAAGTCGTCGATACCGCGGTTGGCGGTGCGCCCCTCGAGGTAGCCGACCAGCAGGAACAGCGCGGCCACCGACAGGCCATGCGCGATCATCTGCACCGGCACGCCGGCGAGCGCGGCCTGGTGGAAGCTGAAGATGCCGACCATGACCAGGCCGAGGTGGCTCAGCGACGAATAGGCGAGCATACGCTTGATGTCGTCCTGGGCGAGCGCCGCGAGCGCGCCGCCGACCACGCCAATCAGGCCGAGCACGATGAACACCATCGCATACTGCGCGCACTGCGCCGGGAACATCGGCAGGACGAAGACCAGGAAGCCGTAAATGCCGATCTTGGCCATGGCGCCGGCGAGCATCACCGCGCCGCCCGCGGGGGTCTCGGCGTAGGTGCGCGCCTGCCAGCTGTGCAGCGGTACCAGCGGCACCTTGACCGCGAAGGCGAGCACGAAGGCGAGGAACAGCAGCTTGTCGGCGTAGGGGCCGAGGGTGCCGTCCTGGCGCAGCGCGGGCAGCGCCGCGATGACGTCGGCGATGTCGGTCTTGCCGGTCTTGTCGGCCAGCCACCAGATGCCGACCAGCATGAACACCGAGCCGAGCATGGTATAGAGGAAGAACCACAGCGCCGCGGAACGGCGCTCGGCACCGCCGTAAACGCAGATCAGCACCACCATCGGCACCAGCATGGCCTCGTAGAACACGTAGAAGACCACCAGGTCGCGGGCCAGCAGCGAGCCGATCATCAACCCTTCCATGGCCAGGATGGCGACTGCGAATTCGCGCATGCGCCCGCCGACCAGACCGCGGCTGCCGAGCAGCGCCACCGGCGTCAACCAGGTGACGAGCTGGATCAGCCAGGCGCTGAGGCCGTTCGCGCCAAGACTGAAGTGCACGGTCGCGCTGGTTCCCCACATGGTGAACCACGGCACCGACACCGGCTGTCCGGCGTTGCACAGCACCAGGGCCGAGCCGAACACGGCGATCGCCAGGGACAGCACGAAGCCGATGCGGAAGCTCGACTCGCTGTCTTTGCCGGAGGCGAAGACGGTGAGCAGGGCGGCGAGCAGCGGTGCGGCGAGCAGAGCGTAGAGCATCACGATTCCTTGGCGTGGCCAGGCGGCCTCAGAAGAAGAATTCCAGGAACAGGTAGAGGGTGGCCACGGCGACGCCGGCCACCGCCACGCCGATCGCCAGTGGACCCTGCAGCAGCAGGACGGCGACCAGCACGGTGGCGCCGGCGACGCTCAGGGCCAGCGAGCTGCGCAGTCGCGGCCGCTGGATGCTGGTGTAGCCCTCGCTCATGAAGCGCGCGAGCGGCGCGACCAGGCCGACGATGCCGCCGACGATGGCCTCGACGATCCAGGCGATGACGAAGGCCAGGATCTTGACCGGCGCCACCACCACCGCGTCGTAGAAGCGGTCGAAGCCCCAGGTCCAGCGCGCGGCGAAGCCGGTCAGGTCACCGGTCAACGCGCCGGTCGGGCCCTTGCGCCAGTACAGCGCGGCGACCACCAGGCCGAGGAACGCGGCGACGGTGCCGATGACCGTCGCCCAGGGCATCTCGAAGGCGTGGACGGCCCCCTCGGCCGCGACGTGCTCGTGGGCGGCACCGCCCGCTGCCTGCGCCGCCGCGGCGACCACCTGCTGCGCACCGCCGACCACCGGCGCGAGGTAGTTGCCGAAGAAGTGCACGCCGAAGCCGAGCGGCGCCCACAGCACGCCGACCACCAGGCTGCCGAAGCCGAGGATGGTGATCGGCACCAGCATGGTCGCGGGCGATTCGTGGACGTGGGCCTTGGCCTCGTCGCTCAGGCGGCTCGGGCTCCAGAAGGTCAGGTACATCACGCGCGTCATGTAGACCGCGGTCAGGAAGGCGGTGGCCGCGGCGATCGCGCCGATCACCGGGGCGAAGTTGGCGCCGGCGAAGAGGCGCTCGAGGATCAGGTCCTTCGACCAGAAGCCCGAGCCCCCGGGCAGGCCGATGATTGCGAACCAGCCGCAGAAGAACCAGGTATAGGTGATCGGCATGAGCTTGGCCAAGCCACCCATTTTGCGCATGTCCTGCTCATGGTGCAGGCCGTGGATGACCGAGCCGGCGGCGAGGAACAGCGTAGCCTTGAAGAAGGCGTGGGTGAAGACGTGGAACAGCGCCACGTCGAAGGCGCCGACGCCGGCCGCCATGAACATGAAGCCGAGCTGGCTGACCGTCGAGTAGGCGAGCGCCTTCTTGATGTCGGTCTGCACCAGACCGGCGACCGCGCCCCACACCGCAGTGGCGCAGCCCACCACCAGCACCCACTGCAGCGGGGTGAGGCCGAGGACGGTCACGGTGGCGTGCGCGTAGAGGTCGGAGAGGCGCGCGAGCAGGT